>CALREX010000003.1 GCA_943356465.1 Candidatus Peribacteria bacterium
TGTGTTTGGCATGATTTTTGTCATGCCCTCAGCCTACTTCTCTCCCAAAAAAGTGCAAAAAGTGTGTGCACATTACCTCCGAATCTTGACAAATTCCTCAAAATGGCGGACAATTCACGACTCTTAAGTACAAATAAGCATCAAAAACATGAAGAAAATCATCTCATTTATCATCATTATTGGATTAGCTGCAGGACTATACGTATACAGAGACAAGCTAACCTCCCTTTTGAACAAAAAAGTTGCACGAACAGCTTATAAGCAAGACATGGCAAGCACAAGCTCAGATAGCACCCTTGTAAGCACGATTCAGGTTCAAAAAAATCAAAAATCTTATATAGATGCCATGGCCACGATCAAATCCGAGACTCAAATCAAAATCTACCCTTCAGTCACCGGCCAAATCACAAAAGTAAATGTACAAGAAGGCCAAACCGTAACCCAAGGCACTGTCCTTTTTGAAATAGGAGGAGCAAACAACACAAAACACGTGGCCCTAAGCCAACTTGAAATAGCCCAAAACAACTATAATACAGCGCTGGAATCCTACAATCAGACAATAAATAGCAACCAAGTAGCGGCAAATACAGCTAAAATTCAGTTAAATAGCTCAAAAAATCAATACGACGCTTCAAATTTGGACATGCAATCTATGGACAACAGCATAAGCACAGCCGAAGAAGGCGCAAATTTACTTGGAGAAATTTTAGATCTAACTCAAGAAAAAAACTCAAATGATCTACAAAAACTTTCAGATGTAATAGACAACCTAAATCAAACAAAAGACAGCCTAGATAGCGCAAAATCAGATCTACAGACACAACTTGATAGAACAAGCGCTGATACATCACTCGACCCACAAATCAAGCAAGATACGATAAATACGCTAACAACAGCCATAACAGACACAGATAAAAAAATCTCGGATCTTGAAAAACAAATAGACACATCCAATAACGCATATGACGCAGCAGAAACAGGAACACAAATTGCAGAAGATCAGCTACAAATACAACTAAATCAATCTGAGACAACAGCAGACAATCTTCAAATAACAAAAGAAAGCACAGCAAAAAAACTTGGATTAAATGACGTAACAAGTGATCCGGTAAGACTTGCCCAACAAAATTATTTCGGAACACAGATAAAAAATTATCTTTCAATAATGCAGGCAGAATCACAATTAACACTTGCAGAAATAAACTTAGAAATGATGCAGGCTCAAGCAAGCGGACTTACCATATGCGCTCCTACAGACGGAGTTATCGCAGGAATTACGGCAAATTTAGGAGATATGGTAAATCCACAATCCCCTGTCTCACAAATCATAGGGACAGAGAATTACACTGCCGAAATTTATGTCGACGTCGATACTGCAAAAAGAATTTCACGAAGTACGCAGTCGGAAATCGAAGTAGACGACAAATACATTCCTGCAAAAATCAAAACAATTTCACCATTGGCCGATCCTGTTTCGAAATTAGTGAAGATAGTTTTCTCGCTTCCAAAAGGCCAGTTCTCGGTTAACGAGAATGCAAAAATGAGAATAACAATAGTAAACACAAGTGCAACTCCAAACACATTTTTCATACCATTAGATGCAGTGATCATCGGGACAGAAGAAAAATACGTATACATTCTTGAAGACGGAAAAGCAAAAAAGACAACAGTGGAAATTGCAGATATCATTGGAGACAACGCAAAAATTTCCAGCGGACTTACATCAAAAGACAGAGTTATAGTTGACGGTGCAAAAACAGTAATTGACGGACAAAATGTTTACACAAAAATTTCTAGAACAATAGCGAACAATGGAAATTAATAATAAATCCACAGATTCACTATACCTGGATACGCTTAAGTATCAGGAAAAAGACGGGCAAACATGGCTCAATTTTTTCATAAAAAATTTTCGAGTAACAATTTTAATAGTAGTAGCAATCTTAATTTGGGGGATAATCTCATTATTTTCACTTCCACAAGAATCAATGCCGGAAGTAAAAATCCCATACGGATTTGTGACAGTAACAATCCCTGGAGCATCTCCGGAAGACATGGAAGAAATGGTCGTAAAAAAAATAGAGAATAGAATTCAAAATTTAAGCGGAGTAAAAACAATAACATCAACCGCCTCTAATTCATTTGCGATAACAACAGTGGAATTCAACGCAGATCAAGATATAAAAGACGCAATAAGCAGGCTTAGAGAGGCTGCAGCCTCAGCAAAAAGCGAATTGCCACAAGACGCATCAGATCCAAACGTTAAAGAAGTTTCTTTCACAAGTACTCCGGTTTGGACACTTGTAATAACAGGCCCATATGACAGTTTCACCCTAAGGAAATACGCAGAAATGGTTCAAGATGAACTTAAAAAATTGCCTGGAGCAAGCGAAGTTACATTAAGCGGAGGAGACAAATCAGAAATACAAATCGTATACGATCCTGCAAAATTAGAATATTACGGAGTTTCTATAGATCAAATAAATAGCGCTATAAAGGCAAATAACTTCTCACTCCCACTTGGCACAATCAAGCTTTCAAACTACGAATACACAATAAAAGCCAACGGAAAACTGGCAGACATACAAGATCTACGAGACATTCCAATCACTACAAATTCAGGCCAAACGATAAAATTAAGCTATGTCGCAGACATCGTAGAAATGGCTCAAGACAGAAAAGTAATAAACACTTTCTCTCTTGATGGAGCGAGTCCTGAAAATGCAATAACAATAAATGTAATCAAAAAAACAGGAAGTTCAATTCTTGACTTAAAAGACAACGGACAAAAAATAATAGATAAAATGGAGAAAAACACATTCCCCAAAGAGCTGAAGATAGAGACAATAATGGATCAGTCAAAAATCATACGAAAAAATATAAACCAGCTTGCACGCGACGGATTATTGACGGTAATTTTAGTTTTCACAGTAATCTTTTTATTCGTCGGATTAAAAGAAGCATTCGTTGCAGGACTTGCAGTACCACTAGTTTTTTGTGTAAGTTTTGGCGTCATGTATCTAACCGGAATCACATTAAATTTCCTCTCTTTATTCTCGCTTATCCTATCGCTCGGATTATTGGTCGACGATGCAATAGTCGTAGTACAAGCCACAAAACAATATTTGGCCACAGGAAAATTCACTCCGGAAGAAGCGGTACTTCTTGTATTCCGCGATTACAAAATCCTACTAACGACAACAACATTAACTACAATTTGGGCATTCATTCCACTATTACTAGCATCAGGAATCATCGGAAGTTTCATACGATCAATCCCAATAACAGTTTCAATAACACTCGCAGCGTCATACTTTATCGCCATCATAATCAACCATCCGATGGCAATAATCCTAGAACGTTTCAGGCTTACGCGAAGCCACATTAAGACATTATTAATTATACTTTTTGTAATAACATTAGTTATAACAATCTTCACAATAAAAAATACAATCAATTTATTTTTTGGAATTCCAATGATGCTGATATTTGGATTTATTTCGTTCGTATTTTTAAAATACTATAGAAATTCACTAAAAGATTCACTCATAAAAAATGAAGAATTAATCCTCGAAGAAACAGCAGATAGAAATAAAATAAAAGCAAAAATCCATCATCATTATTTGGCGGAAGCGGAAGAAAAAAGCTTTATGGGAAGGCTTATTGGAGGGATTATAAAAATGGACAAAATCCTTCCCGCCTACGGGAATTTCCTAACCGGACTTTTGACAGACAAGAAAAAAACAGCAACAACACTGATAATAACAATCGCATTATTTTTTGTAGCACTTTCATTGCCAGTCCTTGGACTTTTAAAATCCGAGTTTCTTCCTCAGGCAGATAATGAAAATATGTACATAAATATCGAGGGACCTCCGGGGCTTACAACAACGAAAACAAAAGAAGTCACAGACAAAGTTTCACAAATATTATTAAAAGAAAAAAGCATAAAAAGTTTTTCACTGGTCGTCGGAGCTGCAGGAGTGAACATATCAGACAAAATGTCATCAGCCGGAAATGGCACAGAGACAAACAAAGCTCAATTCGCAATCAATCTGGTCCCATTAAAAGAAAGATCCGAGGAGTCATATGTAATCGCACAAAATTTAAGAAAAGAAGTTTCGAACATAACAGGTGCAAAAATCGAAGTTGCGGAATTAAAAGGAGGACCGCCAACTGGAAGTGACATCTCTGCAACAATTTCTGGAGACGATATGCTTGTACTTGAACAACAAGGAAATAAATATAAAGAAATCCTTAGTAGCATAAAAGGAGTTATTAATCCAAAAACTTCCATCACACTAAGTCCGGGGGAATTCAATATAAAACTGGATTATGACAAAATGAATCTACACGGAGTCACAACTGCACAAGTTGCATCATTACTCCGAACAGCATTAAGCAGCACAGAAATAACAAAAATTTTACAAAATAATGACGAAATAACAGTAAGAGCAAATTTCGAAAAAGGATCACTTGCAAACATCGATCAAATCAAAGCATTAAAAATAACAAATGCACGAGGGCAAATTTTCACACTTGGAGATATCGCAGAAATAAGCCTTGGATCATCATTAACGTCAATCAGTAGAATAGACGGGAAACGCATAATTTCACTTTCAGCCGGTGTGGAAAAACCAAATATTCCGGCAGAAATCCAGGCGGAATTTCAAAAAAGAATTGATAAAGAACCACTTCCAAAAGGGTATGAAATAAAATTCGGAGGACTGCAAGAAACTAATGCGGAGTCCATTTATTCGATATTAAAAGCAATGATTATTGCAATGATCTTGATTGTTGGAACATTAGTTTTACAATTCAATTCATTCACAAAAGCGATCATGATTTTGACAGCAATTCCATTTGCAGTCACAGGAGTATTCTATGGATTTACAGTCACAGGACTTACACTTTCATTCCCGGCATTGATCGGAGTTGTCGCACTCTTTGGAGTTGTAGTAAAAAACGCAGTCATATTGGTAGACAAAATAAATCTAAATTTAAGAGTTGGAATTCCTTTTACAGAAGCCATAGTCGATGCAGCAAAATCTAGACTTGAAGCGATTTTCCTTACATCAACCGCAACAGTTATAGGAATGATTCCAATTACATTAACAGACGAAACATGGGCTGGAATGGGAGCCGCACTCATATTCGGACTTTCAACTTCAACACTTTTGACACTGATTGTTCTCCCAATCCTCTTCAAAATTTTGAATAAGAAATCTCACGAAAAAGAAGAGAAGATAAGACAATTAAAATTGCTTGCAGAAAATTCTTAAGTTTTTGTGCTATAATCCGTGCATGAAATACGCACAAGTTTTATTCCCGCAAAAAATAATTTTCAAGAATTCAAAGGATGGTTCTCTTGAAGAATTGAATTCAACTCTTACCTATAAAATTCCGGAAAACCTAAAAGTAGAAAAAGGATCCCTAGTCAAAGCTCCAATAAGAAATTCACAGAAAATAGGCATAGTTTTAGAACTTTCATACAAAGAACCGGCATTCAAAACACTCGAAATTCAAGAAATCATGTTGCCCTACCCTATTTTGACAAATAGTCAAATAGAGCTATTAAAATGGATTAGCTCTTATTACTACTGCCCTATCCATCAAATTATTAAGCTATTTATACCCAAAAAACTACTCACCACAAAACAACCAAAAAGTAGGACAAGCAAGCCAAAAACAAAAGAAGTTGAACAAATTATTAGCTCTGAACAAAAAAACTTAACAGAAGAACAAGAAATAGCGATAAACAAAATACTAGAAGACCCATCGAACACTTTTTTAATACAAGGAGTGACCGGATCAGGCAAAACAGAGATTTATGTACATCTGGCAAAACATTTTATAAGTCAAAACCTTCAAGTTCTGATACTTGTCCCGGAAATTGCCTTAACACCACAAACAATTGAGTATTTTGAAAGGTCAATTGGCATAAATGCATCAGTAATTCACAGCAAACTTTCCGAAGGAGAACGCATAAAAAACTGGAAAGACATATCGGTAGGAAAAACAAAATTGATCATCGGTTCACGCTCCTCAATATTCACTCCATTCAAAGATCTTGGCTTAATAATTATAGATGAGGAACATGAATCATCATATAAACAAGAAAATGCACCAAGATATTCCGTTCAACGCGTCGCAGAAAAAATTCAAGAATTATCGAAGGACAGACAAATAAAAATAGTTTACGGAAGCGCAACTCCATCAATAGAAACAGCTGAACTTCTCAAAGATTCCACTATAAAACTTATGAATCGTATCGGCAATATTGCTCTACCGGAAGTCGAAATCGTCGACCTAAGAGAAGAGTTCAAAAAACAAAATAATTCAATCTTCAGTGAAAAATTACAAAAAGAATTAGAGAAAGTTTTGAGCGAAAACACTCAAGCAATTCTATTTTTAAATCGCAGAGGATCATCTTCATCAGTAGTATGCCGAGACTGCGGATTCGCATACAAATGCACGGATTGCGAAATGCCTATGACATACCACGAAAAGACATTAGGCACTCCAAACATGATTTGCCACCACTGCGGAAAGATATCAAAGCCACCATCTCTATGTCCGACATGCAAAGGAACAAATATTCGATTTTTAGGAATCGGGACTGAAAGAATAGAAAAAGAAATTCAAAAACTTTTCCCGAAAGCAAAAATACTTAGAGCGGACAAAGACACAACAAGCAAAAAAGACAGTTTCAAAACAATCTACAAAGATTTCAGAGACCACAAAGCAGACATACTTATTGGCACACAAATGATAGCAAAAGGCTTACACCTACCCTTAGTAAGTCTCGTTGGAGTCATATTGGCAGACATAGGACTTAATATTCCGGACTTCAAAACTCTGGAAAAAAATTTCCAACTTTTGACGCAGGTCGCAGGCCGCGCAGGACGATCCGGCACAAAAGGAAAAGTAATAATTCAAACATACAATCCGGAGAATCTAGCATTGAAATACGCACAAGAAAATTCATACGACGAATTTTTCAAATACGAAATAACACAAAGAAAACTGCTACTAAATCCCCCATTTTCAAATCTTATAAAAATTATAATAGAAGATAAATCGCTCAAAAATTGTCAGACAAAAACAGAAAAACTTTACACGCAGATAAATAAAATTCTTTCAAAATTAAATGCGATGTCGGAAGTGGAAGTACTAAAATATCCTGCATATTTAATGAAATTACATGGAAAATACCGCTACATTATTCTTTTAAAATCCGTAGACAGAAAAATACTGGATAAAACATTAGAAAATATTGCAAAAGAGATTATAATAGACACGTCTATAAAAATAGACATCGACCCAAATACAACATCATAAAAAAATCATGCCTCAAACAAATAAAAAACGGATTTTATCAGGCATACAGCCAAGCGGACGTCCTCATCTGGGGAATTATTTAGGGGCAATGCGGCAACATATAGAGATGCAAAAAGATTTCGAATGCTTTCTTTTTATCGCAGACTTACATGCATTAACAACAGTCCACGACGCAAAACAAATGCAATCGAACACTTATGACCTTGCAGTTTCATATTTAGCCCTTGGACTCGATCCGGAAAAAACAGTTTTCTTCAAACAATCCGATGTCCCTGAACATACAGAGCTTTTCTGGATTTTCGATTGCCTTGTGAAAATGCCGTTTTTGGAAAGAGCCCATGCATGGAAAGACGCAAAAGCAAAAGGCAAAAAAGAAGAAAGCGTAGGCCTTTTCAACTATCCGGTTTTACAAGCTGCCGACATTCTCTTATACCAACCGGACCTGGTACCGGTAGGAAAAGATCAAAAACAGCACATTGAAATGAGCCGTGACATAGCCACCACATTCAATACTACATTTGGAGAAACTTTTAAAATTCCGGAACCATTTATCAAAGATGAAGTCGCCGTAGTCCCCGGAACAGACGGACAAAAAATGAGCAAATCATATAACAATACAATCGATATTTTCGCAGAGGAAAACGAACTAAAAAAGCAGGTCATGAGCATCGTGACAGACTCAACTCCGTTAGAAGAGCCGAAAGATCCAAAAAAATGCAACGTTTTTAATCTATACAAACTGCTGGCGACAAAAGAAGAAATAAAAGACCTCGAATCAAAATACAAAAAAGGCGGTTTTGGCTACGGAGATGCAAAGAAAACCCTGCTCGCAAAAATACTTGAATATTTCAAAGAAGCACGGGAAAAATACAAGACAATATATCCGCAAAAAGAGATGATTTACGACATCTTGGGAAATGGCTCAAGAAAAGCAAAAATACTGGCATCAAAAACACTAACAGAAGTTAAAACAAAAGTAGGATATATAACAAGATAAACCTAAAATTTATCACTTGAACTTTGGCCTCCCTTCGATTAAAGTAAACAGGAGGGGGCAATTAATATTAGAAATTTGTGTAAATATATATTCGTCACAGGAGGCGTCTGTAGTTCATTAGGGAAAGGAATTTCCTCAGCGTCCATCGGCGCACTACTCAAGGCTTCCGGACTGAAAATATTCACACAAAAACTCGATCCATATCTAAACGTAGATCCTGGAACAATGAGCCCTTTTCAGCATGGAGAAGTCTTCGTCACAGATGATGGAGGTGAAACAGATTTGGATCTTGGCCACTATGAAAGATTTATAGATACAAATCTCAACAAACTTTCCTCTGTAACAACAGGAAAAGTATATAGCGAAGTCCTTGAAAAAGAGAGAAAAGGAGGCTTTTTGGGACGTACAATACAAATTATTCCGCATATTACAGATGCTATTCAGGAAAAAATAACAAAAGCCGCAGAAGAATCAAAATGTAACGTTATGATGGTAGAAATAGGAGGAACAGTCGGAGATATAGAAGGTCAGCCATATCTTGAGGCAATCAGACAACTACGAAACAAACTTGGAGCAGAGAACACATTTTTTGTTCATCTAACGCTTCTACCTTATCTTGCAGCCTCAAAAGAACTTAAGACAAAACCCACTCAAGCATCTGTAAAAGAACTAAGATCAATAGGTATACAACCTGACATGATTTTGACAAGAGCTGATTATCCGATCAAAAAAGAAATTTTAAAAAAAGTATCACTGTTCTGTGATGTTCAAGAAGAGTATGTAATTCCAGCACCTACAGTAAGCACAATTTACGAAGTCCCATTGAATTTTGAAAAATATAATATAACTCAACTGATTGCAGACAAATTAAATTTAGGCAAACTAAAGCCAAATCTGAAAGAATGGGAAAAAGTTGTTGAGAGAATAAAAGCAAAGAAAGAGTCTTTAAATATAGCATTGGTTGGCAAATACACAGGACTCGATGATGCTTATTTAAGCGTAATAGAGTCACTAAAAATCGCTTGCTACCACGCCAATAGAGACTTAAATCTGCTCTGGGTTTCATCTGAGAGCTTGGAGGAAAAAGACAAAGAAACATGGGAATTATTGCATACAGCAGATGGAATAATAGTGCCTGGAGGATTTGGATCACGCGGAATCGAAGGAAAAATTATGGCGGCAAAATACGCAAGAGAAAATAAAATTCCTTATCTGGGACTTTGTCTCGGAATGCAAATAATGACCATAGAGTTTGCAAGAAATGCTTTAAAAGATCCTAAAATAACATCGGAAGAATTTGATGAAGAAAGGAAACTTTCCCCTGAGAAATACGTGATTCACTTTCTGGCAGGACAATCGGATGACAGAGCAAAGGGCGGAACACTGCGACTTGGCTCATATCCATGCAAAATCAAAGAAGGCACAAAAACATACAAACTGTACAAAAAGACATTAATAGAAGAAAGACACAGACACAGATATGAGTTTAACAATGATTATAAGTCTCTGCTTGAAAAAGCCGGTATGATATTTTCAGGAATAAATCCGAAGCAAAATCTCGTTGAAATAGCTGAAATAAAAGGACATCCATTTATGATAGGATCTCAATTCCATCCAGAATTTAAATCAAGACCACTTCGTCCTCATCCCCTGTTTGAAGGGTTTATTGAGGCATGCAAAAAACTCAAAAAATAAAATCCATGGAAGTTTTTAAATATATCGTCGCAAATAAAGACGGGAAAAAACTTACAGGAACAGTGGAAGCTCCGGATGAACAAACAGCTAGAGTTGAACTAAACAATCTAGGATTTTCCATTTTGACATTGGAAAAAACTCAAGAACTTCCAAAACAGGATGATTCACTAATCAAATATATTTTTGAAGCAATAGATTCAAATTCAAAATTAATTTCAGGAACAATCCCTGCAAAAAATCCGGATGAAGCCTTTTCAAAACTTACAAGCGGATACGCATTAACTGTCACAGCAATATGGAAAGAAGGCGCTTCAGAAGAAGAGATAAATGAAGCAAGAAAAAAAGGAAGCCAGAAAATACAAGAATTCCTGGAAAAAAGAAATCAGGAAACAGAAAAACAAAAAATAAAAAGCATAGAACAGCAAAAAGAAGAAGCTTTTGTAAAAGAAAAAATTGAGAATCTTTTAAAAGAAATAAACACAGTACTTCTAAAATTCGACAAAGATTTCACTCCGGATCAAAGAACCGAAATAGACCAAAAGATAAACAAATTGTTAAGAATAAAAAACAGTACAAATTTACATTACATACTGGAAACAGCGGAGGACCTATTAAGTACAATAAGAGCACAGGAACAAACCCTTGTAGAAAAAGGATACTTCGAAAAAAAGATGCACCTTGAAATGGAAACACAAAAATTAGTCAACGAACTCCATAAATCATCGGCACCAGCATCATTTTCCGAAGATATAATAAGCAAAATAGATAAATGGGAAGAAACACACGTAAATAAAAAACAGGAAAATATCCCGACAAAATTTCTTGAAAAAATCTTTAGGTGGATTAAAAAAATGTTTGAAACTCCACCTCAAATAATGGTCATACAGGAACAAATAAGGACATACAATCATCAACTCTGGGAATTTGCAAAAATGTATTTCAAAGAACCGACAAAAGAATATAAAGACAAGGTAAAAAATGCGATAAAAACAATATGGGCCGCAAGAAAAAAAGCAGTCCACAGTCTGGATCAGGCAAAAGCACTATTAAAAAGTAGAAGGAGCAACGAAGAAGATATATTAGACATAGACAATAAATTTATAGAACCGGCTATAATAGAACTAAATTCATTAACAGGATGGCTGCTTGTTTTTTACTTAATTTACTATTTTGTCTCGATATTAATCACGACAAAAAATTTCGGATTCACTCAAATACCGCAAGGATTTTTCGTATATAAAAGCCACATTTTCAAATATATACTGGGAATATTATTTTTAATGCACGCATCGACGTCATTAAAAATAAATTTCTTTCAAAAAAATATTATCGCAAACATACTTTTACCGACAGGATTTGTATTTGGAAGCGTTTTAATTTTACTTAACTTTTAAACTATGAACCCGGTATTATTTGAAACAAAATATTTCGCAATCAACACGCTCTGGCTTTTCATAACAACAGGAGTAATTGCAGGAACTTATGCATTAATAATTTTGGCGGAAAGAAACAGCTTAAAATTACAATTCCTAAGCGAAAATTCATTAAAACTTATTCTCTGGACACTTATCGGGGCAAGAGTCTTTGCAGTCATCGGGAATTATCAGGCATACTTTTACGAGTTCTCAATTCGTGCAATTATGAACATTTTCTACATATGGGACAAAGGTTTAAATTTTGGTGGAGCGGCACTGGCATTTTTGATTTACTTTTATATAATCTGCAAAAAAAACGAACAGGATTTTTTCAAATGGCTGGATGTATTAATACCGGCATCTCTTATCGCCATTGCATTCGGCAACATTGGAACATTTTTCGACGGATCAAATTACGGACATGAAACATCACTACCATGGGGTGTAAACTTCGAAAGCCCGTCAATAAAATACACAGTACCAATTCATCCGACACAAATTTATGCATTCATATACACGGCAATTATAGCTACAGGACTAATCCTTTTAAATCGCACAGAAAAAATATCAAAACTCGAAACAACAGGATTTATAGGATTATTGGGAATAATTATATATAACATTTTCAGATTTTTAGAAGAATTTTTAAGAGGAGATGATGCAATAATGATTCTAGGAATCAGATTGCCTCAAATAATATCAGTACTAATCGTAATATCCGCTGGAATATTTTTATATCTACGCTATAATTCAGCCATCACAAAAAAAATTATAAATAAATTCAAAAAAATATGGAAAAAGTAAATATATTTTTCAAATATCTTTTCGACACAACACCGGGATCTGATTTTGGCTATTATCTGCCAATGCTAATACTGTCAGGACTACTTATCGTTGCAGGAATTACATTCATGTTTGTATACAACAATAAGAAAAAATATGATTTCGCTTTCAAGAGAATGTTCAAGAACACAAGCAGAAACCTTGTTCTTTTTGGAATCCTGTTTTTATTCCTTGTCGCAACAAGATACGAAAACATTCCATATTTTGGCATGAGATTTTTACTATACATATCACTTCTAGGTCTTGCATACATGCTTTTCTGCTATGTTAAAATCCACACTACAGATTACAAAAGAGAAATTAAATCAAATCCGAAAAGCACACTAAAAAAAGAAGTAACAAAAGAGACAAGTTACTCGGCAAAAAAGAAGAAAAAATAATCAGTCTAATTTTACGATCTGATATTCAACACTTCCTGCAGGAACAGCAACTTTAATTTTATCTCCTTTTTCCTTATCAAGAAGAGCGCTGCCTATAGGAGACTCATTTGAAATCTTTCCGGCAAATGGATCGGCTTCAGTAGATCCGACAATCGTATAAACCTCAAGATCATCTTTTCCCTTAGTAAGATTTCTAAGATGAACAGTTGTTCCAAGCTGAACAGTTTTAGTAACTTTCTTACGTCCGGAAATAATCTTGGCATTTTTAATTTTCTCATCAAGTTCAAGAATTCTTCCTTCAACAAAAGCCTGCTCATTTTTAGCTTCTTCATATTCAGAATTCTCGGAAAGATCTCCATATGAAATAGCCTCTTTAATTCTGGCAGCAACATCCTTTCTCTTTGTTTCTTTTAAATATTTTGATTCATCTTTAAGCTTATCCAAGCCCTCTTTCGTGATAAGAGTAACTTTTTTTCCATCTTCATTTACCATCTCTTCATCATAATCAGCGCCATACTGCTCCATCAAATCAAGTTCAGCCTTCTCGTCTTCTTCATCAACATATTCTTCAGACTTAACAGCCTGACCATCATCATCGTCATCATCTCCAGCTCCAAACCCGGAAACACGAGCAGTAGAACTAAACAAATCATCTTCTTGAACAAATAAGTTATTCATATGTATTTTTTAAATTAGTTAATCATTTATATTTTAATGTGGGCGAATCTTAGCACTTGTTGGATGTTCTTTCAACTTCTGAAGCACTTTTGCCTCAATTTGTCGTATTCTTTCACGCGTAACCCTGAATTCCTGCCCAACTTCCTCAAGAGTATGCCCTACACCATCTTTAAGTCCAAATCTCATTTCTATAATTTTCCTTTCACGTGGAGACAGATATTGCAGCATTTCATGGATATTTTCCTTTAAAAGCTGTCTATTTGTCGATTCTGAAGGGGAAAGAGCGTCATCATCCTCAATAAAATCCCCAAGTTTGCTATCCTCCTCAGTGCCAACAGGCGCCTCAAGAGAAACAATATCCTGTGAAATCTTTAAGATATGACGAACTTTTTTGATATCCATATCCATTTCCGCCGCAAGCTCTTCCACAAGCGGTTCACGCCCAAGCTCCTGAACAAGTCTTCTTTGAGCATGGGTCAACTTATTTATGGTTTCAACCATATGAACCGGAATACGAATCGTTCTGGCCTGATCTGCAATAGCACGAGTAATGGCCTGTCTGATCCACCAAGTTGCATAAGTTGAAAACTTGAATCCCCTATTTGGATCAAATTTCTCTACTGCACGGAAAAGTCCGATATTTCCCTCCTGAATCAAATCCAAGAAAGAAAGTCCACGCCCGATATATTTCTTCGCAATACTGACAACAAGCCTCAAATTCGCCTCCGCAAGCTTTGATTTCGCAGATTGATCACCCTTGGCAATCCTTCTGGCAAGCTCAACCTCCTGCTTTGCATTAAGAAGAGGAACACGGCCAATCTCACACAAATAAAGCCTGATAGAATCATTCGCAATCTCCTTATATTCGGCTTCCTTTTTCTGCTTCTTGTCTTTAACTGCAACTACATCGAAAATCTTTTCCTCAGGAATTTCACCGGCAACTTCAGGAGAAACGTCATCATCAACAGGGAAAAGATCATCATCTTCCAAAATAAAAGCATCTTTGGTATCAAGAACCTCGATACCCATATCCATAAACATGCTATAAAGCTCGTCCAAAAGGATCAAATCCTCTTCAACATTTGGCATAGCCTTAAGAAGTTCCTGCTGAGTGATAAACCCTTGTCCTTTTCCCTTCTTAACAAGCTCCTGTACTTCCTTGGGGAACTTAGACAACTGATCATCTGTCGGCTGACTTATAAATTTGCTTGTTCGAGCCATTTAAAATTATTTAGATAATAATACTTGTTGCTCCTGTAAAAGTTTTAATAATAGGGCTTTATCTCCGGATTTTTCCGCCTCTTTAATCTTTTCCTGCACTTCTTTCAAAGAGTTGTTTTTACGACTTTGCTTCATCTTGTCAACCAATTTTTTCACCTCTAGCGCTATCGCCACATCTGAAAAATCTTGATACTTATCTTCGACATAAAGCACGTAAACGCCGATATCGGCTTTAAAATGGGCAAAAACCTCGCTTTCAAAGTCCCACTTTCCCCCACGGGTTCGGGTCGAATTATACTGATTTAAGCACTCTTTGTAAATATTTTTGCCATCTTCGTCAAAAGCATCTTCATCTAAGGCAACAGATATTTCTCCAAAAATATGCGGGTATCCAAAAATTATACCAAGAATAATTTCATACACTCCTATTTCAAATTTCTTTAAAACAGAATTTTCAGAAGAATTAGTTTGGAAACTTTGTCTGGCAGGATGATCTTTTGGCAATTTATAACTATCAATCTCGTCATAAAGAATTTTTTCTCCCATAGAAATTTTACCTGCAAGCTCTTTCACATAAAAATCACGATCAGTCGGAGTCATAACTTTGTAAAAAGGCATAAGCAAATTCATAACACCTTTCCTGCCGTCAAAAGTATTAATATCAAAATCTTTAATCAACCTATCCATATAGAAACTTATAAAATCTTTTGCAGAAGAGACAGCATCCTTGAATGCACCTCCGCCATTTTCTTTAACATAATCAGCAGGATCTTTTTTGTCGAAAGCAAAAACAGTTTTTACATTAAAGCCTTCGGTTTGTAAAATCTCATAAGCCCTTCTGGTAGCCTCAAATCCTGCACTGTCTGTATCAAAAGAAGTTACAGCATTTTTTGTTATTCTACTCATCATTTTAGCCTGGTCCTTTGTCAAAGCAGTTCCACTCGTCGCAACAATATTTTTTACACCCTCCTGGTATGGCATAATCACATCAAAATATCCCTCAACAAAAACAACATTATTTAATTCTTTTATATATTTTTTAGCATGAGAAAATCCATACAAAACCTTACTTTTACTGTAAATAATATTTTCCGGAGAATTCAAGTATTTTGGCATCTGATCAGCCTTAAGAGCACGTCCGCCAAAGCCACAAATCCTACCAAGTGAATCAAAAATAGGGAACATAAGCCTCATCCTGAATTTATCAAAAATCTGATCCGAAGAAATATTTTTTACAGAAACAAATCCGCTTTTTAAAAGCACATCTTTTTTCACCCCACTCTTCAAAAGCTCAGCATGAAGAGCATCATAGCTATCAGGAGAAAAACCGATACCAAATTCTCTTATAGTTTCATCTTTAACTCCACGAGAATACAAATATTCCAAAACTTTTTTCCCGTCATTAGTATTATGAAGTTGATTCTCGAAAAATTTCTGAGCCAAATCATGGGCGGCAAAATATTCATCTTTTTCAGTTTTTCCTTCTTTTTTTGCAACTTTTTCAAAGTTCTCAATCTTAAGACCCGCTCTATCTGCCAATATCTTAATAGCCTCAGCAAAAGTGACAGCTTCAACCTCCTGCACAAAACCAAAAATATCACCTCCCTTATTGCATCCAAAACAATGACAAATCTGTTTTTCAGGGCTTACAACAAAGCTCGGAGTCTTTTCACTATGAAACGGGCAAAGCCCTTTAAAATTATGGCCGGCCCTTTTTAGCTGAACATACTGCGAAACAACGTCAGTTATGTCCAACCTGTCCTTTATGTCAGAAACAATATCTCCCATAAATTTTTGAAAAACCCGAGTGTTTTATACTCCAAATTAAGTGCAAAAACAACCATCATTGCTATTTTAGACGTCTTTTTTCTTTAATCTTAGGCAAGAATATCAAAGCAGACCCCAAAAGCAGCATTAAAATAAACAGCCCGATAATAATAAAAAATTTCTGATTTGTGCTCACAAAAGCAACAGCCATTACTCCAAAAACAGCTACAATCAAAAGATAAGACAACACGGCGACCCTTTCAGTAAGGCCTGCGACAAGAAGCCTGTGATGCAAATGCTTCAAATCGCCACGCCAAAAACTTTGCCCTGATAAAATTCTTCGAAAAACAACCCAAACCATATCAAGAATAGGAAGACCTAAAACCAAAAAAGCAGTTGCCACCTTTCCTCCGGAAAAAATCGCAAGAGTTGCAATCATAAAACCAAAAAAAGTACTACCACTATCCCCCATCAAAATTTTCGGAGGATAAAAATCAAATATAAAGAATGCAAGAGCACAAGCCGATAAAATAAGAGCGATTGTAGCAACAGAAAACTGTCCGGCAGGATTTTCATGAATCCCGGGATGAATACTAAGAATAAAAATAATAAAAGCTGAAATAGCAGATACACCGCTATTTAAGCCGCTTATTCCATCCACAAAATTCATAGCATTGATGATCGTAAGAACCCAAAAAACTGTAAAAATTGCACCAAACAAATAAATAATTATTTTAAAATTAAACAAAGAAGTTACAATTTTTATTGAAGTAAAATCAATATTTCCCAAAAAAGGAAGTTTTATAGAAAGAACCCCAATACCAAATATCACAAGTGCCACAGCTGCCAAAAACTGCACAAACAATCGCAAAAAAGGACTTAAAGAAAATTTATCATCAAAAAAACCAAGTAAAAAAATCAAAGTTCCACCAAAGAGAAGTCCAAAAACACGGGTATCAAAAGGTACAAAGACAACAAGCGAAATTAAGAAAGCTAAGTAAACTGCAATTCCGCCATAGTAAGGAATTGGCGCTCTCTTAAGGCCATATTTCTCAGGACGATCAAGCAGGCCTATCTTTGGAAAAATCTTTGTCGCCAAAAACACAAAAATCAGACAAAGAAAAAAAGAAAAAATAAAAATCCAAATATAATTTGAGAAAAAGTTTTCCACGAAGGCAAGTATGATATGTTTTTGATGGTAGGTAAAGTAGAAATAGTTGGCAAAAATATTCCTGAGAGCGCTTTGCGTTCATTTTAGATATAACATATTTCACAATCAAAAGAAGCACCTAAGCTCGAAGGAATGTTTTTTGCCAACTATTTCAATCAACCTTTTTCAAAAATTCTTCATACTTGCCTTCGCGAAACAACTTTTCCACTTCCTCTATCTTCAAAGCATCATCAACGCTCAAGTCCCCGATTTTGGTTCTTCTAAGTCTTTCAACGTAAGCCCCGACGCCCAAAACTTGGCCCAAATCATGAATTAAAGAACGAATATAAGTACCACTACCACACTTTATTCGAAATGAAATTTTAGGAAAATCATTCTTAAACATTTTAAAATCTTGAACAAAAATTTTGCGCGGTTCTAGTTTGACTTCTAAGCCCTTTCTCGCCAAATCATATGCTCGCTTTCCTCCAACTTTTAGCGCAGAAAATTTGGGAGGCATTTGCAAAATCTCACCAATAAAATGCTTTTTTATTATGTCTTTTATAGGCTGACAATCTTCTGAAAATAAATCTTCCAATTTCTTTTTATCAGAAACAGGCAAACTTTCAGAAATAGGTCCCTCTTCATCATAAGTCTCAGAGACAAATCCAAAATGCGCAGTAACTTTATATTCTTTATCACAACCCAAAAATTGATTCAAAGACTTTGTAGCCTTTCCAACCCCGACAACAAGAAGTCCTGTAGCCAAAGGATCAAGTGTACCACCATGCCCAACCCTCCTTACTCCAAAAATCCGCCTAAGAGTTCTTACAACAAAAAAACTTGAAACACCTTTTTCCTTATCAACCAAAACAAATCCATCCATATTAAAAATTTTAAATAAAATCTAGGTCACAGAAATTTCCATTTCCCTATTTAAAAGTCCTTCAATAACCTGTTTATCATTCCAAGGAAGACGTTTTCCTCTAAGCATAATAACCTCTTCACATCCTTTTCCGGCAACAACAACACAATCCCCTTCTCTAGCCAAAGTAAGAGCTAAACGAATAGCCTCTCTTCTATCAGGAATTTTCCAAAAACCATGCCCTTCTTTTCTTGGAATTCCTGTAGAAACTTGATCTATGATAGATAATTCATCTTCAGAATAGGGATCATCATCAGTCACTATAATATAATCAGAATTTTCATTAACAACCTGGCCCATTTTAGGCCTCTTTGACTTGTCTCTTCCGCCTCCTGTAGCTCCAAAAACAGTATACAACTTACCTTTTGCAAGCCCTTTATAAAGCTTGGTCAAACTCTCAAGAGCCTCAGGAGTATGCGCATAATCCACGACAACACTATAAGGCTGACCGGCATAAACTTGTTCAAATCTACCAGGAACACCACTGCTCTCCTCTAAGCCTTTTTTTATTATATCCAGAGGAACGCCGATAGCCAAACATGCGCTTGCTGCAGCAAGAGCATTGTACACATTAAATTGTCCGGGAAGCTTGATTTCCACAGGAATTACATTGTTTGGAACATGCAAAACAAATTTTGACCCACTTGTGGTACTTTCGACATTTTCACTGTAAACAGTAGCATAATTCATTCCATAAGTTATTTTTCTGTCAGAAATATATTGATTGAAAAAATTGTAATACTGATCATCAGCATTTAAAACAAGCACTTTTGGAACACCTACTTTTCTGGAATCCATAGAAACTTTTTTGAAAAATTTTCCTTTTTCATTCAAATAATTATTGAAACCACCATGATATTCGATATGATCAGGAGTAACATTTGTAATGACACCGACATCAAAATTTATTCCAAGAATTCTGGATTGAGTCACAGAATGAGACGTCACTTCAATCACAGCATACTTACATCCCTCGTTCTTCATGCGCTTCAGTAAGCCCTGAATCTTGAATGCACCAAGCGTACTTTGTTTTGTAGTATTAGTCCATTTTGCATCCCCGACCTGGAAATTCACAGTAGAAGTCATTCCAACTTTTTGACCCCAAGCAGTCAAAATATTCGTAATAAGATTTACAGTCGTAGTTTTTCCATTTGTTCCTGTTACACCTATAACTATCATATTATCAGCAGGATAAAAATTTATAAGAGCAGCAAAGAAAGCCGCAATTTTGTGATAAAGAAGGCGTAAAGGATGAGTGTCAGGAATCAGTTTCCTTAAAAAATCAAACATATAAAATCAAATATTTTTCTTAAAAAAGTATCCCACATTTTTTACATCTTCTGCAATCTGCTTTTTAAGTTCATCAAGATTTGCAAATTTTTTTGTATCTCGAATTTTCTCAAAAACTTCTACTTTTATTTCTCTACCGGAAAGATCTTTATCAACAAATTTTTCAAAACCATCAATTATATGAGCCTCAAGAATTGGTTCATTTTCATTTATTGTAGGCCTTTTCCCAATATGCACAGCAGCAACAAAACCTTTTTTATTCTGTTCGGAACCACACAAACATCCACCTCCGCAGTGACAAGCTTCACGACCAAAAGCAGTAACGATTTTAGGCTTCTCTCCAATAAAAACTTTACCGGCGAAAACACCTGAAAGTTTTCCGTCATACAAAATATTTATAGTTGGAAAACCAAGTTTTTTCCCAACACCCAAACCTTTCACAACTTGTCCTTCAATAATTTCCATAATTGAAATATACTAAATCTAGCCACATAAGTACAACAAAATGAACTTGAAATTAGAAAAATTTTTCAGAAATTTAACAAAAATCCTCCTTTTTACAAATATTTTTTTTCTGCAATCCTACCTAATAAGATTTAAAATATTTTCATACTCGACAAATCTTCAGGAAATTTTAATAGCATTAACGGGAGTTTCATTTTTCATAAAATCAATTTTTTCAAAACCATTTTTTCAAAAAATAAAAAACTTCTACAAACATAAAGTGATTACGGTTTTCGTCCTTTTAACAGCCATCTCCATCCTCACAGTAGATCCAATAAACAGTTTGGATTTTTTTAGAAATCTTAAATTTTTTGTATTCGCAATTGCATTTGTTTATTTATTTTTAGAAACATTTAAAACACGTGAAGAAAAAATCTCAGCAATTCGCATAGGCGGATTCGGTGCAATCTTTTTTGGGATTTTTTCAGTAATTTATAATCTATCAGGATACAATATTGCACATGACTTAAGACTACTCGGACCTCTTGATGCTGCGGTTTATCTGGCATATTACATGACACCGTTTTTCATATTTTTCGTTTTGCAATTCACACAAAATATAAATAAAAAAGTAAATTTCATTTCTGCAATTCTACTTTTAATTTTAATACTTGCGACACGTTCCGCAGGATCGATACTCGGAAGTTTTTTAGTAATTGCAATTTACACATTAAAAAACACAAACATAAAAATCCTCAGCCTGAAAGCCACAAAAGTCATTTTCACGATCATAGGCATATCTATATTTGTCGGAGTTTTCTACACAAAAATACTTCCGTCATTTCAAACAAATTATTCCAGTCTAAACGAACGCGAAGAGATTTGGAAAACATCTTTGTATCTCGCTACGCAGCCTGCAAACTTGCTTTTTGGACTTGGAGTAGGACAGTTTCAAGAATATTATTTACAAAATTCAGACAAAGTCTTAGGACATAAACCACTTGATTATTATGTCCTTCAACCTCACAATATCTTCTTTTTATTCCTTTTTCAATATGGCGTTTTAGGGCTTCTGTTTATAGCAATTTGCATATACAGAGCATTCAAAAAAACATCGTTGTCGGAAAATTCCACAGATAAAAACCAAGCACTTATTTTTACATTTATTCTTCTTTATTTTTTCATTCATGGCATGATCGACACGCCGTTTTACAAAAACGATATGTTGATTTTGTTTATTCTTTTCATGGAACTAGGACTAGAAAAACAGAAAGATTAAACTTCCTCGTCCACATCTATCGTTCCATACCCATCCTCGCTTTTTCGCTTGTAGACAACGTGAATAGCACCATCACCTTCATTGCGATAAACAAAAAAATCATGACCGATAAGCTCCATTTGATTGATCGCTTCCTCCTCAGTCATCGGTCGAAGTTTTTTTAATTTTTTTCTTTTAACAACATTCGACATAACTCCAAATTCATCCTGCGCAGTCAAAACATTTTCCAAAGTCGAAGACTCAAGAAAATCCCCATCCTTCGTCCTTCTTTCCTCTGATTCTTTGTATTTCTCTATCTGTTTTTCAAGTTTTTCACAAACATTTCGTAGCGCAACCTCCATCGATTCACCACTTTCCTCAGCCCTAATCACAGCATGAGGCACATACATGGTAATCTCAATTTTATTCTTCTCGACTTTCACCTGAACAATTGTCGCTTCATCATCAATTCGATCAGCATATTTCGCCAAATGTTCTATTTTTTCACGAATAAAATTTTCCTCAATTTCACTCAGAACAACTCCATCACGATAAATTTCAATTTTCATAAAGTTTTAACATCAAAAATTAAGACTTAAGTCCGCTGACAAGATCCATTAAAACAGAATAAGGATCTTCAGCTTTTACCACTCCTGAAGCCAATAAAACCCCACTCGCTCCAAGGGCGAGAGCAATTTTCACATCCTCTCCATCTTTGATTCCAGCTCCGACCAAAACTTTTCCTGCACCAACTAAATCCACAGCTTTTTCTATAATCGCAGGCTCTGTTTTTGAAACAGATAATTCTCCACCGATAAGTTCCGGAGGCTCTACGGCAACAAGATCAGGATTAAATCCGGCAATTTTTTTAGCCCTGGAAGGATCATTTGCACAAGCCACAACAAAGAGTCCGGCACGTTTCGCAGCATCAATACATTTCTCCAAAGTCTCATCTCCAAGCTGAAATTCAGCATGATTAAGCAATGTTCCATAAGCTCCAGCTTCCTTCACCATGTCGGGCAAAATGTGTCCGGTATGGCCGCCGTATCCCTCAAAATCGGTATGCTGGGCAAAAACAGGAATATCAACTACCTCACAAACTCGCGCCAAATCAAGGGCAGATACCGCAATACAAACATTCGCACCTGTTTCTTTTGCAACTTTCTCATGAATTTTAGCCAAAGATACAGCACTTTCTCCTGTTGCCTGCTCATATGCCTTAAAATTAACCAAAATCAAAGGTAATTTCATAAGAAAAGTGTACTACAAAATTTAGTCATAAACAACCCTTGCTCAAAAAGGGAAAATTTGCTATAATATTATGATAAATTTAATCGACTCCACATAAAGGAGTCCGAAAACAAAAACAAAATGGCCATAAGAAGATTTCTAGATTGCATCTCTCACTACAGCCAAAAACTCTCTTCGAAAGAGAAGAGATTTTTGTACGAAGAAACACCTCCAAAAAACGCAAAAGCAGAAAAAGTAGAAGCAAAGAAAGAGCCGAAAGACATGAACCACGAGGAATTCAAAAAATTTCTGGAAGAAAAAACAGGAATAAAAATCGGCAGAAAAGAAACACAAAAAGCAGATGATAAACAAGACAGATTCACATTCAAAATAGATGGACTTGAAAGAAGTTTTTTGTGGAATCAAAAATTTGAAGACACGCTAAAAAAATTAAACGATCCGGAAAAAATCAAACAAGCTGTTTACAAAGAACTTGCAAGAATTGTAGAAAAAGAAGGAATTGATGAAGTGTTAAACAAATTGAAAGGAGAATTAAGACAACTTAGCGGAGATACAGCACAAGTTTTGCTAGGCAGTTTGAACAAAGACATGCTTGAAGAGCAACAAAAGCAATTACAGGCAGGAATATTGACAAAAAACTCAGCCACAGGAGGTCCGGCAGAAGATAAGGCACCACAACCAGCGGAATCAGGAGATAAAACAAGCGACACCCCGGCAGACGGAGCAATAGATAAGCTTAAAAGCAAAAATCCAGACAGACAGGCCAGAGCCACATTATTTGATGACAAGCAGGTGCCAACCAACGCCATGCTAGAATACATACAGAAGTTAGCGGACACCATCAAAAAGGGAAAACCAGAGGAAATCGCCGTAATCACTATTCACGACGACAATTCCGGTGACAGCCAGATGCGCTCGGTAAATGCGGCTAACAAAATAAAAAAGATTTTGCTTGGAGAAGATGTGCCGGCAGACAAACTGATTGTGTTTGGCGTTGGCACACAAATACCGGATTTAAAACCAGGTCGCGAAACACTTGGACCACATCGTATCCAAGTCTACTTACTAAACAAAGATGAAGTAAAGGACTTCAAAAAACCTGCACCGGGAAAAGCTCCAGCACCAGCACCCGATGCATCCAAAGGTCCAGGAGGCAGAGAAGAAAAACCTGTAAAA
The DNA here is from genome assembly GCA_943356465.1 of Candidatus Peribacteria bacterium. Taxonomy (GTDB): domain Bacteria; phylum Patescibacteriota; class Gracilibacteria; order UBA1369; family LOWO2-01-FULL-3; genus UM-FILTER-38-24. The sequence continues at coordinate 23,832 of CALREX010000003.1, forward strand.
ATCGAGACAACAGCATTTGCAGACTTTAAAATAGCGACAACCGACGCTGAAAAAGCAAAACAAGTAAAACAAATTGCAAAGATTAAAGAATTAATCCAAGAGGACGAAGGACAACTTACGACCGTACGAGGAACAAAAATGAACGAAAAAAACAAAGAAGCAATAATAAAAAGAATAGAAAAAAACTTAGCCAGCCTTAGAGCAACACTTGCAAGACTGGAAAAAGGAGAAGTTTTAACTCCTGATGGAGAAGCAAGCTTGATGAAAGGAAGTGAGAAATTTGTAGTAGATACAAGACCTCCGGAAGAAAAAGCTACAGATAGAGCACCTGCACCTGCACCAAGCCCTGCAGCAGCTCCAGAAGCAGGAATAGACACAAACGAACATGCACGTAAAATTAGCAAAGCTGCAGAAAAAGTTGCGGCAGAAGCAGGAACAAGAGAGCCAGACAAATCAAAAGGAGAAACAAAAGACAAAAAAACAGACAAAGATGGAGATATTTCAGAAGGCATCTTTGATAAAGATGGAAACTTAATAGAAGGAACTTTAACAGTAAAAAATAAAGACGGGATAGTAATCATCAAGGGAAAATTTGAAGATGAAATGTTAGTAGAAGGAACAAAAACATTACCAAATAAAGACATTCAAAAAGGAAAGTTCAAAGATGGAGTTTTAATAGAAGGGACAATCGTCCATTCTGACGGCAAGGAAGAAGTGATCGCAGGTGAAACTGAAAAACCGGCAGAAGCTCCAAAAGGAGAACCGGAAATACCTAAAGAATATTTGGCAAAATACAACGAAACTCGAGCAAAAGAAAAAGAGATAAGAGCACAAGCAAAAGAAACCTTAATAAAAGCCGGCGCAGATGCAAAGACAATAGACCCATCAGTAAAAACAGCAATTGACGCAGCTACACAAGCTGCAGATGATGCAGTAAAAGATCTAAAAGGAAAAACATACAAATTAAATGCTCACACAAATATAATAATCGGCGAACTGAAAGACAAAACAAATTTACTTACTAAAGGAAGAATAATTCAAAGAAATGGATCCATAACAGAAGGAGAATTCGATAAAGATACAGGATATTTAATAAAAGGAAGAATAATTTACCCTGATGGCTATATTTACGAAGGAGATTTTGACAAAAATACAGGATATTTAATAAAAGGAAGAGTCATTAATCCAATGGGATACATTTACGAAGGAAATTTTGACAAAGGCACGTTAATAAAAGGACGCATAATTTTACCGGATGGAACAATCAAAGTAGTAGATAAAATTAAAACACCGGAAATACCAGCTCCATCAGCCATTCCATCACCTATTGCAGCAGCTCCAATTCCTGCACCACTTGCCGCACCGGTAGCAGCCAAAGCCGCAGAATCAAAAGGCAAAAAAGGCAGAGAAGCGGCGGAACAAGCCGCAAGATTAGCAGAGAGACAACCAAGATCTCTTGATCAATGGAAAGATCTTTTCGCGCAAGACAAGCCGGTTCATAAAAACGTAGCCGACCTAGGCGAAAAAGGCTTATTTAATCCGGAAGGAATCGAAGAAAAATGGAAACAAATAAAAGGACACGGAAGAGTTGATAAAATACTTACAAGAGAACCATTTAACATCGACTCAACAAAAACAGGCAGATTTATAACACAAGTAATTACACAAGGCTCAAACAAAACTGTCACTTTCAAAGATATCTTAAAATTCGCAAAAACATACAACACAACATTCCCTTATAAAGACTATGACGACTTTATAGATAAATTGGATGAGGAATGGGATGAGAAAAATGTAGACGAAAAAAACAAAATGATAGGAGAACTGAAAGAAATGTTCCACAAAATCATTCTTCCTACCCTAGACCTTCTGCAAGCCATAACAGAGCTTGAATATAAAGGAGGTGAAAGACCAAAAGATGCAGAAATTTCGGAAGAAGAGAGACAACAAAAAATCGAGCAATATAATGCTGAAATAAACATAGACAAAAAACTCGCACTAAGACAGGAACTCATGAGAGACGACCTATATGGCATGTTCCAGTATTCAGAAAGAGAACCGGGAGGATGGGAACGCATGATGGCATGGTTCAAAGGAGTGGAAAACGAAGTTCCCGTCATGACTGACGCAACAGGAGAAATAAAATATCTGGACAAAGGAATACTAAGACGTTCATACGATCCAAAGGCAGCATTTAAAATTTTCCTTGAAACACGCGGAATATACACTGTCGACAATAACGACAACAGAAAAATAGATGAGAAAAAAATGCTCGCAGAAATAAACAGATTGATCTTCCTTGGAGGAAAAAGTATCGCACTACAGAGATTGATGTTTGCAGATAAAGAACATGAAAAAACACCGAAAGAATTACAAAGAGAAGCCAAAGCCCATCCAGAGCAACTATTACAGTACGTAAAAGGATTGGAAGTTAGAGATTTAAGCAAACTTACTCCTGACCAACTCGATGCATTCCAGCTCGGATTCATCATTTCACAAGAAATGAAAGAAGCGAAAGAGCTTCAAGACATACAAGAAAAATTAGGAGACAAAAACGACACATCTCCAGAAGGCCAAAAAAACCAAGCAATGGCAGCAATGGTACAAAACCTTCAAGAACAAAGAGTACCAAGCGAAGACATAGTAAAAATACAAGATACGCTTTTCGCGATTGGAGAAGTCACATTCGATACAAATGGAAATCTCTTATCTCATGGAGTAGCTTTGAATAAGAGAATTATGCTAAGACCAGGAGTATTCCTCACAATTGGAGGAGTCAAACTGGAAAAAGGAGGAACACCGATAATCGCACTTACAGCCGCATACGAAGGTGACAATTTCAGCGCAAGCGCTACATTGGAACTTGATCTCTCAGGTGTCAGCATCGGAGGAAGCGTTGCATGGGAAAATTTAAGCATAGGATTCGGAAAAAGAGCAAAAATCACGATCGGAGCTGGCGCAAGAGCCGATTTCAAAAACTTTGAACTCAGCCTCGGCGCAGGAGCAATGATCACACGCAGAAGAGTCGACATCGTAGCCAAAGAAAATGCCGCCGAAATGGAACAAGAGGCAGGATTGGCATCTAGAAGCTGGGAAGCTTTCAAGAAATCGAAAGGCCAACCTGCTGAAAAAAGATATGCACAACTTAAGGACATACCAAACCTATACAACAATGTAATCGAACCATTCCAAACGACATTTAAAGCCACAAATGAAGACATCGTCTATCTCATGGACAGCCTGAAAGACGAAATCTCAAACAAAGGACTGGATAAAGTTGCAAGCTCTTGGACAGAATTTTTCCATGGAGTCGGACTTGGGCTAAAACTAACAACAAAACCTCCATTCCTATATATAGGAGTATTCGAATTCAAAATCGGATCTGCCAAAGTTTACCTTCCAAACAGAAGCGAAATCGGAAGGATGAGAGATGCAATAAGCGGCAGAATGGTGGAAAGAAAATTGGAATTGGCGCTTGCGGAAATAGACAAAAAAATCGCGGCCGGACAAGCTCTTACGCCTGAGACAAAACCGGGAGAAGGAAAACCTGCAGAAGGTACAGCAGAAGTTCCAAAAGAAGTAAAAACAGAATTCAAAAACGCCGACACATTACCGGGAGCAGTTTCTTATGGCAAAGATGGAATGCCTAAAGTCCACATAAAAGGCGCGAACTTCAGCTTTGCGACAAACCTTGAGGAGGTAAAAGGAAAAGCACCTGTAGAACCAAAGGAACCGGAAGCAGAAAAACCACCTGAAACAGAAAAAGACAAGATCGCTCGCTTTAATAAAGCAGTCAGGGGTGTCACAACAGGACCGGACGGCAAAGAAACATACGACAAAGATCAAGATGCCGAAGTACAACTTGGTGAAGAAAAAGAAGGCATGCGTGAATTTAAGATTCTTAATACGTACAACAAAGACGTTGAAGTCTATATAGATCCTACTCTGTCCCTTTCAGATCTAGGACTCGTAATAAAAGGAGGAAAACTCTATATCACAGGAGATATCGACCAAATCGCAATTTCACGCGAAAGATTTTTCATGCCATTCCAGTCACAAAAAAGCGCAAGCAACATAAAAGATGTGATCGTAATCAGAAACCAAAACTCAGTCAGGGGAGGAATAACAAGAGACTGGATCGAGAAATATTCAGGCGGATATGCAGAAAAACTTGAAGGCGACAGCGGATTCTCATTTGAAAAAGGATATGCAAAAGCACCTCAGGCAAACATAAAAAATGAAACACTGACAGATGCAGAAGAAAAGGAAATACAGTCAATACCGGACAGAGAAATAAAAAAAGAACAAGTCAGAAAAGATAGAATTGCAAAAAATGCAAAAACAAAAGCAGACATAGCCGCAGAAAAACAAAAAGTCGCAGAAAGAAATGCACAAATCGACAAACGTGCAGAAGAAGCCAAGGAAATGGACAAATCAACAGACAGACGCCACAGAGTTATAGGTGCGATAAAACAGGAAGATTATGAAAAACAGAAACTTTCCGACGATTATTTCTCAGACATGGACAAATTATCAAATGACAAAAAATTCCAAATTGAACTAGGAAAAATCACAGACAATGATGAAGCAATAAAAAATCTAATAATCTCTCATTCAAAAGATACAGATAAGAAAGGAAATCTAAAATATCCTGCGCTAAAAGACATAGAAAAAGCAGGTCACGAATCAGAATTAGACACTGCCGTAATATTAGCCCTAAATGAATGGTTTAAACCTCTATATAAGAAAGGCACTGAAAAAGACAAATTAATACACAGAATACTTGATAGAAGAATCAAGTTTGCACAAAGAGTGCTTAAAAAATCATTTGAACAAGCCATCGCTTCTGCAAACACACGTCTTGCTAAAGACAAACAAATAAACATTTCCGCACAAGATGCCGCTCAACAAGTAATAGATAAAGTATATGGAAACATAAAAGATAAAAATTTCAAATTCAGCGAACTAACATGGACAGGCGACAAAACAGACATAGAATACATAGACAAAGGCTCAACATTATTCTCAGCAACAAGAAAAAAGAGCGACAAAAAAGCAGAAGGAACTCTTACAAAAACAATTGCATACAAATCATTGATTAGTAGTTGGGGAAAAATGGAGCTAGACCATGGCTTCATAAAAGCCGCGATGCAAGAATACGACCCAAACAGCAAAGATGAAAACAACAAACAAATCGCTCGCCTACTTCTGGAAATGGCCAGCCCATCTCCTGAATCAGATGTAAACAGCAGTCCGGAAAAAGCGGAAAAGTTCCTAAAATCACCGCTAGCATTAAAATTGGCAAGCTTGGAAACACTTATGCTTATTCCTGAACTTGGAAAAGACAAATTTGATAAAATTTCAGATCTTTATGAAAAGATCTCAAATCCTGCCGAATTTGCCGCATTATTGGCAAAACCGGGATACAAAGAAGCACTTGAAGCATACAGAAAAATCGTTCAGGACGTCAGAGATGCCGAAACATCAGGCAAACCATACGAAAAAACATTCAAATGGGGCGACGACGAATACACTTTACGTCTGACGATGAAGACAAAGATCGTAGCCGGCGCCTATGCACGTTGTGCAAACGCAAGCTTCTCAGTCAAAGAAGACGGTGACGTCGAAATAGTAAAAGTACAAAAACCGGTCAAACCTGGAGAATATAAATACGAAGAACCTGAAAAACCTAAAGAACCGGCAAGACCAATGATAGTCTACATGGAATCGACAGAAACACTAAAATCACAACAAGGCAAAGAACGTGTAACAGCAGGCGTAGCCGTAGGAGTGGAACCAAAAGAAAAACCGGAAACACCACCAGAAGAAAAAGTCCACGATAAACAAGCAAAACAGGGAGCAGCCGCAGAGGAATCTACAGACAAACAGGCAGATCAAGGCGCAAGCCTACCACAACCGGCACAAAGCGGAACACAATATAATGTTCCAAATGAGAATAAAGGCACGCAATTACCACATTAAAAATAATCAATTAAAAAAATAATAAAAAAACAAAATGAAAACATTCCAAAAAATTAGCCAATCAATCCTTATATTCTCAATACTGCTATCATCCTATCCGGTGAATATCACCTATGCGGTAGATTACCAAAATATATCCAACTTCACACCTCCAAACAGAGCAATAATAGAATATAAAGATGGAGTGCCTGGACTGGATTATCCAAGTTTTAATAACTTCACAAACAATCCAAACATTCCAGGAGCATTCAACAAAGACGAAAGACAATTCATAGTAGGTAAAAACTGTGGACAATCTACAACAGATTGTGAATCAAAAGCCTATTACAACACGCTGGATCAAGGAATCAAAGAGGGAGATACGGTAAGATTTGCACTATATTTTCACAACAACGGAGGCGATCCATACGTGAAAGAAACAAGTGTAAAAAGCATACAAGACGCTACGAATGTAAAAATCGGAGTGATTTTTGACAAACAGGATCCAAATCCACAATTCGCACAAGATTGGTTAAGACCAGAGGGATTTATCTCTGCAGACAATAATCAATACAGAACAACAATAACAGATCCAAATTCTGTCATAAAAGACAAAGACGGAAATCAATTAAAAACAGCAACAGATGACATGGCAATCATGCTGGCAGAAAAAGGTCTATATCTGGAGCCAATAAAAGACAGCGCTTGGCTTTGGAACAAAAATGCAAATTTTCAAAAACTGGTAAACGTCGGTGACGAATTAATCTTCGTCGCAGACTCAACCGAAACACCGATCTCCCCTGCCACAAAAGACAATTTAGCTAAAACAAAAGTGACAGCTATAGATTATTCTCCAAATAAAATATCACTAACTTTCGACAAATTACCTGGTTGTTTCCGTTATAGCGGATTTATATCCTTCGATGTAAAAGTAGTCAAAAAACCTGTGGAGACATCAATATGTTCATCATTGAAAATTACAAAAACAGACTACCTTGATAAAGTACTTTCACCACAAACCGCATCTAAAATTTCTGCAACTACAACATTTGCACCGGACAATACAATTCCTGCAAAAACAGAAATCCGATGGAAATCAGATGACAAAAATGGCCTATTTTGGAGAGCGACAAAAGCAGCAGACGGAACAATAAAGTACACTAATATCACGGCAGGAATAAATACTGCAAACCCAGGGGCATTTTCTGAAGTTGGTGAAGAAATCTACTACACAGGCTACGGAAAAGTGACAGCAGAGTTGGTAAACATAGCAAACGTGCCATACAAAACAATAGAGCCACAATGTACAGACAACTTCACAGTAGTAAAACCTGTGAACCCACCAACATGTTCAGAACTTCAAATAAATTATCCAGTAAGCATAACAGAAGGAGTCATATCTGACCTAATGGCAAAAGCCACAAATATAGATGAAAACGGCAAAAAATCAGACTTCGTAGGTCAAATAAAATACTTTGTAGACAATGCAAAAAACGGAGAATTTTTCACAGAACCTCCAGCAGAGTATCCTTACATGAATCAGCCATATCATATTGATAAATTCGGCTATACAGGAAAACTCCAAGGAGATCCTAAAAAAGAAGGCCAAACAGGTACACAAACAGTGACAATAGATCAAAAAAAATGGACACATTTCGTAGGATTAAAAGCTGGAGAAAAAATACATATTGAAGCAGTGTTTGATCCTAAAACAGGAGTAGATGTATCCAAATGTAAAGCGGACTTCCCTATCGCACCCGCTGCAAAATGTACAGAAATAAAAGTAAACAAAAACCTTATTATAACTGAAGGACAAGTAGCAGAATTTTCAGCAATAGGACAAGATGCAAATAAAAAACTATACAACGGAAAAATCACATATTCAGTACCAGAAGAATACGGCACATTCTACACAGATCCAAACGATCCGGAAGTAAAAGCCGCAAAAAAGAACACATCTCAACAATCAAAAGAATACAGCGACAAAAACATAAATCTAGATCTTACAAAACCAATAGGCGGCGAATTTTGTGCAAATTCAGCACAAAAATTCAAAGACGTCTTGCCTCTGATGGTAGCAAATACAAACCTCATATCTTATGCCATAGATACGGCATTAAACGTAATGTACGAAATAAATCCGACATACATAGTAAACAATACAATTCAATTTGCAGAATCAAACTATTACACAATCCCAAGTTACACAATAAATCAGATTACATATCCGACAATAAATCAGGTTACAGATCCAACAAAATTGGACATGTCCCAAGACAATCCATTCAACAAAATCCCTGGCACAGACAACGTTTTCGGTGCATTCGGTTCTGAAAAACTTACACAAGCAGACAAAACAAAAATATCGTCATTAAATAAACAAATACTACAAGTTAAAGCTGGAGATGCTCAAAAAGGCTCTACTATAGTAGTCGATCCAAACACAAAAGTTTATTTTGTTCCAAAAAAAGGATCTGATGGCAAAAAAGTTATCTCAATTCTTATAAACTGCCAATCAGAAAAAGGATGCGACAAATCATTCGATATCGTACCTTTGCCAAAAGAAAAACCAATCGTTTGTGAAGCTCTTGGACTTACGGTCTCAAACAAAACAGATCCAAAAAACATACAAACAAACGTTCCATGTCTTTCTAAAAAAGGCACATATAGCCTAAATGTCGAAGCATATAAAGACGCAAGCAAGATTGCTAAATTATTCGCCATAGGATTCTGGAAAAACAATGTTGTAAAATGGGAATCCACAGATCCGGATGGAGTATTTACAGATATTATAAATAAAACAGCAAAACCAGGAAAAAGTCCTTTCCTTGGAAATTATTCAGTAGATTATACAGGTGAAGGAAAAATAACCGCTACACTTGTAGCAATCGATGGAAAACCATATACGGAAAAAACTTGTTCAACCTTTGTCGAACCTTGTACAAGGTCTTGTAAATCAATTGCCTTTACCTCAAATGGAGAGACCATAACACCAAATTCATCTCCACTGGCAGCACAAAAAGACGCAAAACTTTCGCTTTCTCTTGTGACAAAAGACAATCAAGACGATCCATTACCACAAAGCACAAAATTAAAAGTCCAATGGAACACAAATGGAACAATCACAGACAAACAAAACAGCAAAAGCACAGACGTCGGAATAGCAAAAACTATTCAAACCACTCTTGAGGATTTACCTCTAACATATTTCGGAGCGACAAAAAACGGACAAATCACAGCAACACTTGTACCGGATCCATCAAGCACTCTTTACGCCGCACAATGTAAAGCTGATGTAAATATAGTAATACCATCACCTGAAGAGGCATTATCTTGTAAAAAGACAACTCCAACACTATCCAAATACTTCGGAACATCACAAGAATCATCTCTTGTGCAAAACGAAATATATAAAGTCGGCGCTACAACAACTTACTCAAAAGCAACCACGGAAAAAAATACTTTCGCGGTAGATCCACATATCGGAACAGTTGTCGTAATAAGCAATGATCCGCTTGTAAAAGCTGCAATATCAACACTATTAAATAATCTAAAACTTTCAAACGCTCTTACTCAAACAAATCTTGAAAAATACAAATTCACATTACTTCCTGAGCAAACAGTAGCAAACGGGGAATCAATCTATGTCGTTACATACAGCGACACAAAGATATCACTTACAAACGCACTTGAAGTAAAAGCGGAAAACTTCTCAAATCCATCTGATTGTGACAAGACATTCGGATTAAATTACATTCCTGAAAAACCAAAGGAACCACCAAAAAAACAGGAAATAGTTTGTGAAGACTTAAATATTAAAACACCAAAAAGCCCATGGATAGCTGATTCATCAAAGAAACAATTATTTGAAATCGACGTCACAACAACTCCAAAAAACGGCAAAGAAGATTTGAAATATGTTTGGAACGTCTCAAAAGGTGACGGAAAATGGAGCAATGGCAGCACTGAAGAAAAAACAAACTCACTAAAAAATACTCTAAAAAATGCAGGCAAAAACACAACAGTAGAAGTCTACGCATTAGACAAGAATGGAGACAAAATCGAAAAATGTTCAGATACTATCAAGGCAAAAACAGTGGAAAGTCCAAAGATGAGCAAAACAGTTTACGTCACGGAAGCCAACCCATCAAACACCACAAAAGATTTACTAAACATTGGATCTTCGTCAAAAAATAAAAACGTCACATACAAAATCGAATTTCAGGCAAATTCAGCTACTGCAGCTGATATTCGCGAAAACGCCATGAAAGATGACGGCAAAATTTTCGGAGACAAAAACGGAAATCTTTCATACCAAGGAATGATCATAAACATCACACACAGGTTAGACAAATACACGATTTTGAAAGACGGAGCTTATTCTCTTGAGAATGAAGACAGCAAATTCACAGACTATAATTTCAAGCTTTTAAATCTGGAAGACAAACACAATTGTTACAACGGAACCCAAAAAGCCGGAACAGAAGCAAATAAAGTCTGTATCGGAGACAAAGATTCACAAATAGCATTCAAAGACATCATAAACAGATTCAAAAATGGTGAGCCAATAACATTCCAAAATTTAGACACAGACACTTTCATCGAAATAAAAGTTCAGATGAAAAACAACACAACTATCAATACAGAGAGCTGTAAAAAATTAAGTGCATCTGATGGTTGTGGAGAACAGTTCAACAACACAGCAAAATTCCAGGCGCAAATGGCATTAACAAACGACATAGAAAAAGGCTCATCATCAGCAAAAGTCATAGTTATTTGTCCTTACGTCCTTACAAGACAGGCCGGAGACGTATTCTTCCACGACGTACTCGACACAGGAATCGACGTATCACGTTGTTCCGAAGTAAAAAGCACACCGGGGCTAGTCATCCAACCTGAAAAAGTGATAAGAAGAAATCTGTTAAAATCAGGTGCGGGAGACTTACCTGCGGAATCAGCATTTCTCGATGTACCTTCACATGACATTTGTCGCTACAGTAATACAAAAGGAAACATAGAAGGATACAATGACATCCTCTCAAATTTCTCAAGCACAATTTGTGAAATGCGTGCGGATGTTGCCGAAACATGGAAAGAAGCCTATATCAATGAATCAATCAAAGCCAACGTAGAAAGAATCTCAAGATTTGGCGAAAACCTTAGAACAAAAGACACAGTCACAAACATGACAGATCTGCAAAACGTTGATAACGCACAAAGCGGAGTATTTGTTAAAGAAGGCGGAACACTTACAATAGGAACAGGCTCAGGTGGAACATTTGAAATCAAATCGGACACAAACGTTCCGGCAGGCCAAACATACGTTGTAAAAGGTGGGACACTTCACATAACATCAGATATCAAATACGGAGAAACAGATTATACAAATCCTGCAAAAATTCCGTCAGCGGCATTCATCGTCATCGATGGAAACATAATCATAGACAATAATGTAGGACAAATCGACGCCATAGTAATGGCTATAGATACAGACGGAAATGGTGACGGGAAAATCACAAACAACGCAACTTTCGATGAGAACAACAATACAGAAAGAATGCTTGTAATAAATGGAAGTCTTATCGGAAACGTATCTGAATTATTCAAAATTCGTGTCGGCGCAGGCGATCCTACAAAAGATGAAGGAGCAGTGACAATCCGCTACGACGAAAGAATCCTTCTAAATACACCACCAGGATTAAGTGATCTTCTAAACATCACACAATCATTAATTCCGGGATAAACATACAAGCCAATAAGAATTAACAACAAAAAGAGCCTCTCAATACGAGGCTCTTTTTGACATATCTTTATAGTTTCTTCATTTTCTGTTTACACATAAACACATATTTAGATTATAATAGCCTTCCAATATAACTAAATAATCGTGGCAGAAACTACATCAACCGAACAAAAAGCCCAAATCTCTGTCTTCCTACTTTTTGGAGAAGACAATTTTTCCTCAAATCAGAGACTCAAAACTTGGCAAAACGGATTTATAAAAAAGTATGGAGAAGACAGCAATATTGAGATATTAGACGGTGCAAAATTAGACCTAAAAAATTTCGAAACAGATCTACAGTCACTCCCCTTCTTATCAGAAAAAAAACTTGTAATCATAAAAGATTTTTTAGAAGAAAGAAACGCCGAAGAACACAAACAGATGGCAAAAATAATAGAAAAAACTCCGGATTTCTGTGTCCTGTTTTTCTACGAAAACACAGGAATCACAAAAACATCATCCCTGTATAAGAAAATTGTACAGATTGGGAAAGCGGAAGAGTTTCCTACACTTTCCCCTCAAGAAAGTACGAAATGGATACTCTCAAAAGCTCAAAAAGATAATGATGGGATATTAAAAAATATAGAACAATCGACACAGACAACGACAATAAAAATTTCGGTCAAAATCTCACCATCAGCCGCCAGAGTATTGGCAGATAGAATTTCGGGGAGCCTTTGGTCTCTATCAAGCGAATATGAAAAACTCAAAACATACGCAAACGGACAGGAAATAACCAAAGAAATGATTGAAGAATTGGTTTCTCCAAGTTTAACAGCATCAATTTTTCACTTAACAGATTTCATAGCAGAAAAAAAACAAAAAGAAGCAATAAGCATACTCCAAATACTCGAGGAATCAGACGGAGACATAGCAAAAATATTTTTCATGATCGTCAGGCACTTCAGATTACTTATTCAAGTTTTCGACATGAACCAAAGAAAAGAATCACATCAAACAATTGTAAAAAAACTTGGTTTACCGGTTTTCGTAGTTCCAAAAATGACATCACAATGCAGAAATTTTACAGAAAAAGATCTTATTGAAATTTACAAAAAACTTCTTAAAATAGATACAGATTTCAAGACAGGACAAATAAAAACTTCATCTCAAGACAACAGTCATCACAAACTCGCAATAGAAAAATTCATTATAGATTGCTGCAAGAAAAAAGAATTGTTAAAATCTACACCGTAAATCTGTCGTAGATTTTTACAACATAAATCCGCATACAATGGAAAAAGAGCTTATCCAAATCCTTATAAGCCTCGGGCTTACAGATAAAGAATCGAAAGTTTATCTTGCAGCAACGGAAACAGGAACATCACCGGTTTCACAAATCGCACAAAAAGCAGGGATAAACAGAGTTACTACATATGATATTTTGGAAAAATTAAAACAACGCGGCTTAATAAGTCATTTCACAAAAAAACAAATCAAATATTTCAGCGCAACAAAGCCTGAAACGCTACTAGAAGAATTCGAAAAAAGAACAAATTCACTCAGAGTGGCACTCCCAAAACTAAAGAGACTGACAGGCGAAACAGCACATCCGAGAGTCAGATATTTCGAAGGACTTGAAGGAATCAAAGCAATTTATGCAGACACATTAACAAGCAAAACAGAGATTTTAAATTATTCAAATTCTCTGGAGATAAGAAAAAACTGGCCAAACTACGACAGCGAATATGTAGAAAAAAGAGCAAAAAAACAAATCTTTCTAAGAGGGATTTGTCAAAATGACGACTATGGCAAAAAAGTACATGAACTGGACCAAAAATACTTCCGTGAAATGCGCGTCCTTGATCCGTCGCAATTTGATTTCACAAACGAAATAAATATTTATGACGACAAAGTAGCCATAATTTCATTTAAAGACGAACTCATCGGAATGATTTTAGAAAGCGCAGAAATCGCAAACAGCCAACGTGCAATTTTTGACATGTGCTGGAAATTTGCAAAAATTTTGGGCGACATGAACAAAAAACAAAAAGCTCATGAAGTAGACGAAAAAGACATCAAACATAAACTTCTCGAGCCAATCAAAAGCACAAAAAACCTGATTGCAGACAAAGAAGAAACTGCTGAGGAGATTTATAAAAAGAATCTGTCTTTGTTCTAGAAAGGAAAAGAGAAAATATATTCGAAAAAATATTGCTAAAAAAGACGAGCATCATGATGCGAGTCTTCACGGAGGGCGTACATGTTAGCCCGAGTGATGCGCGAATAGCGCTTTAGCTATTTTTGAGAATATATTTTCTCTTTTCCTTTCTTATCCAACTACGCCTGAACCTTTTCCACGCTATCACCCACGGTAAAACATCTTCCCTCTTCAAATTGTGGAGCGATGATCTGTAGACCGATTGGAAGACCTTCTTTAGACATTCCGGCAGGCACAGCCAAACTTGGGACACCAGCCGCACTTGCAGGAATAGTCAACACATCCGCCATATACATCGCAAGCGGGTTATCAACAAGTTCCCCAACCTTAAACGCAGGAATTGGGCTTACCGGAGCGATCAAAACGTCAACCTCCTTAAAAGCTTTTTCAAAATCTTTAATAATCAAAGTACGAACTTTCTGAGCTTTTTTGTAATAAGCATCGTAATAACCGGCAGACAAAACATAAGTTCCGATCATAATTCTACGCTTGATTTCACTTCCAAAACCCTCACCACGAGCAGCAAAATAATATTCAACTAAATCCTTTGAAGCAGTCTTAGAAGGCTTTTTTCCATATCTTATACCGTCAAATCTTTCCAAATTTGCAGAAAGTTCTGCAGGCATCATTACATAATAAGCCGCAACCGCATATTTCGTCATTGGCAACGAAACTTCAACCACTTTCGCTCCTTCTTTTTTAAGTTTTTCCACAACTTCCATCACTTTATCAGCAACTTCTTTATCAATCCCCTCCCCAAAATACTCTTTTGGAATACCTATCCTAAGCCCTTTCACGCCTTTTCTCAAAAATGAAGTATAATCCGGAACTTCTATATCCGGAGTCGTAGAATCTTTTTTGTCTTTTCCAGCAGTTACATTTAAAACAATAGCAGCATCTTCTACATTTTTAGCAAAATGCCCCACCGTATCCCAACTGGAAGCCATCGCAGTAATTCCACTTCTAGAAACACGACCATAAGTAACCTTAAGTCCTGTAACTCCACAAAAACTTGCAGGCTGACGAATCGAACCTCCGGTATCACTTCCCATGGCATAGATACACATATCAGCAGATGTTGCCGCAGCGCTTCCTCCGGACGTTCCTCCAGCAACTCTCGAAAGATCATAAGGATTTCTGGTAGCACCAAAACACGAATGTTCAGTACTTCCTCCACATGCAAACTCGTCCATATTTGTCTTTCCAACCATTATCATTCCGGCATCCCTAAGCCTTTTTATGACACTAGCATCATAAGGCGGAACAAAATCTTTCAAAAAAGGAGAACAACAAGTAGTTTTTACACCACGTGTATTAAAATTATCTTTAACTCCACAAGGAATTCCCATAAGTGGTCCTAAATCCTCGCCTTTCTTAAACCTCTTATCCATTTCTTTTGCCTCAGCTAAGGCCATTTTTTCATCTACAAAAACATACGCATTCAAATCTTTATTCTTGGCAGAAATTTCCGCCAAACAATCTTTCATCAAATCCTCACAAGAGAATTTCCCTTCCCTAAGCCCTTTTCCGGCCTCACGAATTGTAAGTTTATTTAATCCCGCCATAAAATTTATTTAATTGCGTGCATCACTTTCACTTGATTATTGTCGATTTCAAGCTCACTACAAGCCAAAAGCTCCTCTCTCGTAGCTTCACTTTTAACAACCTCATCCTTTCTTAGAACATTTTTAAGCCCTGTTACCTGACTGGTAATTTCAACTCCATCCGTATCAACCTCCTTCAAAATATCGACATACTCAAGAACTCCGGATAATTGTCCGGAAAATTTTTTAACCTCTTCGTCGCTTAATTTAAGCCTTGCAAGTTTTGCTACATGCCTGACCTGCTCTTCTGTTAACATGCCAAAACTCTACAAAAAAAGTAGCCAAAAAGCAAGAACTAAGCTAAAATTCCCTCATTGATGCCACAAACAAAAATGAACACATTCCTAAATATAAAAAAAGTCTCCCTCATATTCTTTATTGCAATAGGACTAATACATATCGGATCAAGCATGCTGATCGCAAATAATGTCTTTCCCCAAATAAGTTATATCATAAACAAAACAATGGAAATTCCATTCATCCTGACAGGAATGACTTACGGATTTTCCTCTTTAAGAATTTCCATGTTTGATCAGGAAAATCCACACAAAATACTGGACATTTTCCTGATATCATTGATAATAATCGTCCTGATCTCATTAGTAGTCATAAATCTCGCAATTAAGACAATTGTATAAACTTAAAGAAAATGACGAACGAAAAAAATAAAAAATTGGTAATGGTATTCGGGACATTTGATTACTTGCATGCCGGTCATGAAAATCTATTTTCACAAGCACGCGAACTGGGAGATGAAATCATAGCTGTAATAGCACGCGACAAGACAGTAAAGACTATAAAAGGCGCACTTCCGGACCATAACGAAAAAGAGAGAATGAAAGCACTTGAAGAAACTGCGTGGGCAAACAAAGTGATTTTAGGCGACATAAAAGACAAAACAACAGGCATCAGAAATTACAAACCTGATATCATAGCCCTTGGATATGATCAATTTGCTTTCACATACTTGCTCGACAAAATGATTATAGAATTAAAACTTCAAACAAAAATCATAAGGCTAAAGCCATATCGTCCTGATATGTACAAATCTTCAATAATTAAATATAATCTAAACAGTGTAAATCAACCTCATGAAACAAACACCCTCATCACTCAACCTGATTAAACGCGGGCTTTCCCTCGCAATTTCCAATGTATGGAGAAATAAATTTTTATCAGTAGCCACAATATTTGTAATGGCGGTAATTTTACTTATATTCAACACTATTTTACTTGTAAACTTCATTTCAAAAGACGCACTCACAGACCTGAATAGAAAAATAGATATCGTCGCATATATCAAGGAAAGTACAACATATGAACAATCGGTTTCAATAATAAACGATTTAAAAAGTGTTGAAGGAGTTCAGAGCGCAATCTATTTTTCAAAAGACGATGCACTCAAACAAATCAACAAATTACATCCTGACATCTCAAATGCATTTGAAAAATACAGCCTTGGAAATCCGCTTCCTGCAAGCATAAATATAAAGACAATACATCCGAAATATTACGAGAGTGTAACAAAATTTTTGTCACAGGAAAAATACAAACAATACCTTTCAAATTTTGAATCAAGCAGCGCGGAAAACACATCACTCATCACAAGCGCAGCACAAAATCTGGTAAAAATCACAAATTTTGCAGGACAAATAATATTTTGGCTTATAACAATTTTTATAGTCGGAGGCTCACTCATAATCTTAAACGCAATACAAATCACAATTTTCAATCGTAAAAAAGAAATAGAAGTCATGAATCTTGTAGGAGCATCCCACTCATTCATAAGACTCCCATACATCATGGAAAGCATAATTTACGGCCTTCTCGCAATTATTTTAAGCATGGGAATGTTCGCAGTAATTACACAAAAAATAGACATATCATCATACGGAATTTCCACGACATTTGAAAATATTCAAATTATAAAAATAATCGCAGGAGAAATTCTTGCTACAATTATTTTAAGCACAATCAGTTCTTTAATCGCAGTACACGAATACCTAAATCAGTAACAACAAAATGCATAATTTTAGGACACAAGAATGTCGGCGAATCCGATAGGCTTGTGTATTTATACTCGGAAGAATTGGGAAAAATAAAAGCATACGCAAAAGGAGGAAGAAAAATTCTAAGCAAATTTGTAGGACACATAGAAACACTAAACATCGCAGAGGTATCGCTTTATTTCGGACCACAAAAAATAATTATCACAGAAATTTCAAGCAATGAGACACTATTGAAAAAAGCGGTGAAACTCGAAACCTTGCAAAGTGCACTTAAAATTGCGGAGATAAGCAACGCAATGCTTCTTGAAGAACAAAAATACGAAAACCTCATCGGTTTAATGAAAAAAGCAATAATGCATTTAATAACATCAACAAAACCTCATCTTATTTACACAGCATTCGCGATAAAACTAATGGATAAACTCGGAATCGTTCCTGATTTCAAAGCAAGCGTTATGTCGATTTCGGAAAAATACATGAAATTTTTCGAATTCATAAAAGCAAAAACTTTCACAGAAATAGAGAAAATCAAGACAACAAAAGAAGAAGATGTTTATATTTCAAAATATCTAAACAAGTTATTGGATTTTTAAGTTTTCTTAAAACCAAGCTTTCTTCTCACTTGCGATCCGGGTAAATATCGACCACCTCTTTCAGCTCTGGAAACTTTCATTATGCCGTCGATACTTTCAAGCTCATCCATAATTACGTCAAATTTATTCAAATCATCCATCTCAAGCAAAAAATAATCTTCATAAAGCCCGCAATCTTTTAGCTCCTTAAGCTGAATATCTTTTATAATAACTTTTTGCTTCGCAATAAACGCTGTAATTTCATTCATAATTCCAAGTCTTGGCATCACCATAAGCTTTATACCAACAAGATATTTTGGCGAATCATCAGAAACATTTTTAAAACGAGCCGCAACAAATCTATCATAATTAAGAGAACCTATCGTTTTACAATCCATTCTATGAACAGTTACACAATTCCCACGTGTAACATAACCAATAATATTATCTCCAAACTTCGGGACACAACATGAGGCAAATTTTATAGGAAGACCTTCTTCTCCACCAATTAGAACTTGTTTTTCAATCACAACGCTTCCAGCAAGATCTCCATTTTTTCGCCTTTTAGAAGGCTTGGCAGGCATAATTACAGAATGTACAACAGCCTCCTCATAAGGATAAATTTTCTTAACAACATCGTGAGCAAATTTTCCACCCCTTCCTATTTCTTCAATAAAACTTTCTCTTTCAGCTAAAGTAAGATTTTTCCCGAGATATTTTTTCAAAATAGTATAATTTTGATCAAGCAAAGGCTTACCGATTCTTTCAAGATGATTATTCAAAAGATCACGTCCAAGCTTTATATTATTATCGCTGTTTAAAGAGCTAAAATAAGCCTTTATTCTGTTTTTGGCAAAACCACTTTTCACTATAGAAAGCCACTGAAGTTTTGGCACACCGTCAGCCCTAGTGATAATTTCAACAACTTCACCATTTTTAAGCTCATAATCCAAAGGAACAATTTTACCATCAGCTTTAGCCATCACACACCTATTTCCAATATCAGTATGAACACTATATGCAAAATCAAGAGGCGTCGATCCAGCAGGCAAATCACGAACTTCACCGCGAGGAGTAAGCACAAATATTTTATCTTTAAAGACATCTAGATCGTTTAATCCTTCACGAATATCAGAAATTCCTCTAATCCAATCGCAGTGGGCTTTAAGAGCAAGACTATTTGAAGCAACTCCATTCTCTTTATAAAACCAATGAGCGGCAATTCCAAATTCACTGTCCATATGCATATTTTCATCTCTTATTTGTATTTCAACAGGTTGATCCATATCCTTTGGTGCAAGCCCCAAAACAACAGTATGCAAACTCTTGTATCCATTAGATTTCGGCACAGCGATATAATCTTTAAATCTTCTTGTTACAGGCCTCCATTCACTATGAATAAGCCCAAGTGCAGAATAAAGATGATCCACCTGCGGATTTCCAAGCACATCTTTTTTCTCGGGCAAAACAATTCTAATGGCAAAAACATCGTACAAATCATCGGGAGAACTTAAGCCCTTTTTCTTCAATTTTTTATAAATACTATGCACACCTTTAATTCTCCCTGAAATGTCAACAACAATTCCACGATTTGCAAAAAAGTCAGTAAGTCTGCGGGTAATCCAAGCTATAGAAATTTCACAGCTCTTTTTAAGAGCCTTTAATTTTCCGGCAATATCCTTATATTCTTTAGAATCGGTATATTTAAAAGAAAGATCTTCAAGCTCTGTTTTAAGACTGTAAATACCAAGTCTATCAGCAATCGGAACATACAAATCAAGCGTTTCTTTGGCAAACAAAACATCGTCCGACACCTCGTGAAAATGTTGAAGTTTATTCAGCCTGCAAACTAAACTCATCAAAACAACTCTTATATCTTTTGCCATAGTCAAAAACATCTTTCTCAAAACCTCAAGCTTGGAAGTACGATCATTTTCTCCATAACTCAATGCTTCTATCTTGGTAACAGCACGCACAAGATCCATTACAGCCTTTCCAAAAAACTCCTCAATTTGTTTTTCTGTTAAAATTTTTCTGGAAAAAAGATCTTTTACAAGCAAAGCAATAGCCGTATCCTCATCAGGATTCATTGGCATCAAAATATCCAAAGCTTTTATACAACAAGAATCGTGTTCTTTCGCAATAGAAAGGGCACGACTAAACCTTTCGGAATCAAACAATTTCGCTTTTTTTGAAATTTTTTGAGACATACCCTACTCAAGAATAAATACCCGAGCCAAGTATACTCCTTTTCATTATTCAGATAAACGAATAATTGCATTGATATCAGACCCCTGGACATCGAAGACATGTACACCTTTTACCAATGCTTCAAAATTTACAGAAATATCCTTATACCTCGGAGTAAGTTTATTCAGAGAATTGAGGTACATCGTAGCAATATAATTATACGCTTTATAATAAGCACGAAGACGCAAAGCATTTTGAGAAAATCCTACAAATTTTTCAAGATTGTTGAAAGAATCCTGTCCTCTCAAATCTTTTATGTCAGTAAAAAATTCAGTTTCAAAGATATCTCTTTGCTCACTTAGTGAAATATCCGCGGCATTCAAATTTTCCGCCGCTTTCGAAACTTCATTTTGAATCTGTTGTCCAACCTCTATCGCATTTTTCATCTTATTCAAAAAATCAGTCAAAGTTTTTCTTCTATCATAAGATTGATCAAGCAATTTATAAATATCCTCACCATACAAATTTTGCATCTCATTCAAGTGTTTCATATAGTATGAAAATCTGTGTTCAGAACCTGAGAATTCACCACCAAGATGAAGAGCAAAAAATACACCGGAGATTTTATCATTTCCAAGAACAAGATAATTATATTCATTGCCAAGGATTTCGCTCATATTCAAGGCCTGCGTTCCATTTTGAATTTCCAGAGTCGACTCCTTTTGCGGCTCAGAAACAGATTGCTTTTCCACTTTTTTAGGAAGAGCTACTTTTGACGATTCTTCATTTTGTTGATTTTGAACAACATTATTTGATTTCAAACCTCCATTAAAAATATTTCCAAATGGAATATAAAATGCCGCAATAATTCCAAGAATCACAAAAACAAAAATCGCAAAAATTCCAAAAATTTTACCTTTAGTAATTCCAGCCTGTTCCAGTATATGAAAAAATCCATAATTTTCATCTCTATAAGGCTCTACATCAGACAAAACAGACGCCTCCGTTTTTTGTGGCTCAGATTCAAGTTCAGAAAAATTCCCAGACTCTTTCTCAATACTCCGATTTTCTATAACTTCAGGCGTAACAACATTTTCATCAGGAACCTTATCCTCTTCAACGACAGGCTGATCAACAACATGCTTTTTTTCTTCAAAAACTGATTCCTTCCATTTTGGCTCTTCCCACTGAGCCTGAGAAGACTCGGCAAAAGGATTTATCGCCTTAACTTCGTCTTGTTTTTGAGTAACATCAATTGGTGAGGCGGCATCGATTGATGGCTGAGCATCAACAACTCCATCTCCAAAAGGATTAAAAGTACCTATTTCAGATGTGACGGTCTGTACCGGTTCTTGAAAAACAGATTTTTCAGACAAAACAGCTTCAGATTCTTTTGGTTCCGGCACTAAAACTTCAGGCTCTTGAACTTCAGATTTTTGTTCTTCAACAAAGGGATTAAATTGCACATCTTGCACATCTTGAGCACCCTTAACAGGCTCAACATATGACGAAACAGCAGGTTTTACAACTTCTTCAGGCTCAATTTTCGACTCTTCAGGAACAACTTCAGTAAAAATAGAACTTTCAGGAGCAGAAACAGCTCCCACAGAAGGAGCATTCTCCGCCTTAACCTCAGTAACTTTCTCGGCAACACTTACCTTCTTCCTTCTCTTTCTTTTACGTTTTTTCTTAACAGCAACATCTTTATCTGCAAAAACACCTTCCTCTCCAAGAGAATCTTTAAGCTCAGACATTTGCCCTTTTGCAGCAGTTTTACTCACATATTGCTTAACATCGTTTTTATATCCTTTTATAGTTTTCTTAGTTTTATACTTAACCTCAGCCTTATCTTCCTTCAAATCTTCATCTACAGCACTTGAAGTCTTTTTCTTACTTTTCTCAGATTTGTCACCATCATCATCGGAAAATTGCTTACCTGAAGCGGCATTCGAATCATCTTCGAACGGATTTATTCCGAAATTTTTTGCCTTTTTATCGTCCATTTATAAGCTTATTTATATCTGAACATTATACCACAAAACAGCCTCTTTTTAAAGAGTTAAAAGCCAAAAAAAGATGAGCGATATTTAAAAGTATCTATACACGCTTCCAACCAAAATTCTTCCCAAAATCCATTGAATCACAAAATAACCTAAAACTCCGATCACAATTATCTTTACTGCGTCATCTTTATGCACTTTATGGTAATCCAAAAGCATATGATAAGAAACAGCAAAAACAAACACAATAAAGATTAAATTTATTAAACTCAAAAGGTTGAAAACGTCAAAAATTCCTAGAATCGAAAGCAATCCTGCTGGAATAGAAAGCCAAGAAACTATCGAAGCGTAGGAAAGAACTCTGAAAAATTCAATATCGTGTCCTACACCATGAAAGTATTTCCTAGCAACAAAACTGACTCCAAAAACCATTCCAACAAAGCTAAAAACAGGAATCAAAAGCGGCCAAATAAGATATCTTGAAAAAATCGCCGAAAATCCTGAAGGAAAACTAAGCGCCCCAAAAATAATATTAAAAACAGCGGGAACAAGAAGAATAATAATACCATTTCTTGTAGACTCAATTTTTCCTCCAACATGAGCCATTTTCACTTTATCAAATTTCAAAACCGCCAAAGCATCTTTTGCTTCGGAAACAGCATAATTTTTTAGATCCATTTTGTTTTGATTAAATTTTAATAAACATCCTGACTAAAAAGATTTGTAAGATCTACAAATAAAGACTTAACAGCATCAAACTGTACATCATTTTGTATCATACTATAGTCATATTTTTGGCTTTTACCATTTTTGAAATTAAGAGTCACATCAAATTTTCCGACACCGGTGGAAGGATCATAGGAATCAGCACTTTTCAATTTTCCATCAAGAACCAAAGCTGTTATTTCTTCAAAACGATCATAAAATTCTCCACCGACAACACCACTGTTTTTCGCATCCGGATTTTGGATTTTAGCGCTACCCGAAGCCTTTGGATAAGTACGACCATAATCGAGAGAAATAGTCCTTTCGTTCAAACTTGGCGTAAGCTTAAGGTTGGAAACAGAGAAATAATCGTCTGGAATTTTCCCATCATCGACATAAAATTCAATAGAAACTACATCTGAAGCTTTTGCAGTAAAAATAGAGCAACCAGCATAAACAAGGCTGAAAATAGCCACCAATATCAATGAATAAATAATTTTTCTCATAAGTACAACAAAATAACTCAATTAATATTATTACACTTTAAAAGCAAAATGCAATAAAAACATTAAAAGCACATATCAAAATTATTTTCCATTCTGTTCACCTTCGGCAGGAGCGGCAGCACCTTCAGCTGCAGCAGCTTCACCTTCCGCAGGAGTAGCAGCTACAACAGGAGCCTCTTCTTCCTCAGCTCTTGGAGCAACAACAACAGCTACAACATCTTCAGGTTCATTCAGAATAGTAATTCCAGCAGGTACATTCAAGTCTTTAACCCTGACATAACAGTGGAAATCTTCAAGAGAATCAACATTTACTTCAATATTGTGTACAAGCGCATTTGGCAAACATTTAACTTCAACATCATCCATCTTAGCCATGAAAATTCCGGCAAGATTTTTGACCGCAGGCGCAGTACCAACAAAAGTAAGAGGTATTTGAGTATGAATTTCCTGATCCATCTTCACATTTCTAAAATCTACATGAATCATATTTCCACTAATAGGATGATATTGAACATCCCCCACAAGGACATTTGGACCTTTTTTACCGTCAATCACAAGATTTATAATAGTATTTGTTCCAGCTTTATTGAAAACTCTTCTAAAAGTTTGATAATCCATTTTCAAAGACATATTTTCAACACCATTCCCGTAGAATTCCGCAGGAATAAAATTTTCAGCCAACAAATCTTTGGCTTTTTGTTCAGCATTTCTGCTCTGTACTTCCAATGTTATTGCATCCATAAATTTAACCATTCAAGAATAAATTGCTGGCTCAGTCTAGCCGAATTTAGTTACCCATGCAATAGATTTTTTGAGGAAATCGGAATATATGGTATAGTTGGCGAAAATCGCTTAAACCAACCCATATGTTCGACAAAGCAAAACAACTATATCAGCTGCAAAAGAAAGCCAGAGAAATAAAAAGTCAGCTAAAAAATACACACATCGAAGCCAAGGACGAAGGTGTAATAGTAGTAATAGACGGGGAACAAAACGTAGTAAAAGTCACACTTCCGGAGCTAGCAAACGAGAAAAAAGAAGATTTGGAGAAAAAACTTGAAAAATGCTTCAACAAAGCAGTAAAAAAATCACAACAAATAGGGGCGGACTTAATGAAAAGCGTGATGGGTCCAGACTTCAATTTGCCTGGAATGTAATCCAAAAATGATGCAAAAAAAAACTTTATTGGCAATTTTGGCAATACTACTAATAAATATTTTAGTCTTCACTAAGGCATATTTCAGCAATATAAGCAGTAGTGTCGACAAAAATGACACCAAAGAAATTTCGTTCACAGTAAAAAAGAATTCGACTCTTCGTGAAGTGAGCAACGATCTTGAAGACAAAGGCCTGATCAAAAGCTCTTTCTCATTCTATATATATGGGAAGCTACACGATACATCTTCAAAATTAATCGCAGGCAGATTCAAATTGAAAAAATCCATGACAGCGGAAGAAATCGCAAATACGCTTACAGATGCATCAAAATCGGAATTCATCATCACGATTCAGGAAGGACTGACGGTAAAAGACATAGATAAAAAATTGGTGGAAATGGAGCTTATCAAGGAAGGCGAGTTTATTTCAGCTGTAAAAAGCTTCAACGGATGGGAATATTATCCATTTTTGGACAAAAATACACTCTCAAAATCACAGGTTCCACTCGAAGGATATCTTTATCCTGACACATACTATCTCGATCCTTCAGACTTTAAGCCAAATAAGCTCATATACAAAGCACTCGATAATTTCGAAAAAAAATGGACAGCCACAATCAAAGTAAATCCTCTACAATTAAATAAAAACTCGATTCAGGAAATCATCACTATGGCTTCAATTATAGAGAAAGAAGTACCGGAAAGCGGAAGAAAAAGAGTGGCAGGAATTTTATGGAAAAGACTTGCAAGTGGCTGGATGCTGGGCGTCGATGCAACATTACTATACGAAAAAAATAACAATACAATCACAAAGCAAGATCTACAAAAAGATTCTCCATACAACACAAGAAAAGTAAAAGGCCTTCCGCCGACACCGATCTGCAACCCAAGTATCGATGCAATTTCCGCAGCACTGAATCCGGAACAAACAGACTACTGGTTTTATCTATCGACAAAAGACGGAACAACAATCTACTCAAGAACAAACGAGGAACACAACGCAAACAAGGCGAAATATCTTTAAAATTTGCATTAAACAATGAAACAGTTTTTGCATCAACTCTTATTAAGAGAAAATTCAGTTACTATTGCTTAGGCGCAGATATAACACCAGTCGAACCTGAGACCGGAGCAACAGAGGCTTTCTTATAAAACACCTTTATTGTAGTAATTGGCGTTTTATTCCCATCTTTATCGAGTCCATAAATCTCATAAATATTTTCACCTTCCTTCATGTAACCATAATCACTGTTTGCAAAATAAGACCACGTCTTATCCCCTGCCTTAAATTTCTTCAAAGTTAAGCCATTTACAACTATTGCAACAGCACCATTTGGATTTCCTAGAATAACGGCTGGATTCTCGGAAACTTGATAAACGCCTTTATCATCAGGTTTTGCACCGGCAACAGAAACTACAGTCGGCGCAGCCCCTACAGTTTTTGGAACTACAGCATCTTTTGGCTTATCAGTAGGAGTTTTACTTGCATCAGTTGTCGCAGTGGGATCAACTTTCGTACCATCAGGATTTGTAGCATCAACAGGCGCAGGAGCATCCGGCACACCGTCACCATTAGTATCAATAGTAAGCACAGGCGTAGGAAGAACCTCAGGCTCAACTTTAACAAATTGTCCGTCACCTGTCGTAGATTTAACAAATTTAGTGGGATTTTTATCCTCACCTATATTCCAAAGATAAAATTCACCCGTTTTAAAAGCATCAGAAAGCGCAGAAAGAACACTAGGGCTCTTGAATTCATAGTAACTTTTAAGAACATCTTGTGTGAAAACAACCTCCTGCCCAACTCCGACATTTTCACTATCCACAACCTTATCACCAGCTTCATTTAATACATCTATGCCAACACTATCACCAGCAATAACTCGCAATGCTTCATCAGTTTCATTTTCAAAATCAAAAATACTCTGCTTGTCGGACTTTACTACAACACTGTCCCCTCTCAACTCAACTTTTGTGCTGCCGGCAGTCGCTCCATAAACTTTATTTACCCAAACTTTTCCGTTCACAACAAGAAGGCTTATAGCAGGGCTTTTTGGGCTATCATCTATAACACTCAAAATCACATCACTGCCTCCAGCAATTCTCATCACTGTTCCATCAAAAAATTCAGCAATTATTTTACTATCAGCCGAAGTCTTGAATTCATCCCCTTGAAGCACTAAAGCATCGGACGAAACACCAAAAAAATCTTGAGTATTCCAGGTTTTCATCTGAACACTTCCCTGTAAAATATGTAAATACGCTCCATTCACAGATCTTCCTCCAAAAATAAAACTCCACAAATTAAAAACCAAAACTCCAATAATTCCAATACACACTATAACCAAAAACGGCATAATATAGCCTTTTCTTGATGGAGGCCTTCTCTGCGTTCGATAAGGAGAATAATACATATTTGAAGAATTTATTGATTTTTACCGCAAACATATTAGCGCAAAGTGCAGGAGAATGGCAATAAAAATAGGGAAAATCGTTCAGTGTTGTTGAAGCCCCAACAACACTTTTTTCACAATAAAATCTTGTCAAAAAAATCTAAATTTAATAGTATATAAGCGCAAACCAATGTGCCGTTGAATTACGGTCCTCATGGGTGACGCATAAGAATCCTTTGTAAAGAAGGATTTTTATGTATGATTAAAGTACCTTGGTGGAACATGGGGACAGAGTTTAATGGTAGAACACATTGGTTCGTCACCCATGAGATGCGGGTTCAAATCCCGTCAGCTCCACCAAGGCGTAAAAATAATTGACATAATGCGTTCAATACAGATATAATGTAAACGTAGCCAGAGTGCTGTTACACAACAGTTTCTCTCGGGTGTCGCAAAAAGCTCTTCCTATCGGAAGAGTCTTTTTTGTTATTCGTAACAAAACAATAAATTCAACATTGATAAAAGACATAATATAACGAGCTTCCACCTTACATCCCCATTTCCCTCTTTATCGCATTGATATCGCGAACCAAACGCACGTCGTTTCGAAGCATTTTTTCAGTTTTTTTGCAGGCGTGCATCACGGTCGTGTGATTTCTGCCACCGAAGCCATCACCGATTTTCTCATAAGATTCGCCAAGTTCGTGTTTGATCAAATACATACAAACCTGCCTTGGAAGCATAAACTGTTTGTGTCTGTCCTGCCCCATCAAATCAGTAAAAGTCATATTGTAATACTGCGCGACAATCTTCATTACATCCTCAGAAGTTTTCGCATAAACCCTCTCAGCCTTCGCATCTACATCATAACCGATAATCTCCTGCGCTTTATTCAATCTCTTAATGATTTCTGCAACAGATCTGATCGTCGGAACACTATTTTTAAGCTGGCTTTCGGCAACAGCCTGGCGCAAAACACCTTCAAGTTCACGAACAGAATGATGCACGTTATTCGCAATAAAACTCAAAACTTCAGGATCGATCAAAACCTCAAAATCTTTGCATTTTTCATTCAAGATAGCGAGTCTTGTCTCAAAATCAGGGAAAAGAAGTTCTACAACCATTCCCATTCCAAAACGACTTTTTAGCCTTTCATCCAAATCATCGAGCTCACTTGGCGGTCGGTCAGAAGTCAAAACAATCTGCTTATTCCTATCATATAGTTCATTGAAAGTGTGAAAAAATTCCTGCTGTGAAGAATCTTTTCGAGCAAAAAACTGCACGTCATCAATCAAAAACACATCCACATTTCTATATTGATCCTTAAACTTCTGCATATGCCTTTTACCGATCGCTTCAACAACTTCAGTCACAAATTTTTCGGCAGTAATATATTTTATTACCATATCAGGAAAATTTTTCAAAATCTGATTTCCAATCGCTTGAACCAAATGAGTCTTTCCAAGTCCGACACTTCCATAGATATAAAGTGGATTGTACATTCCTCCCGGATTCTCTGAAACAGCAGTACAAACGGCATGTGGAAGCATGTTTTCACGTCCGACAACAAAGTTTGAAAGATCATATCTGTTATTAAGCATCTGGCTTGAAATATGTCCGCTGACATTTCCTTTTTTCACAGTAACCTCATTCATATTTTTCACCTTTCTGACTTTTTTCTCATCCTCTTCATTAAAAAAAGATTTTATTTCAGGGGCCTCAATGTTTTCAACTTCAGACAATCTCGCGCAAACTTCATATTCAATTGTTTCAATAGAAGCATCCAATTCCTGCATCGCTTGAAGAAGTTTGATATTGTATTTCGCTGAGATCCAACCCTTTGCAAACATCGTAGGCACTCCAACAGTAACTTTACCTGTTTCACTCTTCACGACAGCCGTATTTTGAAACCAAGTGATAAAATGAGCCTTCTGGATAGTAGGCTTGATTCTATTTAAGACATTAGTCCAAAGCTCACGGTTTGTCATGATAGGAAAGATTAAATAGTATGAAATGCCGAAAAAATTCTTGCACCACCAATACTATTTATTTTCCTCCTAAACCACAAGGGATTTCCCCATAAACAAGCCATATACTATAAGTAGACAATTCCTACATCAGACATACTATATTTAGAAAAAACACGAAATTAAACAACACATTGCATATCGCCGCAATAATCTCACATCACATATTTGACAAGCACCGCAACCTCAAAAAACATACAAACAAAAATCACCGCATCCTTTAAAGGAAAACATGAGTCAGCATCTGTAGAAAAAATCTACTGCACTCCATGTATCAATCGAACTATGTCGCTATAGGTAACGACAAAGATCAAAAGTAATATTAGAAAATATCCAAAAATATGTATTCTTGATTCGATTTTTCGACTTATTCTTCTACCTAAAACTACTTCAGCAATGATAAAGAAAATTCTTCCACCATCAAGTCCAGGCAAAGGAAGCACATTGATTACCGCTAAACTAAGGGACAAAACAGCCACAAATCTTATCAAAGGAATAGCACCCTCTTGTACAAAAGTATGTGTCATCCTCGCAATACCTACGGGTCCGGAAACACCGTCCGGCACTTTACCTGTAGTAGCAAGTCCGCTGACAAAAGAACCAAAGGATGAAGCAGTGAGTTTTGATATTTTCACCATTTCAGTAAATGACTTATAAAGAGCCTGCTTTATCGGATATTTTTCATCTTTTACCTCAGAAACAGATGAGACAACATTTACATTATAAAAACTCACATCCTGAAAACTCTTATAATTCATTAATTCTGACAAAAGCACTCCAATTTTTTTATCTTCACCAGGTTTTATTTCAAAAAACAATTTAACCCCATCTCTTTCAATAGCATAAGCAATATTCTCAGTCGCATGCTCACTCACATATTTGATAAGAACAAGGCTATCTGTCACATTTGTGCCGTTTACAGACAAAATCACATCTCTAGGTTTAATACCAGCCTTAGAAGCAGGACTACCGGCCAAAACATCAGATACAATAACTTTCCTCGTCTGCGGAACCTCAACAATCACCTTTTGTCTCTCGCCATTTCTATAAATTTCATACTCAAGCGGACTTACACCACGCACAAAAGATTCAAATTCATTGACGTAATAAACCTGTTTTCCATTTACACTTAAAATAATATCGCCATCACGAAGCCCATAAGAATAATGCGGACCGGTTTGATCCACTTTAAACACTTCAACTCTCGGAAACGCAGTAGTGTCACCCAAAACAATTCCAAGGGTATGAAGACCGGTTTTTGAAACCATTTCATTTGTCACTTCATAAGACAAAACTTCATTTCCCCTCTTTACTTTATAAACACCAACGGGATCGGTATTCACTCTCATCAAGAATTCCTCACCGACATTTTTTCCATTCAATGAATAAAGCAAATCATCTTTCTTCATGCCGACATATTGGGCCAAACTATCCTGCACAATATCTTTGATTTTTATACCTTCAACCAGCTGAACCTGGCCGGAACTCACGTAATCAAAAACTTCATCAGGTGCAATAAGCGGCTTCATTCCAACAGAAAAACCAATAGTAAGAAGCAACCATGCCAAAAAGAAATTCATGAAAACTCCGGCGAAAGCGACCTTAAATCTATTTCTAACACTTGCCGCAGCAAAACTTCTTTTCTTTTTTATAACACCGGGATCATAACTATCCTCTCCAAAAAGCCTCACAAATCCTCCAAAAGGAATCCAATTCAAAGAATAAATAGTCTCACCAATTTTCTTTCCAAAAATTCTAGGAGGAAGACCGAGTCCAAATTCCTCAACCTTAATTCCAGATCTTTTTGCCGCCCAAAAATGCCCTAATTCATGAATCAGAATCAGAACCGAGAAAATAACAATGAACACAATAGCGGTAATGAGATATGACATAGGAACAAGGTTAATTTATACAAGAAACTTTTCTAAATCATTCAGTACAAGGAAACAAGGAGTTCTTGACGAGCTGTACTCACGGTACAGCAAGGAAAAGAACGACGAAGTTGACGCAGTAATCAATGATTTACAAAAGTTTTACACTGTCATCACGTCTTTTTCTTTCGCCACAGTAACTTCGTCAATCTTTGAATTAAATTCATCGACCTTCACTTGCAAAGCTTTATCAGCGGAAAAAAGATCATCTTCAGTAATTTCCTCATCAGCTTTTAATTTTTTAAAAATACCAAGTACATCCTGTCTTGCAGTTCTTATCGAAATCCTTGCATCCTCGGCAAGACGCTTCACGTGCTTAGTCAAATCAGTTCTTCTCTCTTCTGTTAAAGGCGGGATTGGCACTCTTACACAAAGTCCATCGCTTACAGGGTTTAGTCCAGTCCCCATGGAAAGAATAGCTTTTTCAATATGCACAAGCGCACTTTTATCCCACGGCTGAATAAGAATACTTCTCGGGTCGGGAATAGAAATATTTGCAATATTTTTTAGTGGTTGAGTAACTCCATACATTTCAACATTCGCGCCTTCTACAAGCCCTGGACTCGCACGTCCGATTTGAAGTCTTGAGAATTCTTCTTTCAAATGCGAAACAACTTTTTCAAACTCCCTTACCGCATTTGAAATTGCTTCGTTTGTCGTCATATAAATTTTGTTAAATTATTAATTTTAATTTGTAATAAGAGTTCCAATGCTATCACCCTTCACAGCTTTTTCAATATTTCCTTTTTTCTCAAGATTAAAAACAATCATCGGAAGATTCCCCTCCATACACATGCTTGCACAAGTAAGATCCATAACTCCAAGTTTCTGCTCAAGCACCTGCATAAAAGTCATCTTTGTAAACTTCTTTGCATTTTTAAATTTCATGGGATCTTTGTCGTAAACAAAATCAACTTTTGTAGCCTTAAGCAGGACATTACAGTCCATTTCAAGCCCCATAAGAGCAGCGGCAGAATCTGTCGTAAAAAATGGATGACCGGTACCTCCTGCAAAAATCACAATCCGTCCTTTCTCAAGATGATGCTTTGCACGTTTTGGGACATAAGTTTCCATAGCTTTTTCACAAGGAAAATTTGTGACAGCACGAACATCAGCACCAACGTATTTAAGCGCATCCTCAAGAGCTAAAGAGTTCATACACGTCGCCATCATGCCGATAGAATCAGATGTCACACGATCAAGTTTTAGATGTTGAAAATCTCGAAATCTCCAAATATTTCCACCACCAATCACAATTCCGATTTCAACTCCAATATCCTGAAGTTTTTTTATATCTTTTGCAAAATTCATCAAAATTTCTCCATCAATTCCACTCGCAAGATCTCCTTTGAAAACCTCACCTGAAAGTTTCAACAAAATTCTTTTATATTTCAATTTTGGCATGCAAATAAATTAAAAATTACATCTTAAACAAAATATAAGTAAGCGCTATCCCAAGCGCAATTCCTATTACAAAAATAAGAGGGACTTTATGCCCGCTGTCGGTTTCTTCTTCATCATGAGCATTCGCAATATCAGCAAGAAGATCAGTCGAAATTATCACATCATCATCCGAATGTTTTGCGACAATATCTTCATAAGCATGGCTCGCAATTAAATTTACAAATTTATCAAATTTAATTTTAACTTTATCGTTAGGCCTTAAGCTTGATTCCTCCGCTACAGAAATAGACGAAGCCCCCATCGCAGTAACAGCTTTATCAACAGGATCATCAACAATCGTAGTTCTCTGTCCTATGCGGAATTCTGCACCTTCATCATTTCTGCGTTTTCCCCTCAAATCAATGATATCATCATCGTTATACATAAAAATACGTTAATCTTTATTTACTAAACAAGAATGATGCAATATTTCCTACAAAATTATTATTTGGATCATAAACAAACGCAAGAACTTCGTGATTTCCATCAGGAAGAACATCCGGAACTTCAGCTATAAATTTTTGATTGGCATCAGCGATTACAACAGCCGATCTAACTATACTTTTGAAAGTCACATAAACTCTGGAACCGGCTTTTGCATGCCCCTCGATCACTTTAGGAACTTTGCCCTGTACTACAGGAATTCCGGCCGCCGCAACAACATCTTCATTACGAGGATCAAGATAAGGAAAAACTCTATAAATATAAACTCTGACAAGATACTTCGTAACATCAAATGAATTTAAAGTACCGGAAGCATCGGCACCAAGAACAGAGGCCTGAACATAAGTCAAAGATGAAGTTTTACCATCACCAGAAGTCTGTTTGTCTTTTTTCTCCTGAAAACCCAAGGCCGGAGCCTTTGGAACTTTGTCATTATCAACTTCAATATTTTTCTTATCAACAACATTTCCTTTTACATCAGAAACAACTACAGAATATTTACCTTTACTCAATTTATCAGATGGACTATAAGTCGCGACTCCATTTTCATCAGTTTCAATAGATTGAGAATCGACAGAAACTCCATCTTCAGAAATGAATTTCACAGTATATTTCTTTTGGGCAAGATTTTCTCCGGCCTTTCCAACCACTTTAATCTTAAATAATGGCTTCTCTCCAACAACCTGCTCACCTTCTCCTGGAGCGGACACTATGACAACTTTTCCAACATCTGCATCAGTCACACCATAATTAACCAAATCACTCGCTTTCTTTTTTGCAACTTCATCAAAAGCAAGTCCTCCAGTTTTTTTCACCTCAACAGAATCATCAATACCATTATTATTCAAATCACCAGAAAGCTTGCCTGACCCCGCATAAAGCCCTGCAATTTGAGAAAATTTCTGTACATCATTAGCAGCAACTTTGGCATATTTACCATTTCCAAGATAAACATCAACACCCTCACCAGTTGCATTAATTGCATCAGCCAAAGCTTTATTCACTTCTTGTTTTACAACAGCTTTTTCCTCAAGAGTATAAGCACTTTGTGCTTCTTGCGCAGCTTTATCAAGAGCAGCTTGATCCTGAGCAGACTTCTCATCAGCTAGCTTTTCTTCTTGAGCAAGTTTTTCAGCCGCAGCCTTTGCCGCTGCATCAACAGCAACTTGATCAACATTTTCTTGTGTCCCTTTAGAGCCTTCAGCAACTTTTGCAGCTTCTTCTTGAGCAGCCTTATCTTTGTCAACTTTCAGAGCCTCATCTGCTGCTGTTTTTGCAACCTGTTCTTGTGCAGTTTTATCCGCCACCTCTTGTGCAGCTTTTTCCTCCGCAGCTTTTTGCGCTTCATATGCCGCTCTCTTTGCCGCAGCATTCGCCGCTTCCTGCGCTGCTATTTTGGCAGCTTCTTCTTGCGCAGCTTTATCAGCCGCCTCCTGAGCAGCAAGCTCCTCCGCTGCTTTTGCCGCTTCTTCTGCTGCTTTCGCATCAGCTGCAGCTTTCTCTTCTGAAGTTGGTCTTACATAACCTTGATTAGTATTTCGGATCTCTTCTTCATTACCAATCCAATCAGGCTGATCAGTCGTGGCACCAATCGCTGTATAAATAGAACTAAACATGAAAGTCGTCACCAAAAAAGTAGCAACAAACCTGAAAAAAGATTTTTTAATACTCATTTTTTTATTTTAAATCTACACACAACAAAGAATACTATATGGAGCATCTTTTTGCAAAGAATTTGATTTACATCATATCTTCCATTCCTCCGCTCTTCTTAGCTTTTTCATCTTTACTTTCAGGAATATCGCAAATCGCACTTTCCATTGTAAGGAAAATAGCCGCAACACTCGCAGCATTTTCAATAGCACTGCGAACCACCATTTTCGGATCGATAATTCCAGCTTTCACCATATCCACATATTCGTCCTTGTCAGCATCATAACCAACGCCATCTTTCGAACTCAAAACTTTTTCAATCACGACACTTCCCTCTTTACCGGCATTCTCAGCAATTTGCCTAAGTGGAGCTGATAAAACACTCTTTATGATATTTATTCCTGTAGTTTCATCTTGGCTGTCTCCTTTCAAATGTTCCAAAACTTTTCCGGCAAGTAAAAGCGCAACTCCACCACCGGAAACAATTCCTTCAGTTATAGCCGCACGAGTCGCATTCAAAGCATCTTCGATTCGAAGTTTCTTTTCTTTAAGCTCAAGCTCACTCGCCGCACCAACCTTGATAAGCCCGATTCCTCCGCCAAGTTTTGCCAATCTCTCATGTAATTTTTCTTTATCAAAATCTGAAGTTGATTTTGACAACACCACTTTGATTTCATCGACTCTCGCCTCAATCGCCTTCTTTTTTCCCTTTCCTTCAACAATAGTAGTATGATCTTTATCAGCCACAACTTTTCTTGCTTCTCCAAGATGCTCAAGTTCTATATTTTCAAGTTTGAGTCCGATTTCATCACTGATAACAGTTCCACCTGTCAAAACAGCGATATCTTTCAGCATATCTTTTCTTCTTTCCCCAAAACCTGGAGCTTTCACGGCAAGTATACTGAAAATTCCACGAAGCTTGTTTAAAACAAGTGTCGCAAGAGCTTCACCATCAACATCTTCCGCAATAATTACAATTTCCTTTCTTCCGCTTTGCGCAACTTTTTCAAGCACCGGAATAAGTTCTTGAACCGAAGAAATTTTCTTATCTGTAATCAAAATTTTTGCATCGTCATACACCGCCTCCATTCTTGAAGGATCAGTCACGAAATATGCGGAAATATATCCATTATCAAATTGCATTCCTTCTACAACTTCCTTTGTAAGCCCCATCGTTTGAGATTCCTCAACTTGGACAACTCCATCATTTCCGACCATTTCCATAATCTCGGAAATAAGCCTTCCAACCTCTGCATCCTGCGCAGAAATAGTAGCGACCTGCTGAATCATCTCTTTGCTATTTCCAACATCGATCGCCATCTCACTCAAAGCTTTTGTAAGATGCTTTACAGCTTTTTCGATACCGCTCTTTAGCTTCATAGGATTTGCACCGGCCGTAAGATTTCGAAGTCCTTCCTTGATTATAGCTTCTGCAAGGACAGTCGCAGTCGTCGTACCATCTCCGGCAACATCATTTGTCTTTGTCGCAACTTCCTTCACCATCTGTACACCCATATTTTCATAAGCATCCGGAAGTTCGATTTCTTTTGCGATCGTAACACCATCATTTGTGATAAGCGGTGAGCCATATTTCTTATCCAAAACAACATTTCTTCCTTTAGGCCCAAGTGTTATTTTTACTGCCTTCGCCAATTTTTCAACACCAGCCAAAAGTCTTTGTCTTGCATCATCTCCAAATTTGATTTGCTTTGCCATGTTTTTTGAAATTAAAAAATTATTTTATTTTTGCAAATATATCTTCTACGGAAAGAATCAAAACTTCTTTCCCATCAAGTTTCACTTCCGTAGGTCCATATTTTGAGAAAAGAACTATGTCCCCAACTTCAAGATCAGGCGCAACAACAGTCTTTCCATCAGCAATAATTTTTCCGGGACCGACAGCCAAAACTTTCCCTTTCATCGGCTTCTCTTTTGAAACACTGTCAGGAATTATAATACCTGAAGAAGAAGTCATCTCTTCTTTTATCGCTTCTACAACTACGTGATTTCCCAAAGGTTGAATCTTAGACATAATTTATAGCAGTTATTTAAATTCAAATTTAGCACCCCGTATTATAGAGTGCTAAAAAATCAAGTCAAGGATAAAAAGAACAAAAAAGCTAAAAATTGATGTAATGCAAGAAATCATGAAGTTGACGCAGCAGTACACAATTTTTAGCTTTTTTTTACACGGCAAACTCCTCTGCTCTAGTTTCACGAACAACATGTACTTTCACAGGATTTGGACTGTGGAAATCTTTTTCGATTTTGCGTGCAATATCATGAGACATTTTGATAGCCCCAAGATCATCTACTTCATCAGGTTTCACAAATATTCTAACCTCATTTCCAGCCTGTACCGCAAACACTTTCTTAACACCCTCAAAAGTATTGCAAAGAGTTTCAAGCTCGGAAAGCCTTCTGATATATGTATCAAGATTGTCTTTGCTCGCACCTGTTCTCGCATTTGAAATAAGATTTGCCGCCTGCACAATCTGCGCTTCAAGACTCTTTGGCTCAGGATCTCCATGATGAGCCTCGATTGCATGAACAACTTCTTCAGGAAGTCCAAATTTTCTAGCGATATCAGCACCGATTTTTGAATGATGCCCTGCTATCTCATGGTCAACAGACTTTCCAATATCGTGCAAAAGTCCGGCTTTCTTACAAACAGAAATATCAGCACCAAGCTCGGAAGCAATAGCCGCCGCCAAGAATGACACCTCCATCGAATGCTTCAAAGCATTTTGTCCATGAGTAACTCTAAATTTCAAACGACCCAAAATCTTTATCAAATTAACATGAAGTCCAGTAACTCCGGTCTCAAGCACAGCCTTTTCCCCAAGCTCTTTGATAAGCATATTTACATCTTCTTTCACCTTCTCCACAGTCTCCTCGATTCTCGCAGGATGAATACGTCCATCTTCGATAAGCCTCTCAAGAGCCACTTTCGCAATATATCTTCTGACTAAATCAAAACCAGAAATAACAATAGATCCAGGCGTATCATCAACAATGACATCAACTCCGGTAATTTGTTCAAAAGTATTAATATTTCTGCCTTCACGACCGATGATACGTCCCTTCATTTCATCACTAGGCAAACTTACTATGGTGGAAGTAGATTCAGCTGTAGTTTCAGCGGCACATTTCACAATAGCCTCAGCTAAAATCCATTTTGCTTTCTCTTTCGCCTTATCATGAAGCTCTTTCTCAAATTTTGTAATTTGATTCACAATATCCTCCTTGGCATCTTCTTCAACTTTCTTTATAAGAAGCTCCTTAGCCTCCTCTTTACTCATATTCGCAACTTTTTCAAGCTGAGCCGCCTGAAGCTTATAAATATCCTCAACCTGATCTCTAAGCTGACGGATAGAGGTAATCTTTGAGTCCATTTCACCTTTAAGCTTATCCACTTCATCTTCTTTCTTATCAATAGTAGCCTCTTTCTTAAGCAGTCTTTCCTCAATTTCATTCAGTTGAGTCTGTCTTTTTCTCTCTTCCTTTTTTACTTCATCCTGAAGCTTGAAAGCCTCATTCTTAGCCTCATACAAAAGCTCCTTGGATTTGTTTTTGGCATCATTCATTATCTGCTCAGCCTTCACAACAAGATCCTTGTTTTTCTCCTCAACAGTGTTCTTCCTGTACAGATAACCTCCGTACCCACCAATAGCAGCACCTATGATGGCAATTAAAAATGTTATACCCATATCAATAAAAGTTAGATTATTTAATCCTTACTTTTAGTTTTTATGAGTTTAAAACACCTGGAATAGAAACAACACCTAGATTATCTAGGATATTAATTTCAGTCTATTTTTGATCTTGGAAGTCAAGTTTGTC
This sequence comes from Candidatus Peribacteria bacterium, assembly GCA_943356465.1. GTDB lineage: Bacteria > Patescibacteriota > Gracilibacteria > UBA1369 > LOWO2-01-FULL-3 > UM-FILTER-38-24. The sequence continues at coordinate 62,213 of CALREX010000003.1, forward strand.
ATTGTAATTTCTGCCTTACATAAGCCATCAAAGCGTAAACGTCAAAAATGTGATTCTAAACCCTATAAAATTTAAAGCTCGGACTTAATATTTAATAAATACTTACAGCAAAAGTGTACTTGATTAGTTAAAAATGTCAAACAGCTTTTATAAAAACTTGAAGAAAATTTTATAAAAATTTAACAAAATTTTAATCTCATAATGTTTAAATAAGCTAAATTATAAAATATTTACAAATTTATCAAATCACAATGAAAAATAAAACCACAAGAATAATAAAAATATTTTTACCCATAATAATACAGTTTTTAATTTGGCAAAGTCTGGAAGTTTCAGCAACATCAATCAGCACTTTTCAGCCAGCGTCAATCAACAAAAAAATAAGCACACAAAAAGAAAAAACACCGAATAATAAAATTATTCAAAAATCACAAACTTCAAAACCAAAATCAAAGAAAAAAACTATAAAGAAACCTAAAAAAGAATCAAGCAAGAAACAAACAAAGAAAAGCAAAACAACAAAACCAAAAATAGTAAATACGACAAAGAACATCAATTTGAAAAACGTCAACTTGAATTCAAAAACAGACTTACCAAAAAATTGGGGGCGTTACATAACGCCCCCAATCATAATCATAACTTTAATCCTCTTATCTATCTTTAAAAAATATTAACTAATTCAAGAGGTCAAGCTTAGCCATTGTGTTATAAATCAGCTGAGCTGTGTCCCCTCTCGTAACTTCGTAAAGTGGCATATACAAAGTTTTTCCTGAAACTATACTTCCTTCCTTAGCAGCACAGGCATAAGGCGCCATCCAGCTTGTAACTTCAACATCAGTATATGGCGCATCCTTAACATTTTCACAAAGAGGATACTGCATAGCTTCAAAAATTATCTTAACAGCCTCAGATTTTGAGACACTTTGAGCAGGCTTAAAAGTCCCATCCTCATATCCCTTCACCCATCCAGCCTCCTTTGCATAACAAGAAAATGCAGCGAACCATTCTGTTTTTACATCTTTAAAGCAATTTTCAAGCTTTTTCCCTGCAAAATTAGCATCGACAGCATTTGATAAAATAGCCAAAAATTCAGCACGATTGATAGTATTCTCAGGCTTAAAACTTCCATCGGTATAACCGGTCAAAATTCCCAAATTATAAAGAGATACAATAGCAACTGCATTCTTATGATTAGACGGAACATCGATAAATACCTGCTTTTTCTGCTCCTCTTTAGAAACCTTATCCTCTGCGTCTTTCGTTTCACTCGATTCATCAGCTCCAATGACAGAAGAATAAGATTTATTCAAATAATCATTCGTAGAGCTGAAGAAAGATCCCATAGCATAACCGGAAACTGCGACAAAAAGCAGAAGAAGAGCAAGAAAAGTCTTAGGAACACTCATTCCAGAGAAAGAATGTAAAAAAGAAACACGATCCATCCTATTTTGTGAAACCTTCGGGTTCAATATCTTCCTCGGTGGAAAATTTTTATTTTTTTGGACTATTTTTGGCATAATAAATTATTAAATTATTTTTTTAAAAGATTTTTATATTCAAATTCATAAATATGTACAAATGACATAAGCACAATAAGGACAAGAGGTCCTATCACAACTCCTTTAAGACCTAGAGTCACAACTCCACCCATTACAACCAAGAACATCATAAGAGGATAAGTACGCGTATTTCCACGAATCAAATAAGGTCTGGCAAGATTATCCACAGTTCCGATAACAAGGCTTCCCCAAATAAACAGGAACATCCCCGCATAATAATCGCCAAGAATAAATAAAATAATCGATGCGGGAATCCAAATAATAGCTGTTCCGACAACAGGAACAAGTGAGAAAAAAGCTATAGCTGTAGCCCAAAAAACAGGATTTGAAATACCTGCGATCATAAAACCAACTCCTCCAACAACACCCTGAAGAATGGCAGTCAAAAATACACCAAAAACAACAGCTTTCACCATGTCTTTTATCTTATAAAAAAGCTGATCCTCGTAAGAAGAAGGTAGTGGACTTAACTGTCCAAACCTCTTCACAAGAGCAGACCCATCTTTGAAAAAATAAAACAAACAGAACAATAAGACAACAAGATCAAGCATAATTTCAGAAATACTCTTTAAGAAAGAGGCAGTCTGAGAAACAAGGAAAGTACTCAAAGACTTTGCGATTTCAACTATATTTTGCTTTAAATCCATATGTTCAACATCAACAAGAGGCGATATCATATTCTTCAAATCATAGAAAAATCCACCATCCTTCCATTGTAAATATCTGTCAAAAACACCAGAATTTATTTTCAATTGAATAACTTCATATGTAGAAAAAGCCTCACTCGTAAGGAAAACAATAAAAACAGCTATAGGAATAAGAATAATAAGAACAATCAAAATACAGGAAACTATGCTCGCAGTCCTTCCCCATCCTCTAAAAGCTCTTAATAAAAGATTATGCAAAGGATTGAAAGCTATAGCCAAAACAGCGGCAACAAAAATAACAGTAATAAAAGGCTCTAGAATATTCACTAGGTAATATAGCGCAAATAAAAGACAGACAAGCAAAAAATATCCAGGTAGTTTATCCAGTATAAGCGCACTATCAGATTTAAAGTGAAACGGCTTTCTTTTTATCATACCAAAAATATATAACACATCTTCCCTTAGTGCAAAGCAAAAACTCGTATAAAAATCTAAATCAAAGGTTCTTCAAACACCGGAGCACCCTGAGGACCAAGATTATCAAACTCACCGGCCTCATCCCACTTCGCCAACATTTTCTCTACATTCTCACGTTTTTCACAATACAAACTACGTGAATTTTCTATAATTTCTTTCGCATGAGAATCAGTTATTTTTGGAAGATTCAAAGTTTTTCCGGAGAAAGCTTCTCTGATTTCTCCATTTACAGACATTTTACAATAAAATTCACGAACACCGAGATTTATAATATCTCTTTCTTTGAAGATAGGATTATATTCAGCAGCAAGAGCGCCGGCATCATCAGCACCAACTCTGAAACTGATGATAGAACCAACGTTACCAAAAACAGTTTTCTTAACAACATCAGATAATTGCCCCATATACTGATGGGCAAGAGTAAGGTTCAGCCTGTATTTTCTGGCTTCGGACAAAATTTCCGCAAAAGTATCTGTAGCGAAATTTTGGAACTCATCAACATACAAATAAAAATCCTTTCTATTTTCCTCTTTCATATCGGCACGACTCATCGCAGCCTGATACATTTTTGTAATAATCATCGCCCCCATAAGTCCGCTGTTTTCTTCACCAAGAAGACCTTTTGACACCTTCATAAGCAAAATCTTCTGCCCATCCATCACCTCTCTGATATTAAATTTATTCACAGGCTGACCGACAATATTACGAATCATATTCGTCGCAACGAACTGTCCGACTTTATTCAAAAGCGGAGTAATAGCTTCAGCATCAAATTTTTCACTCCATCCGGCAAACTCTGAAACCCAGAAATTTTTAACAACATTATCTTTGATTCTAGAGACAATATTTTGTCTGTAATTTTTATCGGTAAGCATTTTCAAGATCGAAAGCACTGTCGTATTTGGACTATCCAAAAGGGCTAAAACGGTATACCTAAGCACATGTTCGAGCCTATCGGTCCAGTTCGACCCAAAAAGTTTTTTGAAAATCTGGATAAAACCAATCGTCACCTGCATCTTATATGCCTCATCAACACTCTCCATCGGATTGAAAGCAATCGGGAAATTTGTATCGGCAGGGTCAAAATAAATCACATCCTTTATCCTGTTTTCAGGCACAAATTCCATCACATTATCAACAAGATCTCCATGCGGATCAAGCACAGCAACACCCTTTCCATTTTCAATATCCTCTTTAATCAAAAGCTCAAGAAGCTTGGATTTTCCGGAACCGGATTTTCCAACGACATAAAGATGTCTACGTCTATCATCACGTTTTATACCAAATTCATCGAAGTTATTGTGATAATTTGTTGTACCAAAAACACTGACTTCTCCACTTCCGGCTTTCGGTAAATCCTGTGGAGCTTCTGACTTTTTAGCAAGCACATGGACAATATGAGGAACAATATCGGCATTCGGCAGATGATAAATTGTCGCAAGTTCATCAGGCCCTACAATAAAATCATCAGCAAAACTTCTGGCTTTATATTCTTTCAAAAAAGCTTTTTCACTCAAAGGAATAGACTTGAAATATTGAATATCTGTCTCATTAAATTGAAAAAAACTGTTTACAATAGCATGCAGTTTTCTACTGGCTTCATCCTTAGTGGTACTCAAATAAGCCGCTCTCATAGTGATTTTAAATGGTTCCTCCTTTGATTTATGCACAGCTTGTTCAGCCCTTATATTTATGACACTATGTGCGTCTTTTACTCTCACACGATCTCTTATGCTAAAAAGTTTTTTGAAACCATTCCATTTAAGAAGCCATCTGCGTTTTAGCAAATACCAAGCATTTTGTACAACAGGTTCGGTAACAACCTGAAACCAAACTTGCTCCTTTGTCGCAATCTTGGAAATAACTGAAAAAAGCCTGCTTAAACTATCTTCATCAAAATGTTTATAAGTTTTGATAGGATAAACATCTCCCATTTCAAAAGTGATTCTAGTTCCGGCAATAGCCATCTTTTCAGGATTGTAATTATCCACATAATCATTTACAGACTTGATTTCACAGTCCGGATAAGTCGAATAGAAGAAACCTTCCATAGTCTCATATAGATCATCTGCAACAGCACAGAAAAAGTAAGTATATTGCTCATATCCAAGCATTTCAAAAGATACACTGTGAGCATGTAAAGTTTTATGAAGATTTATAAGAAATTCACAGAATATCGATTCCTTTTTTTTCTTGTCATCACCCTGTGGGACTACGACCTGAAAATATCTCATGAAATACTATTAAACTAAGAGTAAATTATACCATTTTAAGGTAAAATCGTCAATCTAAGCCCGATAAAACCACCATTCAATATACAGTCTAATAAACTTCCTTCAAATAACATTTTTCACAATAAACTTTTTCAATTTTGTCGGATGAATAGACAGACATGATTTTTCCGCCACAATTAGAGCAATTCCTATCAAAAAGCTTCTTTGGATTTTTAAATTTCATAAGGTCTTGCTGCCTGCAATCTGCACATTTTTTTGAAAGAGGAACTTTCATTTTCCTCGAAAGACTAAGCTCCAAAGAGACAATTTTATAATTTTTATCACAATCGCTACATGAAAAAACTTGGCTAAGCACATCATCTTTCGTATCATCTATCCTATCCGGCAAAACATACGGAGACTTAGAAAACTCTTTCGGATCAATATCTTTCCACTTCCATCCTTTACTTAAAACCTGCTCCTTCGTCATAGGGAAATAATCATGAGCAACAGTTTCATTGTATGCAAAAGGCGAAATTGATATCGGAAAAAATTCTCCATATTCTATATTAGGCTCGATCTCGCTCGCGCCGTGCGCTCGCCCATCTTTAATCATTTGCTCAATAATTTTAGCTTTCAGATCCTGATATTCCGCTTCAGAATATTGTTTATTTAAAATACAATTTTTCATTTTTGAATGAAGCCCATCACATCCAAAACATTCATTTACATAAAAACATCCAAAAAGATATTCACTTTCAGGGGATACACAGGTACAAAAACAAAATTTTGACATATAATTACTGTCCCCACCACAACTCATTTCGTAACAAAGCTGGATATTTTTATCATGCATATTTATGTCCATGGAATCTTTCACGTCTTCACATTCAACAATATATTTTGAATCCTGAACATTAAAACTATCGAAACACATTTCTGCATTTTTACAGTTTTGAATAAAATCACCGGAAGAATTTTCACAGTTTAATTGATTCTGATATTTTTTCGGAATAGTTTTATTAAACTCAATAAATTCATTCATCAAATTTTCTGGATTTTCCTTAAGTTTCTCTTTCACCAAGTTTTCATATTCTTCTTTTGAATATTGCTTATTTTTCACACAATAATTTTTCTTATTAAGCCCGCTACACATAAAACAATTGCTGCATCCAATCAAGTCCGCGATATAAGAACAATCCGAACAATTCCTACAATTAAAAACAGATTTACAATTATAACAATGGCTTGAGTTTGTGCTTCCCTCCGTAAGCTCACACTCATCCAAAAGCATAGAATTCAAACAATCTTTCAAATGCTGACTTTTGCGACAATAAACACTGTCCTCAGAAAGATACGTTCCGGGACTCATGTAAACATTCTTACAGTAAGCAAGAAAACTGTTAAATTCAGAGTTCTCATTATTCAATTGATAGAGCCCCATCTTTGGTACGCTATTCATTAGCCCCTTAAACTGGTCAAAAAATGAACGCGAAAAATCATAATCTTTTCCAAAACTTAGTGGATCCCATTTGTCACTCCAAAAACAATCGACACAATAAACAGGAAATTTCACATCCTCAGGAAAAACAAAAATTCCACTTTTCCCGCAAAGATCACATTTTCTTTTATACAAATTTTTCTCATTACGAAAAGAAAGCCTTCGCATAAGCCTGCAATCAGGACAATGGGTCGGACTCGGTATCGGGTGTTTTTTCCCTTTAATTAGAGGAGAAACCTTATCATAAAATTTCAAATCCTCATCAGTAATTTCAAATTCAATTCCACAATTTTTACAAGTTTTTTTCATAAAATTTATTAACACATTAAGAAATGGCTATCGATTTTCTAAATTTTACACGATTTTGAAAACGAGCCTCATGATGTTTCCGTGGCAATGGAACACCTATTTTTTTCAACAACAAAAACTCTTGTTTAATAATTTTAAAAAGTTTAAATGTCTCTGGACACTCATAAACATTAGAAAGATTATTTTCTTCAAAATCATCAATAATATCAGGAATAAGATTTACAGATAATCCGTTAGTTTTTTTCAATTCTTCTACTTCTCCATATTTCCAACCTATCGCCAAAACCTGCTCTTTCGTCAAATCAGAATAATCCTTAAAAGCACTTTCTTGATAAGTAAAAGGGGCTAGATTAAGGGGAAAAGGAGACCCCCATGATTCACCAAGTTCTTCAATAATATGACTTTTTATTTTTTCATATTCCTCTTTTGAATACTGTTTATTAAACACACAATACTGTTTACGTCGCAGTGAAATACATCCAATACAATTTTTACATCCCTGCAAAAACTCACTGTATGAACATTCATTACATGTCCAGCAACCAATAACATTATGACAGTTGTAAGATTCAGTGGTGCTAACATTTCCAACAATTAGTTCAGAACCATCCACAATCGCGTGAGAATGATGCACATCTTTAAGCCTATTAACTCCGATTCTCAAATAAGAACAATCCTCAGCATTTTCAACATCAAAACAATGAAAACAATTTTTAGTATTAACTAAAAAATTACCGGATGAGTTTTCCACATTTATCATCCTCTCGTATTTCGATTTTTCAACAATTTCTTTAATAAATTTAATTCTAAATTCATCAAAAACTTTATAAGATTTAAGATTAATAAATTTCATTTTTTCCTCATATTCTTGACGTGAAAGTTGTTCATTAAAATAACAATATTTTTGATTTTTAAGCCCACTACAGAAAAAACAATTTTGACATCCCCTCATGTCAAAACAGAAATTTAATTCCGAAGAATTATCACACAAAAAACACATTTTACAGTGATACAAATTTCTACAATCAGTACATTCGTAACAAAGTTCACTATCACTCAAAAAAGCACAATCTATTGAGTCTTTAGATCCGAAAACACCATGCGTATACATACAGTCTTCATCTCTATCACTCAAAATATGCATATAACAATTTTTATTTTTCTCAGCAGCACTCACATAATCACAATTCTCGTTATACGGGACAAAACCGTGTGCCCTTGGAGTTATCTTGGAAAGCTCTGCATATTGCTCAAAAAAAGGTTTATTAAAATCAAAATCCTTTTCCGGAACATTCCACTTATCGCTGACCCAATAATCATATTTATAAACCGGAAAGACTGAGTCAGCACCATAAATACTCAAAATATTTTCCCCAGTCGCATCACATTTTCGCATTTTCAAATTCCTCTCATTGCGAAAACAAAGCCTCATAACTTCCCTGACCACAGGCGAAAACAAAGGATCCTTGAGCCCCATTTTTCGCAAAACATCTATTTCTCCATCTCTAACTTCAAACTCCTTTTTTGTAATCAAACAAGTTTTTTTCATAATTCAAGTATCAACCAATGAATTATTTTTTTCAACACAAAACAAGCACAAAGCAAAACTCGAGACAGAATAATCTACTTATTTTTCCCATCCTTGAGGCTACATGCAGTCTTCAAAATTCCATTTTTCAAAGCCTCCAAAAAAGCACCGGCAATTCCAGCCGTCCAAGCACCCCAAAAAGCCCTTGCAAGAATTGGATATCGGGCAAAAGATGCCACATATTCTCGCACAGAATCGGGAGTATCAACTCCGTGACTCGAAAGAAAACCAAAAATATCAGAAGCAACCTTGTGATCTAAAAGAACACCAATTATTGCACCAGCAGTAGCAACTCTAATCATAGGAATATCTCGTTTTTTACTCTCGTCTTTTTTCTCGACAAAATCCTTATAAACATGCTCTTTATTATAATAAAGAATCATAAATCCATGCTGAATATTTTTTTCAATTTCAGCCCAACCATCATCGACATCAGCTTCAATATCAAGAGCCCCAAGACAAAGATAAATAGTTGAAAAATCTTGAGTGCTGATCAAAACAGATCTTCCATCAAAATTAATCCTTTTGAAATATCTATCCTGTCTCACAGCGTCATCAACAGGCAAACATATAGAAATAGAATTCATACCTCCAAAACAACTACAAATAATCTCCAAATCATCTTTCACCATTCCGCCGCCAAGCGATTCTCCGGATTTAAGCCCTCCAGCACCTCTAGGCTCAAAACCGGAATCTTGAAGCTTTTTATATACAATTTGTCTAAAAACCAGCTCATGAGTCAATTCTATATGTGGCGCTTTAGAGACCTCAATCATAAATATTATAAAAAGTAGAGCCTACTTATATAACATTTAACAAAAAATGTCAATCAAGCACGAATTGACCAAACAAAATCGCACCATCAACCGCCACCACTACTTCCGGACGGAGCTGAAACGGCAGAAGAAATACTGCTAGCCAAAGAAGTCATATTCACGAGCACTTGCAGAAAATCCAAAAGCAAATTGTGCCAAAAGAGACAATAGAACGACACCAAGATTTTTTTTCATAAGTCCTTTCTTACTTATGCATAAGCAAGAAAAGCGGTGCAAGTACAAGTGTCAAAGTAGACAAAAGTTTTATCAAAACGTGTAGTGAAGGACCTGCTGTGTCCTTGAACGGATCACCAACAGTATCTCCAACAACCGCAGCCTTATGCGCAAATGAACCTTTTCCACCGTGAGCGCCCATTTCAATATATTTCTTGGCATTGTCCCAAGCACCTCCTCCATTGTTTAGAGTAAGCGCCAAGATAACACCGGCAATAGTTCCAACCATAAGAGTCGCTCCAACAGACTCAACTCCAAGAGTAAATCCAACAATAGTAGGTACAATCACGGCTATAAGACCAGGAAGCACCATTTCCTTAAGCGCACCTCTCGTGCAAATATCCACACTTCTAGCATAGTCAGGCTTATCAGTTCCTGCCATAATTCCAGGTTTTTCTTTAAATTGAGCACGAACATCATTGATAATATATCCAGCAGCACGACTCACAGCGCGAATTGCAAAGGAAGAGAAAACAAAAACAAGTCCTGCTCCAATAAGTCCTCCGACAAAAACAACCGGCTTGGCAAGATCAACAGTCGTAAGCTTCGCAGCCTCCAAGAAAGCTGAGAAAAGCAAAAATGCCGCAAGAGCTGCAGAACCTACAGCGTAGCCCTTTGTAAGAGCTTTTGTTGTATTTCCAACAGCATCAAGACGATCTGTTCTTTTTCTGATTTCTTCAGGAGCTTTTGACATTTCCACAATTCCACCGGCATTGTCTGTGATAGGTCCAAAATTGTCCATTGCAAGAATATAACCTGCAGTTGCAAGCATTCCCATAGTTGCAACAGCAGTCCCATAAATACCACCATGCATAATTCCGGTAGCATTACCAAGGAAGTAAGATCCGATCAATGCCGCAGAAATAACAAGAACAGGAAGCCCTGTGCTCTCAAGACCGACAGCAAAACCACTGATTATATTTGTAGCACCTCCTGTTTCTGAAGCCTTTGCGATTTCTTTCACAGGACGATATTTGTATTCAGTATAATATTGAGTAATATAAACAAAAGCAATGCTGGCAACGATACCGACAAGTCCAGCACCAAAAAACCACAACCATGCATTTGCCGACGAAGGATTTGCAGCAAGATATTCAGCTGATGGCGTAAGGAAAGCATAGCTTAACACAGCAAATCCAATAACAGACAAAATTGTCGTAACAAAATACCCCTTATTCAAGCCTTTCATCGGATCTTGAGATTCCTTGATTGAAACAGACATAACTCCGATAATAGAAGCTATAAGTCCACATGCACAAACTAAAAGAGGGAAAATAATTCCTTTGAATCCAAAAACAGGGAAAAGTGAAATTCCAATAATCATCGCTCCGATATTTTCAGCTGCAGTAGATTCAAAAAGATCAGCTCCACGACCCGCGCAATCTCCAACATTATCACCAACTAGATCAGCAATAACAGCAGGGTTTCTAGGATCATCTTCAGGAATTCCAGCTTCAACTTTTCCAACCAAGTCAGCTCCGACATCAGCTGCTTTTGTATAGATTCCACCTCCAAGTTGTGCGAATAGGGCTACAAAAGAAGCTCCAAATCCAAAACCAACAAGTAAAAGAGGAATTTCTATAGGATTTGCAACTCCACCATAAGTTACAAAAAGTCCACCAACTCCAAGAAGAGAAAGTGCAACTACAAGAATACCTGAGAAAGCCCCACCACGAATAGCCATTTGAAGAGCTTTATTTACACTGTGCTGAGCTGCAGCAGCAGTTCTAAGATTTGCTTTAACACTCATATACATGCCCAAAAATCCAGAAAGAGCAGAACAAGCAGCCCCAAGGACAAAAGCCAAAGCAGTGTGCCAACCATAGTTGAAATCACCACTTAAAGAATATGCGCCAAGAATCACAATAACCATAACAATCGACAGAGCACCAATTGTTACATACTGTCTCTTCAAAAACGCCATCGCTCCCTGCCTAATAGCTTCGGCAATCTCCTGCATTTTTACAGTACCTGTCTCTTGTTTCAAAACATGGCGCGCAAGTAAAATCGCAATCACAAGAGAAACAAAACAAACTCCAAATATAGAAGCAAAAAGATATGTAGACATAGACATCAAAAAAATATTAAAATATATATAAAGTTCGCGGGGAATCTTATCAATTTACTAAGGCGAGTTCAAGTTGATTTTGAGCTTGAGGCCAACGCCAAGAGGAGTATGTGCTAGAATTTTCACTCAGACTAAACAGTTTGCTCGCCCTAACATGTACGGGCTCGCAAATTTTGAGTGTACATGTACACTCAAAAGGTTTAGTAATTCATAAAAATTCTAGCACATACTCCTCTTGGCGAACTTTCAAAGCAAAAAATTACATAAACATCACCATGGAAATCGCAGAAATCGCTGCAGTTTCCATTCTTAGCACGTTCTCCCCAAGCAAAAAGATTTTCGCACCATTAGCTTTCGCATCGGAGATTTCCTCGTCTGTAAGCCCTCCTTCAGGTCCAATAACAACACTCACGCCGACAGAGTCGGCCATATCTTTTCCGTAACTCTCACCTATCTCATTTTTCCCGCATAAATATTCACCAAGTTTTACATCATGTTGCCTCGCGTCACCGACCAAAACCTCCCCCTTTGGAAAATTATTCAAAAAATCTTTAAACAAAATTACATTATGTAGAAGGGGCAAAACACATCTCTCACTTTGCTCGGCCGCCTCACTGATAATAGAAAGAAATCTTGGTACATTCCTCATTTCCTTTACCTGACATCTACTGGTCACAATCGGAAAAATATCAGTCACGCCAATCTCTGTAGCTTTTTGTACAATCAACTCCAGCGTCGCAGGTTTCTTCGACAAGGCTATATAAAGACTCACTTTTCGTCCATTTACAGGACAATAAGTGACTTTCGATAAAACAATAATCGCCTCCTTTTTCGAAACGACATCAAACACTCCATTTGCCTTTGCACCTTTACCATCAAGAAAAACACACTTATCCCCCACCTCAAATCTCATCACAGTTTTCATCTGATGAAGAAGCTCAGGATCTGTTATCACGATCTTTCCTTCCTTAAGTTCCTGATTTATAAAAAAATGTTGCATGAAAACAATAATACAAAACTAATACACCTCCTTCAAATAACACTCTTCGCAATATACGATTTCCGGCCTCTGCTCGGTATAAACGCTCTTCATGTCTTTTCCGCATTTCATACAATTTCTATCAAAAAGTTTTCTTTGTGGACGTAGCGCAAGTCTCGCAAAATACCTGCAATCAGGACATTTTTTTGGAGCAGGAACTTTCATTTTTCGATAAAAATCGAGTTCGTGCTTCAAAATTTTATATCGTTTAGAACACTTTTCACACGTCAAAACTTTATCGCAAATATCATCACCTGTGTCGTTGATATTCTCAGGCACTTCAACCAAATTACCTGTAGTTGGCGCAGTAATCGCTTCTATTTCCTTCCATTTAAATCCACGTCTTAAAACCTCTTCCTTCGACAAAGGATAATACTCATTTGCCACAGTTTCGTTGTAAGCATGTGGAGAAATAGTATGGGGAAAAAATTCACCCCACTCACCAGTTTTCCTCATATGCTCAATGATTTTAGGCACCAATGCCTCGTATTCTTCCTGCGGATATTGTTTATTAAAAATACAATATTTCTTATTTCTTAAACCAACACATCCAAAACAATTCTGTGATCCAAAACAAGATTCACAATATAAAAGATTATTAGAATTAAATACGTACAAACAAAAATTCACATTATAAGTCGTAATCGTACCAAGAACTTCATATGACAATTCCGGCTTCACATACATGTTTGAACAATCCATCAAATCCTTGGTCTGCACACCGACTTGAACATATTTAGCATCTTCACTGTCAGAGACATCATAGCAATCTTCACAATTTTTAGAGTTCAACAAAAAATCTCCAGTACAATTTTCACAGTTTAAAACATTCGCATATTTATAAATTCTTTTTTTGCGCATTTCATCAAAATCCGCTATCACTTTTCGAAATTTCTCCGGCGAATTCAAAATGTCAGCAACCTTGTTTTCGTAGTCTGCTTGCGGAAATTTTTGATTTTCGAAATGATATTCTTTACCGACCAAATTCGTACACAAAAAACAATTTCTGCAATTTTTCAAATTATCACAAAACCAAGAATCGCTTGTATTCTGGGAATTATAAACATATCTACAGTTGTAACATTTCTCAACATTAAAACATTCGTAAATCAATTCACAGTCATACGCATACGAACAATCAACTGCATTTTTACACCTCTGAAGCAATTTCCCATACCAACAATCCTCGCAATATTCAGAGGAATTGATCAAATAACAATTTCTGCAATATCCTGTACCAGTAGTATAATCAGAGTTTTCATTATCCATCGCCATCATGCAGGCATGCGGAACATCAAGCTGAAGCATATGAAATTGCTCAAAAAATGGCTTACTAAAATCAAAATCACGACCATAATCCGTAGCGCTCCAGTCATCAGAAAACCATTCCGCGATAGAAAAAACCCTATAATTCGACTCCGGAGAATAAACAGAAACCAAAGGTTTATTTGAAAGCGCCGAAGTGCGCCTATACAAATTATACTCATTCCTATGCATAGTTCTCCTCATACACCGACAATCAGGACAAATAGTAGGGGCAGGAATATCAAAACGTTTTCCGCCAAAAATCGGTGAAACTTTTTCTAAAAATTTCAAATCCTTGTCAGTTATCTCAAATTTCAGACCACACTGTTTACAATTTTTTTCCATATAAAAATCATAACAAACTAATACACTTCTTTCAAATAACAATCCTCGCAATACACAATTTCCGGCCTACCTGGGGCATAAACACTCTTCACATCCTTGCCGCATTTCGCACATTTCCTATCACAAAGCCTGTAATAATTATGAAATTTCAACCTGTCAAAATGCCTTTGATCAGGACAAATTCGTGGAATCGGCAGTTTCATTTTCTTATAAAATTTTAATTCCGAAGGAATAACTTTATAAGCCTTACCTGTCACTTCGCATTTCAAAATTTTCTCACAAATATCATCACCGACCTCTCGAATATCCGCAGGCGGCACGAAATAATCCCCTTCACTCGCCATCTCGATCTTCTCATCGCGCCATGCACAACCAAGCTTAAGTGCTTGATCTTTACTCAATGGATAATATTCATGCGCAATCGTTTCATTATACGCAAAAGCAGAAACATCATACGGAAAAAATTCACCCCATTCTCGATTTTTAGGCTCGGTCTCGCTCGAACTGGCAAAGCCAGATTCTGCTTTAACCTGCGCGCTCGCGCCGTGCGCTCGCCCAATCCCCCCCATATGTTGAATAATCTTCGACACTAAAACTTCGTATTCCTCTTTTGAATATTGCTTATTAAAGACACAATATTTTTTATTTCTAAGCCCGACACAACCAAAAATATTATGACAATGATGACACTCCATCGAATAATATACATTACTCCCGTACCACGCATAAAAAAGCATCATAGACATCTCCAAACCGACAGTCGAACACATACTATAACAAGATCTCACGCCATCAGGAGAACAAAAAGTTATATCACGGGAACCAAAGGAATTTGGCGTAAAATAGACATGATCACAATCCTCGGAATTTTTCGAATCAAAAGAATTCGTACAATTTTTACAATTATAAACACTTTCACCCGTACAATTTTCACTGCCAAAAATATGCGACGAAACATGTGGCAAAGTTTTCTTCAGCTCTTCCAATTTTCCACGCAACACCTCTATCTTTTCATTGGTCAAATATTCGTATTCTTTTTTTATTTCCGCATATTCTTCTTGAGAATACTGCTTATTAAACACACAAAATTCCTTTGCTCTAAGCCCGAAACATCCTATGCAATTTCTACACGACTGACAATCTTCAATCATTATTGAGTCGCTGCAATTTCTACAATTCACAAAAAATTTACACGCATAACACATATCACTCGCAATCCCCTGATAACAAAGTTCGCCAGCATACAGAGTCAAATTATCCACACAGTCCTTGCTGAAAGAAACAAATTTTCCATACATACAATCTTCATTTTTTGCCGCACCAAACATCAAATAACAATTTTTCTGTTCCAAAGCATAGTTTGTATAATAACTGTTTTCGCAATTTGTTGTATAAAGCGACATATGCGGAACATCTCGGTACAAAGCCTTAAACTGCTCTGCAAAAGTTTTCGAAAAATCAAAATCTCGTCCATACTTCAATTCATCCCATTTGTCACTCCACCACGCTTCTTGATCATAAACCTTGAAAGCTTTATCAGGAGAATATGTGGAAATAATTTGTTTATCAGTCAGATCACATTTTCTCGCATAAAGTTTACGTTCATTCCTAAAAGAAAGATGCCTCTGATGCTTACAATCATGACAAAAATCTGAAACAGGAATAGAAAATTTCCTACCATCAAAAACAGGAGAAATTTTTTCCAAAAACTTCAAATCCTCATCTGTCACTTCAAACTTTTCACCACACTGTTTACACATTTTTTCCATAATCAATAAAATTATTTCTTTAAACTAAACAAATCAAAAAATTTCCAAAACATTCCACCTGCAAAACCTAATGCCGCAACTATCAAAAAATGTGTGACGGAAATCATTTCAAATCTAAACATACTTCTTACAGAGGAAATATAAACAGAAGAAATCAATACAAAAATCACACCAATAACAACATACCAAAGTGCAGTATTTTTATTTTTAAAAATTTTTAGAATTGAACGCCCAAAAGATCTATTTATAAAAATAAGCCCGATATTGGAGGAAATAAACGCAATATAGGTAAGAGTTCTGGAATAAGCATCAGAAAACCCGCTAGACAATGCTACATCAAAAATAATAGATATAACAACAAGAGAAATAAGTCCTTGGAAAAAACTTCTTAGAAGTAAATGCCCGCTAAAAAGCGGCGCCAAAGGATTCCTCGGCATACGCAACATTATATCATCTTCTTCTTTCTCAGCTTCAAAAACAATCGAACAAACAGGATCAATAATAAGCTCAAGAAAAACAACATGCACCGGATAAAGAATAATAGGCCAATTCAAAAGGACAGGCAAAAGAGCAAGTCCAGCAATAGGCACATGAATACTGACAATATAGGCCATCGCCTTCTTAATATTATCAAAAATACGACGTCCCATTCTAACAGCGGCAACAATTGAATTAAAATCATCTCGTAAAAGAACAAGATCAGAAGATTCTCTGGCAGTATCAGTTCCTCTTTCTCCCATGGCAATACCGATATGAGCAGCCTTAATAGCAGGAGCATCATTTACTCCATCACCAGTCATCGCTACAATTTCTCCATCTCTTTTAAGAGCCTGAACAATAAGAAGTTTTTGTTCAGGAACAACACGAGCAAAAACATTAACATTTTTGATCTTTTCAGCAAGTTCATCAGCAGACATTTTTTCAAGTTCGACACCTGTAATAATATTTTCTGGATTCTTTAGTCCAATTTGTTCCGCAATATTTCTTGCAGTAATAGGATAGTCCCCTGTAATCATAATCACACGAATACCAGCTTTATAACATTCAACTATAGCTGGAGCAACAGCACCACGTACAGGATCAACAAGTCCCACAAGTCCCAAAAATTCAAAATCAAAATCATGCTGAGATATAGGCAAATTATTATTTTTATAGACAGCTTTCGCAACGCCTAAAACACGAAGTCCTTTTGCTGCCATGTCCTCTATCTTTCCCTTCAAAGCCTTTTGCTTTCTTTGTGATAAATGACAAAGATCAAAAATCGACTCTGGCGCACCCTTCGCCGCCACAAGATAAAACTTTTCACCGGCATCTTTATATACATGAGAAAGCGCAAGAAGCTCTCTAGACAAAGGATATTCTTTTAACAAGCTCCATTCCTCATGTAAATGCTCAGTGTTTTTTAATTTTATATCTCCGAGTTCACGAAATGCCTTTTCCATAGGATCAAAAGGATCTTTCTTACTTGCCAAAATAGCATACTCAATAATTTCATGAAAATATTCAGGCAAAGATTTTTTTTTATTTTCAGCAACATCATAATTTCTTCCATCAACAAAAATCTCCTGAATAGACATTTTATTTTGAGTAAGCGTACCAGTTTTATCCACACAAAGAACAGTCGCAGCGCCTAAAATTTCAACAGCCGCAATCTTTCTTGTAAGAACATGTTTTTTTGAAATTCTCCAAGCTCCAATAGCCAAAAACACAGTAAAAACAACAGAAAACTCTTCGGGCAAAAGAGAGATTGCAACTGTAATTCCATATAAAAATCCATTTAAAATTTGACCATTCCACAGAATAAAAGCCGATACAATAACAATAAGAATTACTACAGCAAAAATAAAAAACAAACGAACAAGTCTAATTGTTTCTTTTTGCAAAACAGTTTTTTCTTGAACAATTGACAATATAGACTTCCCTATCTTCCCAATTTCAGTAGCAAGTCCAACCGAAAAAACCTTTGCAACAGCTTGTCCACCAACAACCATACTTCCGGAAAAAACACATGGATGATCATTTCCACCAGGACGTTCACATCGAACATTTTCCTTTTCCATAGCCAATTTTCGAACAGGGACAGATTCTCCGGTCAAAAGAGATTCGTCAACCAAAAGATTCATCTCCCATATGACAGTAGCATCAGCAGGCACACGATCTCCTTCATTCAAAATAATAATATCATCAACAACAACTTCACGTCCCGCAATACGCATTCTTTCACCATCACGAATAACAAGCGCCCTTGGACTTGAAAGATCACGAAGAGAAGTAAGCGCCTTTTCAGTTTTGTTTTCTTGATAAATAGTAATTCCAACCACAACAAAAATACTGAAAGACAAAAATATTGCCTCTTTTATATTTCCAAGTAACAAATAAATAGCTCCACAAGCCACAAGGAGCGAAATCATAGGCTCCTTAATAATACCAAAAATAATCAAAAAAATACTTCTCTTCTTCGACGAAGGAAGCTCATTATAACCATGTTTTTTCAAGCTCTGCGCAACTTCACTAGCAGTAAGCCCCGTAAGTTTCTGAACTTGAGCTTCAGATAATTTCATAATAACAATAGAATTAAATCACTATTTTAACGATTCTCATACTTCAGCGGCGCTTTAGAAACGACAAAAGAATAAGAAGCAATTTTCTTACCTTTTTCAAATAATTTATCAAGATTATAGTCAAATTTTGCCTCGGAATTCTTCCAGATTTCCAAAGAATTAAATTTTAACAAATCATCGTAATTATTTGTTTTATAATCTGCGGTAACATAATAAGTTTTTGCAATCCCACCGCCGCACTTATAAACATCTTCATAATAAACCCCAAAAGGATAAGCAATATGGTCATACCCACAATACCTGCCGCTTATCAAAGATCCTTTAACCTCAAGCCCATCAAGTCCAAGAATCTTTCCGGCAAAATCCCCATCTTTAGGCGGCAATTCTTCAACATAAATATTAAAAATTACATCCAAATGCTTATCTCCATAGGACAGATAGTTAATTCCGGCTGTACCACGAATTTTTCCATCACCGGAAACATAACTTATATAAGTCTTGTCATATTTTTTCAAAGGATCATCAGATGGGACAGCAACAACATTAGGCGAAACAATAGGCTTGGAATCATCAACCTTATTAACAGTGTCGCCGGCAGGAACAAAATTATCTTTTACATTAATTTTATCAATTTCAGCTTCAGAAGACGGTGCCTCAACAGTTTTTCTGAAAAAGAAAAACACAGCTACAGCAATAAACAATAATATAAAAATTAAAATAAAGATCTTAAAACCTTTATTTTCTGACTTTTGTTCAGCCATAATTAAAAAATTTAAAGATATAACAATAATATTTTACCAGCAAAAAAAAATAGAGCCAGCGTTTTACCGCAGGCTCCATCCATATGATTCTTAAAAATCGATAACTTTAGAAACTATTTCTGTCTCCTGAGTCTCTCCTTCTAAAACCTCCACCTCCGAATCCACCTCCTCCGAAACCTCCACCACCTGTTCTTCTTGGTGGTCGATCTTCCATTGGACGAGCTTCGTTAACAACGAGCTTTCTTCCTTCCATCTCATTGCCATTCCACATTTCGATAGCTTTTTGAGCTTCTTCTTCTGTGGACATTTCGACGAATCCAAAACCTTTGGATCTGCCTGAAAATTTGTCAGCGATTACAGCTGCTGATTCAACAGTTCCTGCCTGCGCAAATGCAGTGCGAAGAGATTCTTCTGTTGCTGTGTAAGGTAGATTCCCTACGTATAATTTCTTTCCCATAACGGTGATTAAAAAATAACAAAAGGATTTTGCTCTCAACCAAAGCAGAAGTCAATAGAAGATTTGACAAACACGACAATTGTGAACGAAATAAATCCTCTAAGACTAGTTTATTTCTCAGTGGTTACGCCGTCAAAATGTTCATCATCACTTGTAGCTTCCTCCTTTGTCACATGAACAACTCCATCACGATGATGAGCCGGAGAATATATAGTATAAAGCTTAAGAGGCTCGGAATCAGACATATTTATAACATTATGTTGAGATCTTGAAGGTACTATTATAGCATCTCCATCTGACACATCGTATTCATTTCCATCAATAATCACCTTGCCGACACCTTTTTCAAAACGAAAAAATTGATCACTATTTTCATGCACCTCCATCCCAATTTCCTCAGCAGGCTTAAGACTCATAGCGACAATTTGGCTATGTTCTGCGGTATAAAGCACTTTTCTGAAATTCTCATTTTCAAGAGTGATTTTTTCTATTGAACCTTTATATCCTTTCATATTTTTAAAATTAGTTATATTTTCTTCGGAAATATCACAGACAGAATAAGAGAAACAGATAATGCAAACAAGATTACCAAAAGAGAAGTTACGGAAGAAATATGAATATCAATAATACCGGCAAGCATTTTAAGTCCTATAAAAATAAGAATAAAAGACAACCCTTTTTGCAAATGATGAAATTTATGCAGAATATTTTCAATCAAGAAAAACATAGCCCTAAGCCCCATGACAGCAAAAATATTTGAAGTAAAAACAATAAAAGGGCTTTGAGAAATAGAAAAAGTAGCCGGAATAGAATCAACAGCAAAAATTATATCGGTAGTTTCAACAAGAATCATAATCATAAAAAGAAGAGTGAAATACTTCTTACCATTTTCTTTCGCAATAAATTGTCCATTGTGAGGACTCGGAGTAAATCGCAAAAATCTTCTGGCAAGTCTAACAATTTTGCTGTTTTCAAAATCGGCATGTTCCTCCTTCTTATCGGCAAAAAGTTTAATTCCGGTATAAACAAGTAAAATTCCAAAAACATACAAAACCCAATAAAACTGATGAATTATTACAGAACCGGCAGTAATAAAAATTCCTCTAAAAACAACTGCGCCCAAAATCCCCCAAAACAAAACTTTATGATGATATTTTTCATCAAGACTGAAAAAACTGAATATCAACATAATGACAAAAAGATTATCCATCGACAACATTTCTTCTGTTAAATAAGCACTCACAAATTGAGCAAACATTTCATGCCCTATAAAAATAAAAATCAAAGACGAAAAACCAAGAGAAATCAAAACCCAAAAAACAGTTTGAACAAGAGCTGACTTAGGTCCTATCTTATGAGGATTTCTGTTGAAATATCCCAGGTCCACTACCAAAAACACAACCATTATAGCGACAAAAACAATCCATAAATAATTTTGTGCAGTCATATTATTTCGACTCTAAAGGAAAAAATTTTTTTCTGCAAATAAAACACAAAAATAAATTACATTTTTACTTAAAAAACTCTTGTATTTTTTTTAAATAAGACCTATGTTTTTCATAAATATATAACAACCACAAATGCCACCAAACAAAGACTTACTTGGCAAAAATATTATCTTCATAAATTCAGGAGGAAAAAAGAAAAAATTCACACTTGAAAAAGCAAAAAGCCTAGGGTTAAACATCATTTTGGTTAATCAAAAACTGGACACAAACAAAAAACTCATCGACCACTTCATCGAAGCAGACACTTACAACCATAAAGAAGTAATCGATAAATTAAAATTATTTCAAAAAAACAATCCAGAAATAAAATTCGACGGAGCAATAACATTCTGGGAAGACGATATTCCACTTTTAGCAAGAGTATGTGAAGAATTTAAACTCTCCGGAAACAGCTACGAAACTTCAATAAGGACAAGAAATAAATACGAAATGAGAAAACGTCTTGCCGAAACAAACCTCGGAAATCCACTTTTTCATATGGTAAAAAATAAAAACGATTTAAAAAAAGCCATAGAGCAAATAGGATTTCCTGCAGTAATGAAGCCTGCATGGGGAGCAGACAGTGAATTTGTAATATTGGTAAAAAACGAAGAAGAGGCAAAAAGCACTTTGGATTATTTGCAAAAAAACTGTAATGAAAAATTCAATCCGATTTTCAAATATAACAATGGAACTTTTTTGTTTGAAGAATATATGGATGGAATGGAAATAAGTTTGGAATGTTTTTCTCAATATGGAATCCCGCATGTCATAGGAATAAATGAAAAACAACCTATAAAACCTCCTTACTTTGTGGAATACGGAGATATCGCTCCGGCAAGGTTAGACGACGAAGTCGAAATGGAAGCAATAAAATTGGCGGAATCAGCTTTGATAGCTTTAGGAGTACAAAACAGCCTTGCACATATAGAAGTAAAAATAACTTCAACAGGTACAAAAATTGTAGAGGTCGGATCGAGAATGGGTGGAGATGATATATACACAAACGTGAAAAATGTTTGGGACACAGACATGGTGGAAATAGGAATAAGAATAGCCTGCGGCCTAAACACAAATTATAAAAACACTCCGTCAAAAGGATGCGTAATATGCCGTTATTTCATTCCAAATCATTCAGGAATAATAACAAATATTGAAGGAGTAAAAGAAGCACAACAAATAAAAAATGTTCTTCAATTAATCATAACAAAAGATGTTGGAGATGCAATTTTAGTACCACCTGAAGGATTCGAAAATGCAGGATGGGCTGTAGTAAAAGGGCGAACATATCAGGAAGCGGAAACACTGATGAACAGAGTAACAAGCAAAATCGAGATAAATGTAACTCGTTTCCACAAAGATTCATCACTTGGAAAAACAATAAGACAATCCCCTCTTTCATCAGCATCAATTGTCCGCGAACAAATCATAAAAGCTTCAAAAATAGAAAAACTCAGAATAGTGGATAAGAATAAAATCAAAAAATTACACATTGGAATCGTTGCAAATTCTCTGATTCCTATATACAGCGAAAATTCAAAGAAATTTTTCACAGGAGAAGATATTAAAAATATATTAGAAGCAAAAGGCTACAATGTAACTTTATTTGATGTAGGAGAATCAACATTGCCAATCGAAAAAATTCAAAGAGCAAATCTCGATTTCGTAATGAATCTCTGCGAAGCAATTTACGATTCACCATTGCTAAAATCACACTCTGCAGCATTATTCGACATGCTACAATTGCCTTACACAGGGTCAAATCCTGGAACACTATCACTCTCTTTGGATAAAATAAAAGTAAAAAAAATCCTTGAATATCACGATATTCCGACACCGGCATGGGATTATGTTGAAAGTATGGACGACGAAATAAGCGACGAACTTGAGTATCCACTAATTGTAAAACCGGCAAACTCCGACAACTTTTTCGGAATAAACAATCAATCAGTTGTAACTAATGAAAAAGACCTAAAAAAACAACTACGCACAATAATAGAAGGATTCAAACGACCTGCACTGATAGAGGAATATATTGAAGGAACAGAAATAGATGTTTCGCTCATCGGAAATGAAGAAGAAGTGGAAGTTTTACCGCTTATACGTTCAACTTTTGATAAAACGCCAAGAGACCATTGGCATATATATTCATCAGACCTTTGGGATGACAAAAATAAACATATTTTAGACACAATAAAAGTCGAAAAACCTGCAAAAATAAACAAAAAACTTGAGACATTAATAAGCGAAATGGCACTGGACGTTTACAATATTTTCGACTGCCACGATTACGGAAAAATAGAGTTCAGAGTAGATAAAGAAGGGAATCCATACGTAATAGAATTAAATCCAAATCCACCGATAGAAAGAGATAATTTCATTGCCATATCGGCAAAACTCGCCGGATACAGCTATGAAGATTTGATAGAAAAAATACTTTGGCTCGCTATACAAAGATACAAAGACAAACCACCGTTCTATCATCTACAATTCTAATGGGGAAAAATATTCTGATAGTTACAGGCTCGGATTACAGCGATATAGTATATCAAGCCTTTTATGACACAAAAAAACTTGGACATAAACTATATCTTTTGAGCGACGGATCTTTTGAACCACGACCTGAAGTTTTCGAAAAACATTTTATATACGACCTTAGAAAGACAAAAGAAAGCTTAGAGTACATGAAAAATCAAAATGAGAAATTTGACGCAGTAACAATAAAAACTTCAGAATGGCTCACTCCGTTAGTCGCACTTTTGGCTAAACAATACGGATGTATAGGCAATGAACCAATTGTGGCATTCAACTGTCGGAGTAAATATCACATGCGACAATGTTTGGAGCGCGGAGGTGTTCCGATACCAAAATTTAAACTTTGCAAAAATTACGAAGAACTGATTAATGGCATAAGAGAGATAAAAACTCCATGTGTGGCAAAACCGGTTGGAGGAAATGCAAGCTATGGAACCTTCATGATAAGAGACGAAAAGGACATTGAGTCACTAAAAGAAAATTATGAAAACTCAATAAAATTCCTTAAAGAAAAAGCAATCGACAGTGATGTTTTTGCCTTTGATAAAGAGGAAATGGACCTCATCGGCGTAGACGGCCATGTCGACATGATAACAGATTATCTTGTCGAAGAATTTATGGATGGACATGAAATAAGCGTAGACGCATTAGTTCAAAATGGAGAAGTTAACATCATAGGAACAGAAGACCAAGTCAGGATGGAACCACCCTATTTCGTACAACTGGCAGCCAGATTACCATACGTATGTTCAGCAAACGAACAAGCCCAAATATCAGATTTGATAAAACTCACTATCAAGGCAATGAACATTAAAAATTCAGCAACACACACAGAAATAATGTTCACATCACAAGGGCCGAAAATAGTAGAAATAGGATGCCGTATCGGCGGCGACAATCTTCACGATGACATTCTAAACCTCACAGGATACAACCTAATGTTTGAATCAATAATGATAGCGCTAGGAGAAAAAAGGCATTACGAAGTCAAAAACAAAGGACACAAAGTTTTAAAATACATACTTCCTGAAAAGAAAGGAAGAATTAAAAAGATACACATTCCGGATGAAATAAAGTACGATAGTAATAATTTCAATATTGAAATTTTATCAAGCGTTGATGACTTTGTCGCATTGCCTCCGGAAAAATTCGACTACATCGGATATATTTCCGGCAGAGGAGAAACAGCGGAAGAAGCGGAAAAAAACACAAATGAAGCCTTAAAAAAAATAGAAATCATAATAGAATAAAAATGAATATAGTATCAACCCAAAGCTATGAAATCTTATTCTCAAACAACAGAGATAAGTATTATTTCATAATACTAAAAAACAATCCTGGGCGAGATTTTTTTCTAGCAAATATTTCAAAAGATAAAATAATAGATATAGAAGCAAAAGAAAGTTCACTTTCGGAAACAGAACTGATAAAAAGATCTGGATTCTTAAAAAAATTAAAAGAAAAAAAGATAGAGGCATACTACCTAAACAGCCTTTCCTCAAGCCCTTTAGACAAATGGGCAAAGAAAAATAAAATAAAATTATTATCTCCCACTTGGGCTCTTCAAAAAAAACTCGAAGATAAAATATTTTTCGACAAACTTTTGAAAAAAAATAAAGTTTCGTCCCCATTTAGCGTAATTCCAAAAAAAGAAAAAGATATAGAATCAATCACAAAATTCCCGGGAGTTGTACAAGTGCCATATAGCCATGGATCGCAAGGAACATTCTTGGTAAAAGATAAAAAAGAAATATTTGAATTATTGAAAAACAAGAAAATGAAATTTCCATTTTTATATCGCGAATTTATAAAAGGACTACCTGTTGGAGTCACTCTTCTTCTAAGCAAGAAAGAGATGATTTTCTCTAGCATAAGAGGACAAGCAATCATGCTGGACAGCAAAAACACAAACAAATATCTTGGAATTCAGTGGATGAAAACTTCAGAATTTAAAAAAGAAGGAATAAAAAATCTCAATAAAACACTTATATCAATGGGGAAAGTTTTACAAAAATTAAAACTTTACGGAACAGCTAGTATAGACCTAATAATAAGAGATAATGATGTTTTTGTAATCGAATGCAATCCAAGACTTTCACTATCAAGCATCCAAATGTCCCAGAGAAAAGAGCTAATACATGGATACGATTTTAATGAAGAGTTCATAAAAGGCCTGTTTGGACATAAACTTTCAGCAAATAAACCATTTGTTCCAAACACAACTTACGAAGGATGCACTTTGGATTTGGACTTTTTCGAAAACAAATTAAGCGGTAAAAAAACAAAAAGAGTTCACAAAATAGGAATGTACAAAATAAAAAATGGAACTTTACAATATCTGTCCGACAAAATGAAAGATTTTAAAAACAAAGATATAATTTTTGTAGACCACAAACTTGAAAAAAACGTAGTACTAAGCCCAAAAGACGACTACGGAATGGTGATTTCACACCACCCTGTCGTAAAGATAGAACATGGAACTTTCTCTATCAAAGACAAGAATAAAATCTTGGCAGGAATAGAAAAATTACTTCTTTCAAACACTAAATAGTAAGAACAAACTGCGGAATTGTTTTAAACAATTTTTCTTTATAGGACCCTTCTTCACTTTCTGCAAAATCAATCAATTTTAGACCTAAAGAAAGAGCATCTTGCATATCAAGCAATGTAAGATAATGCCCTATTCCGGGACATTTGATCGTATCGTTTCCACACAACATAGTGTAATAAACATCTCCACAAATAAAATTCAGATCAACCCCAACGATTTCACCATTAACCTTCACGGAAATCATTCTGCTTTTATATTTTCCACCATTTTTTCCATTTTCGATGATACGGTTAAAGGTCTTGATAATGCGCTCATCCTTGAACGGAGAATCAGAAAACTTATCTGAGTTAAATCTCATCAGTGCATTTAAATCTTCAAAATGATCGAAAAGAATTTCAGGATTTAATTCATCAACTCTTTTTTTATCTCTCCTCAAATTTTGTCGAAGTTTCGTGTTTATAGTCATAAAGAAATCATCAACAGAATTAATACCATCGAGATTTAAAACTTGTTTTGGATCAGACTTCAAAAGCCTATCATCCCCTACTAAAAAATCACACGCACTTTCCTTCAAACTATTTAAAACAGTCGATTTCGGACAAGCATCAATCAAAGATTTTAAATATTTTTTGTCTTTTATCCAAAAAGAATTTTCTTCCTGCCAATTAAATCCGTCACCAATATCTCCAAACCAAAAATATTTATTTTTATCACTAATATACCAAAGAGGCAGCAAACCAACATTTCGATTTTCGTCCTGCAGAAGAACAAAATGGAAGTCATACTTAAAAAATTCAAAAAAAGAAAAACGAAAATCCCATTCATCAAAAATCGACAAATGTGGAGAAAATTCTTCCCATAATTTTTTACACTCATCTCTATTTTCAACAAAAATTGCATTCATAATTCACATGCATTATAGTATTGATATACCCCAATAGAAATCAAAAATGAAAATATCACGTGGAAAAATCAACACAAAACCTTCAAAAAAAACTGACAATCAATTTCACTCAAGATTTCAAAAAGTTAAAATTTTACGTCCACGATTTCTCGAAATAGGAAAAAAGATAGGTACTCCACTTTATCTCTACGACAAAGAAGAAGTACAAAAAAACGTACAAACTTTCAAAAACGCATTTAAAAAAGAAGGACTAAATATAAACATTTTTTTTGCAACAAAAAGCAACTACTATCCTGGAATCCTTAGAACAGTGGTACAAGAAAAAGAAGGGCTGGACGTCTCAAGTGAGCGAGAACTAAAACTCGCAATAGAAGCAAAAGCGGAAAAAATAGTCTATACAGGACCTGGAAAAACAGAAAAAGATTTTGAGTTAATTTTAAAATATCACAAAAAAATCACAGTAAATTTAGAAAGCATACGTGAACTAAAATTACTTGCAGAAATGGCAGAAAACAAAAAAGCAACCATGAGATGCGGAGTAAGAATATACACAAAAATGCAGACAGGATGGACAAAATTTGGCATTCCATTAGAAAACCTAAAAACATTTTTCCATGAAGCAAGAAAACACAAATCAATAAATTTTTGCGGAATTCATTTTCACATCAGTTACAACAAGAACCCTGAGAAATATGTAAAAACATTCAAAATATTATCAGAATATTTGAAAGAAAATTTCACAGAAAACGAACGAAAACAATTTCAGTACATAGATATGGGAGGTGGCTTTTATCCGCAGCCATTTGAGGGAACTCATCCATGGAATAGAGAGGAGGACAGCATGGAAGTTCCGGATGAAAAAACATTAATATCAACAAAACCGGGAAAAAGATATATACCGATAAAAGTGGACCCGATAGAAAAATTCGCTAAAGAAATCTCAAAAATTTACAAAAAAGAAATTCTCCCAATTCTTCCAAATATTTCACTTTATGCAGAACCGGGCCGATATATTTGCCACAGCGCAATGCACATGATTTTCAAAATAATCGACATAAAAAATCCACACCTCGGCATAACAGATGGCAGCAACAACATGATTGGATGGGAAAGATATCAGTTTTTTCACTATGTTCCATTATTCAACCTCTCACAATTCGATCAAAAAAACGAAATTCCATTCATTACTTATGGCTCACTCTGCACACCTGACGACGTTTGGGGATATTACATTTACACAAAAAAGACACCAAAAGAAGGAGATATCCTTGTAATGCCATTTCAAGGAGCATACACATACACATTCGCCCAAAACTTCATCAAAGAAATTCCACCTGTTTACGATTTATAAAAAAATCGAATGCACACCTCAATCCGTAATTTCATACTCAGAATAACCAGATGCTTCACAAGCTATAATTTGCTCTATCACATAGCCGCAGCAATATTTACATACATCTGCGTAACATCAGGTTTTGACTGGTTCTACTTCAACGCAACACGATCACCAGAATTACAATTTTTCATGTTTCCAGCAGTAATAATAGGCAGCATCGGAACATTGATGATCCTAGTAATTCTACTTCTTATCGGAATAATCAAAAAAAATCATAAAATTCTTAAAACAGCTTTTGCGCTAATCGAAGCCGTTTTAATTTCAATAATAATTATAACAATCTATAAAGCCTTAACAGGAAGAGCACACCCCCCTTATATATTGGATATGTTTATAAAAAGAACAGACATAAGCCATATTTTTAACTTCGGATTGATAAAAAATAGCGTATTCTATGGATGGCCATCAGGACACACAGCCGCATCATTTGCATTTGCAACAACAATTTACAAACTCTACCCTAAGAACAAAATCAAATATCTAGCACTATTTTATGCCTTCTATGTAGGCATCGGAGTATCAACAAACATTCACTGGTTCTCAGATTTTCTAGCAGGTTCACTTGTAGGAACCGCAATAGGTACAACAGTAGCAAAAGATTTCACTAAACAAATAAAATCATAAAATTATGGAACTAAATAAACTCACACCGGAAGAAGAAAACGTAATCATAAGAAAAGGCACAGAAGCTCCATTTTCAGGCGAATACAATAGTTTTAGAGGAAAAGGCACATATGTTTGTAGGCAATGCAACACACCTCTCTACAGATCAGAAGATAAATTTGATTCGGGCTGCGGATGGCCAAGTTTTGATCAGGAAATAAAAGGAGCAGTAACAAAAATTCCCGACAGAGACGGCATGAGAACCGAAATCACATGTGCAAATTGCGGAGGACACTTAGGCCATGTATTTACAGGCGAACATCTGACACCAAAAGACACACGCTTCTGCGTAAATTCTATTTCACTAAAATTCATAAAAGATGACAAATAAAGCGATTTTTGCCGCAGGATGTTTTTGGGGAGTCCAATTTTATTTCAGCAAAGAAAAAGGCGTTATTTCAAGCCAAGTTGGATACATCGGCGGACATACCGAAAATCCAACATATGAAGAAGTTTGCTCACATAAAACAGGCCACATAGAAGCTATAGAGGTAACATTTGATACAGAAAAAATAACTTATAAAGATTTAGTAAAACTATTTTTCGAAATACATGATTTTACTCAAACAGACGGGCAAGGAAATGACATCGGCGAACAATATTTATCAAAAATTTTTTATTTAGACGAAGAACAAAAACAAACAGCAGAAAAAATAATAAAAGAATTAGAATCAAAAGGTTACAAAGTAGCGACAACAATTGAAAAAGCAGACACATTCTATAAAGCAGAAGAATATCATCAAAATTACTACGACAAAACAGGCGGCGAACCATATTGTCACATCAGAAAAAAAATCTTCGATTAATTTTCTATCACAGTTCTTACAAGCCTAGTGCCCTTTGTAGAACTTTCAATTCTAAATGGAGAAATACTTGAGTGAATCTTCAAAAATCCACTGACACTAGCACAATATGATCCTTCTGTAGAAAATTGTAATTGTATAACAGAACTTTCAGCAAAAATACTTTTTCTAGAAATTGATTTACCTTCATGACGAAGAAGATATTCAATAGTCGCACGCTGCCAAGGTTTTGCTTCAGAGAAATTTTCATCAAGCCATTTTTGCGCAACTTCATCCAGTTTAGTCTCACCACTTGCATCATTCGCACCATCATGATCATTTGCACCACTCGCGACTTCTGCATCTTTATCCTTTGCATTGTCATTCGTGCCACTCGCGACTTCCCCACTTTTATCTACTACATGGTCACTCGTGTCAACTGCACTACCTAAATCAGCAACCACCTTATCACCAATTTCATCATCATGAACTAAAGTGGTCAATCCTTCCTTCTCTAATTCTTTGGCAACGTTCCACTCAAGCACACTTATAATATGTCTGGTTATACCAATTCGACTATCATTTGGATTAGTAGCTTCTTGAATCTTCAAAATTGCCCTACGATGTTCCAAAGCTTCAGCATATCTATGGATAAAATCAAAAAATTTAGATATATCAATATGTAAACGTATTAATGCACCGGCTACATTTCTGGAAATATTATCAAGAGCAAGCAATCTACCACGAACAGCAATAAGATCATCAATAGAACGTCTCTCCACAGCACTTCTTGCAGAATCAAAAACAGCACCAAAAGACGTACTGTCGTCTAAGACAGCTTTATCTTTAGGCTTAGAATCGTTTTTCTTATCATCAGATGCAATCCTAGTTCTTATCCTTTGCAAAAAAGTTTCATGATCATGGATATGTGGACGACTATTTGCAGCAAATTCCATCTGTATCGATAAAGATTTTTCAGCATGTTTCAGGGCAATTTCAGGCCTATTGTTGTGAAGAAGAATATTGGCAATTTTAGTATTTGCACGAATCAAATCAATCCAATTGCTACGAGCCGCCTCCGCAAGTAAAACATGTTGTCCAAAAGCCGTGATAGCTTCCTCATTTCTTTCAAAAAATGCCCTCTCCATAAGACTTGCAGCCATTTCGAAACTCAAGTTTTCAACCTGTTCAATATAATGCTCAAGAGAATTCGGATTTGGAACAAATCTTCTAGAACTAGCTGGTGCTGGTGCTGGCACAGGTTCCGGTTCTCGATGAGAAAGCTCTATATCAGCATTCCCACCATCAACTGGCTCAACAACTCTCACAACAGGAGCTTGAGAAGGAAGAGCAACCTGAGAAATTACACCGGAATTTCGCATTGAAGCCGAAATAATCACTTCAACAGACGAACCAAGCCCCGCCCCAATCGCAGCAAAAGCATGAGCATCACCAGCCATCGCCACAGCTGTAGCAATACATTTTCGTCCAACAGCCTGACAAATTCTAAGCACATTCTCTTCATTAATTTCCAAAGAGTCCACTCCGGCCCGCGACATCAAATCAGAGATAGCCTCTCTGACAAATTTACGCAAATCTTTCAAAAATCCATCATCAACCTCAAATGGAAGTCTCTCCATAACAACAGGCAAAAATTGATCAGTATGCGCCTCCACCACTTCAGCTAAATCAAATTGTGACATCTCTATAAAATTAAATTTGGGAGGAACTTTACAGCACAAAAAACGACCAGTCAAATCAAGCAACATTGACAAAATTACAAAATTGAGACAAAATAGCGTTCTATGCAAAAATTTGATCAATATTCAGATTATATAGCCGAACAAACAAGTTCACTTTTCGGCGTACCTAAGACAGAAGCTGACAAACAAAAGTTGGCTGCATATTTAGATCACATGCCAAGAAACATGTTAAGAACAGCGTCAGACGCAGTCGATTTAGTCAAATTCATTACAATAACAAGACAAGAACACTTATTGCCACGCAAAAAAAATGTAAACAACGCCAGAAAAAGAAGAATAATGGATCATGAGAATGCGTGGTACTACTTATTAGACAAAGAAGATATCTCAAAAGACAATGATGACCTTCCAGGAATAATCAGAGATATTCGCGATGATGCAGAAAAAACAACTGAAAAAGATGAAAAAAGACAACTCGTCCGCCTCGCAAGAAGAATAGAAGAAACTATTGTCGAAGACGATTTCAGGGAGAGTTTTGAGCTCCTTCAAGCGGCAAAACAAATTGATGTAGAACGCGGAAAAGTAAATATACTGACACATCAAGATATTCAACGTATTTGCGAAATGATGGAAGAGGGAAATAATCTCGCAAAAACGATAAGCGACCATGATCGCCAAATCATTCATTCACTTTTGATAGATCAGCGCCAACTCGCGATTTTAGCTTGTGTATATAGAAAATGGACTCCCGCACAACTTCACGAAAAATTAAAAAAACTGGAAGTTAAATTAGTATCATGGGGAATAATAGGACAAACACACGCTAGAACAGAGGCTGTATTCGCTAATGGATTGATGAATCTCGATAAAAGAGGTAATATCCCATTCGACTTTAATAAGATACAATAAAAAATATGGATCACGGAAATGTTGTTTTAAGATTTGACCAGGTAAGTTTTCACTACGACCAAAATAAACCGATCTTGGATGAGGCCAGTTTTTCTATTCGTGAAAATGCAAAAATCACGATAATGGGACAAAACGGAGCTGGAAAAAGTACAATTTTTAAACTTATTCTAGGAGCCGCAGGTGCAAAAGAAGACATCACGGCAGACATGACTCTAAAACCAACATCGGGAAAAGTTCATATTTTAAACAAAGCCTCTGTTGGTATCGGTCTTCAAGTTATGCCAAAAAGATTTTTTGAACATAGCGTTTTGGAATATTTCGAAACTGCATTTACAGAAAAAACATACAACATCGAAAAATTAATAAAAGACGTTTTTGAAGTAGTTCAATTCTCTACTCCACTCGACAAAAAAATCAAAGATTTTTCCGGAGGACAACTTGCAAGACTTTTACTTGCATATGCACTTATTCAAAAACCCGATATTTTACTTCTCGATGAGCCAACAAACAACTTAGATACAGAAGGCATAAATCACCTCACTGGATTTTTGATGGGATACGATAAAACTGTAATAGTGATTTCACATGACGCAAATTTTTTGAATTGTTTCACCGATGGAGTTTTAAATCTGGATGTTTACACAAAAAAAGTTGAACAATATGTCGGGGATTATTTTGACGTAATAGAACAAATCGCCGGACAGATAGAACGTGAACAAAGAAAAAACGCACAACTGGAAAAAAATATTCAGGACAGAAAAGATAAAGTAAATTTTTTCTCACACAAAGGAGGAAAAATGCGCAAACTGGCTAGCAAACTCCGCGATGAAGTAGCTGAAGATGAAGAAAATATGGTGGACGTAAAACGCGACGATAAAACTATCAAAAATTTTATTATTCCCGCCCAATCATGGTCTGACGTTGTCGTAAGAATTTCTTCAGTCGGAGTAATTAAAGAAAACAAAAAAGTTCCAAAAAAAGTGGAAATGAAACTTTTCAATAGAAGCAAATTACGAATTATCGGACCAAATGGTATCGGTAAAAGCACACTTCTTAGAGAATTAGCGGAAGGAAAATCAGCAGGAACAGAAATAACAGAAGGAGTAAAAATAGGCTACTATCAACAAGATTTTGCAGGTTTGGATTTTGACAAAACAGTTTATGACTCACTTATGGAAGTCGCAGAAGATCCATCAAATGAAAAAATTTATGCAACAGGCGCACACTTTTTACTTACCTCAGAATTGATAAAAAACAAAGTGGGATCGCTTTCCGAAGGACAAAAAGGTCTACTTTGCTACGCACGTTTTGTTTTGCAAAAACCGGGATTATTGATTTTGGATGAACCGACAAACCACATAAATTTTCGTCACTTACCAATCATCGCAAAAGCAATCGACGACTACGAAGGTGCAATAATTTTGGTCTCCCACATGCCGGAATTTGTAGAACAAGTCACATTAAATGAAACTTTGGATTTGGAAGAGTTATAAGAAATCTCAATCACTTAAATCTTTTTCACCAAAACTTTATCAATTCTCCTTCCATCCAAATCAACAATTTCAAATTCAAAACCACTATGTACAAACTTTGCACCTTCTTTTGGAACTCTTTTCAAATGATGGATAATAAATCCCGCCAAAGTCACATAATCCTGGGATTTTTCGCTGATAATTTTTGCACCAAGAGATTTATTTAATTGATGAATCTGTATTCCACCATCGACTAAAAATGAATAATCATCACGCACAACAATATCCGGATCAACCTCATCGTCAAATTCAGGAAGCTCCCCAACAATCGCCTCAGTCAAATCATGAAGAGTGATTATTCCCTCTACATCGCCAAATTCATCTACAACGATTCCAATATATTGTTTGCGTTTTTTAAATAATTTCAAGATATCAAAAGCATTCATATTCTCAGGAATAAAAATCGGCTCGCTCATAATTCTTTTTATCGAAAATCTTTTTTGTTTTCTTCTTTCAAAAAAATCTTCGGCGGTAATTATTCCTTTTATTTTATCCAAATCACCATCGCAGACAGGAAATTTGGAGTAAGGACTTTCTTTGATTTTTTTCTCGATATCTTCAAGTTTTTCATTTACATCAATCCACTCAATATCATTTGAATTTGTTTGTAAATTTTTTGCTTTTTGATCGGAAAAGAAAAATATATTTTGATGCATTTGTGTTTCTTCTTTCTCCAAGACACCCTGTTTTCCAGCAGTCTTAAGCAAATATTTGATTTCATCCTCGGTAAGATCATCTCTGACTTTTTTATGAATTCTGAAAATTTTCAAAATTAATGTTGTAGAAAATGAAAAGATTTTTGCAAAAGGATAACTCAAATTTGAGAAAAATTTCACAAACGGCACCATGAAAAGCGCAATCTGTTCGGAATAATTCAAAGCAACAGTTTTTGGAATTAATTCTCCGAAAACAATTGAAAAATATGTTATAAGTGCGACAATTATTATAAAAGATATTCCTGAGGCATATGCAGAAAAGAGCTCAATTCGTTGAACATAAGGGACAAGATCTTTCGTCAAAGTAGCTCCACCATACGCACCGGAGATTATACTTATCAAAGTTATTCCAACCTGAACAGAAGACAAAAAACCTTCAGGATGTTTCAAAAGATTTAAAACCATCTGTGCCCTCTTGCTCCCCTTCAATGCCATTTGCTCTATCCTATGCCTTTTTACAGATATAATAGCAATTTCAGACAACGAAAAAAGTCCGTTAAACAGAGTTAATATTATAAGAACAAGAATTCCCATTTAGTTATTAAATTTTAATTCCAGTTTATTATACATAAAAAAAGTCTTACACACCAGAAATGTATTGCTCTCGCAATTTCGGACGTAATCGACTTTTATATACGGAAATACAATCGGTTTTATTTTTGCCTTTACGAAGTTCGCGTTGTTCTTCTATCGAAAGACTCGAAATTTTCTGACAATTCAAAGTGCAACAACCGGCATATTTTTCACGACAACTTTCGCATTGTATAAACAAAAGATGACAATCATCATTTTTACAATTTGTATGAGTATCACATTTTGCACCACATTGGTGACATTCACTGATTACATCATCTGTAATACGCTCCCCGACACGTTCATCAAAAACAAAATTTTTACCTTTAAATTTACAATCCAGATCTTTTTCTTTTACCTCCTTCGCATACTGAATAATCCCGCCATGAAGCTGATAAGTATTTTTAAACCCTTCGTGTTTCAGATAAGCACTCGCTTTCTCACAACGAATTCCTCCTGTACAGTAAAGCAAAATTTGCCTTTCTTCCTTTCCCGCCAAAAGTTTTTTTACATACTGTAATTCTTCACGAAAAGTGTCTGCATCAGGACAAATAGCTTTTTCAAAATGACCGACTTCACTTTCATATTGATTACGCATATCGACAACAAGAGTATTTTCATCATCCATCAATTTATTAAAATTTTCCGCATCAAGATGTGTTCCGGTATTAGAGGAATCAAAAGTCGCATCATCAAGCCCATCCGCGACAATTTTTTCTTTTACTTTGATAGTCAGTTTATAAAAAGATTTGCCATTATCCTCCACAGCAATTTTAAATGGCACATCTTTAAAACGTACATCTGAATAAAGTTCCTTTTCAAATTTCTCCAAATTTTCTTCAGGCAAAGATAACTGCGCATTTATCCCTTCGTGTGCAAGATAAATACGCCCCATAACTCCCAAATCACTCCATTTCATAAAAAGCTGATCACGTAACTCATGGGGATTTTCGATCTTAACATATCGGTAAAACGAGAGCGTACGGCGCTTCTCAGAGGCACCAGCCAGTTTAGCTTTTAGTTCATGTTTGTTTACAAGATTGCGTAGTTGCATATGCATCTTTTACCACTATTTTAGCCTGTTTGTCCAGACCACTAAAGCTTCAAGCAATTCTTTGATCTTATCAGAAGTCATTTTATCCGTAAGATTTCCATCTTTATCGATTTTTTCATGCACCATCGGCACCATCACCTCCGGTCGATTTAGCGCATGCACATTCAGAAAAACAAATGTCTGGCGCAAATGATATTGTGCGCGCGCAGTTCCTGTCATACCCATCGAACCGCCCATGATCGCCGCAGGCTTATCGTCAAAACTATTATCACCGTAAGGCCTCGAACCCCAGTCCAAAGCATTTTTCAAAACACCAGGCATCGAATAGTTAAACTCGGGAGTCACAATCAAAATCGCATCAGCAGCTTTCACTTTTGCCTTAAAATCAACCACAGTCTGAGGAAGACTAGCTTCAAGATCCTGATTAAACAGAGGCAAAACACCAATATCCAAAATCTCGATTTCCATACCGCTTGGCACAAAATTCTGTGCCGCCCTCAAAAGAGCCGCATTAAAAGAACCTTTTCTCAAACTTCCGGTAAACGCCACAACTTTCATAGTAAATGAGGTTAGAAATAACATAAGGATTATAGCACTTCATAAAGATTTTAAGAAAATTTAACGAAAATTTAATTTCAATAATTTACACTCATTGAAATATAACATTAAAATCTTTCTTTTATGAATAAACTACAACAAGGAAAAGAAGTGATTTACGCCTTTATAGACAGCCAAAATCTCAATCTTTCGATCCGCGATCAAGGCTGGAAACTGGATTTTGCAAAGTTCAGAAGATATCTTTCAGATAAATTTAAAGCAAAAAAAGCATTTTTATTTTTAGGATATGTCAGTTCAAATCAAAAACTATACCAATACTTAAAAGAAGCAGGTTATTCCATAATATTCAGACCAACAATAAATTTTAGAAATAACAAGATAAAAGGCAATATAGACGCAGAATTAGTACTTCATTCAATGATCCAATACGAAAATTACAGTAAAGCCATAATTATAAGCAATGATGGAGATTTTTATTGTTTGATCAAACATCTAAGAAACAAAAACAAACTGCATAAAGTAATAATTTCAAATAAAAATAATTTTTCTTCTCTACTAAAAAAATTTAGAAAACATATGTTCTACATGAACGATCTAAAACAAAAGCTAGAAATGAAATAATGAAATAAAAAAGAGGGAGTAACCTTCGGACTATCCCTTAGGTGTGCCCTCTCATCGTGATTATCTACATAGTACAGATTCTAAAACAAAACTTCAACACAAATCTTTCTATAAAGATTTTAAGAAAATTTAACATAAACATGGGGATGAGGGATTTACCCCTCCGCTTCGCTCCGGGGCATAAACTTCGACTCTCTCTTCCCTCAAGATTGAAAACCATCTCTGCCTTCGGCAGAGCCGATTTTCAATGGCTGGGGATGAGGGATTCGAACCCCCGATGGTGGGACCAGAACCCACTGCCTTACCACTTGGCCAATCCCCAATAAGTAGCTAGATTTGCGATCCGAAGCCAAAGTCACGCAAAGCGCGATGTAGACACTGGCAAATTTCGACGGAAGTTTAGCAAATCCGCATTGAGAGATCAACAGCGAAAACCACCGCTCTACTCAGGTATTATTTCTTGTGGATAATAATAAACAGCGATTTCTTTTGAGCCTACAAGCTTTCCTTTGTTGTAAAATTTCACAAGATATTCTTGATCGTAATATCCGGTATAAACTTCGAAATTAGAATAAAGCCCACCATTACAAGCCTTCACAACAGGTTGACTCAAAGCAGAATCTGCTATATGCCATTGACCATCAAGAAAGCCCTTATAATAAAGCTCCATCTCAATAGAATCCGAAGTAGAACCAAATTCATTTATATTTGCAGAAACATACAAAATTTTCCAACCAGGATATTGTTTTACACCATCTTTCTCAACTACAAGATCTGAAGCCTTCTCAGGATTTTGGCATGCACTTGTCGTCACATCTGAAACAGAGATATCGCCAACGATATCATAAGGCTTTAGCGCATCTTTCTTTTTATAATTTTCATAATACCCTTTCGCCGCAGCAGCATCCTTATTTTTCACGTAATCACTCGTAAAATCCCATTCTGAAATACAAGTGTCATCATATTTGCTGCCAGAATAAACTTCCTGAACTTCTAAAGTGATTTTTTTGAAAGTTTTCTCTCCTCCGAAATCAACAAACTGCATTCCATATTTATCTTCCAAAGTTACAAGATTTCCCTTCACATCATCAAAATACATTTGCATGCCATGAACTCTATTATTTTGTTTAAAAATCGCTTCATCACGAGCAAAACCGCCAACGATACCAAAACCGGAAGCTTTCACAGGAGTGCTGAAAACATAACTTATCTTGCCATTAAGACCTTTTTCAGAACACCAAGCAGTCGAGAAGTCACGATCAGCAACCATTTCTCCTTCATAATTAAAACCAATTCCAGTGTTGTCCACCAAAACAGAACTCGTCTCCACTTGATAATTTTTAACCTCAGCAATAGGCTTTGGCGCCTCTTCTTTGGCCTCTGCACGTTTAGGAACTTCAGATTTTGAAACATTTTTCTCATCACCTTTTTTATCCTCAGAAGAATTCGTGGAAAAAGAAAAACTACAAGCACTCAAAAGCATCGGCACAATCAATGCTAAAACAAAGAATCTAAGTTTGAACATAAAATGGAATTTAAAAGATATACTAAAACCTTAATACATTTTTTTTATCTCAGCAAGAATAATCTTCTCAACATTTGCAACACAATCCCCGATCTCGCCCCATTTATTTTCCACCTGATAATTACATTCGCCGGATTGAGCAATCTCCTTTTTCGCACTATCAAGACGTTTTTCAAGCTCTTCCTCAGAAATTTGTCCACGTCTCAAAATCCTGCCTTTCAAATCTTCCAGATCACTGACCTTCATAAAAATAGAGATCAGGTTTTCTTTTGGAACAAGATTTCGAATTGAATTAAATCCCTGAATATCAACTTCCCTGACGACAACCGCACCAGCCTTAAGCGGCTCCATTATGTCCTTTTTTGAAGTTCCATAGTAGTTGTCGGAATGGACTACAGCATATTCCAGAAAGTCACCATCCTTTATCATTCGTTCAAACTCTTCACGAGAGACATAATGATAGCTTCCACCATCTTTTTCCCCTTCACGAATTTCACGCGTCGTATAAGAAATAGGATAAGCAAAACCAGGATATTTACCTTTTATCTTCTCAATAACAGTCCCCTTTCCAGAGCCGGATGGCCCTACAATAAGGAAAAGCTTTCCACTATACTCGGATTTTTGTTCTTCGTTTTCCATATGATTTTTGTATGCAGAGGAAATATATATGCCTACCCCTTGAAAAACAATTGAAAATTTGGTATAATTAATCAATTTACATCAGTTATTTAAGCGCCCTTTAAAAACTTGTCACTACTTATCTTAGCGTTTACCCACTCGAAAAGCGGGGGAATGCAGAGCAGAAGCTTCCATCCTGGCTAACAAATTACAGCCGGTCCTTCTTCTCTGCATTTCCCTACTTTCCCCTCGTACCAAGCCAAAAAAATAAATTGGCCAAAGGACGGGAAACAAAAACAAAAACAAACTGAACAAAAACAAAAATCGTTCAATAGCTCCAAAATAAGAGCTAAAGAACAAAAAAACAAAAATAAAATAAAACAAAGTAGGGACATAAAAGAGAGATCCGATACCTATAACGGTCGGATCTCTTTTTTAATTTATTTTTCGAAATTTAGCTTAGAACGGCAAATCATCGATCTTTACCTCTTCTTCAGCTGAAGCAGATGCGAAATCTCCAACACTATCATCGGAACTAGGTGACATACCGGAAATTCCCGCAGCCTCTCTATCAGCACCATAAGCTGAGCTACCGTCCACTTTTCCGCTCAACATGATCATATTATCAGCAACGATTTCAGTTCTGTATCTCTTTACCCCATCTTCACCTTGCCAATCACGAGTTTGAAGCTTGCCTTCAACAAAAACCTTCATTCCTTTTTTCAAATACTGTCCACAAATTTCCGCAAGCTTTCTCCAAGCCACTATATTGTGAAATTCTGTTTTGCTTTGGCGTGATCCGCTCGCATCATTCCATGAAAAACTCGTAGCAACACTAAAAGTGGCTACAGTCTGGCCACCGGGAATCTGTTTTACGTCAGGATCACGTGTAAGATTTCCGATCAGCTGGACTCTATTTAATGACATTGCCATATTTATAAAGTTAATTTTAATTCGCCGGCACGATACATCCAAAACAAACCTCTTTCAAAACAAATCGCTTGCGCATATATACAAAAACTTAGACAATAGAAATGATTTAAGAAAAATTTTAAAAAAACTTTATGAAAATTTCAAAACAACAAGTTCTACTCACGGCTTCTTTTCTTTTACTGTCAGCCATTTTAGCCGGATGTTCGCTAAACACGCCGACGAAGTCGGCCCTCCCGACACAAACCGAACAAACAGAGAAGCCTAAAGCTGAAGAACTACAAATAAATGGAGACATTTCATATTCAACTCCAAGCGAAAAAGACATATGGACTCCGGAGTTTAAACAAAAATTCATGGAAGGATACAAAAAAATGTATCCGGATTCAGAAGTAAAAACATTCGAAGATACTCAAAAATATGGTTATTACAAATTTTTCGAAGTTGGAACAATAACAAAGACCCCATACAAAAACCAAAAACTTCTCGTCATAGCAATCCCCTGTGACGGCATGTGCTTCACAAAAGACACATACAGATTCGCATACGATGAAACCACAAAAACACTCACACTTCTAAAAAAACATTCAATAAATTCGGATTCTTATCTCCCAGTTCTACAAGCGATTTCCACCAAAACAGATTCAGTTACAAATCTCGAAAATCTCGATGCACCTGACAAAATCCTGATCCCGGGAACAGACAAATACGCAGAATTAGAGACGAAAGACGCCTCCGACATGTTCGATTCAGCCACTTACAACCCTATCGAACAATATTCAGAAGAATACACGGACAAACCCACCGGCATGAAAATCTACTATAATTTAAAATCAACAAAAGAATTTATTTCGGACGAATGCCTGAGGGTTCTGCTTCCAGACGGCACAATCTCGATATACGCATTCAAACCTGATTTCGGAAAAGCAATAACGGACAAATATTCTATGACTGCAGGAGGATGCGGCATAACAGGCTCATGCTATTTAATAGCAGACGTACAAGATTCAGACTTAATACCGGCAAGAAACAAATCGGGTAACATAGATTTCTATGTTCCAAAAAATCCAAAAACAGACAAGATACTGTTAGATAACTACGATAGATACAAAATACTACAGGAATGGAAAGTAAAAGAAAATCCAAGCGTGAAAGTATTATCACTCGATGAATTTGTTACAGGAGAGCCACTTCTTTACTGGAAAGATCCACTTGGAAGATGGTCATCATTAATAAACAATGACATAAAACCGATGGCGGAATGCGGCAAACCTGTAATCTATTTGTACCCGCAAAAAACTATGGATGTCTCCGTAGAAGTGGGAATAGATCGCCTTACAAAAACAATTCCGGAATATAAAACCGGATGGAAAGTTTCTGCACAACCAAATGGCACACTATACAATTATGACGACAAACAGGCATACCCATATCTATTCTGGGAAGGTCAAAATAAAGGCATGCTGACGCCAACAAAAGGCTCATCAGTAAAACGCGCGGATCTTGAAAAATTCCTTACAGACAGCCTTGATTCTTTGGGATTAAACAGGACAGAAAAGAAAGATTTCATGGAGTTCTGGCTTTCAAAAATGTTGGCAAATAACGAAGAATATTTCTTCGTTTCATTTGTTGGAACACGAGATTTCAACAAAGTCGCACCACTAAAAATCTCGCCTGCACCGGACACATTGATCAGAGTTTTCATGTACTACATGCCGCTCGATAAACCCATGAGAACAGAAAAACAAGATCTAAAAGCGATCGACAGAAATGGATTTACAGTTGTTGAATGGGGAGGAACATCATCAGTGCCATGGTTGGAATAAAGCAAAAAAACGACATCATAAAAGAATTCAGAAATACTGGATTCTTTTCCTCAAAGAAATTTTTTATGATTTCTCTAGTTGCCTTAACATTAACTGCATGTGCAACAAAAGCAGTCACAGAGCCTAAAACACCAATCATCACAAAAGCCATAATAGTCCCCCATCATCTTCTTGTCGAAAACTATCTCGATGATTTTTACAAAAAAATTGCAGAAAAAAATCCTGATGTGGAAAAAATAATCCTCCTTAGCCCGAATCATTTTGATTATGGAAACCGCTATATACAGAGCACAACTGCACTAACAGACAAAAACGGCATAAAAATAAATATAGACAAAAATGAAATCGCAAAACTTGCACAGATAGGCGCACTATATATCGAACCTATATATTTCGAAAAAGAACACGGCATAATGAATGAATTTATTTTTACAAATAAATATTTTAAAGATGCCGAAATAATCCCCATAAGATTAAAGAACGGAACACCAAAAGATCTCTTGGATATACTCGCAAATGAACTTTCAAAAATCATCACACCAAACACTCTTATCATAGTAAGCGCAGATTTCACTCACTACACAAATGAGAAAATCACACTCGAAAATGACAAAAAATTCATAGAATATTTCGAGAACATCCATACAAAAAAAGATGTAAATTTTGATGAAATAAAAAAATTAGCACAGTGTTCAAAAATAGATTCACCTGATGCAGTTGCTGTAGATTCACCGGAATCCATATATACGGAACTAAAAATTTTACAAAAAGAAAACGCATTAAATTTCATATTTTTCAAACGCACATCCTCAGCATCACTTCTCGGGCTGAAAAATCCACTCGACAACACAAGTCACATCTTCGGGGAATTCTTAACAAAATAAACAAAATCTGATACTATCCACAAAGTGAATAAATTTTAAACATGAACTTATACGCATTTGAACTCGGTCGAAAAAAAGAGCTTTGTCTCGCAGAACTTTTGAGTGTTCTCGGAGAAAAAAATCTCCTAGAGAAAAATATGGATACAGCAATTTTTAAACTAAAAGAATCTCAAGAAAAAAATATTCAATCTTTACAGGATTCACTTGGCGGAACAATAAAAATTGTGAAAATTTTCAAAACCGCACAAAAAAATCAGATAAAAGACATAGTAAAAGAATATCTGGAAGAAAATTTCAAAGACAGGACAGGAAAAATAAATTTTTCGTTAACGATATTAAACCAAAAATTTCCTGACAAAATTCTTATAAAAAACCTACTGATATCTTCAAAGAAAATCCTGAAAGAACTGGGACTAAACAGCAGATTCGTAAATCAAAATTTCGGCAATACAAAGCCGTCAACAATCTACAAAGCACGTGTCATCGAAAAAGGTGTAGATATAAACATAATTTACAGCGACAAAACTATATACATCGGAAATACAGTAGCGATTCAAGACATAGACAGCTATTCACTTCGTGACTTCAATAGACCAAAACGAGACGCTTTAGTCGGAATGCTTCCTCCAAAACTCGCACAAGTCATGATAAATCTTGCCGTTCCGGAAGCCAAAGATAAAACCACGATCTATGATCCATTTTGTGGCACAGGAGTGATTCCAATGGAAGGACTTTTGCTCGGATACGACGTCATAGGTTCAGACATAGATCAAAGAATGGTTGAGTACACGACAGAAAACTGCGATTGGTTAATCAAAAATTTCAGACCAAAAAATAGTCCATCTTTTCGCATTTTCAAAAACGATGCAAAGTTTCTGACAAAAAATTTACTTCCGGAAAACATAACAGCAATAGTAACAGAAGGATATCTTGGCCCTGCACTAACAAAATATCCTCTGGAAGAAGAACAAGAAAAGATATTCCGCGAACTTTCAAACTTGCATTTAAACTGGTTAAAACAAGTACACGAGCTTACTAACAAAAATTTGAGGATCGTAATGTGCCTTACAGGATTCAAAAAAAATACATCTATCACACATTTTCCACGCTTCAAAGAACTCGCAACTTTCGCCGGTTACAAAATCGAAGATACATATTCCTATGATCGTGAAGACCAAATCGTCATTCGCGACATAGTGATTTTAACAAAAATATAAATGTTACAATCTGCCGGCGGAGAAGTGATTCAACTTCTTACCACATATAGATATTTCATACTTCTGCCACTTTCAATCATTGAAGGCCCTATCATGACAGTCATTGGCGGATTTTTAGTTGTATCAGGCCTTTTCAATCCATTTGCAGTATATGGAATAATAATTTTGGGAGATATCCTCGGCGATACTATTGCATATTCAATAGGCAAATTCGGAGGAATACATTTGATGAAAACAAAATTCGGAAAGTTTCTGGGAGTAACGCAGGAAA
This sequence comes from Candidatus Peribacteria bacterium, assembly GCA_943356465.1. GTDB lineage: Bacteria > Patescibacteriota > Gracilibacteria > UBA1369 > LOWO2-01-FULL-3 > UM-FILTER-38-24. Next base: position 107,116 of record CALREX010000003.1, read on the forward strand.
AACTGGAAGAAGCAAAAAATAAATTTCAAAAACATCACAAAAAAACTCTAATTTTCTCAAAGCTATTTCACGGCTTTGGACTCGCAGGCCTCATCACTGCGGGAATACTGAGAATAAATTATTGGAAATATCTTATAACCTGCGTTTCAGTCACAATGATTCAGGCTATGATATTGTTGATTATTGGAATATTATTCGGTTCCGCATATCAAACTTTCGGCAGATACATCAGTTATTTTGCGGAAACAACAATCGCTATAGGTATTTGCGTAATTATTTATTTGATAGCAAGAAACAGGATTAAATCAAAAAAACATGAAAATCTTAATAGTTAATGACACTTATCATCCACATGTAAACGGATGCTCGGTATTCACACAAAGATTTGTTCATTATCTGAAAGAAAGAGGGCATGAAATAAACGTAATCGGACCATCATTGGACTTCAGCAATTCAAAAAGAGAAGTGGATGGCGTGACAGTTTATGGCATAAGAACTTCGACATTTGGATTCAAAAATAATTGGGAGTTCAGATATGCAATTCCATGGTTTAACAAAAAATATATCAGACAAATTCTCGACGAGGTTAAGCCCGATTTAGTTCATGCACAAGGCCATTTCCCTATCTCAAGAAACGTCATAGATGTGGCTATTGAAAAAAAAATTCCTGTAATGGGAACAAATCATTTTATGGCGGAAAATTTGGTTCATTATCTTCCGGGTCCGGAAATTTTCAGGACATGGCTTCATAAATGGCTATACAAAGACTTCGCAAAAGTATTCAATAAACTTAAAAAAATTACAACTCCGACAGCAACAGCGGCAAAATTCATTCAAAAATGGATATCACAACCGGTTATCGTGATATCAAATGGGATAGATTTAAAAATTTTCAATCATAATCTGGAAATAAAAGAAAATCTACGCGAGAAATACAAAATACCAAAGAATAAACCAAATCTGTATTACGTAGGACGTTTGGACAAAGAAAAAAATCTGGATATGGTGATAAAATCAGCAGCTATCGCTATGAAAAAAGCGCAATTTCACCTAACAATCACAGGAAATGGAAATGAAAAAGAAAACTTGAAAAAGCTCTCGGCGGAATTGGGAATTACTGACAACACAACTTTCACAGGCTTTGTACCTGACGAAGAACTGCCTTATCTTTATAAATTTGCAGACTGTTTCATCATGGCAGGCACAGTCGAACTCCAAAGCCTAGTAACAATGGAAGCAATGGCTACAGGGCTCCCAGTTTTAGGTGTAAATGCCATGGCAATTCCTGAATTGGTACATGACGGAGAAAACGGATTTTTGTTTGAATTCGGAGACATAGAGGGACTTTCTGACAAAATGGTAAGAATATTCAACGACGAAAAAACAAGAAAAGAAATGAGCCAAAAAAGCCTTGAAATAATAGCAAAACACGACATAAACAAGACTATGGATAGTTTTGAAGGTCTTTACAGAAAATTATGTTGAAAATCCACCCACACTTGCGTATATTAGGCCTGTTCGGTACTTTTTTGCTGAACAATAACGTTCCCGGGTGGCGCAGCGGTAGCGCAGCTCGCTGTTAACGAGTTGGTCGTCGGTTCGAATCCGACCCTGGGAGCCATTTAAAAAACGATGGACGCAAAGCGTTCAGCGGTTTTTAAAAACGATGGACGCAAAGCGTTCAGCGGTTTTTAAACATTGCTCGACGAGGATTCGAAGTTTACACCCCGCATTGCGGGGTGAATCCGACATACATTATGCCCCGCAGCGAAGCGAAGGGGTGTATCCGACCACACTACCTCCAACTCCAAGAGTTCATTGTATCGCTAAGAAAATCTTTTGCTCGACCATTGCTACTAAGGATCAATTGAAGTTTATGATCCGGAGAAATAGTTATCAATTGTTCTGATTCATATGAAGGATCTTTTTGATTTATTTCACGAACAATAATTCCAGGCTCACCATCAATAGTAATGTCATTTATAGTACTACCAGCGACCTTGTCAGGAAGCGCATCCTTATTGTTAGTAATTTCATAAGAACTAAAATCAGAAATTTCCAGACTGCCAACCGGTTCACCAGAGGCTTTATTGAAGTAAATTTCATTTTCAGATACCGTTTCAACAGTAATTTCAGGAGAGATGAAAAATGCAAATTGATATTTTGGATGTCGCCAAACCAAGCGCTCAGAATCAGATGGAGTCTCTGTTTGTTTCCCAGCCAACATTTCAGCGGCAATACGTGCCTTTTCGGCTTCGACTAAAGCAATATCAGATTTCGACACACATCCTGCAAAAAGCAAGATTACAAACAACACAATCCCCACACATAATTTATTTTTTGTATTATTCATATGCATAATTTATTCTTTTTGGTTAGAACTGCACTTATTGTATACAAGTTTTTTATTTAATCCAAGCTTAACAAAACTTTCAAAATTATAAAATTTTAAGTACAATTAAAATATGAAGTTATCACCGGAACAACATGAGAAACTACTCAAAACATTGAAAGTCCGTTTTGAGAAAAACATGAACCGCCATAAAGGTCTTAAGTGGGCTAAAGTAGAATCAAGACTCAAAGCCAATACTGAAAAACTTTGGTCACTCAACGAAATGGAAAGAACCGGCGGTGAACCTGATATTATTGGCAGTGAATATATTTTTTACGATTGCTCAGAAGAAAGCCCTAAAGACCGCAGGAGTGTTTGTTACGACCTTGAAGCACTGGAGTCAAGGAAAGAACATAAACCAAAAGATAGCGCTATTGATATGGCAGCGGCTATGGGTATCGAGCTTTTAACTGAAGAAGAATATCGAGAATTACAAAAATTTGGAAACTTCGATACGAAAACATCAAGCTGGATAAAAACACCTTCTGACATAAGAAAACTCGGCGGCGCCCTTTTTTGTGACCGCCGCTACGACACCGTCTTCGTATATCACAACGGCGCAGAATCCTACTACGCAGCTAGAGGATTCCGTGGATTGCTAAGAATATAAACAGACTTTTAATACCCTCGCCCCCTTCCTTCAGGTGGTCTAGAACTTGATCTTGATACACCAACTTTTGGAGGAACCGTTGCAAAAATTGCAACAGTTGCCCGTTGATCTAGCTCATTAGAATCAAAAATATTTTTTATGTGACGAGATATACCTGACTTATCGGTATCGAAAAGACAAGCAATCTGTTGTAAAGTTGCCCATATTGTTTCAGCATGAATATCTTCGCGTAATTCTATTGCACCAGTTTTTGCCTGATAAATGACGACTTTATTTTCTTTTTTCATATGTTTTGTTGAAAAAATATATGAAAAAAGCCTAGACTAGGGAGATTAAATTTTAGTTAAAAATTCTTAAAATCTTTATAAGAAAGTCCATACCATACTAAGCCAACTCCTCCTCACCTATCTCTCGTAGTACGTATCCCACTCAAAATATCTTCGATAATCCTATGAAGCACGCGCTCTCTTTCGAATTCTTCAAGATCGAAAGGAACACTGGAAGGTGTTTTTGCCGCTTCACGAAGTTTAGTCATTGCAAACACTTTTAATGCCATTACAATTCTATCCAACATGCCTGCTTTAGACAATAAACCTGCCTCAGCAGTCACAAAGTTCATCAAATCTTCCCCTGCCCTAGCCCACAAATAACCACTTTTCCTATCTACCTGCGTGGTCAATATGACATCAACCTTTTGATTTAATCCATCAATCCACTTAAGCAAATCAGCCTGCTTCGCAAAACCATCTTCTCGAACAATTTTCGTTGCCATCACTGACTTTGCCAATTGATGATCCAATGCCTCACGAAGATATGGATGTAATCTTGACATAGCTTCCAAAATTTCAGGATCTTCATTCACACCTGAGTCTAATTTTCCTGCTTCAGCAGCCATTATTTATTATTTAATTCAATAAATTATACCACAAAAAAGCTAACTATACAACGAACCAAATTCAGATAACTATCTCTTCCTCACATGCAACTCAGTTGCCAATTTTGCATGGTCAATCGCAGGGTTTACTGTAGAAGGATCAAATTCACCTTTTCCTAATGCCTCAAATCCCAATTCATCAACCAAGAATTTCACCACAGAAACTGCCGTAGATTCAGACATACCGGACAATTTAGTTTGCAGCTCACCTGTCTTTCTATCTGTACCCTCTTCAACACGAAGTTGCTGAAATGGCTGCCCCTTGGGATAAGCCAGATTTGCATAAATCCTGCCTCCCGAAACGACCTGACTCGCCCTCGCAGCAAAAGCATTCCTATAATTTTCAATAGTTTTAGCCTCAGTTTCAGCATGCAGCCTAGGATAAATTGGCATAGTCCTCGGAGAGAACCAAACAGCGATAGGCCCAACAGGTATCATATTACCAACATGATTCACATCCTCAATACCAAACTGATTCGCAGATAATTTCGCACACGCTTTTTCAAATTCCTCCCTCTTTTTAGGCGACATTTTCATCAATTGCGCAGCCAAAATCGCCATTGGCACAGACACTATGATTCGGCTCAAATCAACACCTCTCCTCTCACATATTTCCACAATTTTCGGTAAATTCTGTGTCACAAAAAAATCAACAAATATCTTTCCTTTTTCAGGAATTTCAAAATTTTCCCCAAAACAAGCCTCTACATCACTACTAGCCTTATCATTTGCTCCATATCCGGAAAACTCCGTAAATGTCCTGTGGATATTGAACAACAAACCGGCCTCATATTTATGTCCACTCGCCAAAAGCGCCTGAAGAACAGGCTTAACAGCCATCTGATGTGCAGGATCTTTCTGATCATCAGAGTTCACAACCTGCTTTATATAAGCCTCAAACTGATTTCTCTCTTCTCCTTTCAAACATTGAAGCAACCTCTCCTCAATAACTGCATTAAAAGCATCGGTCGGATCCTTATAAATATTACTTTCCATCAAACTTTCAGATTTTTGTACTTCACTCATATGCCAAAATTATATATTAGATTTTTTGTAGATTTAAATTACGCATGAACAAAAATCTTAACATCTTTTCAAAAAAAGTCAATACTGTCATGTCTTAAATAAAAGAATATAATATTTTTAAATACCTCATAACCTCAATCACCATGGGAAAAGGAGACAACAGAAACGCAAAAAACAAGAAAGTAAAGAAACCAAAACAGAAGAAGGATAAAAAATAATCCTTCTGGTTTCTAAGAACCGGCCTTACTCATGGTCGGTTTTTATTTACGCATCTGAAAGACTAAACCTTCTTCAAAAACTCGGTCCGTAGCACAATCGCAGCACCATCTAGCCGACAATCGACCTCATCAGCATTGTCGGTTAGTTTGATATTCATCACTTTCGTGCCTCTTTTATAAACCGTTGAAGATCCACGAAGTGGCAAATCTTTTATCAAAACAACATCATCACCATCTTTCAAAACAGTTCCATTACTATCCTTCACAACCAAAATCGGAGCCTCTTCCTTTTTCCCATGCATACCATCACCACAATTACACTCCTCCATCATTTGCCATTGATTAGCGCACCCATCAGTTTCACAAATTCCCATTTCTTCCAAAACGCCGCCACAACCACCTTTGCAAATATAATGTGTCATAAAAATTTGTATTAAAATACAAAAAGAATTATATCACCACATTGATCTCCAACAAATATCAGGAACTACGCAAATCTAGGCTCCCACTCACTAACAATTTCAGCAACAGCCCGATCATGCACAGAATCCAAAGCCTGCTCCATCTCAACAGATATTTGATAACTTGAGGAACCAAGCGCTATAGATATAGCCCCTCTGACAGCAGAATCACTCAAAAGCCTTTTTTGGTCAGGAGTTCCAAGTAATCTCATCGCCGTAATTGCCTCTTCGACACCTTGAAACCCTCCAATATGACCTGAGACAGCCTCCGCAGCCAAAGCTCTCACAGCATTTCTAAAATCTTTAGGTAACCCAAGATATAATCTTTGATAAAGCTCAGGACTACCACTGTTTTGCCTTCGAATAGCATCAAACTCATTTAGATCCAAAGGTTGAAGTCCTTCAGTTTTTCCTACAGATTGAGTTCCAGTCATAATTTAATTTTATTAAAATACTAAAAGGACACGATTGTAAGCCAAATCGCAGCATACTGTCAATAAAGTTTTATTCAATATGCCAATCTTCTACTGACCTAAAAGTTTATTGAAATTCTTATCCCAGATTTTGAATTGAGATTGTGTAAAAGTTTTACTTGGATTAAACGATTTTCCTTTGTAAGCCTTCACATCTGAAATTCCATTCATCACCAAATTTGCTACATCATAGCTAAAATTATCTACATTTTTGACATCTTTATACATACAAGTTGTTGTTTTCTTTGTAGAACCTTTTTTTACAGCAGTAGTACACACATCAGGCACATCAACAGAATCAAGAATCTCATTATCCACCAAATAATCATGAGCAACCGAAAAATATCTCGCGGCCTCAGCTCTTGTCATAGATTCACTTGGATTAAAATATCCATCTGCATCAGTAAGCATTATTCCCTGATCAATAACATAACAAATAGAACTCATATCATCAGGCAAATCCTCATCATTCAAAGCACAAGTTTCAAAATCACCCAAATCTTCATCCTCAGTAATTACATAACCGGCAATAGCCGCAGCAACATCAGCACGAGTAACAGGAAGATCTTTAACAACCTTAGTCTGGATAACCTTGGTCATCAGATTAGACATATCAACGTGAAAACCGGCAAAGGCTCCTACTGCAATCACACCGACCACAACGAACGATAAAACTTTTACTTTCTTATTCATATTTTTGTTTTTATTTAAATATTACAGTACATATTATAACACGAAAACGACACAACCGCAAGCAAATCAACCGAAAATTTATTTAGCCATTATAAGCACTCATTTACTAGTAGGGAAATAACAAATTATATATAATCAAACCATAAATTAATTTAAGATTAAAAAATGTTTGAGGAAATTTATATAGGCAGTACAAAAGAATCCGATTTTCTGAAAAATCTTGTACAAAGGCCAAATGCAAATCTCAGAAGGCTGATAACAAAAAAAGGGGTAACAAATGAAGATATAGAGAAAGGACTTAAAGACAAAACTTTAGAAAAACTTACGCGCAAAAAAGTTTTAGCATCACTCGATGTAATGGCTTGTGGAATAGGCTTAACAGGAGGCGGAGACTGTGCCGGAATAGCGGATTTATTATCGTCACTCGGAAGCAATTTAGATCCAAAATTTACAATGCTCGGCATAAAAAATGCAGGAGCCGGACTGATAGTTGATCCAAAAGATTTTGAAAATCAGCTGATAATCATAGATCCATTATTGGCGGAAGATTTCAAAGGTCAATCCTCCACTCCATTTGGCTCGGCAAGAGTAAATGCACTCAAGGATAATCCGGAAAACACAAAAGCAAATATCTCTCCATACAAATTTGTCTACGGAACCGGCGGTGACGATCACCTAGGACTTCTCGCAAGAATCGCAGAAACTTTTCCACAAAAATCCGTCGTCGGAACTTTCAAAAGCATAGATGGAGATGGATGTATCGACGGAAAACCGGCACAAATGCTCGGATTTAAAACTGCAGTTACAACATACCAAAAAGATTTTTGGGCGATTGTTCAAAACGGATATACTCACAATCAAACACACGTAGTCGAATTTTTCGGCAGAAAATCAGGCAAATTGGCATTTGAAGCCACCAGAAAATTTCCAAATAATTTCGATTCACTTCCACATGAAGAAAAAAGAAAAATAGAAGAATTCCGGAATGGAATATTGATTTTAGTTCCGGAAAAACCAACTTCAGTTAAAAAAATCGCACAAGAAGTGAAAGAGATAAAAGAACGCGAAGGATTTTGTGTAGTCGCAGTAGCCGAAGGATTTATGCCTACAGACATAGAAGAAACAGCAGCAAAAAGGCAAAATCAGAACATAGACGCATTCGGAAACATCGCAAATCTTTCGGGAATTCGCCATGTCATAATATCAGCAATTCAGGAATTTGCTGGAATAAAAAAAGTAAATGAACTTCTCGAAAACTACACTGCCCGCGGCGCAACTCCATGCAAATACGACCAAATAATGGGAGAAAAAATAGGCAAACAAATGGCAAAATTGATAAATCAAGGCATGACAGGCGGACACGCTGTAGTCTATTTTGAAGGGACAGATGCGGAAAAAGAAGAACCGACGATAGTTCCATTAACAAACGTAAGCAATGAAAACACTCTGAATAATTCAAATTTATACAACGATGAAATGCTAAGAGAAAATGGAGTTTTCTGGTAACATAGGCAAAATAATAACAATAAAAATATGTGTTTTTCAGCTCAGGCAAGTTTCATAACAAGCGGTGTCACGGCAGCGGCAGGCATAGCAGCGATCATAAAAGTCAAAAATAAAAAAGAATTACCGCTCGCAATAACACCACTTTTATTTTCAGTACAGCAACTCGTCGAAGGCATCCAATGGCTCAGCGACAAGCCTGGCACAATGAGTTTAGCGATGGGATATATATTTCTCTTTTTCGCATTCACGCTATGGCCGATATATCTTCCATTCGCAGTATACAAAGCCGAAACAAATGAAAAACGCAAAGAAGTAATGAAATATTTACTTGCACTTGGAACATTGGTATCAATAAGTTTAATAATTTTTTTAATAATATCCCCTCTTTCCATCGGATCATCCGGCACATCAATAAGATACGATATAGACATCATATATCCGACATGGAGAATAATTCCTTACGTAATCGCTACATGCGGAAGTTGTTTGCTTTCAAGCCATAAATACGTAAAAATCCTAGGAGTCGCAACACTCATAGCTTTATTCGCATCATGGGCATTTTATTCAAACACATTTGGCTCGGTTTGGTGCTTCTTTTCCGCAGCACTAAGCGCAGTTATATACATGCACTTCCACAACAAAATATAGAGTACAACAGCTTGTAAATCATACAAACATAGTATACTATACGGCCACTAAAGATTTTTTAACAACTTTCGATATGACACACTATGTTTGTAAAGGAGAATGCAAAGGAGTTTCAGAAGCACCTGTATCATGCGGCGCTGAGTCTTGCTCACTACACAATCACCCACTAGTGGAATGCAATTGTGAAGATGGCAGCCACAAAGAAGAAGGGGAAATGAAAGAAGAATCAGCAGAGTAATAAGATTTTTAAAGCAAAAAAATGCTTTTTAAAAGCTGGAAAAAAAGTGCCATGATTATTATACTCATAATAACTATGGCATTTTTTGGTTGTAAACAAGCTCCGCAAACAATTAATACAATACCAATGCAAATCACAAGTTTTGCTTTCAAAAACAACGAAACACTTCCTACAAAATATACATGTGAAGGAGAAAATATAAATCCACCGCTGGAAATTTCAGACACTCCTGAAAACGCAAAATCACTAGTTTTGATAATCGACGATCCTGATGCACCTGCTGGATTATGGACACATTGGACAATTTGGAACATCGATCCAAAAACTAAAGAAATCAAAGAAAATAGCGTACCCGTAAATTCAAAAGAAGGCATAACAAGCTTTAAAAACACAGGATATGGAGCACCATGCCCGCCAAAAAACACGGGTGTTCACAGATATTTCTTCAAAATATACGCAATAGACAAAACACTGGATTTACCGACTTCAACAACATCAGAAAGCCTCTACAAAAAAATAGAAAACTCAATTCTAGATAAGGCAGAAATTATCGGACTTTATGCGATAAAATAATAAAAGGACTAAAATGTTCTTGTGAGCGCATTGCGTTTATTTCCTCTAAAGATAGATTCACAACAAAAAAAGCTTAAGCTCAAATGAATATTTCCATACTTTTGATCCTAGTGATGTGAAGTCGTAGCAATCTTCAAGAACACAAGCGTCAAGAATCCAAACACAAGGGCCTGTATAAATCCTACGAAAATCTCAAGTCCATAAAATGGTAATGGTGCGATGTATGGCACCAAGAAGCTTATTACAAGAAGTAGAACCTCTCCAGCAAATACATTCCCGAAAAGACGGAATGAAAACGAAATCATTTTTGAAAATTCAGACATAAGTTCAAGAAGTCCTACAAAACATCCGATAGGATTTTTTAGAGGATTTATGAAAAACTTTCCGCCATATCCTTTTAATCCAAGCATAGAAAAACCAAAAACTTGACACGCCGTAACAGAAATCAAAGCCAATGCAAAAGTCATATTCACATCAGCAAATGTAGACCTAAAAATCGGCACAAGAACCTGATTACCTTCCTCCACAGTCCAAAAACCGATACTTCCAAAACCTGGCAAAAGTCCCATCCAATTTGAAATAATTACATATAAAAATATCGTGGTAACAAGAGGGAAAAATCTCTTAGTCTTCTCATCATCTCCAACAATAGGACTAAAGAAATCAAAAAGTCCGCCTATCAAAACCTCCATAAGATTCTGAAATCCACCTGGGACAAGTTGATATTTTTTACTTCTCAAAACAAGCGCAATACTCAAAAGAACCAAAAGCGTCAAAATAGAAGTAAGATGCGTATTACGAACAGCAAAACTTCCGATCTCAAAGACCGGTTCTGAAGCCAATGTTGGTGGTGCAAACTGAGCCATTTTACTTAAATTATATTATTTTTTAGGTTTTCCGAGAACCACTATATCTTTCATCTTCATATATACAACTACAAGCGCCATAACCATTGAGAGTATAAATCCTACGAATGTAAATATCGGGAAACTATTCAAATATTTATCCAGCAATATTCCTCCCCCTCCAAACGCCAATATCGGCGTTACAATAAGATATCCGAGGTTCAATGCAAGTCCGTAAGCAGACCACATTTTCGCATCTTTTTCCTCAGGATTTTTAGACATTACACTTATTGGTTAAAGGACGATTTACCTCCCTTTCTTCTTCTAACTACTTTAAGCCTCGAAAGGGCTCTCTCAAGCTGTGCAACAGCCTCTGCATATGATTCTATATCTGTTCTCTTTTCAGCCATGATTTGTTTCGCTCTTTCATGAGCCTCCTGTGCACGTTTTTCATCAATCGCCTCAGATCTCTCGGCCGCATCTGTAAGTAAAATAATTGTCTCACCATCGACTTCCAAAACTCCTTTCGTGACATGAAAAAACTCTTCCTTCCCTGAAGCTTTTATCTTAAGTTCTCCGGCCTTCACAGCCGAAATTATAGGGATATGATGTGCCAAAACAGTGATCTCTCCATCAACAGTTGGAAAAGATACAGATTCCACCATTCCTTCATAAAGAACTTTTTCAGGTGTAACTATTTTTAATTTTATTTCTTTCATATTATTTTACTTCATCAATTCCACCAACCATATAAAATGCCTGTTCATCTTTATCATCATGTTTTCCTGCCAAAATTTCCTTAAATCCACGAACAGTTTCTTTAAGAGTTACATATTTACCGGAACGTCCTGTAAATTGCTCGGCAACGAAGAAAGGTTGTGACAAGAACTTTTGGATCTTTCTAGCTCTCTTAACAGTCAATTTATCATCTTCAGAAAGCTCTTCCATACCAAGAATCGCGATAATATCCTGCAAATCTTTGTATCTCTGAAGAATCTTTTGAACACCACTCGTAACTTGATAATGCTCCTCTCCGACAATATTAGGATCAAGAATTGTAGATGTAGAATCCAAAGGATCAACAGCAGGGTAAATACCAAGCTCAGTCAAAGCTCTATTCAAAACTACAGTCGAATCCAAATGTCCAAAAGTCGTAGCAGGCGCGGGATCCGTCAAATCATCCGCAGGAACGTAAACCGCCTGAATAGACGTAATCGATCCTTTTTTTGTAGACGTAATTCTTTCTTGCAAGGCACCCATTTCAGTAGCCAATGTTGGTTGGTAACCTACAGCTGACGGAATACGTCCTAGTAGAGCCGAAACCTCTGATCCAGCCTGTGTGAAACGGAAAATATTATCAATGAAAAGTAGAACATCCTGTCCTTCCTCATCACGGAAATACTCGGCCATCGTAACTCCTGTTAACCCAACTCTCTGACGAACTCCGGGTGGTTCATTCATTTGTCCGAACACAAGAGAAGTCTTTTCCAAAACTCCGCTTCCCTTCATTTCATAGTAAAGATCATTTCCTTCACGTGACCTCTCTCCTACTCCGGCAAACACGGAAAATCCACCATGTTCTTGAGCAATATTACGAATAAGCTCCTGAATAATAACAGTCTTTCCTACTCCGGCTCCTCCGAAAAGTCCGACTTTTCCTCCTTTTACGATAGGACAAATCAAATCAATAACTTTGATTCCGGTCTCAAGAACCTCGGTTTTTGTAGATTGATCTTCGAATTTTGGCGCAGGCCTATGGATAGGATATTTCTTCTTTGCTTTTGGAGCATCTTTATCATCTAGAGGATTTCCAAGTGCGTCACACATTCTTCCAAGTGTTTCTCTTCCGACAGGAATTGTGATCGGCGCTCCTGTAGCCTTCACAGCAGAATGCCTTTGAAGTCCGTCTGTAGTTCCCATGGCAACAGTCCTGACCTCATTTCCACCAAGATGTTGTTGTGTTTCAAGAATAAGTTTTTCATCTCCGATCATTACTTCAAGTGCATCATAAATATTTGGCAATGTTTCGCCTTCAAACGAACAATCCACAACAGCTCCGATAATTTTTGTTACTTTTCCTGACATATTTTTTAAGTTAATAGAATGAAAATTTATATTTAAGAAATTGCAGCGCAACTCGATGTAATTTCAGAGATTTCAGCGGTAATTGCCGATTGGCGTGCTCTATTGTAGGTCAAAATCAAGCTCGAAAGTAAATCATCGGCAGCACCTGTCGCATTTTGCATCGCTACCATTCTTGCCGCAAATTCACTCGCAGTCGTCTCCAAAATTGCTTGAAAAATCTGAACATTAATCATCTGGGGAACAATGTTGTCCAAAATAAATTCCGGAGATGGCTCAAGATTATACTCGATATCTTTTTCCTGAGGCGGAACAATTTTTGAAAATTTAGTCCCGATTTCCTCAACCATTTCTTTAAACACATCAATAGAAAAAGGCAGAAGCGTGCGACTTACAGGTTTTTGTTGGATTACAGAATGAAAATCAGGATAAATCATAACAATTTTATCATATTCACCTTTCTCAAATCCTTTCACGGCAATCCTCGAAATCATCATCGCATCATTGAAAGACGGACGAGCTGTAAAAGCAGGAAAAACCATATCAAGTTGTTTCCCTATTCTATGCAGGAAATCCGCTCCCTTTTTACCTGAAGCAATATAGTGAATATTCGCAGTCGGATAAGCGATCTCAAGGCCCTTGATAACAGCCACAGCTTTCTTGAAAAGGTTTGCATTAAGCCCTCCGCAGAGTCCTTTGTCTGTAGTAAAAAACAACACCAAAGCATTCTTTACTTCTCTTTCTTTCAAAAACGGATGAAGCTCGGCATGTTTTTTTGAAAGTTTGGATAAAACATTTATCGCCAAATATCCATAGGATCTCAAATTAATAGCATTATCTGTAGCCTTTTTCATCTTTGAAGTCGCAACAAGTTCCATCGCCTTCGTGATCTGACGAGTGGATTTTACCGACTTAATCTTTCTTTTTACTTCTTTTCCGGAATTTGGCATCTCAAATAATTAATTAGAATTTGTATTCTCCGTTAAACTGAGTCAAAGCGTCCTTAAGGACTTTCTCGGTATCAGCAGAGATTTCTTTTGACTCTCTGATATTTTTGAAAATTTCGGAGTGACTTGCTTCAATATATTTATAAAGTTTCTCTTCGTATTCTCTTACTTTTTCCGTAGGAACATGAGACAAATAGTCATTTATTCCGGCATACAAAATCACAACCTGCTTTTCCAATGAAAGAGCAGAATATTGTTTTTGTTTAAGGATTTCAGACAGACGATCTCCTTTGTTTAATTGTCTTCTTGTAGATTCATCAAGGTCTGATCCGAATTGAGCGAAAACAGCAAGCTCACGATATTGAGCGAGCTCAAGTTTTAGCTTTCCGGCAACCTTTTTCATCGCTTTAGTTTGAGCCGCAGATCCTACACGGGAAACAGAGATACCGATATTAAGAGCAGGGCGAATTCCTTTGTAGAAAAGATCAGATTCAAGGAAAATCTGTCCATCAGTAATAGAAATTACGTTTGTAGGAATGTATGCAGATACATCACCGGCCTGAGTTTCGATGATTGGAAGGGCCGTGATCGAACCTCCACCATATTGTGGATCAAGACGACAAGCTCTTTCCAAAAGTCTTGAGTGAAGATAAAAAATATCTCCAGGATACGCTTCACGTCCAGGTGGCCTTCTAAGCAAAAGTGAAATTTCACGGTAAGCCCATGCATGTTTCGAAAGATCATCGTAAACTATCAGAACATCCTGTCCCTTATCCAAAAAGTACTCACCCATGGCGCATCCGGCAAACGGAGCGAGGTAAGTAAGCGCAGCGGGATCAGAAGAAGAAGTCCTCACAACAATCGTATATTCCATCGCTCCATTTTTCTCAAGCTCAGCAACAATCTTAGCAACTTTTGAATCTTTTTGTCCGATGGCAACATAGATACAAATCATATCCTGCCCTTTCTGATTGATGATCGCATCAATAGCAATCGCAGTTTTTCCTGTCTGACGATCACCGATAATAAGCTCACGTTGTCCTCTTCCAACCGGAATCATTGAATCAATAGCCTTGATTCCAGTTTGCAAAGGCACATCAACAGATTTTCTCTTGATAACACGTGGCGCAACTTTCTCGATAGGATAAAATTTATCAGTTTTGATATCTCCCTTTCCATCTTGCGCAACTCCAAGTGAGTCAACAGTACGTCCAATCAATGCTTCCCCAACAGGCACAGACAAAATCTTTCCTGTTGTCCTAACCTCATCTCCTTCTTTGATTCCCTCATCATCTCCAAGGATAATCGCACCGACAGAGTCTTCTTCAAGATTTAGCGCAACTCCAACTTGTCCGTTTGCAAATTGCAACATTTCCTGAGATTTCGCATCAGAAAGGCCTGAAATACGTGCAATTCCATCTCCAACCTCAACGACGTATCCAACTTTTTCCACTTTCGCGGAAGAGTGAAATTTTTCAATTTGTTCTTTGAGTGAGGATAAAATTTGATCTTTAACTTCCATAATTAATTGTGTTTAAGCATTAACAATTTGAGATTTTAGTGTTTTTAAACCTGTAAGAACGGTGCCATCTATAATATATTCATCAAACTCTATTTTCATCCCACCGATAATATTCGGATCAATTTTTACTTTAATACTGGCCTTTCTGTTAAGAGCATCACTCAAAAGTTTCTCCAGATCCTTAGTTTCGGCATCATTAATTTCATACGGAACAGTGACCGAAGCAAAAACCTTGCCGTTTTTTTTCATCCACTGGCTAAAGAAAGCCTGAGAAAATTGCTTAACAAGTTTCCCCTGTTTTCTTTTCTTCAAGATATTCAAAAGATTTTCAATTCTTTCGTTGACGGTGTCACTATCCTTCTCTCCATAAAGAGAGTCAGCCAGCGCCTGTGCATATTTTTTAAGTGATATTCTCATAAGAACGGTAACGCTTTTATTCTAATTTTGATGATGCAATTTCTTTTCTTATAGCTTCTGCAAGCCGTTTTTGATCAGCTTTGTCAAAATCCTTCTTCAGGATTTTTTCACAAACTGAAACAATAAGAGTAGATACTTCTTCTTTCACATCTTTAAGCATCTTTGCCTCTTCAGCTTTAAGTTGAGCTCTATACCTTTCCGCCAATCCGGAAATTTCCTTTTTGGCATTTAAAGTAGATTGCTCTCTTTCTGCCTGAGCCTCAACTTTCGCCTTTTCGATGATTTCCAGCGCCTTTTTACCGGCATCCGCAATCACCTGTTTCTTTTCTTCTTCCATTTTCACCATTCTTTCTTCTATTTTCCTCGTATCATCCACATTTTTCTCGATCATCTTTTTTCGCCGATCAAGAAGATCAAGAATAGGCTTGTAGGCAAGCTTTCTTAAAACAATAAGTATAATTACGAAATTGACGATTTGGGCAAGAATGAGTTTTACGTCAATACCCAATTTTGAAACAATCTCCATCTAATTTTGGATTATTTTTTTAAACGAATTTGATAATCAATGCGACTACAAGCGCGTAAATAGCAATAGCCTCACAGAAAGCAATAGCCAAAATCATAGCTGTCTGAATAGAACCGGCAGCTTCAGGATTTCTTCCCATAGCTTCAAGAGCCTTACCAGCAAGAAGACCGATAGCAAGCGCAGGCATAGCTGAGCCAACTGCGATAGTCAACGCTACAAATAAATTTTTATCCATTTTTACAAAGGGTTAAATATATAATAGTTTTGTAAAGTGATAAACAATATAAATGTATTTATACAAAAATCAATACCTCTTAAGAGCTTTTTCAACAATCAAACCATATCTGTCAAGCCAAACACAATAAAAAGACATGATATAAAACCATTGAAAAATAAGTAGAATACTATAGAATAAACACATCAATACATAATGCATAAAATAATGAATACAATTCCGTTCACAACAAAACTTTCAAAACTTACTTCGGCAATAGCAATCTCAGCATTGATGTTTTCTTCAATGAGCCTTCAAGCTTTTGCCGCAAACAGAACAATCGACTTTTCAGGATACACATGGACAGTAAAATCAGGATTTAACGGACCGGGACCAAACACATTCGATGACAGCACGGCAAGCGTATTCTTGGACAGCTCAAATCAGCTTCATTTAAAAGTATCAAACATAGGGGGAAAATGGTATTCATCTGAAGCATATCTTCAATCTTCTCTAGGATATGGAACTTATGAATGGGAGACAAACAGCCGCGTAGACAAAATCGACACAAATCTAGTTTTGGGCTTATTCATGTACCAAGACGACACACACGAAATTGACATAGAATACAGCAATTGGATGGAAGCAGCTGCAAATATGCTAAACTATACAGTCCAACCATATACAATAAAAAGTAATACATACACAGCTCCATTGAGCCTACAAGACGGCGTTTCAACTCACAAAATAGAATGGACACCGGATTATATTCTTTTCAGCACATGGCAAAACGGCCAAAAGCTTAACGAATGGAAATATACAGGCTCAAACAATTTCGTCCCGGGCAGAGAAAGGGTTGATATGAATTTTTGGATGATAAAAGGACTTGCTCCAGCGGCAGGAACAGATCAGGAATTAATCATAAAAAGCTTCAAATTCACTCCGGTTTCTGTAACACCTCCTGCATTAGTACCAGTAGTTACTGCAGATACGACAACTACAACAACGTCATCAACTGTTATCGCACCTGTCACAACAACATCAACTGTAACTCCTGACACTACAACAGTGACCACAGCCACAATAACATCGCCTACAATCAGCACTACTACAGTAACATCAAGCACATCACCTGCACCAACTTTATCTACAGTTGATACAAAAGAAAACAGACATAGGAACATCCTCAGAAAATTCAAAGAGAAAATGAGAAAGATAAGCGGCAAATAAAAGATTTACACACGTTTAACATCAACATTCAGACCATCTGATATAGCTTTCACGTCATCAGAAACTGTACATAGCAAAGTATATGGAGTATTCAAAAAAGCAACTCCACTGCGTCTCAAACAACTTTGAACAAATCTGGCATTTTGATGAGTAAGCGGTGGTTTTGGTGGTGGAAGATATGCACGCATATTCGTTGGAAGGTCATCTATCCTCAATGCCTTACTCAATCCTTCGTATGAAAGATGAAAGGCATACGGAATTTCAGGATGTTTAGCCTCAAAATCAAGAAAATGCTGTCTTAAATCACCTTTTACACAAGGCAGGATAAATCCATCCGCAGGAGTAATTCCAAAATTCCTATATCCCCTATGAACAGGAGCATTCATCACTCTTTCTATTTCAGCAGAAGAACAGTTCGTTAAATTCATGTTTGCAAACCATTTTACCTGAGTCAAAAAAGCCCCTGCCTTCCCACGCACAAATTCATATTGCAAAGCTTCATCATCGGGAAAAGCTCCACTTTCCCGAACAATATCTCTAAGCATAAGACCACGGGTTGCGTCTAGCTGTGAAGAAGACTCGCCATCATATCCATGAATAGAAATAGCTCTGCCATTAAGAAAATCAACAGATTCATGAGAGAAATATTTGGATTTTTCAGGAAACCTCTTAATCACGTCAACACAAACAACCCCGGGAACATTTGGATGTTCCGTAACAAGACCTCGCGGACCATGAATAAGTGGCGCCACAGAAATAGTTACTCTGTCAGGATCATAATCTCCACCCTCTTTTCTAGAATAGGCAGCAATTCGAGGATCACGACATTTATCTTTAACATCCTGCACAATACTATCAATATCCACAAGCTTCCCCTCTTCCGTAGGCATGGCATCGATAAGTCCCTTATAATCATTTCTCTCACTCGCTCTAACGATAACATCATCAGTATCAAAAGCATCACATGTCCAACCCAACAACGCTCTAGCTCGCTGAGTTAAACCTTCACTTATACTAAAACCAAAAGAAGGTATAAGATGCGGCCTCACATCTATAACATCATCTCTAAGGTAATCCAAACCTCCATTTTTCCCTCCAAATTCCGACATATACCCAGCTAATTGTGAATTCATATAGTTAAAATTTAAAATCACAACATTCACATTGCCTCAACAGAAGAATTTAATCCATCTGATAAAACTTTTACATTATCCGCCCCTTCACAATTAAGCACATATGGACTGTTCAAAAAAGCAACTCCATCACGCTTCAAACAACTTTGAACAAATCTGGCATTTTGGTGAGTAAGCGGTGGTTTTAAGGCAAAATACGCCTTCATAGATCGCGGTAAATCTTCAAGCTGTAGCGGCGCAGTCAAACCTTCAAGTGAAAGATGAAAAGCATAATCAACTCCAGGCTTTTTAGCCTCAAATCTTCGAAATGCACTTCTGGACTCACCATTGACACAAGGAAGCACAAGCCCATCTTGAGGAGTAATTCCAAAATTTCTATATCCCCTGCCATTTGGTAAGTCAAATACTTTCCTTATTTCAGAAGATGAACAATCAGTTTCATTAACATTCGCAAAAAACTTCACCTGATAAAGAAATCTTCGATCATTCCACAAACCAAATTCATATTGCAAAGCAATATCATCCGAAAAAAGCCCCGCCTCTCTGACAATATTCCTAAGCTCAAGCCCATCACGTGCATCAACAGAAGAATCACCTCCATATATAGGCAAAGCCGCACCATTCAGGAAATCAACAGAAGAATGAGAGGCCATGAAAGAATGTGAATCACTCGAAGAATCACTGTAATCATCATAGACCATATCCACACATGAAACTCCGGGAAGATTTGGATGCTCAGTCACAAGCCCCCTTGGACCTTTAATAAACGGCGCAATAGCAACAGTCACATCATCAGGATCAAAATGCCCACCTTCTCTATTTGAATAATCAACAATTCTAGGATCATTACACTTAGCCCTTACTTCTGCAATTATCGTATCAAGATCTTCAATCTTTCCAACTTTAGTCTCCATAGCATCCACCAATCCATAAAAATCATCAGCATGACTAAGCCTGACAATAACACGATTAGTCTTAAAATCCGCACAGCGATCAGCAAGCAAACGCGCAATATTTGCAGTAATACGATCATGACGCTCAAGAACAATAGAAGGCACAATATGATCACGAAGAGCAGAGGTGCTTCCCAAAAATTTCAAGCCTCCATTTTTACCACCAAGAGCATCTACTCTCGTTTCCAACCTAGGATCCATCCTGTCAGACATATTTTTCGAGATAAAATATCAGGCATGCAACATTACGACAATACAGTAAAAATGTCAAGCTTAACCGCTCCCATAAAAAATCCCACTACGCTATCGTAATGGGATTTTTAATTTAGCTACGAAATTCTAATACTGAGGCTTGAAATATTTCGCGATAAAGTCTCCGTTAAGGCTTGAGCTTGAATCCTTGCTAGTCACCTTTCCGCAGACATAATCACTTCCAACATATGTCACTTCCACTTTTCCATTGTCGTCAAAAACTCCACCGGACAATTTTTCTGTAGAAATATTAAGCCAGCTAAGATCATTGTTTTCCTTATCTTTTCTATAATTCCAAGTTCCAACCTTAAGAGCTGATTTATCCTTTGTCTTAAGATCAAAATAAACATGAACATCCGTACCTTTTATATCAGCAAACGTATTTGCCGGATCAAATCTATCGTAGTTCGCAAAATGAAGAGTACCATAACCAACCCCCTCATCAACAAACCAAGAATTCTTAGTCGCAAAAGTGACATCACCGGCCTCTGCAGATTTTGCATTAAGAGTCGTCTTTTCAGGACAACCTTTTGGCGCATTAGCGATAATATTAGGATCAACTACTGGAGCTGTCACAACAGGCACAGACACAGGAGTCTTGCTACAACCAACTAAAATCAATGCCGCAAGCATCGAAAGAGCAAAAAACTTTTTCATAAATATAAATTAAAGAATAAGTTACTAAAAATTTAGCAGAATCTGGATTTATTTCCTAGCCCAAATAAATCCCATCCTGTGGTCGTAATGAGATTTTTTAATATCAACCTTATATCCGTGCTTTTTCAAAATATCAACAAGCTTTTGTGCTCTCATTTCAGGCAAAAATTCATGATATTCGATATAAAAAGATTTTATTTTTTTGAAAATTTCCATGCCGGACAAGCCATTCACACCACCTGAAACTGGATTATCCACCCTCTCCAAAATCTCAAATTCCGCACCCTCAGAGTCCATTTTAACAAGATCTATATATTCGCATCCCTCCTTCACCAAATGCTTTTCAATAATAGTCTGCAAACTCACACAATTCACCTTTCTCGAAACAATACTTTTATCATCAGAGATAACGCTATGATTATGAGAATCTTCACTCAAAAAAAGCTCACACACTCCATCATTTCCAGTAACCGCAACATTTTTCGCAAAAACATTTTTTACTCTATTCATCTTCAAATTCTCCTTTAATACGGCAAAATTTTTCTCTTCAGGCTCATATGCAAAAATTTTCACAACACCATTCAAAACACTCGCATAAATCGAAAAATAGCCCTTGTGTGCACCAATATCCAAAACCGCACCACAAGCACCAGCGCTTGAAACACCAGCCTTTTTTATCACTTCGTCACAGACACCGTAATCCCTATCCACAAAAATCTCTTCAAACACAGAATTATCAGCATCACTCTCAACCAAGACCTCGATATCCTTTCCAAAAATTTTTATGTGTTTATTCATAAGAAAATACTAACACAAAAAATCCCGCCTTGCATAAACAAAGCGGGATTTACATAAGCATATTCTTAAAAATTCGCCCAAAGTGACTGATTTGTAACTTCGTGATGGAACAAAACCTCACCACTCTTCACCTTCGTTCCAAGCGCTCTAGGAGACCTATCTGCCGCACGTTTTTTCAAAGCGACATATTTATCACGAGAATCTTCCCCAAGCACCTCAGCCATAAATTTGCTCTTCTCGAAAAATTCAATCGCAGTAAAGATATCACCTGGCAATTTTTTCACCTTTCCATACACTTTAGCCTCCATTTCCTTCATAACTTCTTCAGATGCATCAATTCCTTTCAAAGCGGCACTCGCAATTGCATAAAAACAAAGATATGGATTCGCATCAGGTGCAACAGTTCGCACCTCAAGTCTCGCACTCTTTTCATTTCCAATAGGAATTCTGACCATTGAACCACGATCCACAGCAGAAACCTTTATTTCATTTGGAGCCTCAAAAGCAGGATCAAGCCTGCGATAAGAATTCACACTGGAATTCATAACAAGACAAAGGTCATTTGCGTGATACAAAATTCCCGCAATAGCACGATAAGCCTGATCAGAAAGGGAATGTTTGCCTTCCATGCTATAAAAAATATTTTTACCGTCTTTTTCAAAAGACATATTTGTGTGCATTCCTGTTCCATTCAAATTTTGAACAGGTTTTGGCAAAAAACAAGCGGTAAGTCCCATCATCATAGCCACCTGTCTCGCAATAAGCTTGTAGATGACAATCTGATCTGCGCTTTCAAGAGCTTGAGTGTATTTATAATTCAATTCAAACTGCGCAGGCGCAACCTCTGGATGATCTTTTTCATTTTCAAATCCAAGCGCCCTCTGCACTTCAGCAAATTTATCAATAAAAAGTCGTAGTATATCCTGAGGAAGAGAGCTGTAATATCCGCTCATCGTAGCCAATTCAAAACCCTTTTCTTCATCGAAAGCCTGTTCTGCATTTATGCCTTTAAACAAAAATCCTTCAATCTCAGGTGCAATATTCACAGTAATTCCTCTCTTAACACGAAGATCATCACACAAATCCGCAAGTCTTCCACGAAAATCAGCCAAAAACAAACTACCGTCTTTATCTCTAACATTACCAAAAACAAGCACCTTACCAACCCCGAAAAGATCGGAAGGCAAAAATCTTATGCTGCTAAAATCAACTTTAAGCCTAAGATCGGATTCACTTTGAGCCGTAAATCCACGAATAGAAGACCCATCAAAAGTAAGATTATCATGCGAAGAAACCAAAAAATTCTTATCATAATCAAGAGTATGAAGCTTTCCTTCCAAATCACAAAAACAAACTGTCACAGATTTGATTCCCTTCTCCTCTTTCAGATAATTCAGAAATTTTTCCTTAAGCACGTCAGCAGGAACACCGCTTTTCCTAGCCTTCTTCATTTCCAGATTCTTTTCCTCTATTTCAGCGTACGTCAAATCAAGCAGATGCTCAGGCACTTTCCACCCAAAACCCGTATCAGGCCTCTCCCTTCCAACAATCCTACCAATACCACTACCGGCGACTTTCACGCCATTTTCTAAAATATTTTCCATAAAGATTTAAAATTATAAATTATACCCATTCTTAATAGCACAGGTCATCACCACCATTGCAATAAATAATTCAATCACAAAAACACTATGTCGGAGGTTACATCTACATAATCCACCGCAACAAAACATAAAAAAAACAGTCTACTGTCGAAACTTTCTACAACTCAATTTATGTTGCAAAAACAAAGACTTCTAATTCTGGTATATTTTTAGAATGACGAAAATATATTATTCGCCAAAGTATCGATCATAAATGCAGCTTCCCCTCTCGTAAGAAGATAAAAAGAATCATTTACTCCGATCGGAACAATTCCCTGTTTATATCCGATATACAAATAAGGAACGTACCAGGCTATGTAATCAGGGGCACTCCAAATCTCCAAACCATTCAGTTTTGACAATATCTTGAGCGCTGCCGCCAAAGTAACATTTCCGCCAGCATCAAAATATTTTTTATCATTCTTCCTTTCACCGGCGATAGCTCCCATTTTCTTTGCATAGTAAACATACATCGCATTCGAAGAAGATGAATCAACGTCAGCAAAACAATCTTCATTGCAAATTTCATATGAAGCTTTGTATTTATCAAAATCAGCTTTTTGAGTACCCACCAAAGACTTCACAGCCCAAACCACAAAACTTTCTCTTGAAACATTCTTGCCTGGCTCAAATTTTTCAGGAGACTTATCGCCGAAAACTTTCAATTGATTAAGAGTTTTTATATTAACTTCATACGGATAATTTTTGATATCACTCAATACGGAAATTTTAGAAGAAATTCCTCCTATAGCAGGCACAAAATATTTTCCTTTACCGTTTTTTTCGAAAGAAACATTTTTCAAAATCTTACCAATATAACCAAGATTCGCATCGTAATTACCAACATCATCAGAGAAATAGAGCGTCAGATATTGAGTAGCATTAAGCTCTATATAAGCCACAGTACCATTATAAACACCACCAAATCCATCATCACCCTCTATCATATAATAAAATCCCTTATGCCCGTCTACGTAGATAGATCCATTTGAAACCAAAGAATAAAAATTACCGGCATCAGTCAAAGTGTCAGCCTTGAAAAGATCAAATTTGTTCTTATATTTTTCATCCATATAATTTCCGGAATACAATGAAACTGAAAAATTAAAATCACGTTTTTGCCCGAAATAAGCCGAGAAATAACTCACACCATCAAAATCATAACTTGTATCAGAAAGAAACAAATCAGAAGAAGGATTTTTTAGAGTGATTTTTGGATTCTTGTTTGAAACACTCTCCACGGAAGAACTTTTTGCCTTACTCAAATCAATCTTAAAAGTCTTCAGCATCGCATCCAAATCGGGAATAAAAGATTCATCATCATAAACATAGCTCACAATCACAACTCTATTTCCATAGGGCACATAATAATTAACGGAATTCAACGACACACCTGCCTCATTTATAGGCATAGTCACCTTATAGGCGTCATATTTACCGTTAAATTTCGTCTTCTCAATCTGCATGTCCTGATTGGCAAAAGATTTCAACCAATATTCAAGATCATCCATACCCACGGTATAAGCAAAATCTGTCAGAAAAATCTCCACCTTGCCTGTCGAAGTAAGACTTGTATCTTTCGGAACAATCACCACGCTATCCGTACCAAAAGACGCCCCGATAACATTACTGGTATTATAAAAAACCTCTTCCAAAGAATTTGAAAATTTCCATCCGTTAACAACAGAAATTTCATAAGCAGGATCAGAGTTTTTGAAAGTTCCGGTTAAATTTGCTGAAACACTGGCCTTTTCCGCCGCAAAAAGTTTTTCTTTCGCACCTGTATCACTTGAAACAGACATTCCTATCTTTGAATTTATCCAATCCACAAAATTAGCTATAGGCAACATCTCTCCGATAAAACCAAGACCTGAGCTGTTTCCAAGTGTCGGAATTGCAACAAAATTACCATTTTTATCGACAGCCGTACCTCCTGAATTTCCATGAGAAATTGCGGCATCTGTCTTTATATATTTAGTCGTACCTCCACCGGCCATAAGACTTGGTTCTTCAATAAATCCACTCACAATACCGGTTGTATAAGTTATACTTTTTCCTCCAACATCGGGATATCCTATAACCGTCAAAGAATCATCAATCTCAGGATTGCCACTATTTTGATACGGAAGATAAAAATTAAAATCAATATTATTGCCACTTGCGCCAACGGAATCAATTCGAAGAAGTGCAATATCCTGATTTTCATGCATTGAGACAAGACTTGCAACAAATTCACAGACAGGACTGTCTGGAGCGTTACTCCTCGTCAAGCAAACTTGAAAAGCATCAGCCGGCAATGTAGGATCCATGCTACTTCGAACAACATGGGCATTTGTAACAATAGTACCTCTTGAATCAATCAATGTCCCGGAACCAGCACCATCCGCCAAAAGAGACCCATCATGAGCCAGACTGTAAGCTATAATCTCCACAGTAGGCAAATACTGCGAACTTGAAGCGCTTGGAATATAAATTATTCCAGCATAAACAAAAACGGAATTCGCAAAAACAGCACACAAAACAGAAATCGACAAAATAAACTTTTTCATAAAAAATTAAGGATAAGATTTACTTATCTGAAAGCGTAATATTTAAGAAACTAAAAGTAAAGAAATTACGCCTGACAAAATCATAAAGAGATATGAAATACAGATTCTATAGGCAACTCGCCTATTTCCAAAGACAAGAAATAAAACTCCCTTGGAAACAGTATTCACAAAAGCAACTATCATTATGGAAACAAGAGCAATGTGTAAGTCTAAGCCATTTCTCGACAAATCCGACACAGAAAGCGTAACTGCATCAACATCAAAAAAACCTGAAACAAAACTTGTCAGATAAAGCCCTTGAGAACCAAGATAAAGACTAGCCACCTTCGAAAACAAAAGCACTCCGGCAAAAAATGCACCAAATTTCAAAGCCGGCAAAAGCTTAAAAGGATTTTTTACCCCCACAAGACTTCTTTTTACTTCATCATCGGTTTTATCACCATGAAACCAGAAAAAAACAGCGATTAAGATGCCAGTCGTTCCCATGGCAACCATAGGCATCCACAAATTCTTAAGCAATGGAGAATAAATCACGGCAACAGACACAAGCATTCTAAAAAACATAGCACTACTTGCAACCAAAACCGCAATCACATAAGGATTCACGACTTCTTTATTTTTCTTACTTTGCGCGGAGAAACTAAACACAAGTGCAGTACTGGAGACAAGTCCGGCAAAGAAACCGGTAAGTCCGATTCCCCTTTTTGCTCCAAACAGTTTTATAGCAACATAACTTATGAAAGAAATACCTGAAATAAGCACGACCATAAGCCAAACCTCATAAGGATTGAAAAAATTAAACGGCCCGTAAAACTGATCAGGCAAAACAGGCAAAACCACGAAAGCTATGATCATAAATTCCAAAGTGGACACAAGTTCAACATTATTTAGTCTGTGAGCCCATGCATGAAGCGGATCTCTGAAATACAAAAGAGCAAAAAGCAAAAGTGTTATAGCCGTAGCCAAAACAAACTGTTCCATTCCACATAAAATACCTACAATATAAACTATAACAGCCGCCATCTCGGAAGTAGCTCCGGAAGCCATGAATTTTCTTGTTGAGACAACATAAGAAGCAATCAAAAGCCCCAAAAACCCAGCACAAAGCGTAACAAAAAACGCCATAGAATATGAAGACAAAACATAAGAAAGAGCCCCGGTAATCCCTACAAGGCTAAGAGTTCTCATTCCGGCAAAAGATCCACTGCCGGCGCCATTAAACCTCCTCTCTCTTTCGATACCAATCAAAGCGGAAAGCAATAGCGCAATTCCCAATTGTTTAAATACTTCAAAATTCATCCAATCATTATACCACAAAATCAGTATAACTTCGAATGAATTTACTTCGTCTTTGTAAGTGTTCTTAGCGCAGAAGCTGAAATTCTCATTCTTCGAACTCTACCCGTGCTTGAATCAAAAAGTTTCTTTGTGATCAAATTTGGGATAAATCTACGTTTTGTAGCGTTCAAAGCGTGACTTCTGTTATTTCCCACGCTTGGACGTTTTCCTGTAAGTTGGCAAACTCTGGACATATCAATCGTTTAAAAGCTTAAAGCAGAGCGATTTTACCTGTTTTTCAATAAATAGCAAGAGATGTTTTCACTAAATCATCAAATTCCTTGCCATGAGCAAAATAGTGAAAACTTTCTATATCCAAGCTAGCCTCATAAATAACAGATGCATCAGGGCTAAAAACAAAGAAATGACGTATTGCACGAATAGCATTTACATTTTCATCCACAAAAACTCCGTTTTTTCCGTTAAGATCATAAAATTGCTTTGTAAAACCACCGTATTTCTTGGTCAACATATCGCTCAAAGAAGTATATCCCATTATATTTGGGAAAGCCGCAAACTTAATATCATAATTATATCCGCCAAGATTATGCTTCGCAGCCTTGTTTTTGGTTAAATCAAATTTATCTCCGTTAGACCACGCTTTAAACAAAACACCGCTATCCTCAGGCAAATATTCCACTTTATATTGCGTCGGCAAAACTACACTAAATCCATATTTTGCACTCACGTACATCGGTTTATCGGTAAAAGAATAGGCTATTTTATCTAAAAATTGCGAACATACGGAAACATCTTTTCCGTCAGAATACAGCCAAAAAGCATAATCAAATTTCCTCAAATCCGCCGAATAAGCAACAAGCAAATTTTCACGATACAAAGATTCAAACACACGTCCACTGTCAGCTTTTGTTTTCTTTTCATCATTTGCTTGAGCTTGAACAGATGATTGCCACCTGTCCTTTCCACCAAAAGAAACATGGCAATTCTGATAATTTATATCTCCACGTCCACGAATAAAAGAAACCTTAGCGGAATCGGGATACTCAAAATAAAAAGTTTTATTTAAATCTTTATCATCAATCTTATAAAATTGTGTTTTTTGCCAATCAGTAAGCAAATCAACAATCTTGACTCCACTTGGATTTTCAACATTTTGTTCATAAGAACATGCAGAAAAAAACAAAATAACAACAATTATAACAAGGAAAAACAAAAACTTTTTCATAAAAAGAGAATAAGTGCTATAAATCTAAGCGAACAATCCAAAACATGCAAGTTTGCGAAATATTTTATTCGATACAAGGAGAAGGACAGGAAATAGGACAACCTGCAATTTTCCTCAGACTACAAGGCTGCAATCTACGTTGCAGATTTTGTGACACAGCATATTCACAGGAAATAAAACAAAAAATCGACACGAAAAAATTACAAACTATTTCAACAAAAAATAAACCTTCACAAGAAACATCCAGAGAAATGTCCACTTCTGAAATTTTAAAAGAAATAAAAAAATTCCCGGCAAAACACATAGTAATCACAGGCGGAGAGCCACTTCTTCAACAAAAAGAGCTGACTGCATTGCTTGAAAAATTAAAAAATTATTTCATAGAAGTTGAAACAAACGGGACAGTTCCTCCAAAAATATCGAAATACATAAACAAATTTAATTGCTCTCCAAAATTATCAAATGCAATCGACCTAAACCTAAAATATGAAGCACTGGAATCATTTCCAAAAGAAAAAACAATCTACAAATTCGTAATAGATGAAGAAAAAGACGTCACAGAAGTAAAGCAATTTGTAAAAGACCATGGCTTACCAAAAGACAAAGTTTTCCTTATGCCTCAGGGCAAAACGACAGATGAAGTAATGGAAAGATCCAAGTTCTTAATCGAAATATGCAAAAAAGAACTCTTTGGATTTGCACCAAGATTGCATATAATGATATGGAATAACCAAAAAAAAGTATGACAAAAATAGAAGAAAAAAAATCAAGTGCCGTTGTTCTCCTTTCAGGAGGCCAGGATTCAACGACATGCCTTGTTTGGGCAAAACAAAATTTCAAAAAAGTCTTTGCAATCACTTTCGATTACGGACAAAGACACAATATTGAAATAAATTCAGCAAAAAAAATAGCAAAACTTCTAAAGGTTCCGCTAAAAATACACAAAATAGATCTATTCAAAGGTCTTACAAAAAACGCACTTACGGACAAAAAAGTCCCAATCAAAGCAGGAAAAAACGGCACACTGCCAACAACTTTTGTGGAAGGAAGAAACTTGATTTTCATAGCGGCAACAGCAATTTACGCAAAATCACTTGGAATAAAAAATCTCGTGGGAGGATTTTGTCAGGCTGACTACAGCGGATATCCTGATTGTCGTGAAAATTTTGTGAAATCCATGGAGAAAACGATCGAACTCGCGATGGATCACAACTTCAGAATCTTCACTCCACTGATGTGGAAAACGAAAGGAGAAACGGTAAATTTGATGAAAGAACTTAACGGACTTAAATTTTTGGCGCACACACATACCTGCTACGAAGGCAAAAAAGTGGCTTGTGGCAAATGTCCTGCATGTGAACTACGAATCAAAGGATTCAAAGAAGCCGAAGAAAAAGACCCTATTAAATACAAGAAATAAATAATGTTTAACGAAAAAAACGCACAAGACATCAGGAAAGAGGTAAAAAAAGTCGCTCCACTTTTGACATTCAAATTTCAAAAGCTGGAAAATTCCGAGCACTGGGTAACGATAGCAAGCCCGGAATACACATCTATATGCCCTTTTTCCGACTGGCCTGATTTCGGAACAGTTGAAATTTCATACGTTCCTGAAAAAGTTTGCCTGGAATTAAAATCTTTCAAAATCTACATAAACGCATTTAGAGACATAAAAATATTTCACGAAACAGTGACAGAAGTGATTTTCAAGGACTTTTTGGAAGCGGTTAAGCCAAAAAAAGCAAAAATAGTAGTTGACATGAACGTACGTGGTAATGTAAAAACTATCTGTAGAAAATTTTATAAATGCAACCAAAATGACTAACGCACACGCAAGTAAACAGCACGGACTTGTTGGTATGAAAAGACCAAAAAGCAAACTAAGAAACAGATTAAACAAAGCAAAGGCACGCGTAAGAAAAGCTGAGAGGATAGCTGCAAAGAAAGCATAAGCTTCAGAATCTTTGATTTAAAATTTCAGAAACAAGAAAAGAGGATCCGGTCACAACGACTATATCCTCTTTTTTTATGTCACTGGCAGCAAAATCAAAAGCAACAAGAGGATCTTTTTTGACAAAAACAGAAGACATTCTTTTCAAAAACTTTTTCTTTTTTTTATCATCTCGTTTTTTAAAATTCAAGATTTCATCAAATATTCTTTTCAATCTTTCAGTTTTTTCACCTCTTTCTTTATTTGCATTCGTAAAAATAACACAATCGGCAATTTTAGAAATTTGCCTTAAAATAGGCAAAATTTCCTTATCTTTCATTATCGAAACAACAAAAGTAAATTTCTTATTGGAATATTTTCTCTTTAGATTTTTAATAAGATTTTCAATACTTTTCGGTGTATGAGCAATATCAAAAACAACTTCCTTCTTTACGGAATTTATCAAAATTTTTCTTTCGTCAAACCTTCCAATCATTTTAAAATCACCACATAATTCTGAAAACTTTGTTCGATTTACAGAACCGAGCAAACCATTAAGAATGGCATACCCAAGAACAAAATTTGCATCATGATCAATCTTCACAAATACATTTTTATTTTTTACATTTTCAGAAAAAACTTCTTGTGCAAACAAAACATTTTTATCATTCTTAAATTTTTCAATCAAAATTTTCGCAACATTTTTTTGTTGTCGACCTATAACAAAAGGTACTCCGGTTTTTTTTATTCCAAGTTTTTCAGCTAAAATTTTCCTTATAGTTTTTCCCAAAACATCAGTATGTTCTTTTTCAACCAAAGCAAGCCCGCAAACTTTTGGTAAAACAACATTTGTAGCATCCAGACGACCGCCTAAGCCAACCTCCAAAACAACATATTTACATTTTTTTTCATAAAAATATTTCAAAGCAACAACAAAAAGTTCCTCAAAAACAGTAAGATGTTTTTCGTTTTTTTCTATAAAAAATTTACCGGAAAAATCTTTAACTTCTTTATTAATTCTATAAAAATCTTTATCTGAAATATTTTTTCCATTCACAGAAATTCTTTCATTTATTTTTGCAACATGCGGAGAAATAAAAAGTCCTGTTTTTGAAAAATCAGATAAATAATCAGATACAATTTTACACGTTGTCCCCTTCCCTTTTGAGCCTGCCACATGGACAAAATCAAAATTATTATAATCAGGCAAATAAGCATATAAAAATTTCTTCAAATTTTCCAAATCAAAATATTTTTCATTATATTCAAAATTCCTGTGCTTCTCATAATCCATATATTCTGGTATATCTATTAACGAACCAAATCCTACACAAAAATGTTCGATAAAAAAAGAAGAATACAACGAGTGCGCTCCGTAAGGCCAATATCAACACCTATAAGACCACCGATAAGAAGCTCTTTTAGAAAACCGAATCTTCTTCTTTCAAAAACAAAAAGACTCCTGACGATAGCACTTTCACTGTTTATAAGCATTTTTCTCATATATGAACTTTTCTTTTCAGGATATTTTTTGATTTCATCCATAGAAATCACAGACAAAAAAATAGACAACAAAAATTTGATAGAAAACATCAAAAAAACACTTACCGAAGCCATAGGGAAGAACATCATAATACTGAATTTAAAAGATCTTGAATTAAAAATTGCAAATAAATTTCCGGAAATAAAAGAAATAAATCTGTCCAAAAATTATCCGAAAACTATAGAAGTTTCATTTATGGAATATCCGTTGATCGCAAATGTCAGCGTAACAACAGATGTTGTCAAAAAAACATACATAATAAATTCAGTAGGATATGCGATAAAAGAAAACATGCAACTCACAACTCTTCCAACCATAAAAATGACAGCCGACGCACCAATAAACACTGGAACACCATTGATAGAAGCCAAAAAACTTGAATACATAATCAACGCAATAAAATATTATCAAGATAAATTCGGCATGAAAGTTTTAGAAACAACCTACAAAAAAAACGCACGTGAAATTCGCATACTGACGGAAAAAAAATTCGAAATATGGCTTGATATAGAACAGCCGTTTGAAACTCAATTTAAAAAACTGAAAAAATCACTCGTAAAACTCGATATATATAAAGAATCGCTTCAATATATTGATCTTCGTATTGCGGGAGAAAACGGAGATAAGATAATATACAAAAGGAAATAACCATCAATACACATGCTTTGGGCATTATCGGGAATATTTATAGGAATAATGATAGGACTTAAAACAAGTCTGATCATTCCGATGGTATATATAAAATACACAGCTGTTATAATAGTCGGCATCTTGGATTCGCTCTTCGGGGCGGTAAGAGCAGAAACAACAAAAGAAGACTACAATCCTGTAATTTTTCTTACAGGGCTTGGATTTAACATCATTCTTGGGGTCGCCATAACACTTCTTGGAGAAACACTTGGACTGGATTTATACCTTGCAGTAGCAGTCGTATTCACATTCAGAATATTCTCCAACCTCGCAATTATTCGTCGTTCACTACTTCAAAAACTCATAAGACGAAACAAATAGCGCTAAATGTCAATCCATGCTTAATTGTAAAAACATCATTTTTTTGGTATAATTTAAGACGAGCAAAAAAATAAAATTTAAAATAAAAACAAAATGTCACAAGCTTCCAAACTTGCACTTATCAAAGAAATGATAGATTCAGCCGAGTCCAGTTTACGTTCAGCGAAACAACTTGTAAGTGAATTAACAGGCTCAAAATCAACAAAAGCTGTATACTCAAAAGTCGCTGAAACATTGGAAGATACAGACCACGATGGCGAAGATACTATTGTAGAAGGAGTTTACAACGGGCAAGTTATGATAGATAAGACAAAAAAAGAATATCCGATTCCTGCAAACTACGCCAGTAAATCAAAATTAATTCCTGGAGACGTTCTAAAACTAACTATCAAGCCGGATGGATCTTTTGTTTACAAACAAATCGGTCCTGCACCAAGAAAACGAATAGTTGGAACACTTACATATGAAGACGGACAATACAAAGTAATAGCAAACGGCAAAGCCTACAAAGTATTACTTGCCTCAGTTACATATTTCAAAGGAGAAATTGGCAACAAAGTAACAATTGTAGTACCTGAAATCGAAGACAGTGAATGGGCTGCAATTGAAAACGTATTGCCTCCTGAATCTGAAAAATTAGATATTTAATAAAAAATAATGGCAGATAACATACCTCAACCGGCACAGATTGCACCAGAACCGATTCAGCCTGCGCCACAGCCTACAGCCGAGCTTACAATTACACCAGAACCTACACCGGCAGCAGCAGTACAAACACCAGAACCTACACCAATAGCGGTAGCTACACCTGAGCCAATTTTCGCACAAACTTCAGCACCAACACCTCTTGCAATGGAAGCACAGATAATTCCTACTGTAACCACACCTGAAACAGCTTCAATCACAGACAAAGTGACAAATTTTAAGTTATACATAATAATTTTTACATCAGTAATAGGCCTTGCAACAGTTGGATATGTTACATATTCATTCTTCTTTAGCGGCTCATCTCAGACAAAAACAGAGACAACTCCACCACCAAGCGTCGTGTCTCCTTTTAACAACGACAACACACAAACAACAAGCATTACACCGGAAAAAACTTCTCAAGACTCAACTCCACCATCACTCGGAGGAGGAAAAAGTGATTTCGGCAAAACAGTACAAGATCTAAAAGATGCATCGACAGGAACAGATAAAGTCTATGACAATGCCATACTAGAAGAAACAACTCCAACAAGCACGGACACAACAAAAAAAATTCACAGATAAAAGAGCAACAATCAGGAGACAACAGACATAAATCCCCTTTTAAAAAAGGGTTTTTTGTGATATAATTACATGAATAAAACAAAAACAAAAAATGTTCAAGTTATCGAAGATATTACGCACAGCAGTACAATACAACGCATCAGATGTTTTCATCTCAAGCGGAATCAAGCCAACTCTTCGTATAAACGGCGATTTGGTTAAGATCGAAGAACATCCGGAGCTGACAAAAAAAATGGCTGAGGAGTATCTTCTTGAGATCATGAGTCCGGATCAAAAAAAGATGTTCGAACAAACACTCGACATAGATTTTGCCATAGATATCGAAACAATCTCCAGGTTCAGGGTCAACATGTTTGTCCAAAGAAAAGGTATTTCAGCCGTTTTCAGACTTATCTCGGAAAAAGTACTTTCAATGGACGAGCTTGGACTTCCACAACAGATGAAAAAAGCGACAACATTAAAAAGCGGGCTTGTAATAGTAACCGGACCAACCGGCTGCGGTAAAACAACAACCCTCGCATCAATGATCAACGAAATAAACAGAAATCAGAAAAAACATATAATTACAGTCGAGGATCCTATTGAGTATGCTCACCAAAACAACCAGTCGGTTATACAACAAAGAGAGGTTGGGGTACACACTCATAGCTTTCAAAAAGCATTAAAAAGCGCACTTCGTGAAGCACCGGATGTTATTCTCATCGGAGAAATGCGTGACATCGAAACAATTCAACAAGCGATAACTGCGGCAGAAACGGGACATTTAGTCTTCGCAACACTTCACACAAGAGGATGTGCAAATTCAATAAACAGAATTATCGATGCATTCCCTACAGAACAACAAAATCAAATCAAAGCACAGCTTTCGGAAAGTTTGCAGGCTGTATTTTGGCAAACACTTATAAAAACAAAAGATGGAAAAGGCCGCGTAGGAGGCTATGAAATAATGTTCGTAAACAACGCAATTTCGAATTTGATAAGAAAATCCGCAACACACCAAATAAATTCCGTAATAGAAACATCTTCAAAAGAAGGAATGCAAACTATGAAAAAATCCCTTACAGACCTTCTTGAAGCAGGATTGATTACAGAAGAAAATGCAATGCTGAACATGCCTAAAGAATTTGAAGGTTAAACAAACACAATGACAAAAATCACAAACAAAAATAAGAAATTTCTCTCAATAATTTTTACAACAATATTTGCAATCACAACTTTTGCAACATTTTCACAAATTTCTTTTGCTACAGAATCATCAGCCCCTGTAACACCTGCATCACCTGAAACACCAGCGAAACCAACTCCAGCAACAAAACCAAGTATATCAGGCCTTAAAGACCTGAAATACGATGTAAACAAAGAATTAAAACTTCCTGGATCAACAACAATAACAGACGACAATCAACCAAAAACATATTTCACGGATACAAAAAATCCACCGATCATCTCTTTCCTTTTAAAATTGATAAATTACGCGACAACAATCATAGGAACAATCGCAATGATAATTTTCATCATAGCAGGATTTATGTTTATGATCGCGCAGGGAGATCAGACAAAAATAGACAAAGCAAAAGAGATTTTCAAATACGCAATTTACGGTTTAATCATAACATTTTTGTCATATTTGATCGTAATATTCGTACAGTCATTATTCATCACTCAAACTCTTTCACAAACTTAAAGAAACAATGAAAAACAAAGCAAAAAAAATCTTGAGTACACTCACGCTGACAAACATAATTGTTATAGTTTTTGCCATGACACTGTCTTTTTCAACTAGTGCATTCGCAACAGACTTGGATCCAAACACAATAGCAGCTCTAGATACAACTCTAGACACACAACACAACGCACCATGTATCACAGAACAAGATCGACTTGCAGGTTGGATCATAACATTCATAGAAGAACCTCTTTCGTTGAAAGAAGACACAACAGATCCAAAACTACAATCCAGACTCTGCTACAGAAGCACACTACGATTCCTTAAAGAAGACGGCACTGAAAAAACAATTACAGAACTAGCAAACAAAACCACAGGATGTTCTCAAGAAGCCGAAGATATCTCAAATGACCAATTAATGGTCGATAAATACAAAATCTCCTACAATTGTCGTGCAATCATGGCAATTTTGGCAAAAGGAGGAGCTTCATATATTGAAGGCTACATCGGATTTATTTACAGATGGGCAGCAGGCCTTTCAGGTCTTATTGCAGTCGCAGTAATAATACTAAGCAGTATACAAATTTCATTTGCAGGAGGAGACAGCGGAGAAGTCGACAAAGCAAAAGGAAGAATCCTGAAATCAATAGCCGGACTTGCAGTATTATTCCTATCAGGACTTATTCTTTACACAGTAAATCCAACATTTTTCACAAGATAACATGAAAAACATTCTAAAAAAATTATTGATTCTGGCTTTCATCTCGATATCACTATCGACAGCTGTTATGACAGTTTCTTATGCATCACAGGTGGTAACACCGAATTTTGTTCCATCTCTAATTCCAAAACCATCAACACTCCCTGGACCCGAAGCTTCAGAGCAAACAAACACATCAACAAGACAATTGCTCGTAGACAAAATACTTCCAAGATTCGCGGTTGGCATGATAGGCATGACTGGAGGATTCGCATTGCTTATGATTGTAATAGGTGGAGTTCGTTATGTAACAGCATACGGAAATGATGAAGCAGCGGGAAAAGGAAAAACACAAATTATTTATGGAATCGTGGGAATGATTGTAGCATTGCTCGCATACACAGCAGTAACAGCAATCACAAATATACGAATAGATAACAACACGACTGCTCCTACGACACAGACACAACCGGCAACTAAATAACAATGAAACATATAAAAACACTAAAATTAGCCGCAGTAATAGCATTTCTAAATCTCACAAATTTGGCTACAGCATTTGCAGATCAACCAAATTTGGATACTTTGACACCACGTCCTGGTGACGCGACAAAATACTCAGATTTGAACCCAATTAAAAAACTGCCAAACGTAACACTTGAAGCGGGAATCGCAGATGTAATAAAAACAATTTTAGGATGGTCGATGATCCTGACTTTAGCAGCATTGATATTCACAGGAATATTTTATTTAAAATCACGAGGCGAAGATGATGACACAACAAAAGCAAAAAACATGTTGAAAAACTTACTTATAGGAATGCTGGTAATAGCATCAGCCTATGCGATAGTAGCAGGAATAGCAAAAATAAATTTCTTTAAAGCGGCATAAAAATGACAAAACAGATAAGAAAATTTGCAATAATGATAACACTAGCCATAGCCATAAGTTTTGCAATATCTGCATTTTCCGCATCAGCATACACAATTCCAGAACAATTCAGACCGCTAAACGAACCATTCGGCATAGGAAAAGAACTGGATAGCTCACAAGGAGGATCAACAACCTCCGGAACAATAGTGTTTTTACAAATTCTGGCGGGAGGACTGCTTTATTTCGCCGCTCCAATAGCCGTAATAATCATAATAATGACAGGCTTCAACATGGCACTCTTAGGTGCAGAATCAGAAAAAATCGAAGAAGCAAAACGAAGCCTGACATGGGCAGCGACAGGCTTGTTTTTAATAATTTTCTCTTATACACTCGTGAGAATAATCATCGCATCAGCCCTTCAAGCAGCATCAAGCTAATCCTCAATTCTAGGAAAAAGAACTTCGCTTTTTGAAACAGCTGTTCCCTGCTTTAAAACTCCCCATTTCAAAGAATCAAGTTTCAAATCATTACTATCAGCTCCAATCTGTTTAAGGATTTTCACTGAACATTCAGGCAAAATCGGAGAAAACAAAATTCCTACAAATCTAAGTAATTCCAGAAGGTTATACAAAACCTCAGGGACACTTCCAGGATTTTCTTTTGCCATTGCCCAAGGTTTTTTATCATCGATATACTTATTTCCAAGATTCACAATAGAGATCAAAGCTTCGCATGCAACCTTCAAATCAAACCTTTCAAAAGCGGCTTTATAGGCTTCAACAGAAAGCATAAGCTGTTCATAAACACCTCCTCCATCAGCCATTTTAGGCACTTTCCCCTCACAATACCGATCAGTCATCATAACAACACGATTCACCAAATTCCCCATGCTGTTCGCAAGTTCACTATTGAAAACCTCCAAAAATCTTTTGTGCGAAAAATCACCATCATCGGTAGTTGGAATTTCTTTAAGCAGATAATATCTCATTGCCTCACTTCCATATTTTTCAACATACTCAAGCGGATTTATGACATTTCCAAGGCTTTTGCTCATTTTTTCCCCTTCACTTGTCACAAATCCATGCACATAAATAGCTTTCGGCAGAGCAAGTCCGGCAGACATAAGCATTCCAATCCAAATTCCGGCATGAAATCTTAAAATATCTTTCCCAATCAAATGTACATCGCACGGCCAAAATTTCTTGAAAGTATTCCCCTCATCACCATCCTCAGCATATCCAATTCCGGTAATATAATTCGAAAGCGCATCACACCAAACATACATCACCTGTGAATCATCATTTGGAACCGTAACCCCCCAAGGAAGCACATCTTTCGGACGCGAAAAACTCACATCCTTAAGACCTTCCTCCCCTATCAAATTCAACATTTCATTTTTTCTCGCCTCAGGAAGAATAAGCAATTTATCACTTTCTATAGCCTTTTTTATAGCATCAGAATATTTTGAAAGTTTGAAAAAATAATTTTCCTCTTCAAGAGTTTTCGGTTTTTTCTTATGAATAGGACAATTTCCAGCTTCATCCAAATCTTTCTCGGGAATAAAAGACTCGCACCCAACACAATAATTTCCTTTGTAAATTCCCTTATAAATATCTCCGGCATCAAACATTGCAGTCCAGATTTTCTGTGCACCTTTTTTGTGATGCTCGCTACTTGTACGCACAAATCCATCATAAGCCAGATTCAAAATTCCTTTTAAATCTTCAAATTGTTTTGCATTAAAATCAACAAACGCCTTCGTCTCCATGCCTTTTTCCTGTGCCGCTTCAAAGATTTTCACACCATGCTCGTCAGTTCCAGTAAGAAAAAACACACTATCCCCTTTCGCACGATGATAACGTGTAAGCGCATCAGCTTGCACAAATTCAAGCGCATGCCCGATATGTGGCGCCGCATTTACATATGCAATCGCTGTCGACAAATAAAATTTATTCATGCAAAAAGCCTACCTTCAAGATACCTTTACGTCAAGATCATAAGCCAATACTAATACCAATCCTTGGAGTTTTTATAAGTACTATACAAAGAGAAATTGAAAACAGGTATAAAACTATCACGCTTCAAATTCACACTAATACTCTGTTTACTGTTGCCACTGTAACCGTTTGAAACGATCTCAGAATATTCACGAACAGTCTTGTTGTCATACACAGCATTACCATCCAAAACAGCTCCATCCTCACCAAAAAGCTCAATCCTATAATACAATTTCGACATATCAAGTCTTCGTGATTCAGGAATACTATCCGCAAAAACAGACGGATTCATAAGATTCGTCAGAGTCAAATAATTCAGTTTATGCTCCTGCAAAAAAGTTGAAATATCATAACAACTCGCAGTACTCAAAACTTCTCCATTTTCATAAATATAATGCTCACGTGCCTGTGTATTCAAACAATTTCCAACAACAGTTTTTGCGATGTCATTGCCGAGATGAACCTCTTGATATTCTTGAGATCCATATTGAACACATTTTATTCCGTCAGTATACCTCTCACCTTTAGCATTGCTGCAACTTATACTTCCAAACCAGGAAGGATTTGCCGCATTAGCAGGATTTTTTTCTCCAGCATTATTTAGCAATGAAAGCGCAGTAAAATCACTGATTGATTCAGTTTTATTTTTGGTTTCATTTTTTGATATTCCCAAAATTTTCCACCTTAAAATATCCCATCCACTAAGTTTAATTTTACTTTTTATATTAAGATCGGTATTCGGATTGAAAATTCCGTAAAATTCAACAGTGAAATCTCGCACCTTATGCTCTTTCCCGTCATTTCCGACTACAAAAAGCGGAATTGTAATAGATTCATTCAAACCAAGCACACTATAAAAAGCGGTCAAATCTTTTTCCGCACTTTTCTTATCAAAATCGGACGAAAAACACGGATAAGAATTACATGTATTATCAACTTTATACTCAGTCACAACATTTTTCTCGTCATCGATTTTCATTGGCACAAAGCCTTTTTCTTTAGTTTCCCATCCCGGCAGATTATGTTTGATATTATATAGAGAAACCTCGATTCCTGACTCAGCTCCATAATAAGCACTTCCGGCATCCAAAACTTCTCTAGTCGTATAAATTTCACGTAAAACAAGTGAAGATAGAGCAAGAGAAACAGATATAAGAACACCCATTATAAGAAGCGCAGTCAAAAGCGCACTACCATTTTTCAAAAGTGCCTTTTCAATAACTTCTCTGATTTTTGCGCTAATTATTTGCATGTTGTAAGAGAATCATTTGGTTTATAAACTTGATTGTAAATTCTCGAAGAAATAGCTGTCTCAAAAGATACATTAAACATTTCACCGTTAAATTTCTCCTTCTCGAAAGTCGCTTTCACAAGGACAAAAGGCTGAAACTGATAAGCATCTTTAAATACATTTTTCTTGTCATAAGGATCAAGATGAGGATAAGCAAAAATCTGAAAATTCTTCACGTTCACTTCTGGAGAATTCAAAATAATTGCATTTTGAACATCACCTTTTTTGCCTTTTGAAATCTTGATAACTCCATGCTTTTTTTCAATACCGGAAGTTGAATCATTCAATTCTTCCCTGAAAATCTTGGCAGTAAAACCACCGTCTTTTGAAATCAAATAAACCTCACTTTTTCCTCCATTCAAAGAGGTGGGATTACATATTCCGAAATAATTATCATTTCCATAGTCAACCATACCTTCACGAAATTCTCTTACGACAGTATCAAAAACCCTTCTCGCATCAGAATACATGACACGATAATCATTTGCCTCTTTAAGCGATCTAACAATACCGGAATAAGAACCGATTAAAATCGACATAAACATAGCAAATATTCCAAGCGCTATAAGCGTTTCTACAAGCGTAAAACCTCGTTTTAATTTATTTTTTATCATAAAGCTCCGCCTTTCCAGTTAGTGAATATTTCATTTAGTTTTACTTCTTTTTCTGATGTGCCATCAATCCATGAAACTTTTGAAACAATTCTCAAATAATCGCTACAAACAGGCAAACCACAATCATATGAAGAAACATAAAAAACACGTTTAAAACCATTTGCATTTTGAGTTGCTTCATTTTCACTATTGATTTGATGTACATTCCAAGGCGCATAACTACTCATCTGATCTATTCCGACCTGTGCATTTCCGGCCACAGTCCTTTCAAAAACATCTATACTCTCAATTTCATACATATTACCTTGCCCAGCAGCAACAAATCCACTTCCCCAAATCTTCTTATTTACGTCTCCATCAAGCCAATCCTGATTATGCAACCAGTTCGTATCACGAATATTTCTGAAAGCCTCAATTCCTTCCTGTGCATAGTAATAAGCCTGCAAAGTTTTCACATTATTTTTATTCGATTGAACAATTGTGACGAGCAAATTTGTCGCAGAAACTATGGCAACAGTCAAAATCGAAATTCCAACAAGGACCTCTGTAAGGGTAAATCCTCTCTTTTCACTGATTTTTGTAAAAAACTTTTTCATAATTTAAAGAAAATACTTTTTTTGTAATCAGGATTATTATCTCCATAACTTATATCAATTTTCAGTTCCACATCACCATAACCCGTCTTTCCAGAAACTCCGTCATACAAAACTTCTATTTTCCCATCGGGCGGCAAAAAACGAACTTCAAGAGACTGAGAAACAGGAGTTCCCTGCCCACCGGAAGCGAAATTTCCAATCGATACATCGTCTATTTTTATAAGAGAATCTAACTCAAATAATTCATTCTTAGGAAAAGAACCATTGGTAACATCTTTACATCCTTCATAAACCCATGAATCACCTTGAAAAAACTTCTTTCCACTAAAGTCTTTTTGAGATGTATAAGCTAAAAATTTACCATCAGCACCTTTTTCAAATAAAACTGTAAAACATTTGGAATCAAAACCACCATTAGCTGAAGAATTTCCCG
Source organism: Candidatus Peribacteria bacterium (assembly GCA_943356465.1). GTDB lineage: Bacteria > Patescibacteriota > Gracilibacteria > UBA1369 > LOWO2-01-FULL-3 > UM-FILTER-38-24. Next base: position 149,106 of record CALREX010000003.1, read on the forward strand.
GCAAAGCATCCAATTCATTTCTTATCTCATCGGCTCTTTGGCTTTTATAAGCACCTAAAACAGCTTTATCTTTTTGCGAATTTATTTGCGAAACAATACTATCTGCAGACAAATTAAGGATTGCACTTTTTCTATATTGCAAATATCCGGCTATTGAAAGCATGGAAAGAACAGCAATAAGAGCCATTACAATAATTATCTCTACAAGAGTAAATCCATTTGGGAAAGCACCTGATTTTTTTTTAACTTCCAACAACATTGCTAAGATTAAAAATAGGAGCCATGATCGCAAGCGCCAAAAGCGCTACAAAAAGACCAACAAACAAAATCATCACAGGCTCAAAAACAGATGAAATTTTCTTAAGTCCATTGTCGATTTCTCTTTGATACTGATCCGCGATTTTCTCAGCAATTTTTCCAAGACTTGCTGAAGCCTCTCCAACATGGAGCATCTGTACAACCTCAGCAGGAAAAAGAAAATCACTATCCATCAAACTGTCAGAAATCTTCTTACCGTCGCGCACAGCACTCATAACTTCCTGAGTCTTAAGCTTATAAAGCTTATTTGAAATTGCGCCTCCGGTAATAGCAATAGCGCGTATCACAGGAAGTCCGGCCTCAATGAGAAGACCTACCAAACTGACAAATTGTAAAACATAAAGTTTTCGTAAAAGTCCTCCGACGATAGGAAACCTAAGCTTAAAACGATCCCATCTGTAAGCCCCATAATCACTTCCGACATAAACATTAAAAATCCCATAAAACAACAAAGCTCCTGCTATAATAGCCCACCAATAACCTGTCACAGCTCTTTGCAAATTAAGCAAAACCATAGTCGCAAAAGGAAGTTTATCTTCCGTAACACCACCTTGTGTAAGCAAATTAAGCAAACTTGGAAAAACCCAAACCAGCATACCCACCGCAACAAGGACAAGCACACATAAAACCGCAATCGGGTATACAGCCGCTCCCCAAAGTTTTAATGACAAATCATGGCTTTTATCAAGTTGAGCGGAAAGCTTAAAAAGCATTGTATTCAGTTTTCCAGTTTCTTCTCCGGCACGTACGATTCCAACCTCGGATTCATCAAAAATAGTTTCAAATCTACTCATACTGTCAGCCAAAGTTGAACCATGTTCGCAGTTATAAGCCAAAGTATTCAAAATACGTGAAAGTCTCGGATTTTCCGTCCTTGCCGCAAGTGATTTAATAGCAGAAACAACTGGAATTCCAGCATCCACCATAACCGCAAGCATATGGAAAAAATATGACTTATCCCTCAGTCCGACACTCGAACGATCTATAAAAAAATCATTCAGTTTTACAAAAAGTCCGCTATTTTCATTATTATAAACTCCGTAAATAACTGTATCCACGACTTTGTCTTTTGAATTTTTTACACTATTCAAAACATCATATCCGCTTTCTGAAGCCCCAGAAACGACAAAGTCAGTATCACGCGCACTCTGATTTTTTATATTATTTTCCATAAAGTAACTCTTTCAATAATTATTTTTTAAGATAAAAAGCCTGCATAGAAAGCGAAAAAGTCGCTCTGGTAGAATCCAATAAATCCGTTTTTCCAAGCTGAACATTTATACTGTCAACAATCAAGACTCTCGCATTTTGCTCAAGACTCTCGAGAAAGGACACGAGATCATTATAATTTCCCTCAAAACTTGCATTTATTCGAAGCGAACCAACTCCCTCCTTACTCGAAGAACCTTTTCCAAATCCTATAGAATTAAGCTTTATATCATGAACTTTCGCCGTATCTATAAGATCGCGAATAATTTGATCCTGATCGATGTCTTTCGGAACAGACTTGAGAAGTTCTGTTTTCTTCACTTCACTAGACAAATCAAGCTCCTTTTCAGCCTTGGTCATTTCCGCAACTTTGGCTTTACTCTGCTCAATTTGCAAATTTTTACTGGAAATATCAGCATTCGTCTTGCCAACATCCATAGCCAACCCTCTGGTATAAAAAACATATCCAAATAGAACAAGAAGCATCAGGAAAATGCCCGCAAGAGCACTTTTATTACTACTGCCTTCCACGTATATTTGTTGACCTTGTACATTTTGTTCTAACATATTTTTGTTTTTATTTTAGTAATTTTTTTAAATTTATCGTGAAATTTTATTTGCACCAATTGCAGTGTCAGGCTTGCTATCGCCAAGACCGGCCTCACTAAGAGAAACATCAGCACTGTTTGGCAAATATTTCATGCTGATCAAAAATGTCAAAACCTGAGCACCTTTATCATCAACTCCATTTGAAATTGAAGGTACAAAAGCATCCTTGAAATACACACTTGCATTAAATCCTTTAATTAAATCAGCAACATCAAAATAAGGATTTTCCGCTTTCTCATTTGTTTTTACATTCATCGAAATCTCATTATTCGAAGATCCGGAATACGAAAGAACTGTAACTATAGGCTGTCCATCAACCTTTGGGATAGTTTTTCTAATTTTCTTTATAACACTGGACCATTCTATAATTCCTTCATTTTTGAGTTCATTTATAGTTTTTTTTGCATTTATAGACTCCAAAACCTGCTTGTTTTCATACTGCAAAATCTGTTTGCCGTAATCAGCAATAAGCGCATCAGCCTTTGTTTCTTCGGTCGAAAGCGTCGAAACTTGCCATGACAAATACAAATTGTATCCACCAAAAGCAACTACAGCTACAATTCCCAAGATCATTAGTGTTGAAAACCTTTTCATTTTGTTTTTGTTTTAGTATTTACTTTCATATAATTTTACCACATTTGAAGCCAAAAAACAATAGCCCTAAGATAAATTTCCATGCTATAATCCACGCATGAAAAAATTCACAGTCATAAACGAAGGATTTACCTGCGAAAAATGCGACGAAGTAAATCCAAAAGCGTTAAAAACATGTAGAAACCACTGCAAAAAATGCTTATATTCAAAACACGTGGATTTAAAATATCCGGGAGACAGAATGTCACTATGCCTCGGGAACATGCCACCTGTTTTTGTTGAGCTGGATAAGAAAAAAGGATGGATGATTACCCACAAATGCGAAACATGCGGCGAAACAAAAAGAAACAAAGCTGCAGACGAAGACAATCTCGATCTTCTATCTTCCATGATTTTCGAACAAAATAAAAAAACTTATGAACATTCAAGAGGCCAAAAAGCTGGAGAAAAGCATCTTTGAATCACTCTCAAAACATATCAAAAAAGGCGAAAAAGTGATTTTAGGCCTTTCGGGAGGACCGGATTCTGTGTTCCTTTTTGAAATGCTAAAAAAATTTGCAGAAAAGACAAAAGTAAAAATCATAGCAGCACACGTAAATCACATGCTTCGAGGAATCGATAGTGAAAAAGATGAAAAATTCATAAAAAATCTGGCTAAAAAATATAAGACAGAAGTAAAAATTTTGAAGAAAGACATCGGAAAAATAAGCAAAAAACTGGGTCGAGGACTTGAAGAAACAGGAAGACAAATTCGCCATGAATTTTTCGCAAAACTCGCAAAAGAATTCAAAACAAATCTTATTTTGACAGCTCACCATGCCGACGACAACCTCGAAACAATCCTTTTAAACATCTCACGAGGAGCGGGACTAAAAGGACTTCTTGGAATGGAAGAAAAAATCGAACATAAAATTTCAAACATAAATCTTCATTTCGTAAAACCACTTTTGCAAGTCCCAAAGCAACAAATCGAAGATTACCTCTCTCACAAAAAAATCGAATTCAGAAAAGACTTAAGCAATCTGGATGAAAAATTTAACAGGAATTTAATCAGAAGCAAAATCGTCCCGACACTAAAAAAAATCAATAAAAATATTTTTGGAACAGTTGCAAAAAACACAAAAAATATTGAAGAAACTTTGGAATTTCTGGACGAAGAAGCAAAAAAATTCATAAAAAAATCAGAAAAATTTCTAAAAGAAAAAAACACACTAATCGCAAAAGATTTTAGAGAAGCAAATAAAGCGCTTAAAAAAGCCGTAATTCGCATACTATACAAAATAAACGCAAAGACACTAAAAGATTTCGGAAACGCACAAATAGACGAAATATTGAAAGTACTTGAAAAAAACATCGGGAACAAAAGCAAAAAAATAGGCAAAGTTATATTCTCTATAAACAAAAACAAGATCAAAGTTTCAGTTGAAAAAAAACATAAGAAAGTCCAGTATTAGAGAAGTCAAAAAAACATTAAAAACATTTAAAATAAATATGCAAAACCTCTCCTCACCAAACAAACCAAGAAATACCATTTTATATCTGGTTGTAGCCGCTCTTTTGATATCAGCCGGACTTATGATTTTTGATACAAAATCTGTGAATGAGAAAGAAATAACGTTAAATACATTTGTAGAAGAAGCAAAATCCGGACTGATAAGTAAAATCACGGTATCAAACAATAAGGTAAATCTTGAACTAGTAGACGGAGCAAAACAATTTACAAACAAAGAAACAGGCACAAGCCTATACGAATTACTTGGTCAGGCAGGTGTTACAAATGATATAATTTCAAAATTACCTATATACATTGAGGACAGCACTTCTTCTAGTTTTTGGTCAGACATCTTGATAAGTGTGATACCATTTTTATTAATAGTTGCATTTTTTGGCTTTATGATGCGCTCTGCCCAGTCCAGCAATAATCAAGCAATGTCTTTTGGAAAATCAAAAGCAAAACTTTTTGATAAAGAAAAACAGAAAACAACATTCGAAGACGTTGCAGGAGCAGATGAGGCAAAAGAAGAACTGGTGGAAATAGTGGATTTTCTAAAACATCCGCAAAAATATAGAGCAATGGGTGCAAAAATCCCAAAAGGAGTTATGTTGATCGGCTCACCAGGAACAGGAAAAACACTTCTAGCAAGAGCTGTAGCGGGAGAAGCTGATGTTCCATTTTTCAATATTTCAGGTTCTGAATTTGTTGAAATGTTTGTCGGAGTCGGAGCATCACGCGTACGAGACCTATTTACAAAAGCAAAACGCAACGCACCATGTATTATTTTTATAGATGAAATAGACGCCGTAGGCCGCCACAGAGGGGCAGGAATGGGCGGAGGACATGACGAAAGAGAACAGACATTAAACCAAATTCTTACCGAAATGGATGGATTCGAGACAGGCACAAATGTGATCGTAATCGCAGCAACAAACCGTCCAGACATCTTAGATCCAGCTTTACTTCGACCGGGAAGATTCGACAGAAAAGTCGTAGTTGATATTCCGGATTTGAAAGCTCGCGAAATGATCCTCGAAGTCCACGCACGTAACAAACCAATGGCAAAAAACGTAGACTTCAAAAAAGTAGCAAAAGGAACAATAGGATTCAGCGGAGCAGACCTAGAAAATCTACTAAACGAAGCTGCGATTTTAGCAGCAAAAAATAATAAAAAAATAATATCTTCACACGAAGTGGAACAATCCATCGAAAAAGTTTTACTCGGACCTGAAAAAAAATCCAGAATAATGAGCCCAAAAGAGAAAAAACTTACCGCTTACCATGAAGTCGGACACGCACTAATCGGCTATCTGCTGCCGGGATGCGATCCAATTCATAAAGTATCTATAATATCACGAGGTATGGCCGGCGGAGTCACGTGGTCACGTCCGGAAGAAGAAAAAAATTATGTTTTAAAAAGCAATTTTGAAGATGACTTGGCGATGATGCTTGGAGGATACGTGGCGGAAGAAATATTTTTTGGAGAAACATCCACAGGCCCGTCAAGCGACCTTCAGAGAGCCACAAAACTCGCACGTTCAATGATAACAAAATATGGCATGAGCTCACTTGGACCTATAGTTTTCGGGGATAGCAACGATGAAGTTTTCATAGGAAGAGATTTCGGACATATCAAAAATTATTCTGAAGAAAGCGCTTCAAAAATAGATGAATTTATCAAAAAAACTCTTGAAAAAGCATACAATAAAGCCAAAGAATTAATCACGAAACATAAGAAAACAATGACAGAAATAGCCGAAGATCTTATCAAAGAAGAAAACATAAACGGAGAAGATATTAAAAAATATTTCAAAGGAATAACAGTTCCGCCAAAAGAAAAAGTAGTAAAAGTGGAGGCAGCCACAGACGAATAAAAAGTAAAAAATTCAAAACATGAAAAACTCAAGCATCAAAATTCACCCTGCAGATGGCTCCGATACGCCATTAAAAAAAGAAGTAGGCCAACTCTCTTTGGACATTTATCAGACAGACAAAGAGATAATAATAGTAGCTCCAATCGCAGGAGTTGAAAAAGAAAATATAAATATTACAGTCAACGAAGACATCCTTGTTATAAAAGGAGATAGGGCTCAAAGAGATGAAGTTGCAGACGAAAACTACTATACAAAAGAATGTTTTTGGGGAAGTTTTTCACGCGCGATTGTCCTTCCAAAAGAGGCAGATATAAAAAATATTTCAGCAAGTTTTGAGCAGTGCGTACTTGAGATTCGTATTCCAAAAGCAGAAACGGAAACAAACAAAATCATAAAAATAAAGTCTTAATACTCAAAAACTCAAGACAACATTGAAAAATTCAAACACTAAAATCACAAAAGCAGTAATTCTTGCGGCAGGACTTGGAACAAGATTTCTTCCGGTAACAAAATCAGTACCGAAAGAACTTTTGCCGATAGTAGACAAACCATGCATCCAGTATCTCGTAGAAGAGGCAGTCAAAAGCGGGATAAAAGAAATCATAATAGTCACGAATGACAACAAAAAATCCATAGAAAATTATTTTTCTTCATCAGAAGATTTAAAAAAACACTTATCAAAGAATAAAAAATTCAAAGAAATAGAAGAACTCGAAAAAATAGAAAAAATAGCAAAATTTATTTACGTAAAACAAGATAATCCGCTAGGAGACGGCCACGCCATACTTTGTGCAAAAAAATTTATAAGTGATGAACCAGTCGCAATTTTATTTGGAGACGACATTTACGACAGCAAAACACCTGCACTTTTACAATTAATAAAACAGTATGAAAAATTTAAAACTCCAATTTTAGGGCTTCAAAAAATAAATAAAAAAGATTCAAAAAAATATGGAATAATAGGAACAAAAGATTCAAAAAATACTTATAAAATTTCTTCACTCATAGAAAAACCAGACCCAAAAAAAGCTCCATCAAATCTCGCAATCGTAGGAAAATATATCATCACTCCTGAACTTCTAAATACACTAGAAAAATCAAAATCATCGACCAAGGATAAAGAACTTCGATTGATAGACGGAATGATTGAATACATAAAATCACAACCAATTTATGGATTTGAAATAGAAGGAACACGCTTCGACACAGGCGACAAATTAGGCTTCCTAAAGGCCACAACACATTTTGCATTAAAACACAGCGGCCTAAAAGAAGACTTCAAATCATACCTCAAAAATCTTTAAAAGACCTCACACAACTCTCTATTTTGTCAAACCACACTTCATTGCAATCCCCTATCTTTTTTGGTATAATTACCTGAATACAAAAAGGCAAAACAAAAAAATAAAAACAAAAATAAAATGCACAAAGAAGAAACAAAGTTGCATCCCCTAATAGAGGAAGCAGACAAGATGAAAGGCGAAGGAAAGCACGTCGAAGCGATCAGAATTTGCGAAAGAATTCTTCTTGATGATTTAAGTTGCGTCGAAGCCTACGAAGAAATCGGCGACAATTATTTGTCTTTGAGAAAATATGAAAATGCCGAGAAAGCACTTTCACAAGCAATTAAAGTGAACTGCGAAAGCGCAAACGCAAACTATCTTCTTGGTTTCGTTTATTCTTGTACAGGAAAATGGAAAGAGTCTGTGGAATTACTTGAAAAAGCAGACGCACTTTACCCAAACCATCCTGAAATCTTAAGATGTATGGGCTGGAGCATGTACCACTTTGGCCAAGGTCAAAGAGGAATCGTTCTACTTGAGAGAGCCCTTTTCTTGGCTCCAAACGACCCGTTAATATTAAATGACATTGGCGTCTTATATCTAAACGAAAAGAATTTCGATAAAGCTGCCCTACTTTTCAAAAAAACACTTCAAATCGATCCCGAAAACCAAAAAGCAAAAGAATGCCTAAACGCCGTAAGGTTCTTTCAAAGGGAATATGATAAATTGAAAAAGGAGAGAGATAGTTTGTGAAAATTTCTGTACATTCTCCAAAAAAAATGTCAGACTTTTGCCGTGCACCAACTAATCGAATGCGTCCCAAACTTTAGTGAAGGGCGCGACAAAGCCAAGATAAAACTCATCGAAGATTCCATAAAAAAAGTAAAAGGAATACTTTTCCTAAATTCCGAAAGCGATATCGACCACAATCGCACCGTCATTACATTCGCAGGAGAACCGGAAAAAGTTATCAAGGCCGCATTCAATGCGATAAAAACCGCCGCAAAAATAATCGACCTAAATGTACACAAAGGCGTACATCCAAGAATCGGCGCAACAGATGTAGTTCCACTAATTCCACTAACAGGAATCACAAGAAAAGAAACAGTAAAATACTCAATCGCACTTGCAAAACGGGTAGGAGAAAAAGTAAAAATTCCGGTATACCTCTACGAAAATTCAGCGATAAGAAAAGACAGAAAAAATCTCGCAGTCATCAGAAAAGGCCAATACGAAAGATTGAAAAAAGAAATCACACTACCTGAAAAAACTCCTGATTTCGGCCCACATAAGATGGGACCTGCAGGCGCAACAGTCATAGGAGTACGCAGAATTCTTGTTGCATACAACATAAATCTAAAAACATCCGACATCGAAATCGCGAAAATGATAGCAAACGAAATACGAGAAACCGCAAAAAACGGACTCAAAAACATAAAAGCACTGGGCCTTTACTTAAAGAGCAAAAACATCGCACAGGTCTCAATTAATCTGACAGACTACAAGAAAACTCCACCACTAAAAGTATTCAAAAAAGTCGAAACATTGGCAAAAAAACTAAAAACACGCATTCTAGAAAGCGAAATAATAGGCCTAATTCCAGCACAAGCACTCCCAAAAAATCCAAAACTTCTCAAAATAAAAAACTTCTCGGATAAGAAAATTTTAGAGAAGCAATTAAATCTAAGGAAATGAGAAGTTTCTGACCGAGCCGTACTAACATGTACGGCGAGTAAGAAACGACGAAATTGACGAAGTATTGCGTGTTTTTTAGAGATTCCACGTTGCATAAAACCCAAAAATCTATTAAAATACCTCTTGCTCTTAGATAGTTTGGAGTGATCACTTCGATTTCTCACGATTTCGGAGAGGAAAGTCCGAGCACCATGGCAAATCGCAGCCGATAACATCGCGCCGCCGTATATTTAAAACATACGGTAGGGACAGTGCCACAGAGACAATACTAGTTCGTTTTTGGCCTTAAAATCAAAGACGGACAAAAGGTGAAAAGTCCAGCTCAGCTGGAACATACGATGAAAATCGTAAACGTTGGAAAACCCTGTGAGGTGCAAGGTGAGATGGAAAGATTTATTTTCAGCCAATCGCAAATAACTCTTCTCACCGCTATAGATCCCGCTCTGCGGGACTAAGATAGATGATCACAACCCTTCGACAAAATCGAGGGGACACAGAACTCGGCTTACCCAAACTGTTTAAGAGCAGCTAAAAAGCTACACGCAAGCGAAGCGCATAAGGACTACAAAATGAAACGTTTTGAAATTTTCTTTGGACTCATAAAAATACCGATCGACCTGATCATGACAATATCGGCATTTTTTGTAGCATACAATCTTCGCCTCATCACAGAACCAATAAGAGGCATAGCAAAACCAATAGATTACACGGTTTTACCTACACTCTCAGCATATTTGGAATTCAGTTCTTTCCTTGCCGCTGCGTTAATTCTCATTTTCATATTCGGAAAACTCTACACACTGAGAACAACACTAAAATTCACAACAGAAACAAAACAAGTATTCATTTTTTGGTTTATCTGGGCGGCTTTCTGCGTCACATATTTCTTTTTCACACGAACATTCCCCTTCTCAAGACTAGCAACTTTATACAGCTGGTCATTGACACTTTTATTCATAATAATCGGCCGTGGAATCATAAAAATAATACAGTTAATACTCCTTGAAAATGGCATAGGAAAGAGAAACCTACTCTTCATTGGACAAAACGAAATCACTGACGACATATATAAAAATTTAAAAAAAGATTCGAGATACAAAATCATAGGAATAATCGAAAAACCAAGCCAGCTTGAGTACACAATAAAGCACAAAAATATTGACGAAATAATCCAAACCGACTCAACAATCAACGCAAAAGACAACGAAGAAATCCTTCAGCTATGCGATTTAAATCACATTTCATACAAATTCGTACCCGAACTTATCGACGTACGCCGCTCAAACATCTCAATTTCAACGATAGGTCGCGTACCAATCATCTCACTAAAACCAACTCCACTCGAAGGTTGGGGCAGGGTTATAAAAAGATGCATAGACTTTTTTGGCTCACTGATGCTGTTAATCCTGCTATCCCCTATTCTGATAATCACAGCAATCGCAATAAAATTAGATTCTAAAGGCCCGATATTTTTCATAAAAAAAGATGATGGACAGCGCGTAAAAAGGGTCGGACAATTCGGAGAACTATTCAATTTCTACAAATTCCGATCAATGCACCCAAAAACAGACAGCATGCGATACAAAGAACTTTCCTCAAGCAATACACGAAAAAACACTCCACTCGTGAAAATCAAAAACGATCCAAGAGTCACAAAAGTCGGAAAATTCATTCGCAGATATTCAATCGACGAACTACCACAATTATTCAGCGTTTTTGTCGGAGACATGAGCTTAGTCGGCCCACGGCCACACCTTCCTGAAGAAGTCGCAAAATACGAAAAAAGCCACAAATTTGTCCTGACAATAAAACCCGGAATCACCGGAATCTCACAAATAAGCGGCCGTAGTGATCTCCCTTTTGAAGAAGAAATCAAACTCGACCGCTATTATATTGAAAACTGGTCTATCATCTTCGATCTCAAAATCCTCCTCAAAACAATCTTCGTCGTCCTAAAAGGCCACACGGAATAAATCAGATAACTACGCCATAGCTCCATGATCTAGATCTAGATCTTCTACTATAGCAGGCATTTCATCAGTTTTTCTATTTCGACCGCCCTTTCCATCCACTCTTCCATTTCTGGAAACTCCAATAGCATTTTGTCCCATAGCAAGCATAAGTTGCCATATACCTCTATCCACTTCTACAGTAGGTTCGACAGCCACAGAATGATGTACTCCACTTGCCAATTTAGCCCTCTTAAATCCTCCTTTTGGCCCTACCTCAACAATCCCAACAGCATCCATGCGTGCCCCAACATGATCAAAAACCTGTCCTACAGTCAAATCAGACACATCGCCTAATTGAGCTTCTGCATCACCACTCAAAACAGCAAGCTCATCTGATTTATGTAAATCACTAAATCCTAAACGTTGACGTTTACTAGCAACAGTCGCATTTTCTGAATCATCGGAACCTTTTCCAAAATCCAACGAATAATTAGGATCAAAATCTTCGAAAGGAGGTAAAACTTGTGGAGTTTTAGATCTGGAAGCCTTCCTCATTTTTTGAGTGGCATCAACCTCCCAAACAAAAGATTTTCCCTCTATCCATCTCCCTTGATCCCATTTGCCTTGAGAAGCAGCTGGAACATCACTAGAACTTGTTCCATCAAGCCCTTCAAAAGTACCTACTTGTTTACCATCTAAAGCCATATAGTTTTAAATTAAATTCTACCAGACGTCGATTCTAACTGTTTTTTTTTGTTTGTCAACCATAAAACACATTTCAAAGCTAAAATAGTGCTAAAATCTCCCAGCATCAACAACCACATATGATCCACAAAATACTAAATGCACTTCTTGGAGACCCGAATGAGAAAGCATTAAAAAAAATAAGACCAATCGTACAGGAAATACTTGCAATCGAAGAAAAATATCAAAAAGAAATCACGACACAAGCTCAAGTACAAGCCAAAACAGAAGAATTCAAAAACAGACTAAAAAACGGAGAAACAGTCGATGATATTTTGCCTGAAGCATTTGCATTGGTAAAAACCGCGTGTCGCCAACTTGTAGGTAAATCTTGGCCTGTCAGAGGCCGCGACGTGACTTGGGATATGATCCCATACGACGTCCAAATGATCGGAGGAATAGTACTTCACCAAGGCAATATAGCGGAAATGAAAACGGGTGAAGGAAAAACTCTCGTATGTACAATGCCGATTTATTTGAATGCACTTTTGGGACGTGGCGCATATTTGGTTACAGTAAATGACTATTTGGCTCATAGAGATGCGGAATGGATGGGCGGACTTTATAATTATTTGGGACTTTCGGTCGGGGTCACTGTCCACGGAATGAGTCACGCAGAGAAAAAAGCCGCATACGAATGCGATATTACCTACGGAACAAACAACGAATTCGGATTTGATTATCTTCGTGACAACATGGTCACGAACAAAGAGGAAATCACCCAAAGAGATCTATACTATGCGATTGTGGATGAGGTAGATTCGATCTTGATTGATGAAGCCAGAACTCCACTCATCATCTCCGCCCCTGCCGAAGAATCCACATCAAAATATCAACAACATTCACGATTAATACAAAATCTCGAGGAAAATACAGACTATGTTATTGATGAAAAATTAAAGACCGCAACCCTTACAGAAGCCGGAATCGCAAAAATGGAAGGTCTTCTCGGAGTTGAAAATATTTACACGGAAGCTGGATTTGAAGAAGTACATCATATTGAACAAGCACTCCGCGCAAAAGCATGCTACAAAAACGACGTTGACTACATGATAAAAGACGGCGAAATTTTGATCATTGATGAATTTACAGGACGTTTGATGCCGGGACGAAGATACTCTCATGGGCTTCACCAAGCCATAGAAGCAAAAGAAAACGTAGAAATAAAACGCGAATCGAAGACACTCGCAACAGTTTCATTCCAAAATTACTTCAGACTTTTCGAACGCTTGGGAGGCATGACAGGAACAGCGCTGACAGAAGCCGAGGAGTTTTATCAAATTTATGGCTTGGATACAATCGTTATCCCATCAAACAGAAAAGTACAAAGAAACGACAAAACAGATGCAATCTACAAGACATTCAAAGGAAAGATGTTGGCAGCGACAAAGCTTGTAAAAGAGCTTCACGAAAAAGGACAACCGGTCTTAGTCGGTACTGTTTCAGTCGAAAAATCCGAGATATTAAGCAAACTTTTCACACTTGAAGGAATTCCTCATACGGTTTTGAATGCGAAAAATCACGAGAAAGAAGCCGAAATCGTATCAAACGCAGGACAAAAAGGCGCGGTCACAATCGCCACAAATATGGCAGGACGTGGAACGGATATTAAGCTCGCAGAAGGTGTACAAGACCTCGGTGGACTTTTTGTTTTAGGTACAGAAAGACACGAGGCCAGACGTATCGACAATCAGTTGCGTGGACGTTCCGGACGTCAGGGAGACCCAGGAGCAAGCCAATTTTTGGTGTCGATGGATGATGATTTGATGAGACTTTTTGGCGGAGAAAAAATCAAAGGAATGATGGAACTTTTAAAAGTTCCGGAAGACATGCCGATCGAAAATTCTATAATTTCTCGTTCAATCGAAAGCGCACAGAAAAAAGTTGAAGGCCACAATTTTGACATCAGAAAGCACCTCGTTGAATACGATGACATCATGAATATCCACAGAAATATCATCTACAAACAACGCAGAAATTATCTTTTCAAAGAAGAAATCAAAGAGGACATAGTCCAAATGATAGAAGAGGCTGCGGAAAATATTGTTACAAACAACACATCAAACAGAGACACAAAAGACTGGAATAAAAAAGAAATTTTGGAAGCATTAATGGCAATTCATAAAGACGAAAGTGCTCTAACAACAGAGGAAATCGACAAAATAATTTACGAGGACGAACTTATCGAAAAAGCAAAATCATATTTACTTCAAGGATATGAAAAACGTGAGAAATCACTGCCGGATCCGAACATACTAAGAGGAATTGAAAAAGCCGTAATTCTTCGTTCCACAGATACTTTGTGGATGGATCACATCGACACAATGCAACATTTGAGAGAAAGCGTCGCATTCAGCGGCTACGCACAAAAAGATCCGTTAACAGAATATAAAGCACTTAGCTTCGAGCTTTTCAACGAGCTCATGGCAATGATAAAAGCCAACACATTAAATACACTTTTCAAGATTGATCTAGAAAAAGTAGTCCCGCATGAGATGCTAAAACAGGCTGAAGTAAAAAAAATTCAAACAAATGATGCTGAAATCGAAAAACCACTTTCATCTGACACATCCTCTGGAAATCCTGTGATTGTAAGTACTTCCGGAAATCCTGTCATAGCAGCAGTAGACAAAGATACAGGCCCAACAATAGGCCGAAACGACCCTTGTACATGCGGTAGCGGCAAGAAATACAAGAAATGTTGTGGATAAAACTATCTAACCATAAGTTCCATTACTTCATCAACAGTCGGATGACGTAAAACCCTAGAAACAGAGGACTCAGAATATTCAAGTATTCCCATTTCAAAAAGTTTCGGCATAGCAAAATTAATCACATCATTCAGCAAAAGCCCTCCTTCTTGAGTTAAATCAATAGACTGCAAAATACTCAGCATGGCAATATTTTTCTGAGAATACAAATTTGTAGGATGATATCGAAATGCTCCATGTACGCTAAAAACCATATCAAATCTTCTCTTCATGCCACAATGCATTACATCAGCATAAAGCAATCTTAGATTAAGTTTTCGCCTTCTATCCCTAGTTGGCAAGCTAAAACCAACTGATTTTTCAACATCAATTTCATCCAAGGTAAGCAAATCTCTAAAAGCCAAACCTTGTCCACATCCGGCATCCAAAACATGCAGAGCCCTATGCCCAAAATCAGCGGATAATTTAGATACAGTTTCTCTGAATTCATTTTCATCTCTAAAATTCAAACTAGTCATATAGGATCTTCCCCTCTTATCAGGAACAAATAATTTACGATTATCCTTAAATATATAATTCAACGATCCATTATATCTATGCCTATGAAATTCTTCAGGAGAAGAATCAGGAGAAAAACTATCACCTGGAACTACACCACAACCAACCATTCCAATTTGATCACCATCCTGAGGAATAGAATGATGAGCCAACGACAATGGATATTTCACACCATCAACAAAATTAAAAGCATCATTAAACATTTTATGCTGTCCGGGCAAAATTTCAGCTTTCGGATTCGTAGCATACGAACCATCTATAAATTTATCCTGCAGTCTGGATTCACTCATGATTATAAGATCAAAAAGATATAATTCTAAAAGAATTCAGGAACAATGTCAAGATCCAACAATAAAGCCATGTTATAAATTTGCAATTGAGATCAACTTAAGAAAATGTTATCTTTCAATCGGGCAGATTTTTAAACATTGTGAAAAATGGCATATCGGATCGAAGTTGTTACACATGTAAACGACACACGCTCAGAAGTTATGAGAAAAAACCTTGTATCAGAAGGTTTTGCCATCGAAACTGCAAAAGTCCTCGAAGTCTACACAGTAAACAAAAATTTCAATTCAGACGAAATAAAACGCATCGCAGAAATTTTATCAAATCCAATTTCTCAGAAGTTCAAGATAAGAGACAATAGTTCTAAAAATGATGTAGTACAAGGAAACAAGGAGCTTCTGCACGAGCCGTACGACACAGTACGGCGAGAAGGAAGCTACGAAGTTGACGAAGTAATACGCATTTTTAAAACTATTGACTTTGATTTTGCGCTTGAAATCGGCTTTTTACCGGGGGTGACGGACAACATAGCCACCACCGCAAAAGAAAGTATTGAAGGACTTACAAAACAAAAATTCATCGAAGAAGAAAGCGTTCACTCTTCTACATTGATATTTTTGAAAGGAAAAATCACAGAAGAAGATACAAAAAAAATCGGAAATATTCTCGCAAATAAACTCATTCAAAGAATTTCTATAAAAGACAAAACTTCATTTGAGAAAGACAATGGAATGGATTTAATAATTCCACGCGTTCACCTTTCATCAGAGGTCAAAATCACAAAAGTAGACCTAAATATTTCAGAAGAAGAACTATTAAAACTTGGAAAAGAAGGAATTTTAAATAATGACGGAACACGCCGCGGACCGCTTGCTCTTGAGAAAGATTACCTCTATGCGATCAAAGAATATTTTGCAAAAGAAGGTCGTTCCCCTACTGACATAGAACTAGAATCACTTGCACAAACTTGGTCTGAGCACTGCAAACATACAATCTTCGCCGCAGAAATTGACAACATAAAAGATGGCTTATACAAAGGCTATATCAAAAAAGCGACAATCGACATTCGCAACAAAAAAGGCAAAGACGATTTTTGTGTTTCAGTTTTTTCAGACAATTCAGGAGCAATAATTTTCGATGAAAATTATTTAATCACAGACAAAGCCGAAACTCACAACAGCCCATCAGCACTTGATCCATTTGGCGGAGCAATCACTGGAATTGTAGGAGTAAACAGAGACACTATCGGCTTCGGGAAAGGCGCAAAACCAATTATAAACAAATACGGATTTTGCGTAGGACTTACCTCTGACGAAGAACCAATCTATCGAGACAAAGATTTAAAAGAAGCTTCACTAACTCCAAAAAGAATTTTTGAAGGAGTTGTCTCAGGAGTAAACGCAGGAGGCAACCAAAGCGGAATCCCCACACCTCAAGGATTTACATATTTTCACAAAGACTACAAAGGCAAACCATTAATTTTTGTAGGAACAGTCGGACTGATTCCAAAGACCATAAACGGCAAACCTTCACACGAAAAAGGCGCTCACAAAAATGACAAAATCGTTGTCATAGGAGGACGCACGGGACAAGACGGGATTCACGGAGCAACATTTTCTTCAGAAACACTATCGGCAGGAAGTCCTGCTACAGCAGTGCAAATCGGTGATCCGATTACCCAGAAAAAATTCTCAGATGCAATAATCAAAGAAGCAAGAGGCATGGATTTATACAATTCAATCACAGACGACGGAGCGGGAGGGCTTTCCTCTTCAGTAGCAGAAATGGCCAAGGAATGCGGTGGATGCGAAGTCGATTTAGACAAAGTTCCATTAAAATATCCAAATTTAGAACCATGGAAAATCTGGATTAGTGAATCACAAGAAAGGATGACACTAGCAATTTCTGAAGAAAAAGTGGAAAAATTTATAGATTTGATGAAACGCCGCGGAGTTGAGGCAACAATTATTGGTACATTCACGGACAGCGGAAGATGCGTCATAAAATACAAGCAAGAAAAAATAATGGATATAAGTATGGATTTTCTACACAACGGACTTCCAAAAAAGACATTACACACAACTTACACAAAGACTGAACGCAAAGAAAAAGCAATACCAGAGCCAAAAAATCTTACAGATACACTACTTGAATTACTAAAAAATCCAAACATAACAAGCACTGAATTTATACCAAGACAATACGATCATTCTGTACAAGGAGGCGCAGTTTTAGGGCCATTACATGGCAAAGGGAGAGTTATATCTCCTGCTTCAGTCACAAAACCATTGATCGAAACAAGAAAAGGAGTGGTATGTTCACAAGGACTTTATCCAAAATATTCTGAAATCGATACTTATGACATGGCCGCATGCTCTATCGACACAGCAGTACGAAATTCTATCGCCATCGGAGGAAAACTTTCACACATGGCATTAATGGATAATTTCTGCTGGTGCAGTTCAAACGAATCAGAAAGACTTGGCCAACTAAAAGCAGCGGCAAAAGCTTGTTATGATTACGCTGTAGAATACGGAACGCCTTATATCTCAGGAAAAGACTCAATGTTCAACGACTTCAATGGATTTGATAAGAATGGAAACGCAATAAAAATTTCCTCCCCACCAACACTTTTGATTTCATCATTAAGCGTGATGGATGATGTCACAAAAGCAGTTTCATTAGACACAAAATTCGCAGGAGATTTGGTTTACGTACTTGGAGAAACAAAAGATGAACTCGCAGGAAGTGAATATTTTCCAGAAGGTAAAAATGTTCCAAAAGTGGAGGCAAAGTCTGCAAAAAAACTTTACGAAAAAGTTGAAGAAGCAATTTTGAAAAACATGATTGCCTCTGCCCTAAGCCCTTCACACGGAGGACTCGCGGCAACATTTGCAAAGAAAGCTATCGCAGGACAACTCGGAATGGAAATAGATTTAAACAAAATTCCACGCGAAAAAAATCTAAATAGAAATGATTTTATTTTATTTTCAGAAACAGCATCAAGATTTGTAGTGACGATAGACCCGAATAAAAAAGGAGAATTCGAAAAACTTTTCGAAGATGAAACTTTTGCATGTGTAGGCCAAATCCTCGACTCCAACAAATTCACAATCAAAGGAATAAATGGAGAAACAATTGTAGATACAAATGTAAAAGATTTAGAAGAAGCATACAAATCAACTTTTAAAAATTACTAATGAAACCTAAAGCGATCATAATCACAGGTTACGGAATAAATTGCGAAGAAGAAACTTCCAAAGCTTTCGAGCTTTCAGGCGGCGAAACAACAATCGTTCACATAAACGACCTGATCGAAAATCCAAAGATGCTAAACGACTATCAAATAATGGCTTTCCCCGGAGGTTTTTCATACGGCGACGACACTGGCTCAGGAAATGCACTAGCAAACAAAATAAAAAATAATATAGAAAAAGAAATTTTGGAGTTCGCAAAACAAGACAAATTAATCATCGGAATTTGTAACGGTTTTCAAATTTTAACAAACCTTGGACTCGTTCCTGCAAAAGAAAATAAATACGGCGAGCGACAAGCAGTACTCATGCACAATACACACGCACGTTACGAATGTCGCTGGGTTAAGCTAAAAAACACATCACAAAAATGCATATGGACTCGCAACATCGAAACACTGAATTGTCCTATCGCACATGGAGAAGGAAATTTCTATGCAGAAAAAGAAGTGATAGATAGCCTGATAAAAAACGATCAAATCGCATTCAAATATGTCAAAGATGACAACTCACCGGCAAACCTGCAGTTTCCATTTAATCCAAATGGCGCAATGCTGGATATCGCAGGAATATGCGACGAAAGTGGTCGTATTTTTGGACTTATGCCACATCCTGAAAGATTTAATTCATTCACCAATCAAGATGGTTGGACTTATGCAAAAGAAAAACTTTTACGCGAAGGAAAAGAAATTCCGACACTAGGTCAAGGTTTGCAAGTATTCAAAAACGCGATAGAATACTTTACGAAATAGCACCTCAAAATTTCAAATGAAAATTGTTATCACAACAGATCAAGGTAGATCGACGAGCATACTTTCAAAAATTTCAATGTTCTTTTTTGGCGCATTCTTTACAGCAATAATCTGGTCAATATTTTCAAAATTTTTGGGACAATATGGAATAATAATCGGTCTAATATTCATTATCGCACTAATTATTTTCGGCCTCAAAAAAACACAAAGAAACACATATCCCAGAACAATTGTATACGGCATACTGACAACAACAACCTTCGCCTCAGTCATAATTTTAGGCTTCTTGCTATTAATAAAAACAGCTTAGATCTCTTCC
Organism: Candidatus Peribacteria bacterium; assembly: GCA_943356465.1. Lineage (GTDB taxonomy): Bacteria > Patescibacteriota > Gracilibacteria > UBA1369 > LOWO2-01-FULL-3 > UM-FILTER-38-24. The sequence goes on from CALREX010000003.1 coordinate 168,761, forward strand.
TCACTCATAATTCTTCTAGGCTTAGCGCCATCTGCAGGCCCGACAACTCCATTTTCTTCAAGTAAATCCAGAAGCCTTGCAGCCCTTGCATATCCAACTTTAAGTCTGCGTTGCAACAAAGAGGCAGAAGCTTTTCTTGTCTCCATTACAACAGTATATGCCTCATTATAGAGCTTATCACCATCCATTCCCTCCTCAGAATCAGGCACTCCCAAAACTCTTTGTTTAGCCGTTTCAATCGAAGTAATTTCATTATTATATTCAGGTGCAACAGTAAGTTTTACCCTGTTTGCAACTCTCTCTATTTCCTCTGTCGAAACATAAATTCCCTGTACACGCAGGGGTTTATTTCGTCCTACAGGCAGATAAAGCATATCTCCTTTTCCGACCAAATCCTCAGCACCAACACCATCCAAAATAGTTCTTGAATCAATAGAACTCGAAACAGCAAATGCAATTCTTGCAGGAATATTTGCCTTAATAAGACCTGTAATAACATCCACAGACGGTCTTTGAGTTGCAATAATCAAATGAATTCCGACAGCTCTCGCCATCTGAGCAATACGGCATATAGAAGCCTCAACCTCCTTTCCTGCAGTCATCATCAAATCCGCCAACTCATCAATAACAACAACAATTTTTGGCATTTTTCTAACACCATCTAATTCGTTAAATTCAGAAATATTTCTTACTCTTTTAGTCGAAAGCTCATGATATCTTCTTGTCATTTCTCCAACAACCCATCTCAAAGAAACCGCAGCCTTCTCAGGATCTTGAATCACAGGAGTAAGCAGATGCGGAATATTATTATATGAAGAAAGCTCAACCCTTTTCGGATCAATCATGATAAGTCTCAAATCTTCGGGAGAATTTTGATAAAGCAAAGATACCAAAAACGTGTTCATACAAACAGATTTTCCACTTCCAGTGGCTCCTGCAATAAGTAAATGCGGCATCGCATCCAAACTTGCAACAACAGGTTTTCCGGCAACATCACGTCCAAGAGGAAGCGTAAGTTTCGAAGTTGAAAGTCCAAATTCGGAACTTTCAAGTATTTCACGCAAATAAACAGTCGCTCTATAAGCATTCGGAACCTCAATTCCAACCAAAGATTTTCCTGGAATCGGAGCCTCTATACGAATCCTTTCTGCCGCTAAAGCAAGCGCTATATCATTTTTTAACGCAGTAATTCTGGAAAGCTTCACAGAATCATTTGGCTTAAGAGTATATTGAACAACTGTCGGCCCAACATTAACTTCATGCATTCCAACTTCAATTCCAAATTGAGAAAGTTTCTTTCGTATTTTCTCCGCACTTTCTTTCAAAAATTTCTCATCCACGACTACATTACTATCTCCATTTAAAAGCAAATCAAGGGACGGAAATTCCCATTCGATTTCTTCATGTTCCGTTTTTACAGCTTTATCAAGAGCTGCAGCGGTTTCGTCACCCCTATTTATAGCAAGATCAGGCTTTGATTCATCCTCATCGGATTCTTCATTTTTATCATTTTCAATTTCATCATCTTTTTCCTCATTTCTTGAAGAACTTATTTTTGACTTATGTATGAAAATTTCAGGCTCTGCAATATCCTCCTCTTCATATTCATCATCATCATTTTCAAACATTCCACGCTTTTTAAGTTTTCCATGTTCACGAGTAGTCTGTATTTTGATTTGAGGAATAGCAAAACGCACAAGTTCAATAATAGAAAGCTCAAAAACAAGCATCAGTGAAACCAAAAACCCTGTAATAAAAATAATAGTAGCTCCTACTCTTCCAACATTCAAAACCTGCAAAAACAAAAAATTCGTAACAAATCCGACATATCCACCATACTTCCCAACAGAAGCATAATCATAAATATGATCAGTCGGTACAGAAAGATGTATGAGACTAAGCCCAAAAGTCATAAATAAAATAATTCCAAAAACTCTTGAAGCTCCAAATTCAATATTCCTGGATAAAAACATCATCGCCGAAACAAGAATAAAAAGCACAGGAATAATATAAATTCCCCAACCAAGAATAGGACTCAAAAATCCAACCCAAAGATCACCGACAGGTCCAAAAGATCCCTTAATACTGAGAATAGTAAGCACTCCAATAGACAACAAAATCGTAGCCCAAATTTCTCTGGCAATTGTCGGATCGACCTTTATATTTACAGTTGCACGTTTCCTTCGTACCGTCCTTCTAAGCCTTCTTCTTGCCATATAAAGATTTAACTTTAATAAAAACCACTCATTTCAAGCCCCCTTATTGTACAATACACAGCCTCTTTTTTCCAGAGGAAAAACCATGTATAATCCAATCAAAATTTATTAAAATCTTAATAATACACATGGTCCGCACACGTTTCGCACCGTCACCTACAGGATATTTACATGTCGGAGGGCTTCGCACAGCGCTATATTGCTACTTATTCGCAAAGAAAAATAAAGGCAAATTTTTGCTAAGAATCGAAGACACAGATCAAGAAAGATTCGTAGAAGGAGCAGTCGAAAATTTGATAAAAACACTTTCATGGGTAGGGCTTGATCACGATGAAGGACCAATGCTTGATGGCTCGGAAAAAGGAAAATTCGGCCCTTACACGCAATCGAAAAGAACCGAAATTTACTTAAAACACGCAGACGAACTTTTAGAAAAAGGCCACGCATACAGATGTTTTTGTACAAAAGAACGCTTGGATGAAATGCGTGAAAAACAAGAAAAAAACAAACTTCCACCAATGTATGACAGAACATGCGCAAACTTACAAAAATCCGAAATAGAAGAAAAACTTAAAGCAAAAATTCCTTTTGTAGTAAGACAAAAAATGCCTTATGAACTCATAAAATTCAAAGATCTTGTACGTGGAAATGTTCAATTCGACGGAAAAATAATCGACGACCAAGTCCTGATAAAATCAGACGGATTTCCAACATACCATCTCGCAAACGTAGTCGATGATCATTTCATGGAGATAACACACGTGATAAGAGGCGAAGAATGGCTTCCATCAACACCAAAACACATCGCCCTATACAAAGCATTCGGATGGGAACATCCAGAGTTTGCCCACCTTCCACTACTTTTAAACGAAGACAAAAGCAAACTTTCAAAACGCCAAGGCGATGTTTCCGTAGAAAGTTATATTGAAAAAGGATATCTCAAAGAAGCAATAATCAATTTTGCAGCATTTTTAGGATGGAATCCCGGTGGTGGAGAAGAAAAAGAAATTTTCACTTTAGAAGAACTTGAAGAGGTTTTTTCAATCGAACATGTACACAAAGCAGGTGCAGTTTTCAATATAGAAAAACTGGATTGGTTCAACTGGAAATGGCAAAAAGAAATTTTCAATAAAAAGATTTTTACACTAGCAAAAGAAATAGACAAAAAAATTGAAATTGATTTATCCCGCAAAGATCAGCCAAAATTTCTGTTCACATCGGAAGATAAGGAAGAAAAGTTCATAGAAGAAAAAGGGAAAATTCTTTTAGAAATTTGCAGAAAATATTTGGATGAAAAATATTTGTCAGACAAAAATATTTTCAAAATGCTTGTGACTGTTGAAGAAAAAATTCTGCGCGATCCGAAAGAAACTTCATCACAAATAGATTTTTATTTTTCACAACCAAACTATTCCAAAGAATTATTGACGCATGAAAAAATGGGAGTAGACTTAACTTGGGCAAAGAAATCTCTTGAAGAATCACAAAAAGATTTAGAAAAATTGGACAATTGGAAAATTTCCGAAATCAAAAATGTTCTTACAAAAATAGTCGAAAGATTTGCATGTAAAAATGGACAAGTTTTTTGGCCGTTAAGAGCCGCGTTAAGCGGACTTGAGTTCTCTCCAGGAGTATTTGAAGTCATGTACACATTAGGCAAAAAAGAATCAATTGAAAGAATAAAAAAAGCATTAGCAAAACTATAAAAAAATGAATATCAACGAATTACAATCGACAATAAAACAACTCACTGAAACATGTGCATGTTTGGGATGTAAATCAAAATATATCGAGGGAAAAATAAATGTAATAGCAACAACAAAAAACGAAGGATTGTTTGAAATGTATTGTGAAAAATGTAATGCAACTTCGCTTGTTACAGTAATAGTCAGCAGAACTGTACATCTCGAAGGCAGCAAAAGAAAACATTCAAGGATAGAAAATATCTCAAAAAACGACATCTTAGATATGAAAAATTTCCTACAGGGGTTTGACGGAAATTTCAAAAAAATCTTTTTAAAACAGTAAAAATTTGACACAGAAAAAAACAATTCCAAAAGGCTTTCTTAAATGCCAATTTCATACTCATGCACAAGGAGACAGACTGGATTATATTTCTCATACACCGGAGAAACTTGTGGATGAAGCCAAAAAACTGGGATACAACGTTCTATCAATCACATCTCACAGAACAGTAATTTTCACGAAAGAACTGGAATCATACGCAAAGAAAAAAGGTATTTTACTAATTCCAGGAATAGAATTTGAAATAAATGGCAAACACATTCTCGGCATAAACATCGACAAAAAAATAGAAAAAATAAAGACATTTAAAGAGTTGGAGAAATACAAATCGACACACCCAAATTGCCTAATAATTGCCCCACATCCATTTTTCCCAGGGAAAATAACATTAAAAAAAGAGCTTATAGAGAACGTAGAGCTTTTCGACGCAATTGAGTATTCCTTTTGCTACACCTCAACAAAAAATTACAATAATAAGGCCGTAGCTTTAGCAAAACAGAAAAATCTCCCGATGATTGCAACAGCTGATTGCCATGATTTAAAAAATTTGGACATCTCTTATTCGCTTATTAAAAGCCAAAAAAATACAGATAAAATAATTCAAACAATAAAAAAATCTTCTTTCCATGATAAAAGGATTAAGCTCATAACAAAGCCAATTTCTTACTTCAGAATCATAAAAATGATTGCAATAGTAGAAATAAAAACTTTGATGAAAAACCTCTTCAAATAAAATTTCCTGTAAACAAAAACTTCTGTTATAATAAACACGAAATTACCTCAATCCTATGGACGAAATAAACGTTTACAATATTCCGGCATTTCAAAGAAAACGAAGTCTTGCCGCAAAAGGCAGAAAAAAAACTTCCTTATCGAAAGTACGAAAAACTGCATCTCGCTCGACAAGAGCAACAACACGTCGCAGTAAAATTTTGAGACCCACAGAAATAACATACAATTCTCCATCATTTATAGAACAGGACTTAACCCATGACATTTACAAAAGAGACCAACTACCTTCAGAGGAATTATTTGAAGAACTTGAAGAAAAACAAATAAAAAAATCTTCATCAGATTTCAGAGAAATGAAAATATGCGGAATATGCGAAGGATATTTTGACAAAATAAATGTAGCAATTATCAAGGTTTTAAGCCCAATTCACAAAGGTGACACGGTTATATTTGAAAAAGAAGGAGGACTCTTCGAACAAATAATCGATTCAATTCAAATCGATAGAAAAGACGTATCTGTCGCAAAATCCGGAAGTGATATCGGCGTAAAAATACTAATGCCTCCAAAAGTCGGCACACATGTCTATAAAGAATTATGAAAATTCTGGTAATAAATGCGGGATCATCTTCACTGAAATATCAACTTTTTGATTCAAAAAAATTCACAAGTTTGGCAAAAAATTTAATAGAAGTTAGTAAAAAATCAAAAACTCCAACAATAGATTCAGCTTTTAAGTTAGCTATAAAAGAGATCATTGGCTCAAAAAAGATTTCATCCCTTGAAGAAATAAAACTCATAGGACATAGAATAGTGCATGGAGGAGAAAAATATTCAAAACCAACAGCAATAGACGAAAAATTAATTCAAGAAATAAAAAAACTCATCCCTATTGCACCTCTTCATAATTCCATAAATCTTGAGGGAATTTTAGCATGCAAAAAATATCTACCACATGCAAAAAACTTCGCGGTTTTCGATACAAGTTTCTACAACACAATGCCAGAAAAAGCTTATCTATATGCCATCCCAAGCGAATTACATAAAAGATATAAAATAAGGAAATATGGATTTCACGGTATAAGTCACAAATTTGTGACAACAAAAACCATGGAAATTTTGAGGAATAAAAAAGCAAAAATAATCTCATGCCATCTTGGAAATGGTGTATCAATAACAGCATCAATAGGAGGAAAAGCAATGGATACAACTATGGGATTTACACCACTTGAAGGTATGATTATGGGAACAAGATGCGGATCAATCGATCCGGCAATTACATTTTATCTTTCAAAAACAGCAAAATTCTCTCTCGAAAAAATAGAAGAAATCTATCTGAAAAAATCAGGCCTTAAAGCAATATCTGAAATAAGTTCAGACATGCGAGAAATATATAAAAAAGCACTAAAAAAAGACAAAAAAGCATTATTCGCAATCGAAATGTTTTCATATCATCTGGCAAAACACATTGCAGAAATGTCCATATCTCTGCAAGGAATCGACGCCATAGTCTTCACAGCAGGGATCGGTGAAAACGCATCATACATAAGAGAACAAACAATAAAGAACCTCTCATATTTTGGCATCTATCTAGATAAAAACGCAAACCGACTATCCAAAGAGGTAATTTCCTCAAAGACAAGTAAATCCAAAGTCTTAGTCATCAAAACTAACGAAGAACTCCAAATAGCGAAAGAGATTTCTAATTAGTAATTCAATTCATAAATCTTATCCTTCGTAAGCACAAGGATCTTTTTGCCATCCGGATCAACACTTATATCACGGATTTCACCTACACCGGGAAGCAAATATTGCATAGTATAGACAAGATTTCCAGTCTTTGTATCCTTTTGATAAAGTAAGATTCTACCCTGAGAATCAACAACAAATACATAATCAAGCTTATCATTTGTATAAACAATAGAAGGATCTTTAAGAGAATTAAATGGAGGATTGTTGATATAAAAATCAACCTTAGTTCCACCATAATATTTATTTATATCGCCGTTATTCATAAGAACATATAAGTTTGAATCGATTGCGAAACTTTTTGCCCCTGCCAAATCGACTTTTTCTTTGGCAAAATATTGTTCTGCATTACCAAAACCGTTTGTAGTAGCCTTATATGCATACTTCCAAATCTGGCTATTTTCATTATCAAGCATGTAAACCTTATTTCCCCAATCAACAAGATAGCTTCCCTTATGGAAAGTTGTATCCGCAGTATCAAGATAATTCATCGTTCCGTTGTTATACTCAATCATCTTGCCGCTCTTTGTCAAAAACACGACAGAATTTCTGTCAGCAAAGCCAGTAGCAGAAATCACAGTCTCATTTTTATCAATAGTCAAAGGATCTTGAACCTGATCAAGAACAAGCTCATAAAGCGCATTATATTCATAAACAAAAATCCTGCCCTTTTCTTCAACAAATCCAAGTGCATTCACATCATTTCTCTTTTTAGTCAGGTCAGCAACAACTTTAGGATTTTCAATTCTCTGTACACTATCAAGTTTATCTCTAATTTGATCTATTTGAACCAAAAACAACTTCGCTTTATCCCTATAATACCCTGAATTTAAAACGCTCATGGAATCAACATAAGCCTTATCCAATACATCTTTTGCGGCAGCCTTATCATAAGAACCTTTCGTATCAGCTTCTGTTATTTTAGCCTGAACACCTGTTAAAATCGTATCAAGCTGAACAAGCTGTTCTCTTTGTGCGCTATTCACACCATAAACCCAAATTCCAGCACCAAGAACAATAATCAGAACAATCAAAAGAGCCAAAATTTTATCTTTTCCAAGCCCTTTAGAGAAAAGTCCTGAGACAAATCTTGAGAAAAAATCTTTAATCTTTTCAAAAACTCCGGTACCGGAAAGTTTGCTTCCACTCTTTACTCCATATCCCTTCATCGCAGTCAAAAATCTTCCTGTCAAAGTCTCTTTTTGTGCAGAAGTATGACCTTTTGAGGATTCAAGAACACCTTTTTCGGAAAATTCAATATCATCCAAAGCATCTTCAATCTCAGCTTTTGTAGCCTTTGAAAACAAAATTCCTGTAAGACCGACTCGTCCAAGAATCTCAGTAGACATAGTATCTTTGATCTCATTCAAAGAATTCATAACATCATTTCCACTCGTAGCCTTAGCCAAATCAGTCTTACTGATATAACGCAGAAGCCTTGTGGAAGAGAAAAGAACGCTGTCTCCAGCCTCTATAGACCCACTGGCGATATTTCCAAAAACATCACCATTTGTAACTTCATCGCTAAGACCTTCACTCACAACACTTATAAATCTCTTCCTTATAAGATAAGCCTCGCTGTCTCCGCACTGAGTCAAATACAGAGTATCCCCTACTATTGCAGCAATAATTACATTCAAATTGCCGATATATCCGGAAACTTTTTGGGCTTTAAATTCATTCAAAACACCATTCACAGCCTTAAGTCCGGACTCAAATCTTTCATAAGGATCCCTGCCAACATCTTCAAAAAACACTTTCTGCATGCTTTCAAAGATCACTTGCCCTATTTCTTCAGCATCTACAGGGTTATTTTGAATTTCCAAATTTATAAAAATCTGCCCGCTCTTATCTCCAAAATCCTGAAAAAGATCATAGTAATAATTTTCAAGAAAACTATTATCATCCTTTCCAAAGAACAGAAATTCATACCCAGCTTTAATTGCCATATATCAAAATTTAAATTAGAGGCCATGCTACTACACAAATATACTTTAGTAAACATATTCTTTGCAAGAAAATATTTAACTGGTATACTCTCACCATTATGGAAAATTTTATTGTCACATTCAGAGAAACGCTCGAAGCTGCAATTATAATCAGTATTATTCTTGGATACTTAACAAAAGTAAATCAGCAAAAATATAAAAAAATCGTATATTACGGAATATTCTTTGGAATAATTTTCAGTATAATTGGCGCTTTCACATTCATAAAACTACAAGGAGATTTCAGTGGAGACGGCAAAGAAGTTTTTGAAATAACAACAACAATTATAGCAATAATTTTGCTTTTAACTGCCATTTATTGGTCATTTAGAAAGATAAATCGTCCGAAAGAACTTGAAAACAAAATTTCAGAACATGTTAGTAAAGAGAAAAAACTTGGAATATTTTTTATGACATTCATATCCGTACTGCGTGAAGGAATAGAAACAGTAATATTCTTAGGAGCATTCAGCATAAGCAACAAAAGCAACTTCCTGATCAGCGCATCCCTCGGCATCATAGCAGCAATAATACTAGGATACCTGTTTATCGTAGTTTCAAAAAAGATACCGTTAAAAAAATTTTTTATAGCAACAACAATTATTCTCTCGATTTTCGTAATACAATTGATATATCACGAAGCAACAGAGTTAATAGCGGAAAACACAGCCACAACGGCAGAGAGCTAAAAATCAACTTTCTGTTGCAAGATTTATGCCTACTCTGTAAAATCACCACGCAAAGTATTAAAATACATTATAGAACTAATTAAACACCATGTTAGGAAAACTAAAGAAAAGAATCAGACTAAAAACTCACGGCTTCAGAAAAAGAAGCGCAGTTGTACTGAACAGAAGAAGATCAAGAGGCAGAAAAAGCCTTACAGTTAAGATCCATTCTAAAGGATGATAGCCAAAAAATTTAAGATCCCAAAAAAACACATAGCACTCATCTTGAAAAAAGGAGAGTCTTTTGATTCGAAACTTTTCGTGGTAAGATTCTGGGAGAATAAGATAGAATTTCCAAGATTTCGAATAATAGTAAGCACAAAATTCGCAAAAAAAGCAGTGGACAGAAACAAAATACGAAGACGTATTTACGAAGCATTAAGGCTTATAACTAAAGAAAAATCAAATCTTAGACATCTGGACATTGTGTTCATTCCAAAAAAACAAATTCTTAAAAAAGAATTTCAAGAAATATATAAAGCAGCGGAAGAATTAGTAACAAAGCTATAAAAATGGAAAAATTCAACCAATTAGTAAAAAATGTATTAATCTTTTTAGTCATATTTTTAGCGGTAAACTGGGTGATAAACCTGTTTAAAGGAGACCAACAACCGGACCCGGCAGCTCAAAACACAATAGTCTTTACCACAACGAAAAACGAATACACAAGACGTGATATCGTGACAGTAAAGATCAAAAACAACACAACTTCAGCAATCACAATTCCAAGCAAATGCCCGGCCGAGCCTTTTGACACATTCAGAAATGAGAACAATGAATGGGTAAAAAAATCAATATCTCCAAAACTCGATTGTACAGACAAAAAAGACTTGGAAATCATGCCTACAAAAGAAGCTTTAGTCCCTTACTTAAACTGGAATCACGCACTTTTTGGTGACATGGGCAGATACAAAGTGGAGATGAAGATAAAAGTAGGAACTGAAGAAAAAACATTCACTTCAAACGAATTCACAGTGGTAGAAGAAGGACTTTTCTCAAAACTTTGGGTCGGAGTTTTCTACAGACCTATATATAACACAATGATCTTCCTTGCAAAAATAATGCCGGGACACGACATCGGACTCGCTATAATAATTCTTACACTAATAATACGAACAATCCTGCTCATCCCCTCTCAAAAGGCAATGAAAGCACAAAAACGCATGCAGGATATCCAACCAAGACTTGAAAAAATAAAAGAAAAATATAAAGGAGATCAACAAAAAATAGCCATGGAAACAATGGCAATCTGGAAAGAATCAAAAGTAAATCCGATGGGAAGCTGTCTTCCTCTTCTTTTACAACTTCCATTTCTTATAGGGATTTTCTATGCGGTAAAAGACAGTTTAAATCCAGATAACGCATATCTTCTATATAAGACATATGAAAACTTCACATTAGGCGACATTTCTCATTCATTCTTCGGAATTATTGACCTTTCAAAACCAAATCTATATGTGCTTCCGATCATCATCGGAGGACTTCAATTTATACAAATGAAACTCTCTATGGGCAGCGGAAAACCACAAGGAGAGATGGCAAGCGCATCAAAAACTATGGTATACTTCATGCCGGTTATGATAGCGGTATTCACAGCATCGTTACCGGCGGGCGTAGGATTCTACTGGGGAACTTCAACTCTTTACGGAGTAATTCAACAAGTCTTCGTAAACAAAAGCAAATCAGGTAATTCAAAGGATGACAAAGAGCCAACAGTAAGAGTTATAACAACAAACTAAACTTTAAAAAATATATATCATGGAAATAATAGAAGCATTAAAGGAAACATTGGAAGAAATTCTCAAAAGAATTGAGGTTCCATATACTGATTTGGACATAGTGGAAGACGAAAAAGATACATTCCTTGTAAATATAAAAAGTGAAAATCCAAATTTGCTGATAGGATTCAGAGGAATGAACATTCAGGCCATTCAACATTTATTGAAAGTAATGGCATGGAAAAAATGCAAAACTGAAAACTTTTCAATCACTTTAGATGTAGATGATTACAGAAAACGTCAGGAAGAAAACATGATTGCCATGGCACAAAGAAAGATAGAAATGGCTAGAAAATTTCATCGTCCACAAAAACTTCCACCAATGTCACCATATTTTAGACGAAAAATTCACTTGATGTGTATGGGATCAGGATATGAAGATGTTGAGACACTTAGCGACGGCGAGGGAGAAATGAGACATATCATCATCAAACCAAAATAAGTCTAAACTTTTAAAAACCCACTTATGAGTACCAAAAAAAACATCACTTGGCTACTCATTCCTATAATAACTTTGATCGCAACTATTTCGCATACACCAAAAATCACAAAAGCTGACGAACCGGTATGGAAACCTGTCAGTGAATTTTCCGACGTAAAAAAGGGAAATCCTCATTACATTGCCATAAATTATTTACGTGAAAATGGAATCGTTGAAGGATATACGATGAATGAAGACTACACATTCAAACCAAAACAAAAGATTTCACGAGCCGAAGCTCTAAAAATTTTCATGCTGGCAAGTAAAGCTATAAAAGATTCAAGCGAAGTACTGGATAAAGGCAATACAATTGTTCAAACAAATGAGTCCCCTCTCAAAGACGTACCTTCAAATTCATGGTTTGCACCATATGTCGCAATAGCAAAAGAAAAAAATATCATCTCAGGCTACAAAGATGGCACATTTCAACCGGATAAAACGATAAATCTCGCAGAATCATTAAAAATATTTTTGAATTGCTACACAAATATCGAATATCCAAGCACTTCAGACATTTTTGACGACGTAGCGCCGGAAGAATGGTATTCAAAATATGCCGCATATGCAAAACAAGAAACACTCGTCGATGTATCGGATGAAAACCACATAGACCCAAATCAAGACATGACACGTGGATACATGGCAGAAATTATTTACAGAAAAATCATGAATGATACTGTAAGTGACATAGAATTCGGAAGAGCAACATACTACGGAAACGGGGCGGAGGGCGACAACACAGCCTCAGGCGAAAAACTAGTCAACGCAAATTTTGTGGCAGCACACAAAACACTTCCATTTGGAACAATAGTTGAAGTCACAAATCTTGCAACTGGAAAATCGATACAAGTAAAAATCATAGATCGCGGACCATATGGCCATGGACGAATAATAGACCTGTCGTCAGGCGCATTCGCAGCACTTGCAGATTTATCAACTGGAGTTATAACTGTACAAGACAAAGTAATTCATTTGCCATAGATGTACCAAAAAACAACACTTCAAACACAAGCAAAACAAGCTGCAAAACTATTGATAATCACACTCTCGTCCATGATTATCGTTCTATTAGGTGTATTTTTTATGGTCACAAATGATTCAGCACAAAAAGGATATGCACTCGAACAAGAAAAACTAAAAAACGAGACACTAAAAGCTGAAAATTCAGGTTTAAACTCAAAAATGACGGATTCTTCCGCATTCACAAGAATAAACGAAGATCAAAAAACAAAAGAGATGCAACCACCGGAAAACAAACAGTACGTCACCAAAAAAGACAACGAGGTAAAATAAAATTGACTTTGGAAGTTAAGTCCTTATACTAATGCTCGCGTACATTTACACAAAAACACATCATGGCGCCATCGTCTAATGGTCAGGACAGCGGGTTTTCATCCCGTAAATGGGAGTTCGATTCTCCCTGGCGCTACCACAAAAAAGCGATGACCGCGAAGTGGCTAGCGGTTTTTTGACGATAGCTCCGGAGAATCGAAGTTTATGCCACAATTGACTTTTAACCTAAAAATGTTTTATCATCACACCCATTTTAATAATAAATAAAAATGTCAAAACACAAAGGTCCATCTTTAGGAAATCAGCCAGATATAACTGCAGGAAGACAAGAAATCGCTTCAACCTCGCCCTCATTTGATGCCACAAAACCAATAAATGCAAGTACATGGAAAAAAACCGAAGCACTAAGGATAAAAGGGGGACTAAATACAGCAAGCGAATTTGAGGCGGATCGCATGACAGCAGACTTTGATCAAGGGCTAGTAGCGGCACCATTGGGTACACCAAGAAACGGCATTTACCATACACAAAGTAAACTATTCATAGGCGAATGGTTCGACAAAAAACTCGACGGCAGCCCAGGTATCGTCCATGGCGCGGATTTTATACATATAGTAAACAAATTAGTTAAACAGGTTACATCATCAGAAATAGATTCTATAGAGGAAATCAGGTTCACAGGAGTAGTGGAAAACGAAGTAGACATTTTCGTATCAACAATAGAAGGAGCATTAGACCAAGACACAATTAAACCTGTAATGACAGCCAAAGTTCACATGGAAAATGGCCAAACGGTAACAGTCGTCGCTTTCGACAGGCCTGGAGACAAAATAACAAAGCGTAGCGCCTCAAACACATTTGTACAACACCTCTGCGTCAAACCGCTTACAGAAAAAGCCGCAGCAATAAAATGGGCACAGCAAACAGACAAAGACTTTAAACCACAAGAAACTTTCGAAGTAGAACTTAATCCATTACCAGAAAATCAAAGACGAGCATTTACTGAATTTTACATAAAAAACCCAGTAGGACTTACAGCCTCAACCGCGCTTGATATCGTAATCACAGCAACACAAGTTTTAGCAGCATTAGGAGAAAAAGCCGGCGGAATTCCTGAATTAAACTCACTAGGTGGAGGTTTCAGCAGCACAACCTTGCCACACATACGAGAATTAATAACAGGATGTAAATTACGGCTAACACCACAGAAAGACAACGTAAAAAGAAGAAAAACCGCCGAATTTTGGCCGATAGAATTTACTTTTCTCAACAGCAAAAACAATCAAGACATCGGCCACGGTATTTTCACATGGATAAATCGATTAGATAAAAACTAAAAACATTTCTTATCATATCACCACCTTCCACCTCCACCTCCACCAAATCCTCCACCGGAAAAACCTCCGCTAAATCCACTTCCATCATTCCAAGCACTAGATCCACTGCTACCAGTTCCCCATCCTGAAGATTTCCAACCGGAATTTCCGTAAGCACCGGCCGTAAATTGTCTCTCGCCAAAACTGCTCCACCTATTTAAATCATTCATAAAAATAAACATATTCGTTTGATTTGCCCCAACATACCAATCCGGCATGCCCTTGTATAAGCCTTCAAATTGCTTCGCCCACTCTTTTTCCACTCCAAGAACCATCGCATACGGCAAATATTTTTCAAACACACCTTTATATTCCATAGGCGAAAACATTTTCTTTAATATATCCGTTTCCGTTGCTTTCAAAAACATCTGAAAACCAAGAACTTTTTCGTAAATCTCAACACCAACAATAGTCTTTTTCGGCATATAACTTGCCACAACAAAAAACACAACACCAACAACAAAAATCAGCATATAGAAGCCACTATCAAGCAAAATACTCAAAGCAATTCCCGAAATAAAAGTAATAACAATAATAAAAAATCCTACAATCCTGTAGTTCCATCTTCTATCGTCCGGATTGGTATCAAAATATTTTCGATCAACCATACTCTTATAAAGAGCTTCTTTCACCTTCGGCAAAACAGGATAAAACCTCTTTCCCAAGCTCTGCATGCTCACCCGCGACTTACATCCTTTCGGAAAAATTCCGGCAAAAATTTTCTTTTCAAAATCCTCAAGATCTTTTGCGTCTGTCGCATCTTTTTGTAACAAGAAAAAATATTCAGATTGATCACCAAACCGATACCATTTTTTATCCTTCTCAACTTTTTCAATTTTCAAATAACCTTTTACAGCCATATTCACGATACTCGCACTGATATCATGCAAATGCGCAACTTCGTCGTAAATCACACCGACTTCTCCGGGAGAAAGCTTATCCGGAGCCTCATAAAGCGGCATAACCACACCGCGACCTTTTGGATCTCTTCCTTTAAAAAACCAAAGCAGAAACACGCATAACATTCCAAACCCAAACAAAATCCAAGGAAATATATCACTCATAAACTCCCAAAACGCATTTTTCTCAAGAACGGCCCTTACAGTCTTGGTTTCACCTGCCACAACATTAACTTTCTCGGAATAGTTATTATACATTGAGAGTTTGAACAAAACCTCATGCTCCCCAGGAGTAATTCTAAGTTTCACCAAATCATAAACAAGATTTCCAAAAAAAATACCATCGACGTAAACATCTGCATAATGCGGATCAGAAGACACATTCAAAAAAGCTGGCTCATCAATAACCCCCTTTTCAAATCCAGCAACAATAGTAAAACCGCCACCATAAACAGGCTTTGTTAAAGTAAACTTATAACTGTTGTCGGAAACTACTTCCGCAGTACAATCATGATTTGCCTCACCAAATTCACCACTATAACAAGTTGCACTTTTGCCACGAACGCCACCTCCAGGAACCGTCACTGTCACAACCGAACTTTCCACATTCGCATCCCAATAATTTCCAGTCACATTCCAATAAAGCTCATCATGATCGGAAAAATCACCAACAACAGAATGAGCCCTATACTTGAGATAATACCAATGCTGGCCAATTACAGTTTTATCACTGTCCCCAACCTTCAAACTCGTAGCATAATAATCAGATTCCTGAGTAAAATTATAAGGATTCCCACTCTCATCGGTCACAGAAAAATCACTAAAAACGACAGACACTGAGTCAGCTCCACTACCATAAGTCACAGGCAAATCACGAATAATCCCATGCCCAGGCACATCTCCAAAGTCATAAAGTATCTTTTCAACCACATTTATAGACCCATCTTTATTCACAACAATGTCAGAATTATACTGATGAATTTTGTCACCAGTCGTTTCAGCGTGAGCTACGCCAATAAACCAACTAACGAAGATCGAGGCAATCAAAGAAACCGCGACCACAAGGGCTACAATCAATTTTAATATTTTCATTTGATTTTTCATTGGAAGAAGATTTAAATAGAAACTTACTGAAATGGTAACATAAACCATCCCACAAAAACAAAAACAAAAGCTCGCAACATCTTCTTGTAACAATTCTCTTTTCATTCCACAAACACTCTGATATTATTTAAAGCACCCACTAGATGTAGTATGCTAATCAAAAAACGGCTACTACATATGGAAAACCTCATTCCCGTGGGAAATGTTCTCTTTGTGTAAAATTAACCTCACATACTTATGTCCCCTATCAAAAAAATCAAGAAAAGAAATGGCGACGTCGTTGAATTCGATCAAGCCAAAATAACAGAAGCAATATGGAAAGCGGCAAATTCAGTAGGTGGGGAAAAACCTGAGGTTTCCGAGCAGATTTCAAATCAAGTCGCAGCAGTTCTTGAAGTATTTTTCAAAGACGAAAACAATGTTCCTACAGTTGAGCAAATCCAGGATTTAGTTGAGAAAATTTTGATAGAAGGAGGCCATGCAAAAACAGCAAAAGCATATATTTTATATAGAGAACAACACAAAAATATTCGTTCAAAACAGGAAGAAATCTTAAATGGAAAAACTACAAAACTTCCATTCAGCCTAAATGCGCTAAAAGTTTTAGCAGGAAGATACTTGCAAAGAGATGAACAAGGAAAAGTCATAGAATCACCGGAAGAAATGTTTACAAGAGTTGCAGGAGCGCTCGCAAGCGTAGAAAAACAATATGGAAAGAGTGAACAGGAAGTGGAAGAATTTGCAGAAAATTTCAGAGATATTCTTTATAACTTTGAATTCATACCTGCAGGACGCACACTCGCAAACGCAGGAGGAAAAACAAAACTTGTTGCAAACTGTATCGTTCTGCACGCACAAGACAGTATGAGCGGAATCTTCGATACATTACGAGACGCATCACTACTTCAACAAGCCGGTTCAGGACTTGGATTTGCATGGCACCTTTTACGACCTGCGGGAACACGCGCAAGTGCAACACAGGGAGTCGCATCGGGCCCTATTTCATTCATGAAAGTTTACAATGAAGCTTTTGGCGTCATCAAACAACAAGGCCGTCACGGAGCAAATATGGGTGTCATGAGAGTAGACCACCCAGATATTTTGGAATTCATTGAAGCAAAATGGGAAGAAGGTACACTCGTAAACTTCAATATTTCGGTATCTCTTACCGATGAATTCATGCAACAAGTTGAAAATGGATCAAAAGAACCATGGCTATGTACATACAAAAATCAGAAAATGAAACCACGAAGAATCATCAGAAACAAGAGAAATGCTTTTGTAGAAGCAATTGAAGAAACAATGACAGCTTCAGAATTGATGGATAAAATCATCAATGCCGCTTGGAGAAACGGAGAACCTGGAGTTCTTTTTCCAGACGCCGCAAATCGCACAAATCCAATTCCTGCACTAGGAAGACTCGAAGCCACAAATCCATGTGGAGAACAATGGCTTCACGACGGAGATGTTTGTAACTTGGGATCAGTAAATCTAGCAAAATTTGTTAAAGACGGAAAAGTGGAAGAAGAAAGACTAAAACATGTTGTCAAAATGGCTGTACGCCTTCTTGATAATGTAATCGATATGTCGCAGTTTCCTGTAGAAAAAATAAACAAAACATTCAGGGACAACAGAAGAGTGGGGCTTGGAATCATGGGATTTGCAGACATGCTTTATAGATTAAAAGTGGCTTACAATTCAGAACAAGGACTTGCAACCGCAAAAAGAGTAATGCATTTGATAAATGTAACAGCACATAATTATTCCGAACAAATAGCGAATGAAAAAGGCACATTCCCAAATTGGGAAATCTCAATCTTCGGACCAAAAGAAAAAAACATAAAACAAAGAAATGCCGCTTTAACAACAGTCGCTCCAACAGGATCAATTTCAATGCTATTTGATTGTGGTTCAGGAGTAGAACCATTCTTCGCATTGTCATACCAAAAAGAAGTAATGAGCGGACAAAAACTTATGTACATAAATGAAATTTTGGAAGAAGAACTTAAAAATTTAGGTTTATATCGAGATGATATCATCAAAGAAATAGAGCGAACAGGATCAATCCAACACATAACAGAAATTCCAGAAAACATCAGAAAAGTTTACGTAACAGCAATGGATATCTCAGCAGAAGACCACATAAGAATGCAAGCGGCATTCCAAAGCGAAGTAGACAACAGCATTTCAAAAACAATTAATTTCCCATACAGCGCAACTCGCGAAGACGTTCGCCAAGGATATATTTTAGCATGGAAATCTGGACTTAAAGGATGCACAGTTTACAGAGACGGAAGCCGAAAAGAACAAGTTTTAACAGTTGCAAAATCACAGGAAGAACAAACAGAAGAATCAAAAGAAACATCATGCGAAGTATGCGAAACTACAGAACAAATCCAGACAAAACAAAATTTTGAGGAAGTAATTCCACCACCTGTCGGAAACGTAGAAGCACATGATGAAAGTTCACGAGCACACATGTCTCTAAGTAAAAACGAAATAATCAAAAGCAGAAAATGTCCGGAATGCTCAAATCCGATTCAAATTGCAGAAGGATGCATGCTTTGTCTAAGCTGTGGATTCTCCGCTTGCTCTGCATAAAAACTCAAGCACAAATAAGATTGACAATTTGGACAAAATGTTATACTGTTTTTGCTTAAAAATATTTTGAAAATTTTTAATACGAAATGGCAAACAATCTAGCTGAAAATCAAACAGAAAATCCGGAAGCAAAAGACGAAAAAAATTCAGAAGATGCAATAGAGGCAACAAGAAAATCAAAACTCACTCCATCAGAAATCGCAGCAGTCCAAAGCGGAACGGTTTCAATAAAAGACATCGTAAATGAAAGAAACCGCAAAGCACATCAGGCGAAAAGCGAACTTAGCAAGCTCGCATCTTCGTCAAAAGACAGAAACCAAGTAATAAGCTTAAAAGAATACAGAGAATATTCGGAAAGAATCAGAGAAACGGAAAGTGCTGAAAAAATGCAAAAAATCTTGGATGAAATAAAAGAACTTCCAGAGAAAAAAGCAAAAGAAATGGAAGAAGATGCCTCGGAAAGCGAAACATTGGAAAAAGACGATCCTAGGTTGGAAGAGTTACAAGAAGAATTTGATGAGACATGCGATGACAATATCCAATACATAGGAACAAAACAAATCGATGGATTCAAAAAATGGTTTAAAGGAGAAGCAAACAAAAAACCTCAAATAAAGTATCTGAAAGAACTAATAAAAAGGCTGAAAGGAGAAGGCTCAACCGACTCGGGAGGACTTCACCCACGTCGAGAAGAGTATAATAATCTTCAAAAACTTTTCAAAAAATACGGTTTAGACAACCCTACAGACTGCGCATACATCGAAGCAGAAGGATTAACAGAACGCCGTGAATACAGAAAAAATGCGGAAGCTATAGAAAATAAATTAATGAAAGGAAAAGAGCTTGGATTTTATTCGCCAGAAGTAATTCAGGACGTAATGCAGCAAGCTTTGACAGCAGATTCTCCAAAAGAACAAAAAGATTTGCAACAATCATTAGACAAAATTTCCAGACTTGAATCTGAAAGCTTCACGCATCTTGATTCAAAAATCACAGTTGGCGGAGTCACAATCAGAAAAATGAGCCAAAAAGGAAAAGATTTCTTGATAAATTATTACAAAACAGTAGCAATAGGTGAAAGGGAGGAAAACGTTAGAATGTGGCCAAAATTCGTAGAAGATGAAGCGGCGTTAGCTGAAGATTTGCTTGAAATATACGAAGGAAATCAAGAAGGATTCAAGCTCGCAATGGGCAGTTTCCAACATTTAACATTCGACGAAAAAGAAAAAGCATTAAAAGAACATGAACAATTGGTTGAAAAAACTGAAAACAAAAAAGAACTTGAGAAAAAACTTACAATAAAGGCCGCACATGGAGCGATAGACGAAGCAGCAAGAAACAATATAATCGCAAAAGGAGAAGACAAAACGCAGGGAAAATACAAAGAATTTTTTGAGGATGAGGAGAATTTCAAAAACAAAAAAACAGGAGAAGAAGGAGATTTGGATGAGATGAAAAAAGCTTATGCATTGCTTATAAGCCCAACTCCAAACAGAAAATATAAAAATCTCGCAGCATACGAACAACAAAGAAAAGAATACCAAAAAGACGTAAAACGCCTTGGAGAATTTGACGATGACATGACAGAGCAGGAGCTCAAAGACATTCAAGAAGAATACGACGAATCAGGATGGTCAGACAGAGAAGATTTACAGGAAGAATTAAAGAAGAAAGTTATAAAAGCAAAAGAAAAACATGACAAAATAAAACGTCTTACAAAAGGAGTGGAAGATAAAAAAGAAGATAAAAAGAAAAAAGAACATGGGAAAGAAAGCAAAGAAGGCATTACTTCTGCAGAAGCAGCTGTAGAAGCCGCAAAAAAATTCTTATTTGAAGAAAAACCACTTGAAGCTTTGGAAGTACTAACAAAGTACATGAGAAATGCAGCAAATGAAAATCCGGACGCAGAAGATGATCCAAAGATTACATTTTGGCTTGAGACAGTCGCAAAATATATAAAAGAATTCGGCAGTGGCAAAAAGAAAGCCGCAAATACAGATCAGGAAGTAACAGAAGAAATAGAGGAGGCAATGAGAGAAGATTATATCGGTGAATTCTTGGAAGAAGAACAACTTGAAACATTAAGCCTTGAAGGAACAGAGGAAAGTGAAAGACTGCATGCAAACAAAAAATCAGCAAAAGAAAGAGCGGAAGATGAATCATTAAGCAGAGTGGGAACAGTATCTTTAGAGGCGGAATTGACACAAGATTTCTATGAAAATTCAGACGAAGAATTTATTTTAAACAAAGAAGGAACAGGAGAAGAAGTTACAGAAATAAAATTTGATGATATCGAATACAAAGATGAAGAACGAGCCGAATTGAAAAAAGAAGTGTTCCACAAACAGGATAGACTTAGAGAAAAACGAGGACTTGTAGACACGGTACTAAAAGACAAAGACGGAAAAGTAATCACAACACAAGAAGCAAAACGAATACAATCAAAAGATGTAGAAGAACTTGAAGATGAAATAATGGATCATGTTGAAGAAAATATAGCTACAAAAAAAGGCTCATCGGAAGGAGCTGAAGTATTCGACCTTACACAAAAAATTGCAGCAAAAAGAAAAACAAAAGAAATGCTCGATAAACGACTCCACGAAAAACTAATAGCGGAGAACTAATCTTTTAAGCATAAAAAAGATAGCAACGAAATAATAAACAAAAAATATTTCCGGTGTAAACCAGTTTATTTGATGATAAGCAAAAGGAATATTAGCAAATAAATTCACAAGAAAAAGCACAAATTTCA
The DNA here is from genome assembly GCA_943356465.1 of Candidatus Peribacteria bacterium. GTDB lineage: Bacteria > Patescibacteriota > Gracilibacteria > UBA1369 > LOWO2-01-FULL-3 > UM-FILTER-38-24. The sequence continues at coordinate 190,481 of CALREX010000003.1, forward strand.
AAATCGCATATTCTATAAAAGCAAAAAACATTCCAACTTTTAAAGAAAAAATTCCAACAAATAAAATCAAAAATCCAAAAAACATGGCCAATGGAATAAGCGGCAAAACAACAACATTCGCTATCGGAGAAATAATACTTAAATTCCCGAAGTTCAATAAAAGAACAGGCATAGTCAAAATTTGTGCCGAGATTGTCATCAAAAAAGCACTTCTAAAACCACAAACATCGGGAATAAATTCCAAAGATTTTTCTAGTCTAGGATAAAAATAAACAATTCCAAATGTAGCACCAAAAGACAATTGAAATCCTATGTCGTCAAAAATTAGTGTCGGCAAAAATAAATTCATAAAAAATGCCGCGAAAATAAGGCCCAAAAAAGGCAAATATTGACGACCCGCAAAGACAGCATAATAACCAACAATACCCATAATTGCAGCCCTTATGCAAGAAGCGGAAAAGCCCGTCAATAAAACAAACAAAACAATTAAGAAAATCATTACAAAAAATTTGCAATTCTTTCCAAGAAACCCAAAAAACTTGGAACAAAAAACAATAAGTATTGAGATATTATATCCGGAAACAGCAATAATATGAGTAAGACCTGTTTCTTTAAAATTTTGTAAAATATCTTTACTAAGAGCATTTTTAGTACCAAAAAGAAGCCCTTTCACAAAACCAGCATAAGGCGGAGGCAAAAGATTTCTAAAAACAAAATCAATTTTACCATTTATAAAAGAAAAATATTTCGACAAAAATCCAACATCAAAACTTCCGTAATCCAAATGCAAAAAATATCTGAAAATTCCACAAAAAAATCCAAGCAAAGCAGATAAAAAAATATATAAAAATTTATATCTAAAAACATTGAAAAGAAATTTGATTAAAAGTGAAACAAGAATCATCAAAAAAACAATTTCATTCCATTTTCCATTCAAAAAGAAAAAGCTAAAAACAATTCCAATAAGGAAAAAACATGCAAAGATGACGAACAAAAAAGATTTACGAATATTCTCCCCCATATAATTATAAAACAGTTACGAAATAACCATACAAGTAAGACTTAAAATTTTCTTAAAAAAATTCTAAAATATCACAGCTGAAACTTCACAAGATCAAACCTATGACAACAATAAAAAAAAGGCTCTCTGCACTCTTAATGCTGGCAATCACTATATCTCAATTAGTTTTGTCAGAAGCAGCTTTCGCGGCCTTTCAAGACGTACCGGAGTCTTACAAAAACGCTACAGCAATCGCCTATCTTCAAGAAAAAGGCATAATAAATGGCTACCCCGACGGGACATTTAGACCTGATAATCTCGTAAATCGAGCAGAATTTTTAAAAATCATCATAGAAGGATCAGGAATAAAGACTGACATATCAACAAAAACTTCATTCAGCGACATAAACAATAAAGCTTGGTACGCACCATATGTGAGAAAAGCTTATGCTTCAGGCTGGATTCAAGGCTACACAGACGGGACATTCAGACCTGAACAAACAATCACAAAAGTTGAAGCATTAAAAATTCTTGGAAAAGCACAAAACTGGCAAATTTCGCTAACAGCAAAATCTACATTTTCAGACACAAAAACAACAGACTGGTTCACGCCATACGCAGCATTTGCAAAAGAAAAAGGACTTCTTGAAGAAACAGGAAAATTACTCTTCCCAAACGAAGAAATGACTCGCGCAAAAATAAGCGAAACAGTATATAGAACAATAATAAAAGGTATTTCTACAATTCCGGAAAAAACAACACTACAGACTACAATCACTCAAACTCAGACATCGACAGACACAACTCAACAAGACACACAACCTCCACAAGATTCAAACTTTTCCCAAGTCATAAATTCACAAATTTCTTCAGATTTTTATTCAAATATTTTGCTCGATTCACCGCTTCCAAACACATTTTATCAAAACGAAATATACATAATAAAAGGCACAGTAACATCAGGATCATATAAAAATGCAACGGTAGTTCTAGATAACACTCCATTTACAAAATCATTATCGAACAATCATTTTGAAATTCCGGTAATTTTTGAAAACACAGGAAATTTTTCATTAGGAATTTTGCCTGGAGAAAGCGGAAATACAAAAATACAAACAATTTCAGTTTTGTCAAATATTCCAGCAACAACAAACAAAGAGATACCTCCACAAAAACTCACACCAGACATAAAATTTTCAAATAGAAAAACTTCAATAAATTTTCAAAATATTCCATCAACAATAAAAAAATTAACAATATCTCAAAACACAAATTCAGTTTCCTATTTCAACAGACAAGACGAGGACAAAATAGAAATATTTTATCAAAATTTCAAAAATTTCTCAGATTCATCAACTTCTTACTATATCGAATCGGCAAAAATTTCATCATCCTCACCTCTCATAATTTCATCGGAATTTTCAAAAAGCACAACACAAACATTTTTGCCGACATATCATGCATTTTCATATATCAATGAAAATGCTGTGTCATCTCCACCAGAAATAATGAGCTCTCCATCAAAAATTTCCTTTACGGTCACAACATCAACTGCAGTAAATTTAACAGGTTATGTTACAAAACCGGACGGATTCACAGAGACAGTACAATTATCAAAAAACGGCAGTACGTACTCTTATTCTTATACTCCAAATTCATCAGGAACATACATCGTAGAAGTAAATAATTCTGAAGGAATAGCGGTGGTAAACCATCCTGTTTACATAGGGAATAAAATTCCGCTACTTCCTGATTTCTTCGACAATAACAAACGAAAATATTTCACAGGAACAGTCTCTCTGGAAACAATGAGAACAACACTATTAAACAAAATAAATGAATCAAGAAAGGCACAGGGGCTTAGCGAAGTTGTTTTATCAGATGAATTAAACAATTTAGCACAACTTCACTCTGACGACATGGCAAAAAACAATTATTTCTCACACAAGGATTTAAGTGGAAATATGCCGGAAGACAGACGAAAAGCACTCGGAATATCAACTCCTGTTGAAGAAAACATGGCAAAAGACGTTTCACTAAATTTTGCACACGAAGGTCTGATGCGTAGCGGATCACACAGGGGAAATATTTTAGAAAAAGATTGGACACGTGTAGGAATCGGCATTGCAAAGACACAAAACGACGAAGGATATCTCATGATAACCGAAGAATTTTCTACGAATAAAATAACTGCGGAAGATTTATCTTCAATGAAACAGGAACTTTTAGCAAAAATAAATGCAAAACGTACAACAAACAGCCTAAATACGCTAACACAAGACACTTCTCTCGACAACGCCAGCAAATATTTAAATGACAAAATCATAAAAGAAAATGCAACTTTAACAAATCAAATCTTTTCAGATGCCTTGGATTCGTTTAACATAGGCGGGCAATCAGAAGCAATCGGACGCTCTCATAATTTATGGTCTGTGATATTAGATTCGCTTCTCACAGAAGAATTGGCACTTACTACAGAAGATTGGATAAAAATAGGAATAGACATACAACTGGACTTAGACGGAATAATAAACACATTCATAATCATCAATAAATAAAAATAAATGGATTTCGAAACAAGAAAAATCAGAACAAAACCAAGTATAAAAGACAGGATATCTGCAAAAATATCTACAGCCACAACAAATAAAAAAATCAGAATAAATCTCCCGATCTTAATAGCGATAACAATCATCCTCATCCTTGGCGTTGGAATTGCGAAAGCAATTTCAAGCATAGACATGAGCCTGATTTTAAAAATAGCTGGCACAGATTTGAAAGAAGATTCTTACGGACACACAAATTTCCTACTTTTGGGCTCAGGTGGACTTCATCATGATGGAGGAACACTTACGGACACAATAATAGTTGCGAGCTTGGACAACAAAAATAAAACAGTCACAATGCTCTCAATTCCACGCGATTTATGGATAAAAGACACCGTCATAGGAAGTTCAAAAATAAATGAAGTTTATTTAAATGCAAAAACGCGTTATGAAAAACAAAATAAGATTCCTCCAAAAACAGATGATCCAAAAACAGATCAACAAGCCATTGAGCATTTAAGAACAAAAATAGAAGAAATTTTGGGAATACCGATTCATTATTACGTATCAGTAAATTTTAATGCATTCACAGATATAATAGACGCAGTCGGCGGAGTTGACATAAATGTTGAAAAAGCAATCTACGACCCGTTATTTCCAAGAGGAGAAAGCACTGAATATGAAACATTTTCCATACAAAAAGGTCTTCAACATCTAGATGGAAAAACAGCATTAAAATATGCAAGAAGCAGGGAAACAACATCTGATTTTGACAGATCAAAACGCCAACAACAACTTATCATGGCAATCAAAGAAAGCGCTCTAAAAGCCAATATTTTACTAAGTAAAGACAAAATAGAAAACATATTGGGCATAATCAAATCAAATATAAATACAGACATAACAATCCAGGAAATTTTAACACTCGGAAGCATTGCAAAAAATTATTCAAAAGACAGCATCATCACAAGATTGATACACGACGATCCAACAAGATGTGGAGGATTCTTGTATACACCGGAAAGATCATATTATGCAGGAGCTTTTGTACTCATTCCGGCAGGTGGATTTGATATAGTACATAAATATGCAGACCTAATTTTTGGATTTACAGACATATCGAAAGAAAAAGCAAAAATACAAATATTAAATGGAACACCACGCGGAGGCGTCGCAGGAGAAACAAAACAAATACTTCAAAGATTTTGTTTTGACATCTCAAAATTCGGAAATGCAGGGAAAAAAGATGTTACACAAACAACGTATTACTACAAAACAACATTGGATAAAGACGGCAAAGAAATAGATTCCAGACCTGTAACTTTGGATTTTCTAAAAAAACTTATTCCTGGAAAAGAAGTTAAAGGAATTCCACAAAAATATATAGACCTTGGTTACACAGAATCAGATATAATCCTTGAACTTGGGACAGACTATACAAGCTCACAAAATTACATGGAAGATCCTTTTTATAATCTTCCAATGTTGGCTCCTGCAAACACGCCGACAAAGTCGGCTCTCTCCCCTTCTTCTACAACAAAACCTGCAGACATAAAACCGGCAACAAAAGCACCAACAAAAACAAATGCGCCTAAATAAATTCATCGCAGAAAATTCAAAATATTCACGCAGAAAAGCTGATATTTTGATAAAAGACAGGATGGTTTATATAAATGGAAAACCAGCCGATTCACTGGGCATTCAAATAGATCCGGAAAAAGACGAAATTGAAATAAACGGAGAAAAAATAACTCAAAAAAAAGAAGAAAAAGTATATTTTGCACTAAACAAACCAATGGGTTTTATCACAACACGCGAAGACAGGCATGCAAAAAGAACAGTAATGGAACTTCTTCCGAAGATTGATAACCTCAAACCCGTTGGAAGGCTGGACAGAGAGACGGAAGGACTTCTGCTATTCACAAATGATGGAGATTTTATTTTAAAACACACACATCCAAGATACGAATGTAAGAAGAAATATCATGTAATAATAGACGGATTTTTGACTGACGAAGAAAAGAAAAAACTAGAAAAAGGAGTTTTTCTGGATGACAAAAAAACATATCCCGCAAAGATTAAAGGAATAAGACGTGATAAAACCGAAACAGAACTTGAAATAGAGATACATGAAGGACGAAACAGACAAATACGAAATATGTTTGCAATGTTCCGGCACAATGTGAAATACTTGCAGAGAATAGAGACAGGAACAATAAAACTCGGAAGCTTAAAGCTGGGTGAATTCAGAAAACTAACAAAAGATGAAATAAATGATAATAGCTAGCATTTTAACACTATACGTAGCATCAATAATAAACCCCGATTTCGAGGCGATTCCGTCATACAAAGACACAGGACTTGCAAGTATTTTAGACATAGATTTAGGAAATATACTAAGCACAAAATCAGAACCTGTTAAGAAAAATACATATATTTCCCCTGTAATATCGCCAAAAAGCGCAATCGCAGTAGACAACGACACAGGCGCAATTTTATACGAAAAAAATGCGAACGAAAAATTGCCAATCGCAAGCATTACAAAACTTATGACTATTTTAGTAATATTGGAAGAAAATAATTTGTCAGACATTGTGACGGTTTCAGCAAACGCATCATCAGTCGGAGGAAGCACAATGTTTCTGAAAACAGGCGAAAAAATAGCAGTTGAAAACCTTATATATGGAGCGCTAATCGGATCATCAAACGACGCAGCGGTAGCACTCGCCGAATATAATGCAGGCTCAACTTCAGCATTTGTTGATAAAATGAATAAAAAAGCAAAAAATTTAGAGCTAACAAACACACATTTTTCAACTCCAAACGGACTCGGTGACGTAGATAATTATTCGTCTGCAAAAGATCTTTCTGTCCTTGCACAACAAGTATACAAAAATAAATTTATCAAACACGCCGCAGAATTAAAAGACATAGAAGTATTGTCATTAGACGGATCAGTCACACACAAAATCAAAACAACAAATGAACTTCTAGGAGGATATTTAAACGTCAAAGGACTTAAAACAGGCACGACAGACGCCGCAGGACAATGTTTAGTAACTATAGCGGAAAACGATGAAGGACACGAAATAACAACAGTATTATTACACAGCCCGGATAGATTCACAGAAGCAAAAGTGCTTATAGATTGGGTCTTTAGGGCATTTAACTGGTAAAAAATAATTATAAATCATATGTTTTTATCTCAAAATTTTGAAAAACTTTCTCTTATATTTGGTTCAAGCATAACAGGATTTCTCATAGCATTTATTCTTGCACCATGGTTTACAAGACTTTTGATAAAATTTAAAATCGGCAAACAAATCAGAGAAATCGCCACTTCAGGAGAAAAAGCAGAGCTATTCAATGCCCTACATGCAAAAAAATCAGGCACTCCGACAATGGGAGGACTTTTAATTTGGGGAACAGTTTTAGTAGTTACATTAATCTCAAGAATTGCATCAGGATTTGGAATATTTGACCACTCACTTTTAAACAGAAAAGAAACATGGATACCACTTTTCACCATGATAACATGCGGAGTACTAGGTGCAATTGACGATTATCTAAACGTGAAGGGATTAGGTACAACAAAAGGAATTTCAGTAAAATTAAAAACTTTTTGGCTTGTGGTTTTTAGTGCAATTGGAGGATGGTGGTTTTATTCAAAACTCGGATTTACAAATATCTCAGTACCAATTTCAGGCATCGAACCAATCGAATTAGGATGGTGGTATATTCCACTTTTCATTTTTATAATCAACGCCACAGCAAATTCCGTAAACTTTACAGATGGCTTGGACGGACTCGCAAGTGGCTTACTAATAATGTCATTCGGTGCATTCGGAATAATCGCATTTGTAAAAGGAATGTTTATTTTGGCAGCACTTTGCGGAGTAATCAGCGGAGCAATTTCAGCATTTTTATGGTTCAACGTTCCTCCTGCAAAATTTTATATGGGAGACACAGGCTCTCTCGCACTCGGCGCAACACTTGGAGTAATTGCAATGCTTACAGATCAGGTTTTAATACTTCCAATCATCGGATTCATTTATGTCATTGAAACTCTTTCGGTCATCATTCAACTTTTTTCAAAAAAATTCTTCAAAAGAAAAGTTTTCAAAATCGCACCGATTCATCACCATTTCGAACAAAGCGGATGGGCCGAATTCACAGTCGTTATGCGCTTTTGGATAATCGGCGGAATCATGACAGCAACAGGAACAATCTTGGCCCTATCCACATTGAAATAGAGAGCTTGCGACAGAACATTTCTTCGAGCTTGGGTACTTCTTTTGTGCATGAAAGTTTTCTCTAAAATATTACTGAGAGCGCTTTGCGTTCTATTGCTAAAAACATTAAAAATAAACAGAACAAGCACCCAAGCTCGAAGTAATATTTCAGAGAAAACACTTAATACAAAAATAAACGCAAAGCGCTCGAAGAAATGTTCTGTCACAAGCTACCCTATTTTAATAATTAGAATTATTTACCCATAAGCGGAGGCAAAACCTTATCCCCATCCATTTTCACGCCATATTCATCGGAATTTTTCTGTTCGTCAGTTTTAATAGAACCAACAGCTGAAGTAGCAAATACATCAGTAGAACCAGTGTCTTTTGTAGAAATTCCATTATTATCTTTTGCTATATCTTTTTTCTCTTCTTTCATAACACCCTGTACATCCAATGCCGCAGTCTTAAGCTCATTAATTCCATTATCATTTTTTGTGACAATCTTCGCAACATCAATATCATTGATTACTTTTTCAGCAAGTTTATCCTTAACTCCTTGATCCGCAGGCATATCCTGAATAACATTTATAACATCTTTCACATCAGTCTTATACCCCTCGAAAGCTTTGTCAAAAGCCTCCCCTTTTCCTTTTTCAGTAACAACATCTTGAGCATCAGAAAGCTTGCCTAAAGCATTGTCCATCTTTATAGCAACAAGGTCTTCAGGCTTCAAATCTCCGGAAGTTTCAAGGTCATCAAGACTGACTTTTGCGGCGTATAAAGGAGAATCAGGCAGCACAAGACTTAAGCTCTTTTTCTGTGCCAAAATTTTATCTTGAACATATTTATTAAGTTCATCGCCATATTTTGTATCTGTACTCGAAACATCTTTAACAAACGCATAAAAATTCTTCACATCTAAAGAAAATTTATCTATAGCATCCTTAGCCTTTTTCTTTTCATCATCAGATGCTGTAGCTGAAGAAAGCACCAACTGCGCTGTAACAAAATTCTTTTCTGAAAGATCCAGTTCTATTTTTTTCTGTTTTACATCATCAAAAGTCAAAAACAAAACTGCATTTTCCTGAAGAGATTTTTCAAAAGAAACATTATTTGGAGTTATTCCAACACTCTTAATTTTAGCTGCAAGAAGCCTTTGTTCCGTATCAGCAACATATTTTTTATCATCACTAAGATTTGTTTTTACCCAATCATCACTCTTTTCTATACTACTCAAATTACCAACACTGACATTTTTATCACTGTCCATCGTGACTTTTTGGCCACTCACAGCCTGATCCACTGCAGGACCGGAAATATCAACGACATGATTAAAAACCTGAACATCGGTTTTTTTGTCATTAACAGCCACATCAAAAGCCGCTTTTTTTGCAGTGACATAAAG
>CALREX010000004.1:0-67706 GCA_943356465.1 Candidatus Peribacteria bacterium
TGTCCGAAATACATTCGAACTTCGTCCAATACACACCGCCATTATAAGTGAGGGATGAGAAGTTTATGCCCCGCAGCGCAGCGAAGGGGTAAATCCCTCTCTCTCCGCCATTATAAAATCATGTCAATCCGCCAAATCAAAACCATAGAAGAGCTGGAGAAATTGACAGGTAAAAAATTTCCAAAGAACGAAAGGGAAAGTATTACAAAAATACTTGAAACAATGCCCGTCAGATTGACGGACTATCTTTTAGAATTATCAAAATCATCGCCTGCAGTAGCGGCACAATTTCTTCCAAACATAAATGAACTCAAGGAAGATGGCTTAAAAAAACCATTTTCCGGCGTAATGAAAACAGGAATTCCGGGGCTCGAAAGAATGTATATAGATAGATGTATAATCATGCCTTCCAGCCAATGTCCCGCATATTGCCGTTTTTGTTTCAGGAAATTTTATCTGGAAACGGTTGCAATGCCAATGAATTATATAAATATAGATAGGGCTATCGAATACATAAAAAATGATGAAAGATTGAAAGGAGTTTTAATAACAGGCGGAGATCCATTAATGGACTTAAAACGACTGGAATATATAATCAAAAATCTCAGAAAAATTGATCATGTCCAAGATATAAGAATCGGGACACGTTCTCCTATGTTTGATCCGGAAAGAATCGATGATGATCTCGTAAATATGCTTCTGAAATATCATGATTTCGAGAAAATGAAACCAATCGAAATTGCTGTACACTTCAATCATAGTGACGAAATTACCAAACAATCAATTGCAGCAGTAACAAAGCTGACAGCCTCACCAATACAAGTTTACAATCAGACAGTTTTACTGAAAGGAATCAACGACGATCCTGAGATTTTGATGGATTTATTTAGAAAATTGCATCTTTTAGGAGTGGAAATTTACTGCTTGTATCACTGCGATCCGCTTAATGGAATCAAACATTTCAGAACATCCATCCAAAAAGGAATAGAGATCAAAAAATATTTCAGAGGAGGAAATGCAACCGGTAGGATAAATCCTGCATACATCATAGATACACAAATCGGGAAAGTAGAAATCGGTGTAGATGCACATATAGAAAAAAGAGAAGGTGATTTCGTTTGGATCAAAACACCATACAAATTAAGCACGTATACATCGGTATATAAGGACTTTAAATTGCCGGCAGGACAGTGTAAATTAGACAAGGACGGCTATATCTCTATCAAGTATTTAGACGCAAAGTAAGATTCAAATGATTTTCCAAAGCATAATAAATCTAGACAAATCAATTCTTGCAAAAATTGAACCGCTTCAAACTGAATTTTTTGTAAAAGTCTTTAAAATAATTACGAATTTCGGAAGCGTAGCAGCGATATTGGTTTTCACAATTCTTCTTTTGACATTTTTTTTGGCAAAAAAGGAAATCCAAAAATTTTATACAGTTGCTTTTACAGCATTCGGAGGATTTTTAACAGAATTCATACTCAAATATACGGTTTTACGTGCACGTCCTGCAAGAATGGTGATATTTGAAGATGATCCAAGTTTTCCAAGCGGACACACCACAATGTCATTTATTTTTTTCATGCTTTTATTTTTCACATTAAAAGATAAAATAAAAAATAAATTTTTAAAGTTTCTATTTTTTATAAGTTGTCTGACGGTATCTTCCATCATTGGATTTAGCAGGCTTTATCTTCATGTACATTATCCATCGGACGTAATCGGAGGAATTTTAGTGGCGGTATTATGGCTTGGAATAGGGCTAAATCTCGCAGAGCAATTTATCGCTCTTAAAAACATAGTGATGAAATTTTTATACAAAAACATTCTAAAACCCATAATATTTTTATTCGATCCGGAAAACACACATGATTTTTTTAACAAAATCGGCAGATTTTTGGGAAGTAATATTGTCACAAGATTTTTTACACGCGCGATTTTTTACTACAAAAACGAGATGCTTTTACAAAAAATTCTTGGAATAAAATTTGAAAATCCAATCGGACTTGCCGCTGGTTTTGATAAAAACATAGAGCTTTATAAAATCCTTCCGGAAGTGGGATTCGGATACGAAGAAGGAGGATCAATAACAGGCGAAAGGTCTGAAGGAAATCCAAAACCACGATTATGGAGGCTTAAAAAATCACAAGGATTGGTGGTATATTACGGACTAAACAATAAAGGTGCAGATGAAATTTCAAACAGAATAAAAAAAGGAAAATTTAATTTCCCTATAGGAATAAGTGTCGCAAAAACAAATTGTGAACGCACAGTAATTTCGGAGGAAGGTATCAAAGATTATCTTAAGGGATTTAATCTTACAAAAGATATAGCATCATATATGACAGTAAATATTTCATGTCCAAATGCACATGGAGGACAGCCATTTACTGATAAAGAGTCTCTTGATAAGTTACTCAAAGAAATCACAAAAAACAGAAATAAAAAACCGATTTTTATAAAAATGCCACCTGATTTAAAACGATCCGAAATCGACGATATAATAAAAATTTCTGCGAAATATAAAATAGACGGATTTATTTGTACTAACCTGACAAAAGACAGAGCAAACAAGAAAATGATGGCAAAAGTATACGAAAAAAACATAGTAGGATTCGGAGGGATAAGCGGAAAACCAGTCGAAGACTTATCAAACGAAACGATAAAATATATCTACAAAAAAACTGAAGGGAAAGCGATAATAATAGGGGTTGGAGGAATATTTAGCGCAGAAGATGCATACAAAAAAATACGACTTGGCGCATCACTTTTACAGATTATTACAGGCATGATTTTTGAGGGCCCACAACTTGTAGGAGAAATCAATCAAGGACTTGTAAAACTATTAAAAAAAGACGGCCTTGAGAATATCTCGCAGGCCGTCGGAATCGATAATAAATAATCATTTATTTTTTAGCAGGCTTTTTAGCCGGCGCCTTCTCTACTGTTTTCTCTGCTTGGAAGCTTTTTGAATCGGTGATATCTGTAAAGCTCCTTACTCCACCGGAAAGAGCGGTTTTTGCAGCAGTAACATAGTATTCAACACTTGCAGTAAATTTAAGTTTTAGAGAACTTGTAACTTCAATAAATCCATCTTTTTCAACTACTACAGGTTTTGACGAGACGTCAGGCTCTGCAAATGCAAGTTTGCCGTCTTTTCTTTGTAAAGTGTAAGATACTCCGTCAAGGCATGGATTTATGCCACTTTTGACATTGTTTTTACACATGTTTACTTCAACATTATATGTATCTGCACCAACATCCTTGAATTTTACATGAAAAGTTTCATCTTGTTTTGGCAAAGTGCTTGGCTCGGATATCGCTGGAAGCTCAAGCTTTTTAGGCATAGGAACAGTAACTTCATCAGTAACATAAGTTCCATCTTCAAAAGTAATTTTTATACGAAAATCATTAGAAGTATTCCCAGCCTCACTTGGAGTTAATTGTACACTACATTTATGAGGAAATCTTGGTCTGTCACACATATTTCCACTATCTTTGTTTTCATCTTTCACTTCACTGACATACATAAATTTAGGATTAATAGACTTTGGTAAGTCGGAAGAATATACATCACCGCCTTCATTCATAGGCTCACTTACGCTAATGTCAGGACGATCAAGATAAAGATAAAAATCCAAGAATTTATCACCCCTCCAGGCAACATTATCAAGAACAAGCTTCACTTTGCTCCCAGATGTTGAGCATCCTGCAAATATAAATGAGACAAAAATCACCCCTAAAACTAAAAATCTTATATTCTTCATAAATTTTTTGTTAAATTGCAGCTACATTTATAACTTCGATTAATCAAAAAAACAAGAAAATCACCTAGACTTCCTGGGATGTTTTCCATATAGTGATGTAGCTTTTTGACTAGCAAAACCCAATGGAGAGGTACTCAAGAGGCTGAAGAGGCGGGTTTGCTAAACCTGTAGGGGGACGTAAGTTCCCGCGAGGGTTCGAATCCCTCCCTCTCCGCCATTTTTTTAACAGCTCTGCCAGAGGTAGAGATGTTAAAAAAATGTTAGTTAGAGCGAGGGATGAGAAGTTTATACCCCAAAGCCAAAGCGAAGGGGTAAATCCCTCCCTAACATTTACACGCTCACCCATATGAGAAAAATCCCCGCAACAATGGCGACACAGCATCCAGACAATGCTTGCGCCGCATATTTCACCGGAAAAAGATTTATTTCAGTCAATGATGAAATAGAAGAATGCGTGCGGGCTTTTTCAGAACTGCATGCAGAAGAATACATGTGGGACTGGGAAGGGAAATTTGTAGATGAGGCGGTGATAGACAGGCTTTTCAATAAATATCACAGTTTTTTTTCAAAAAAACAAATCGGAAGAGATATATTTTTGACTTTTAGGGTGCCGAATATTTGGCTTGAACCAAGCCATAAGCTTCCTCGTGCTTTCATGAATATGATAACAGCGGAGAATGCGGCAAAAACATATAATATGCACACGCCGCCGCTTTTTGAAGTGATTCTTCCAATGACAACAAGTGCAGATCAGCTGATTTATTTGCAGAAAACATTTTCAAAAATATCAAAAGCCACGAAAGAAATTTTTGAAATGAAATCCGATTTAAAAAAAATAGATGTTATTCCACTTTTCGAAAAATTCGAAACTCTACCAAAAATAAAATCTATTTTAAAAGAATATATAGATTTTTTAAAAAAAGAATATCATTTTAAGCCGAAGTATATGCGAACTTTTTCGGCACGAAGCGATACAGCTATGAATAGCGGTTTTTTGCCTGCGAAACTTTTTTCAAAACAAACAATAAGTCTATATCATGAATTTGGAGAAGAGGAAGATATTAAGATGTATCCATGGGTTGGAGGCGGCGCATTACCTTTTAGAGGAGGAATAAATCCGGAAAATATAGATGCGGTTTTGGAAGAATACAAAGGAGTTGCAACACTCACTCTTCAAAGTGCATTTAGATACGATTATCCGCTTAAGGAGGTCAAGAAAGCGATAAAGAGATTGAATGAAAAAATTCCTGAAAACAGAATGAAATACATAAAAATAAGTAAAGAAGAACAAGAGCAATTAAATGATTTTAATAACTATGTTTCAAAATATTTCAAATCTGTTATAGAGCCTTCAGCGGAAATGATAAACCACATAGGTAAAAAATTGCCACAAAACAGAGAACGTATGCAACACGTAGGTCTTTTTGGATATTCTCGTGGAGAAGGTAAAATAAAACTTCCACGCGCAATTATTTTCACAGGAGCATTATATTCACTTGGTGTTCCTCCGGAACTTATAGGGCAGGGAAGAGCGCTTCTATATGCGAAGAAAAAAGGTATGTTGGATTTAATAAAACATTTATGTCCGTATTTGATAGAGGATTTTAGACATGCCGGACATTATTTGAATAAAGAAAATTTGGATCTTTTATGCAAAAAAAATGATATATGGAAGGAAGTCAGGAACGAAATTGATAATATAGAAAAAATAATAGGGGTCGAAATAGGACAGGAAAAAACAAGCCACATCATTCACAGAAATCTTACTTCAAATATTTATCAGCAATTGATGACTAACGAAGATTTCTCGGAAGATGCTCTGCGTGCTGCGGAAATTAGAAAATCATTAGGGTAAATAAATTTATATGAAAAAAGAAAAAATATTAATCGCATTAACAGTCTTGGTTGACGTGATAGGAATTGGAATCGTCATTCCAGTCCTTCCATTTTATGTGGAATCATTTGGAGCAAAGCCATTTGTTATAACTCTACTCTTCGCAGTATTTTCATTTTTTTCATTTATAAGTGCCCCCTTTTTAGGTGCATTGTCTGACAAAATCGGAAGAAGGCCGGTACTTGTAATTAGTATATTATCAACATCGATAGGGTGGATAGTTTTTGCCATGGCAAATCAAATATGGGTACTGTTTTTGGGTAGAATTATCGATGGAATGGCGGCTGGAAATTTGCCTATTGCTCAAAGTTATCTTACAGATATTTCCAGAAACGACAAAGAACGCACAGAGAATTTAGGGCTTATAGGAGGCATTTTTGGGATAGGTTTTATTGTTGGGCCAATGATAGGGGGAGTATTGAGTTCTGTGTCACACGCATTTCCATTTTGGGTGGTTGGAGTTTTGGCGTTGATCAATTCAATACTTGTGTTTTTCTTCTTACCTGAAACAAATGCAAACATAGATAAAACAAAAAAACTTTCACTAAATCCAATCACACCTTTATTAAAAGCTGCTAAAAACAAAGAACTTTTGCCGGCATACGTAATATGGTTTTTCTTTGGCATGGCAGCCGTTGGAATGCACTCTGTTTTTGCGTTGTTTTTGTCGAAAGCCTTCGGGTATGGAGCATTCGCTTCCGGAATATATATGACTTTTATAGGAGTGGTAATTGCGATAAATCAGGGGGTTGCATTAAAACACTTTTGGCTAAAGAAATTCAAGGAATCAAATCTAACACTTTGGCTAATGCCAATATTTGGTATAGGTTATTTTTTGATGGGAATAGAAATTTTACCAATATTTTTATTTGGAATGGTCATAATCACTTTCAGCCAGTCTGTTTTGAGGGTTACGTTAAACAGTCAAATAGCCGGCTCAGCAGAAGCAAATGAAAGAGGTGAGGTCATGGGAATACTTGCTGGAGTAATGTCTTTAAGCACAATTGTAGGACCTATAATAGCCGGATATGTTTTTCAAATAAAAGAAAACCTGCCTTTTATCTTGAGCGGAATTTACGCATTAATAGCATCTGGAATAATACTTTCGATGAGACGAAAGATACAGAATAAAATTTTACCGGAAGATGTTAATGTAGCTCCTCAAGATATTTGATAGCAGCTTCTTTCTGTGTATCTTTTTTATTTTTCAAGTCTTCATCTTTTAGTTCAACAACAATGTCAGGAGTAAGTCCTACATGATTTACAGTTCGTCCATTAGGAGTAAACCATTTCGCGATAGTAAGCCTTATGCTTGATCCATCCGGAAAACTATCGACTTCCTGCACAGATCCTTTTCCGTAAGTCTTGGTTCCCATAATAATTCCACGCTTAAGATCTTGTATAGCACCGGCAAGAATCTCTGACGCTGAAGCACTTCCTTCATTCACCAAAACGACAAGAGGAACTTTTGTGATCTTAGGATTTCCATTCGTTTTCATCATGTCGTTTTCTTTTCCACGTTGTCGGATCTCAACTGCATTCGTATCAGTAGGTAATAGATAAGACAAAAGTTCAACAGCACTATCCAGATATCCACCACCGTTATATCTCAAATCAATCACAAGGCCCTTTGGCTCGTTTAAAATCATTTCTGAAACAGCTTTACCAAATTGCTCATTTGTTTTTCCATTAAACTGGTTAACGCTCAAATAAACGATGCCGCTTTTTGTTCTTTCCATAGTAACACTATCAATTTCAATGCTGTCACGAATAATAGAAACATCAAAAGGTTTATCAAGATTTTTTCTCCCTATTGTAAGCGTAACACCTGTTCCTTTTTTACCACGGATGGCCATTATTGCGTCAAAAAGAGACATGTTATTTGCCGGTTTTCCATCTATCTTATAAATTATATCTCCGGGAAGTAATCCGGCTTTTTCTGAAGGGCTGCCCTTCATCGGAGTTACAATCTTTAGAAGTTTATCCTCAACAGTAAGCTCTGCTCCAATTCCTTCAAGCTTTCCATCTATATTTTCACTAAACTCCTTACTCTCTTTTGGAGTCATGAAAACAGTATAAGGATCGTCAAAAGAAGCAACGAGCCCTTTGATTGCTCCATAGATTTTATCTTCGGAAGCAACTTTATCTTTATCTACATATTCCTTATCAAGTTTGTCCCAAATGCTCCAAAAAAGATTCAAGTTTTCATCATGAACATCTGTTTTTTTCTGGGATTCCTCAACAGAATCGCTGGTTTTAGTAGTGCCAAAAACATCACCAAGAAGGCCAAAACTACTAGCCTGCCATCCAACCAAAAAAGAAAAAACGGCAATAACCGATCCTATAAAAATTTTCTTACCAGATCCTGTATTTTCCATTTCATACATGGGCCAATTTTAACTTATTTTTCGTAGCGGCGCAACGCTTATAGCAAGTTTTTTGACACCTATTTTGGGATCTTCAAATGCAACAGTTGCAACTCCTCCGGTTACATTCACGACAATTCCACTGCCGAAAACTAAATGAGCAACTCTATCACCGGATGACAGCTCTATATCAACACCAACATCAAGCTCAACAGGTACAGGCCTTCTTTCGATTTCAGAAATAGAGAAATGTTTTCTGGAAGAATTTTGTCCATAATTTCTGTCTACAAGATTTGCATCGATATCCTCCAAAAATTGAGAAGGAATATTTGCTTTAGATTCTCCATAAAGCATTCTTTCGCGCGCATGAAGAAGATAAAGTCTGTCTTTTGCTCTAGTCATAGCCACGTACATAAGTCTACGTTCTTCTTCCAGCTGTTCTCTATCCATCAAACTTCTGTTGTGTGGGAAAATTCCTTCCTCAAGTCCGGCGATGAAAACATAAGGAAATTCAAGTCCCTTAGCGCTGTGCACTGTCATGAACGTAACTGCATTGTCAGTTTCATTTACTGTATCCAAATCTGAAATAAGACTTATTTCTTCAAGGAAAATACTCAAAGAAGTACCTGCATCTATATTGTCATATTTATGAGAAACAGAAATAAGCTCGGCGATATTTTCAAGCCTGCTTTCTCCTTCTATAGTTCCGTCGTCAATCATTTTTTTATATCCTGTCTTATCAAGAACATGACGCACCATAGCGGATGCATTGCTTTGAGAATTTAGGTCACGTAAGTCTGTTATAAGTTTTACAAAATTTTCTATATATTCACTTTTACTATCAGAAATATCCTCTATTTGGTCACACAAAAGCATTGCATTGAAAAAAGAAATATCATGAACAATAGAAAAATCTCTTATTGATTCAATAGTCTTTGGTCCGATTTTTCTTGCTGGAGTATTCAAAATTCTAAGCAAACTTACATTATCGCTTGGATTCTGAATCACACGTAAATAAGCGATAATATCCTTCACCTCTTTTCTGGAATAAAACTTTATTCCACCAACTATTTTGTAAGGAATTCCATGTCTTATAAAAACCTCTTCAAGTACACGGGATTGAGCATTTGTGCGGTACAAAACAACAAAATCATGATAAACGGGATATTCACTTCCGATAAGTAATTCAGAAATCTCTTTCGAAATTATCTCTGCCTCATGCCTTTCATTGTCTGCAATAAATTCTTTGATTTTTTCTCCACCACCTCTTGAAGTCCAAAGATCTTTTGGTTTTCTTCTTTCGTTTTTTTTGATGATCTGATTTGAAGCATCAAGAATTATTTGGGTGGATCTGTAGTTTTGCTCAAGAGTAACAACTTTTGTATCTGGATAATCTTTTTCAAAATCCAAAATATTCTGAATTGTCGCTCCACGCCAGCTATAAATACTCTGATCAGCATCTCCGATAACACACAAATTTCTATATTTTTCAGCAAGCATCTTAACAAGAAGATACTGCGCTCTATTTGTATCCTGATACTCATCAACGGAAATAAATTTAAATTTTTCTCTATACACTTCAAGAACTTCGGGATGCGTTTGAAAAAGTTCAACAGTCTGCATGATTATGTCATCAAAATCCAGAGCATTGGCTTTTATTAAAGCTTTTTGATACCTCGGATAAATTTCCGCAACTTTCTCGGAGAAAAAATCATGTGCATATGATGCAAATTCTTTAGGCCCTAGCAGTTGATTTTTCGCATTCGAAATACTTCCCAAAATAGCCCTTGGAACCATTTTTTTAGGATCAAGCATCATCTCTTCAAGAATATGTTTCATCAAAATTTGTTGATCTGTGTCATCATAAATTGCAAAAGAATTTTCATATCCCAAAAGATGAATATATTTTCTAAGAATTCTTACGCAAATCGAGTGGAAAGTTCCAACTGTAGGGATAGTATTGTCCTCATAAAAACCACCGGACGTAGAAGGAGTCTCATTTTTGCCAAGTAGTTTAAGTACGCGTCCTTTCATTTCTTTTGCTGCCTTATTCGTAAAAGTTACTGCCAAAATATTCCATGGATTGATTCCTTTTTCCATAATCAAGTAAGCGATTCTATTTGTTAAAGCCTTGGTTTTTCCGCTACCGGCACCGGCTATCACCAAAAGAGGACCTTCAAAATGTGTAACCGCCTCAATCTGTCTATCATTCAAGTTATCAAAAATAGAACTCATGTATTTTTATAATGGAGCTCGATTATATCTCAAATAAAATTCATCGCAAATAAAATGGCAATATATAAGGTTGTTTCAATCCAGGAATCTGTTTAATAATACTCAGATCATCAATATTGATTTTGCCATAATACAGGTCCTTCAAATTACCACCTTTTTTAAGGAATGATAAAATCATTTTATTCCCATTAAAATAAACTAATTCACGAGTAAATCCTCCAAGTGCCGATGTATCGGCAAGACCACGTTTGGTTTTTAGAGCAACACGATGAGCTCTGGCAGTATCAAAACCAAGATCAAGGAGTGCATTTACAGTTTTAACAAAACTTCCCTTTAGGGCCTGATCAACGCCTACAATAGAAGATGCCGGCCAATATGTTTTATAAATTGGCTGACTCTGGACTTGATTTTGATTGTAAACAGCAAGCCCTTCTTGAGTAAATAAATAGTCAGCTAATCCTCTTTGAAAAATTTTATAGGGTTGTATTTTTCCATTTACTGCAGTCAAAACATGGGTTTCAATTTCATGTGCTATCGTGCCTTTAAGCCTCTGTGCAGAAAAAGTTGCATTTTCTCTAATCAATATATTTTTTTCTTTTCCTGTAATTACATCGGAAACTAAATCTTTTCGAATAACAACACTCCATTCATGTAAGCCATATTTATTTAGAACTTCTTCAAATTTTATTTTTGCCTGACGTGAGTCCATCATGGAACCTTCCTTCGGAAAAATTTTTGGCATATCACTAATCATTTTGTTAGCTTCCTCTAGAAGTATAGAATCGGGAGCTCCATAAAGTGCTATAGATTTTTCAGTAAATTGTTCTGTTCCTATGGCTTTCAGTAAATTTATTTTAAGCCTTATTTCATTAGCTTTTCTTTTCCAAAGTATACCTATTGGAGAATCTGAGAATACCATACTATCTATGCAGTAAAGGAATTTATCAGGATCAAAATCAAGTGGCTTATAAATAAATTGAGGATTATATTTCAAATTTTCAAGTATCCGTGCTTCTTCAGATTCTAAATTTAATGGTCTTAAATAATGTAGCAAATGTATTTGCTGGTCGATATCCATTAGTTGAGACTCTGTTGCAAGCTCATCAGGATGTTTTAATGATTTCTCTATAAAAACAGGTGTTGTCGGAATTTCCGGGGTTGTTAGTATAGTTTTTTTATTTGGATCAATTAATATATTTTTCAAATCACGCGTGCCAATACGTACAGGCACATTTTTTTCAAGATCTGCAATATCTACAAGCGTAATTATGCGATATGTATCAAAATTAAGTTTACACTTAGAATTTTTATCAATACCAAGAGCTTGAGCCAAACGTCTATCCACTATCGTTTTTTCTAAAGAAAGATCAACACATACATTTACACGTTGATTGCCATTTTCACCAATAATTTCGATCACATCAATTAAGCCGATAACAGGAGTAACTTTCTGAGAAACGGGCCTCTCAACACGCTGACCAAAAATATCCAATGCGATCCTTACTCCTTTTTCAGGAGTTTGTACTTTTATCCCTTCGATACGTTCGAGCCGTTTACGCAGAGGAGCCATATTCGCAATCTGCACAGCAAGACCAGCACGCGCATTTATTTCCAAAAGAACCGGACCTGTAGTTTTGTCCAAACTGATATCAACAGCAGCAAATCCAAGATTGCTTATTTGTTGAACTCTGGAGGCGATTAGTAAAATTTCTTCCCAATAAGGTATTTTTAATCCGGAAATATCTCCATATCCAGGCACACTTGAAATCTGTTTACCATATTGTGTTATATATGTTATTTCACCTTTAGCCATGTCAATACCTGCGGCAATCCCGCCCATATGAATATTCGCTTTACCATCGGAGTCCCGAGTTGGTAAGCGCAACATCGCCATAACAGGTATTAGATTGTGAACAATAACACGAATATCGGGTAATCCACGATAGGCAATTGAAGCAAAAGGTTCGGGAGCGATAAGAACTTGTTCAAAAAGTGCAATATCAGGCATGTCATTAATTGAATAACGACCATCTAATATGTTTTCTACATGATCCTTTAGCTCTTTCAAAAAAATAATTTCTCCATTGGATTTAACAAAATCTTTCCCTTTACGTTCCTTGATAACTATAATTCCCTCTCCTCCATAGCCGGAATTTGGTTTAACAACAAATGCTGATGGGATAGTATCCCACTTAAAAGTAGTCAATTCTTTTTTTCTGGAAATAGTGCCGTATAGCTTTGCTGTAGGGATATTGCGAGCAGCAAGGAAATGCTTAGTTTTTAATTTGCTGTCGGCCATTAAAACAGCCTTTTTGGGATTATAAGCCTTAATATAAAGCAGATTACGTGCATTGATGCCTAGAATACCTGGATTATGAAAAAACCACATGATATGTTGTTTATTACTATTCTTCTTGAGCATGCTTCATAACTTCACGGAAACGGAATATTTCAGTTAATCGCAACCCTGTCCAACGACTCATTAAAACATTAATTAAAAGCAAAACAAGGATAAGCTCAGGATATGCCAACATCAGGGTTTGCATATATTGCCATTCAACCAATTCGTAACATATCAAAGAAACAGTCATTGTCTCAACCATAAGAATTGGGGCAACCTTATATCCATTATTACTGAGAGCATTAACAAATTTTTCCGCCATTGTTGTCATTACAAGAATAGGAAAGACTGCAATCGAAGCAATTTGGTTGACATCCAGCCACGCACCAAAAGCAAGTAGGCCCAAAATCACAAGCGTAGAAAAACATAAAATGATCGCCATACGTGGGTAATGTAGCATACGAAAACGATCAAGAATTTTCCTAAAGACGGAACCTGTAATAATAATTACTACTATAATGGCCAAGCCAGCCTGAAGTCCAAGCGCAAGAAAAGCAAGCGTAATTATAGAAGTGGAATACAAACCAAGAGTGCCAAATCCAATAATCTGTTTAATAAATGTAATTATGGTTACGATGAGAGGCAACATTAACAGCAACACAATTGTATTAGAGGGGATGCCTTTAGTTATCGCATAATTTACCAAATAAGAAATTGCATTCCATAGTCCGACATGACTTGATTCTAGGTTAATAATGCTATACTGAGCTTTACCTTTTATCAAAGACTTTATAAAATCTTCCACAGAATCAGCGGCGATCAAATTTCGCAATTGATATTGCCTGACAAGTAATATTTGTTTAGGACTAATTATGTTGAAATTACTCTGCATAATCCTGCCAAGAGTACCCAGATTTTCATCACTAATCACAATAAGAGTTTTATCATTTAAAATTTCTTTTATTTCAGGGCGCTCTTGCACTAATCGAGTAAGAGAATTAATGCCGCTACCGCGAGTAGTCCACATAATTATGCTTTCTGCACTACCAAGTATGTTTTTTTCTTCAACTATTTTTTTAGATAGTGATTCCTCGGAAACGAATGCTGTTGTACTGTCATAACTATCAATGAGTTTTATATAAATTCCCTTATCAATAGCCTCGGTCGTCAACTCTTGAATAGTTTCTTTTTGATCGGAAACATCAGTCAATAAAACCATCAATTTTTGGTAAACAAAAACATCACGATCGACAACTACCTCTTCATCTTTTTGTTTCATAGTTAAAACTACATGATAAAGTCCTGTATTCTCAAAACTATGAATAACTTCCTGACCTTTTGAAGATCTCGATTTATCTCCAAAATCCCACGAATATACAACGGGCTCATCAGGATATACGAGTTGTGGAGATGACACGTTGAAAATTATATTTTTCCCGACTTCAACGGTGTCATTAGAGGCAATCACGGCCGACAACTTAAGGGTGGAAAAATCAGATCCTTTTGCCGAGTATGCAATCAAAACACATAGAACAAGAGCAATTGACAACAATTTAAAGATTTTCTTAATCATCTAAGGCTCATTCTATCACTCTATTCTACTTTACACAATTCATCATGCACTCAAAAGTTATCTTTGAATATGCACCGGAGTCCCTACGTCAGCAAAATCAAATAAGAACTGAGATTCTTCAGGAAGCATTCTTACGCATCCATGACTTACCGGAATTCCAATATGTTCTCTCGCTTCAGTCCAGAAAGAATCACCCCTGCCACGTAGACTTGGAAGAGCATGAAGACCATAACCTCTTTCATCAAACATCATAAAATTTGGCATTATGTAATGAGGTTCCTTTCCTCCAACTCTAGTTTCTTGTTTCAGAATGATATGAAAATCTCCTCTAGGAGTAGGGGTAGAAGACGCACCACTGCTAATAGTAAATTCACGCACTACATAATCACCCAGCTTTACAATCATTTTTTGATTATCGAGAGAGATATTTATGCTTTTTTCTCCATCAACAGGAATATCCATTACAGAACCACTTTGATTTGCATAAAACATTCGTAGTCTTACATCTCCAGGAAGAGATCCAGTATCTCCGACCATCAAATCAAATGACACTTTAGCTTCATCCATCCACTTAATACCTTCTACGACAGGCGTCAAATTTTCTTTAAAAACATCAGCCTTTTTTGAAGATCTTGAAAAGAATGTAAACGAAGCTGTGTATCCTGGATCAACTCTTAATTGATCCATTCCAATTCTATTATTTTTTTCCCAATTTGTATCGACCACTCCATCAAGTTCTTTTGCATAAAATTGACTTGCTGAGTCTCTTGGCTTATCCGTTCCAAGCGATACGTGAGGTCCTTTACAAGTGCTTTTACCTGAGAACCATGGCATATTTCCTGCATTTTTTACGAACACAGTAACTCTGAAAACTTCATTTGTATCTATCTTGAGTTTTCTTCGAGTAGATATTATTTGAGCATTAAAATCCTGATTTGTAGGAGTTTCATATGCACAATTTTCAATAGGTTTTGCAGGAACAGGTGCCAAAACTTTTGCACGCTCTCCAATAACTTTACCAGTATCAGGTGCAGGTAAAACAGAGGCTTTTATCATAGTAGTATCCGCACTCGCAAGCCCGGAAAGTATGATAGATATAGATATGGAAGTAACAATTCCAAATAAAAATTTGTTCCTTTTCATATTGTTTTTATTTTAGTTTTTATTTTTAACTAAACATATTATACAACAAAAAAGGAATAAGTGCAACAGGTTGATTAGCGGAAAATAATGCTATTTATCACAACTTATTCTACTGGAATCATCAAGTTCTCTAGGCAAAATTAAAGTTCTGATATCGCTTGAAATTGCAGAGGTACAAAGTTTTGAAGTATATTTATATTCTGCATTAAAAATAGGCTTATCTTGTTCAGTAAAAACAGATAACTCGTCACATTCTTTATAAGCATGACATTCCTCATTCAGAGTCAGATCATAATAATCAACCAATCTGTCAGCTAACTCCACTGCATTTTTAAGCGCGACAGTTAGATTTCTTGCATGTGCTTCATTTGCAATACGTTTATTAAAAGCCAATTGATCTTTCTTTGTCAGTTTAAATCCGGTTTTATTTGAATATCCATCTACATTGTCAGGCTCAACTCCATCGCAGCCTTTTGAAACAGCTAGATCCAACCGTGACAACATAACATCTAAAACATTTTTGGTACGAATATCCAGCCATTTTTCACCTTTCCAGCCATCCATGGATTTTCCTAGAGATGATGATTTAAATTTACTGAAATCACTACGCCAGTTTTCGCTTGAGCCGGCGGAAAAATAACAAAGCACCTTCTTGCCTGAAGATTTTAATTCGGAAATAGTTTCAGATGAAGTATCGAACAAATCTATATCATACACATCAACATCGTAATCCTGATTTATAGTACCTGTTAATTGCCATTGCCATGTAGTATTCACGGTTGGGCGATACCAGTCACCGGCTGAAAGAGGTGAAATATTCGGGTCAAACACGTCTTCCTTTGCACCAGATGATTTCGCAAAAGCAGGTGCGATCGTTAAGCAAATCAGAGTCACTAAAGCCGATATTTTTATCAAATTCCGCATAAAACAAATATTATTTTGAAAGCTTCTGAAGCTCTTTTTTGAAAGTATCAATATCCTTAAACTGCCTATATACAGAGGCAAACCTTATATATGCGACTTCATCCAATTCTTTTAGTGCATTCATAATCCCTTCTCCTATAATACCGCTATCGACTTCTTTCCCTAGATTTGCCCATTCTTCTTCGAGTCTATTTAACATTTGGCTGACTTGTTCTTCGGTGATTTTTCTCTTTTCACAAGATTTCCAAATACCTTTTTCAAGCTTCTCTCTATCGTAAGATTCACGTGATCCATCTTTTTTCACAACTATAAATTTATTCACTTCAACTCTTTCAAAAGTCGTAAATCTATGATGGCACTTTTCGCATTCTCGTCTTCTTCGAACAGCTTTGTGGCCGTCAGTTTCACGAGAATCAAGTACACACGTATCTCCTTTTTGGCATTTTGGACAGTTCATATGGCAGCAGTCTAATGTTTTTTTGAAATATTTTCAATCGCAGTAAGGAGAAATGATTCAGTCATTCCGGCAATATAATCCTTTATCGCAATAATTAGGGGATTTTTTTCGCCGCGAATAGTGCGAATTTTTCCTGGAAATTTTTTTGGATTTTTAACATAAAACGCAAAAAGCTTCTTTATCATTTTTTTCCCTTTTTCAATCTCTTTGGAAATTTTAGAATTCATATAAAAATTTTCGAACAGATATTTTCTAAGTTGTTTTATTTGCGCCAGCATTTTATCACTGAACTTCACAAGCATTCTCTTATAACGTTTCACATCATCGAGATTTTTTATTTTTTCAAATTTAAGATTTTTCTCTGTATTCTGACACAAATCCTCAACCATCATCGAAATAATATTACTTATAACACGTGAAATAAAAATATCTTTATCTTTAATTTTTCCATACCTTTTATAAACATTGACTTCAGCCATTTTCCATAAAGTTTTTTTCTTAAGTTCGGAAATTTTTAAAAATCCACCACGAATTCCGTCATCCAAGTCATGATTTGTATAAGCAATTTCATCGGCAATATTCACGATCTGCGCTTCCAGGTGTGAAGCAGTTTCAAAGACTTTTCCACTTTGATCGAAAACAGTTTGATGCTTCATAAGTCCGTCCAAAACCTCAAAAGTTAGATTTAGTCCATCAAAATCGGGATATGCTTTTTCAAGTTCCTCAACAATCCTTCGACTTTGTTCATTATGCTCAAAATGCATGCCATATTTTTTCATCATTTCATCAATTGCATCTTCTCCTCCATGTCCAAAAGGTGGATGACCAAGATCATGCGCAAGCCCTATAACTTCACACAAATCTTCATTTAGACCAAGCCTCCTTGCCAAATCTCTGCTGATTTGAGCAACCTCCAAAGAATGTGTCATTCTAGTCCGATAATGATCTCCGCTGCCGGCGGTAAACACCTGAGTTTTCGCATCTAAACGCCTAAAAGCTTTGCTGTGAAGAATTCGATTTTGATCTTTTTGAAATGGCGTTCTCATATCATCCAAATCTTTCTCCTCAAACTTCCGCCCAAGGCTCTTTTTTATCGCATACTTTTTAAGATTTTTATAAGCCATATCCTTGAAATTAAGCCATAAACATGATATACTAATACGATAAATAAAACAAAAATATGCCGGAAATACAACCAAAAGAAACAAAATCAAATCTTTCTCCTGTGGCTCAGGAAGTCATGCCGTACATGGAAAAGATAACAGAAATTTTGAGAAGAAGAGATCTTGTTGCATTTGCCAACAAACTTGTAAGACAGGCAATGCAAAAAGAAATTTTAAACGAACAAGAAAAAGCTGATTTTGAGAATGTTGTCGAAGATGTAAGAACACAAATGATGAAAGATCTTGAAAAAGATGAAAATGGTCAAAAAATTGTGTCTAACTATTTGGATGGAATCAAAGAAGCAATTCAATAAGTAATTAGTGACTTTTAATCCACGCTCTGATAACCTTTAAGATGACCTTAAAGGTTTTTTTATGAAATTCTCCGAGCATTTACAGAAATTTTTGGAATATCTCGAAATCACAAAAAACAAATCCAAGAAAACTTTGGAGAACTATCAGCATTATTTGAAAAGATTCATAGAGTTTTTGGACAAAGATATCGAGCCTGAAAAAATCACACTTGAAGACATAAACAAATACAGACTTTATTTGAATCGTCTAACCGACGCTAAAGGAAATACACTTTCATCAAAGACGCAAAATTACCATATCATAGCCCTTCGCGCATTTTTGAAATATTTGATAAAACAAGATATCGAAACTCTAGCGCCGGAAAAAATCGAGCTTTCAAAAATTCCACAGCGCACAGTCGAAGTCATGAGTCGTGAAGAACTTGAAAGTGTTTTTAACACTGTTGATAAATCAAAACCATTGGGTATTCGAGATACTGCAATTTTAGAAACACTTTATTCTACGGGACTTCGTGTAAGTGAATTGAAAAATCTGAATCGCGATCAAGTGGATTTGAAAAGGAGAGAATTCATGGTTCGTGGAAAAGGCAAGAAACCGAGAATCGTTTTTCTTTCAAAAAACGCGGTAACTGCGATAGAAAATTATTTGAAAACACGAGTCGATAATTTCAAACCACTATTTGTAAATAACCTCAAGGTAAGCGATATTTTGGAAGAAGAAAAACACAGATTAACCGCAGTAAGTATCGAAAAAATGGTTCGAAAATACGCACTAAAAGCCGGTTTAATAAAGAAGATTACTCCACACACTTTCCGCCACAGCTATGCGACAGAGTTACTAATAAACGGCGCCGATATCCGCAGTGTACAAGAAATGCTCGGCCACAGCTCAATCACCACAACCCAAGTCTACACACACGTCACCAACAAAAAGCTCAGAGAAATACATGAAAGGTTTCATAAATAGAGATTATGGTAAAAATTTAATGAATTAGCAAAAGGGTAGGATATATTTTTTTTTGGCCTTATTCAAAGATTGGAATGGTTGTGGCAAAGAGATAAAAGAGTTTTTTAAGAAATATTGTTCAATTGGCTGAGCTATCATGCATAGCTCAGCCTTTGTCATGTCGTACATGTTAGACATGACAAATAATTGAACCATTTATTAAAAAATCTTTTATCTCTTTGCCAATTCTGATACAATCAAACCATGATTTTCGTAGACCGCGTCACAAAAAAATTCGGGAATAAGAAAGTTTTGGACTCTATCTCTTTCAAGGTGGAAGGAGGCGAATTTGTTTGCATCACTGGACATTCCGGAGCAGGAAAAACGACGCTTATACATACAATTATAGGTGCGGAAAAAATAAACAATGGAAATATTTTTGTTGACGATTTGGAAGTACACAAACTTAAGGGCGAGCGTCTACAAGCCTACAGAAGGAAGATAGGAATTGTGTTTCAGGATTATAAATTGCTTCCACAAAAAACAGTTTTTGAGAATGTCGCATTTGCACTTGAAGTTTCAGGATATCCAAAAGATTTCGTACAAAAAAGAGTTACCGAAGTTTTGAAACTCACTGGACTTGAAGAACTTCGAAATAGTTTTCCTCGTGAAATTTCCGGAGGAGAAAAACAAAGAGTGGCTATTGCTAGAGCACTTGTACATGCGCCACAATTACTGATCGCCGACGAGCCGACAGGAAATCTTGATCCGGAAAATGCACTCGCACTTGCAGAACTTTTGCTAAAAATAAATAAATCAGGTACAACAATTTTACTTTCAACTCACAATAAAGACGTAGTGGATCGCGTCAAAAAAAGAGTGATCACATTAAAAGAAGGGAAAATTATCAGCGACAAATAACTAATTTACTTATGGCAACTTATAAAGAATCTGGAGTCGACATCGACTTGGGAGACAAATGTTCGGCTATTGCATACGCAGCGGCGAAAGCGACTTTTCCTGGAAGGAAAGGCATGATTGGCGAACCTGTTATAGAAGAAGGTGGATTCACAGGAGCGATGGATATGGGCGATTATCTGCTTGTACAAAACGACGATGGAATCGGAACAAAAATGCAAGTCGCGGAATCAATGGAGAAATATGACACGATTGGATACGATTTAGTGGCTATGGTAGCGGATGATGCGTCATGTGTAGGAGCTGAAACAATTTCAGTTTCAAATACAATTGATGCAAATCGCGTTGATGAGAAAAAAATAACGGCAATGATGGAAGGGCTTAAAAAAGCCGCAACTGAACATAAGATAATAGTTCCTGGAGGAGAAATTGCAGAACTTGGCGATATTTTAAACGGATACATTTGGAATGCAACAGCAGTCGGAGTAGTAGAAAAAAATAGAATAATTACAGGTAAAAATATCAAACCTGGAGACAAGGTTATAGGGCTTCAGTGTAACGGTTTTAGAGCAAACGGACTTTCACTTGTCAGACATGTTTTGAAAGGAAAATTTGGCGCAAATTGGGTACATGAAAAATATGACAATACACGAACATGGGGAGAAGTTGTTCTGATTCCATCAGTGATTTATACAAGTTTGATAATTGATTTACACGGAAGATTCAAAGAACAACCAAAAGCGGAATTAAAAGGAATAGCTCATATCACCGGAGGTGGAATAGCAGGAAATTTCGGCAGAGTGCTAAAGAAAACAGGACTTGGGGCAAACCTAGATAATTTGCCAACGCCACACGAACAAATGCTAAAATTGATAGAAATTGGAGGTATTCCAAAAGAAGATGCATATAAAACATGGAATATGGGAGTCGGAATGTTGCTCGTTTCAAACGATATAGATGTCATTACTGAGGCTTGTGCGAGACATAACATCAAGATGCAAGTGGTAGGTGAAATTGTCGAAGGCGGAAAAATCACAATCAAAGGTCTATAGCATCATCAGTGAACAGCATTAAAAATTTAGAAAGATTTTAAGAAAATTTAATATCAATGCTTTAAGGTTAGATTATCTCTAACTTTTTTTTATGCAAACACTAAACCTCACGGACAAAGTTTATCCAGCCATGCTAAAGGAAATCTCAGGTCCTCCTCAAAAACTTTTTTATGAAGGGGATCTCACCATTTTGGACAGAACTTGCATCGCAGTTGTCGGGACAAGAAGATGCACGGAGTATGGAAGAATGATGGCAGAAAAGATAATAGAAGAATTATCGCATTACGAAGTGACGATCATTTCCGGGCTTGCAAAAGGCATCGATACGATTGCACACAAAGCCGCGATAAAAAATAATTTAAAAACTGTAGCAGTTTTACCAAGTGGACTCATCGATATTTATCCACCGGAAAATAAAAATTTAGCGCAGGAAATTTCTGAAAAAGGACTTCTTGTTTCAGAATATGAAGAAAATTCACGTCCATCAAAATACACATTTCCTCAAAGAAACAGGATCATTTCAGGGCTTTCCATAGCGACTTTAGTCGTAGAAGCTCCGGAGAAATCAGGCGCTCTGATCACGGCACGTCTTGCGCTTGAACAAAACAGAGAAATATTTGTCGTGCCACAAAATGTTGATAAATTTCAGGGGATCGGAGCTCTAAAACTTTTACAACGCTCCGGCGCATATCCGGTTTCATCAGGACAAGAAATAATCGAACAACTTAGCCTGCAACCAAAATTAAAACTGGAAATAAAAAATCCGGAACATACAAAAACACCTGAACAAAAGCCGGAGGCACGCATAAACAAGCCAAAAATCGCTTACAATATCTCAGAAGAAGAAAAAGAAATTTTATTTTCCATGACAATAAATCGCGAAACATCACTCGAAAAAATAAAAGATAAATCAAAATTCGAAACACAAAAAATCCTCACAATATTATCTTTACTTGAGATAAATAATTTTATAGTGAATAATGCTGGAAGATATATACGTAAGTGCTAATATTTAAGTTATGGAAAAAATAAGAACCCCGCATAAAAGCAAAGAAGGAAGAATTTTTTCATGGCTTGCGCTGTTAATCGGATTAGCGGCAAGCTTGATACTTCCGATATTTCCAAACTTCGTAAAATCAGTTTTGCATACAGATGAGGCGGTGAGTATTTTCTTTTCCGTAATGGCATTGATGACATTATCAGCAGGACTATGCAGTACGATAATTTTTAAAAAATTAGAAAGAACATTCGTAATGAAAGCCAGTTTTATAAGTTTGGCGGTAATTTACTTCATGCTTATTTTCGTTGTAAGGATCACGGAACTTTCAATTTTAACAACAATAAAATCCTGGTTTGAACTTTTCGCGATTATTACACTATCACTTTTCGTAAGGGATTTTTCTAACAGCAAGGATTTTGGAGAAGCAGAAGGCAGATATTTTAAATTTCAAAATATTGGATACTTGATAGGTCCGCTTGTCGGTGGATTTTTGGCCAGCCAGTTTGGTTACGAGATAGTCTTTATTTTGGCGGCCGCAATAGTGCTTGGAGGATTTTTATATTTTTACAATCATCATGTTATCAAAGAATCTGCCGCAATTATAAATATGAAAAGAGTATCGACAGTTAAATTTTTTGAAAACATAAAAAATTATTTCAGCGATCCAAACAGAACAAAAGCATATGTTATGAGTTTTTCATTAATGGGTTGGTTCATGGTAAAAAGGCTTTATCTTCCGCTTTATGTCGTCGCATCAGGATACCTTAGCAGTGTTACAGGAATTGTGTTTTCGCTGGCAATCATTCCATTTATTTTGCTTGAAGAAAAAATTGGAAAATACGCAGATGCAAAAGGAATAAGAATTCCGATTTCATCAGGATTCTTTATCATAGCGGGAGGACTTCTTTTGACTTTCATAAGCCCTTTCCCTATCTTGAATTTTATTATAATAATACTATCAAATATCGGAGCTGCATTTATAGAACCGATTCAAGAATATTATCTTTTAAAAAATACACCAAAAGAACAGGAAGAAGATTTCTACGGCATCTACTCAACGTCAACAACAGTATCTTCTTTTTTCACACCAATAATAGGAGCACTTGTTTTATCAGTACTTCCATTCAAATTTATATTCCTAGTCTTTGCTGTTTTAATAGCTGTAGCAGGCCTTTATTTCAGATCTAGCTTAAAAGGTTTGTAGTTCTAAAGACTTCTTCCATTGTGGTTAGTCCTTGCGCGACCTTATTTAAGCCATCCTGTTTCATTTTAATCATTCCTTTTTTTAAAGCCGCAGCCTCTATCTCAGATAAAGAAGCATTCTTTAAAATAAGATTTTTTATCTCATCATCTATCGTGATCGCTTCGGCTATAACAAGCCTTCCAAGGTATCCGGTGCTGCTGCATTCATCACATCCGTGAACATGTGGAACTTTTTCAGGAACCACGATTTTTTCACTATCAAATTCTTTCTTTTCACTATCAGCGACAGGGTCCAGAGTTGAACATTTTAAACAAACTTTACGCACTAATCTTTGCGCAACAATAGTATTTAATGCCGGTGCAATCATGAAAGGAGCAAGCCCCATATTCACAAGACGGGGAATAGTTTCAAGAACGCTGTTTGTATGAAGTGTGGAAAGTAGCACGTGACCGGTAAGGGCCGCTTGTGCCGCAGTTTGAGCAGTTTCTATGTCACGAATTTCTCCGAGCATTACGATATTCGGATCATTTCTCAAAATAGATCTAAGACCGGCCGCAAAACTATATCCGGCTTTTTCACTTATCTGACTTTGAACAACTCCTCGCATATAATACTCAACAGGATCTTCGAGTGTGATTGTCTTTTTCTCAGGAGAATTCATCAAGCTCAACATCGAGTAAAGCGTTGTGCTTTTTCCGCTTCCTGTAGGCCCAGTTACGAGCACCATTCCCTGCGAAATCTTAGTGGCGTCTTGCAAGGTTTTCAGAGCTTGTCCTTGAAATCCAAGTTCTTCTAGAGTCAAAGCTTTAACGTCCGAAGGCAGATATCTGCAAACAAATGATTCACCATAAGGAGTAGGAATTGACGCGACACGAACTGCAATTTTTCTTTCATTGAAATTAAAAACATAACGTCCATCCTGAGGAATTGCATTTATATTTAATTGCATTCCACTTTTAAATTTTATCTGATCGGCAAGTCTGTGATATGTGTCAGAAGGCAAAGTGAAAACTATATGCAAAACTCCATCAATTCTAAAACGAACGACTGTTTCGATATCAGAAGGTTCATAGTGGATATCAGAAGCTTTAGTTTTTAGGGCTGCAACATCAAGCAAATTCAATGCTTCTTCAGCAGGAACACTTCCAAGTTTTGTTGGAAGATCTTTTAATGCAGTGATTTCTTTTTCGTAAGTTTGAATAGATTTTTCTTCAACACTTTGTACGAGCTCAATTTTTTTGTATTTTTGTGTGGCATCATAAAGCTTAAATGCTTCAGTGATTCCAATTTCAGAAGCAAGGCTCAAAGTGACTTCAAATCCTTTATCTTTAAGCATTTGAAGAATTTTTTTTGTTTCATCATTGTCTGGATCAGATACGGCAATCTTAAGAGCTTTTGCAGCTTTCAAAAACGGAATCATTTTTCCTTTTTTCGCAGTATCAAGATCAAGAACTCTGATGAAATCCGGATTAAGAGGCGTACGCTCGATATCAATGTATGGCATGTTCTTTTCACGTGCTGATTTCTGCACAGATTTCTCAAGAAACTCTCTATTTACTTCAGAAACCTGACCCATCGCAGTCTGATCAGTAAGACCTTTTTGGGCTTGTTTAGGATTATTTCCCTCAATCTTTAGTCCTTGGTCTGTTGGCGCAGCAACAGGAGCAACAGTTGTCCCAGTCGCGTTCATAGCTATATTTGGATCAGCAGGCGCAACAACATTTGCAGTAGCAACTACTGCAGCATTTGTTGGTTGTTGAGTTTTCACACTGTCTCCAATATTTGTATCTGCCATAAATTCAGATTCGTTTATATCTGAATATTATAGCAGAAAACAGCTTTGAAAGGAAGTCTAAAAGAGTTAAAATGCAGTACTGATACATCCTTATAAAAACAATTATGGGAACAAAATGCAAAAACTGTAATAACCAATTTAAAATTACAGATGAAGATTTGGCCTTTTATGAACGCATTTCTCCTGTATTTGGGGGTAAAAAATATAATATTCCAGCTCCAACACTATGTCCTGATTGCAGACAGCAAAGACGATTAAGTTTCCGCAATGAACGAAATCTTTACAAGCGCAAATCAGATATGGGAGGAAAAGAAGTTGTGACAATGTACGCTCAAGAATCAAAATGTCTTGTTTATGATCAGAATGAATGGTGGGGAGATGGCTTTGATCCATTGAAATACGGAAAAAATTTTTCATTCAATAAGCCGTTTTTTGAACAGTTTCAAGAATTGATGATGGCAATACCGCATATCAGTTTGATAAATAAAGAACCTGAAAACAGCGAATATTGTAATTTTGCATTTCGCAATAAAGATTCATATTTAATTTTTACGGCATGGGAAAACGATGCATGTTTCTACTCAAATCGAATAGGAAAATCACGCGACACATTCGACTCATCAAATGTCACAAGTTGTGAACTTTGTTATTCGGCCGTAGACAGCGAAAATTCATACAATTGTTCTTTTATAAAAAATTGTACAAATTGCACAGACTGTATTTTGGGACAAAACTTAAGAGGTTGTAAAAACTGTTTTGCGTCGTTTGGATTAGCGAATAAACAATATTGCATTGGGAATATCCAGTACGAAAAAGAAGAGTATGAACGCAGAGTAAAGCCATTTTTGGAGAATTTGCCAAAATCAAAAGAAGACTATTTTAATTGGTTGAAAAAGATTCCACGTCGCTACATGGAAGCGACAAATGTAGAAAATTGTACGGGAGACAACATCTATAATTCAAAAAACGCAAAAGAATGTTACGAAGTAAAAGAGTTGCAAGATTGCAAATTCGTAAGCAATGCGACGTCTTTGAAAGATTGTTACGATATCAACAATGACGACCATTCGGAATTGGTTTATGAGTGTATAGGAAGTGAAAAAAATTATATGCACAGTTTTAACGATATCTGCTGGTTTAATAGTGGAATCTCTTATTGCAGTTTATGTTTCAATTCAAAAAATTGTTTCGGATGCATAGGTTTAAAGAAAAATGAATATTGTATTTTAAATAAACAATATACAAAGGAACAATATGAAGAACTTGTTCCGAAAATTATTGAACACATGCAGAAAAACAAGGAATGGGGTGAATTTTTTCCAATGAATATTTCTCCTTTTTCTTATAACGAATCAATGGCACAGGATTATTTCCCATTAAGCAAAGAAAACGTGATAACAATAGGATTAAAATGGCGTGATGATGAGGAAGAAGCACCAAAGACTGGATACAAACTACCGGATTTTGCGA
The DNA here is from genome assembly GCA_943356465.1 of Candidatus Peribacteria bacterium. Taxonomy (GTDB): domain Bacteria; phylum Patescibacteriota; class Gracilibacteria; order UBA1369; family LOWO2-01-FULL-3; genus UM-FILTER-38-24. The sequence goes on from CALREX010000004.1 coordinate 26,566, forward strand.
AAGACGCAAAAGAAGATATTTGTCAGCAAATTCTTATTTGTGAATCGAGCGGCAAAGCTTATAAAATTTTGCCAAACGAATTAAATTTCTATAAGAAAAAGAATTTACCACTGCCTAGGAAATGCCCAAACCAGAGGCATAAAGAACGAATGGCGCTAAGAAATCCAAGGAAACTTTATGATCGCAAATGTGACAAATGTGGAACTGACATAAAAACAACTTACAATCCAAAACAACCTGAAATTATATACTGCGAAAAATGTTATTTAGAAACAGTTAGCTAAAATAGAGATATACGTGAGTAATAGATTGTTGTGCTTTTTAGCCGATCATGTATCGGCTAAAATTGGACAAATCGTACATGTTAGATTTGTCCAATTGCACTACCTATTACGAATGTATATCTCTATTTTGGCTAACGTATTTTTCAAAACATTTACGCCACCTTTTTCAGAGCCTCCACGATTTGATTTGCTCCGGCTTCGTCTATTCCCTCAACTTCCACCAAATCTTTCGCGCTAAGACCCTTTATTTGTTCTACAAGAGTAAGGTTTGCCTTAGATAGAGATTCAACCAATGAATCAGCAAGTCCAAGATCAGCTAGATTCTCAATTGCCATCTTGATTTCACCTTTTGCTTCAGGGGAAAGCTCAGAAATATCAAGAATATCAATTTCCCATCCTGTAAGGATAGAAGCCAAGCGAACATTTTGTCCCTGTTTTCCGATGGCAAGAGGACGTTGATCAGGTTGTACATAAACTTTTGCTCTTCTTTCTTTATCGAAAAGTTTTATAGCAGTTACTTTTGCAGGAGCTAAAGATGTTTTTATGTAATCTTCCATATTTGAAGACCATTGAATAATATCTATTCTTTCTCCATTAAGTTCATCCATTATGTTTTGTACACGAACACCTTTTTGCCCTACACATGAGCCAATTGGATCGATTTTTGAATCAGTTGAATGCACTGCAACTTTACATCTTATTCCTGGTTCTCTGGAGATAGATTTGATTTCTACAAGTCCGGATTTTATTTCAGGAATTTCAAGCTCAAGAAGCTTACGAACAAGCCCTGGATGGTTTCTTGAAATAATAAGCTGAGGCCCTTTTGTCGTTTTTATAACTTTATCCAAATAAAGCTTAATTCTTTGTCCTGAATAATATTTTTCGCCTGGAATTTGTTGATCGTAAGGCAAATTTGTAGTCGTTTTATTGTCCAAATTTACATATACATTTGTTCCGTCAACACGGTGAACCATCGCATTTAAAAGTTCATTTTCACGATCTTTAAACGTATCGTACATCACATCTCTTTCAGCATCCTGAATTTTTTGAATGATAACCTGTTTTGCAGCTTGAGCTGCAATTCTTCCATAGTTTGTAGGAGTTACATCAATTTTGATTTTATCTCCAATTTTAGCTTTTTTGCTGTATTTTTTTGCTTCAAGTTCAGACATTTGAAGATCTTCATCTTCAACTTTTTTTACAACTTCTTTCACGATAAAGACAGTTGCAAGTCCTGAATTTTCATCGAGATCAACGTCAACTTCTTGATTTTTATTTCCATAATCTTTCCTGAAAGCTGCACGCAGAGCGGCTTTTATAGTTTCAAGTACTTTATCTCTGGGAATATTTTTCTCATCGCAAAGTTGATTTATCGCAGCAAGGAACTGTGATTGCATATTAGTTCTTTTTAAGGGATACAAAAACAAACAGGATAAATTAATAATCCTGTTCTACGAGGCTAGAATAACAGGATTTTAATGATGTGTAAATAGCTTCTTTCGAAAAGCCTTTAGAAGAAAGAAATTGGAAGGCTTTAGATTTTTGCTTAAGTATCGGGTGCTTACTCCACAACCTCATTTTTTTTGAAATAAGATCTCTGCAGGCTTTGGATTCATCATAGTCGAGGTTTTCAAATCCTACATCTATAATATTTTTGTCTATGCCCTTTACCCGAAGTTCCTGTTTAATAAGAGAAATCCCTCTCGGTTTAAACTGGATTCTGCTAAGAACATAATCTTTTACGAACTGATCATCGTCCAGATATTTTAGTTCTATAAGTCTATTTATAACTTCATTTATCATCTCGACTTCAACTTCAGGATGACTTTTACAAATATTAGATATTTTTTTATTTATTTCGGAAACTGTATATCTTTTCTTTGATACAAGTCGCAAAGCATAATCCATAAGCCTGCTTTTTGTGATGATCTTATTATTCATTTTCAGATATTCCATCAGTTACTTCTGAAGATTCAGCCATTGTTTTTGCTATTTCGTCTGCATTACCGGAAATAAAAGTTTTTACATCTTTTTCTATCTCTTTCGTCATTTTGCCATTTCCTAGTAAGAAATTCTTTGCAGTCTCGCGTCCCTGTCCAAGTTTTTCATCATGGTAGCTATAGAAAGCTCCGGATTTTCTTACAATATTATATTTTGTAGCAAGGTCAAGAAGGTCTCCCTCAAAGGAAATTCCCTTGTTATAAAGAATATCAAATTCAGCTGTTTTAAAAGGTGGAGCAATCTTATTTTTCACTATTTTTACCTTAACACGATTTCCAACAAGTTCTTTTTCTACACTACCTGGATCTTCGATTTTTCCTATACTTCTGATATCCATTCTTACAGAAGCATAAAATTTTAATGCTTGTCCTCCAGTAGTAGTTTCAGGATTTCCAAACATAACTCCTATTTTCATACGTAACTGATTAAGGAAAATAACAGTAGTATTTGTTTTTGAAGTAATTGCAGTAAGTTTTCTTAGAGCCTGACTCATAAGTCTCGCTTGAAGACCCATATGTGAATCACCCATATCTCCATCAATTTCAGCTCGTGGCGTAAGGGCGGCTACAGAATCGATTACAATTGCGTCGATACCTCCACTTCTTACAAGAGATTCAACGATTTCAAGCGCTTGCTCTCCGCTGTCAGGTTGAGCCAAAAGAAGAGAATCAACGTCAACACCTATGCGTCTTGCATACTCAGGATCAAGTGCATGTTCCGCATCAATAAAAGCAACAGTTCCTCCGGCTCTTTGTGCATGGGCCAAAATATGAAGACTCAATGTAGTTTTTCCTGAACTTTCAGGTCCAAAGATTTCTACAACCCTTCCTCGAGGAATTCCACCGCCAAGAGCCACATCAAGAGAAAGAGAACCTGTTGATATTGTTTCGATAGGTACTCTGGTTTCTTCCCCCATTTTCATAATTGAACCTTTTCCAAAACTTTTTTCGATCTGAGCAATTGCCAAATCTATCGCTTTATTCTTTTCATTTTTCTCATTATTTTTTTCGTTTTTAGTTGTCATAGAATGATTGTTATTTGCTAAAGTGACTACAGTATAGGTGAGCATACACTCACCGTCAATAGATTTTTTGTTTTTTGTCGAAAATGCTTAAGCAAGCCACTTATAGCACATAGATATTAAATTTTCGTTAAAAAAACTTAAATTTTTTCTAAAATCTCACCTAACTAAAATAAAATTATTTTGGAACGACAACTTTTTTCTCACCAGGTTTTGGCTCATCCAGCCTAAAAAAAGAAGAAATACTTTTTCTGGTTCCAAAGGCGACATTCTTAGTACCACATTTTTTACATGTATAGACGTACTTTTTGCCAACTCTGTTTGTGTCAACAATTTCTTCGCAATCTTTGCAGTAAAAGATGATATCGCAGTCTTGTAAATTTTCTTCAGCCATGAAAATATAAATTATAGATCTATAGTTTTTTGTGAATATTCTTCTTTTTTTGCCTCACTTTCGTCCAAAACATTATCATAAACTCCACCGGAAATTCTATCCTCAATATCGATCAGTGGCTTAATTTCTCCATCAATATCAAAATTTACTTCTCTCTTTCTTAGTCCTGCAAAAGCGCCAAGAATAGTTAGTCCAGTACCTATGAACGAAAAAATTATACCAATTCCTGCATTTTTCTCGGTAAGATTTATTCCAAATTTCGGATGGAAATAAACACTCAAGGCAAGTACAAGCATAAGTATGGAAAGTCCGCTTGCAGATATGTAAATTTGAATTTCGGAAAGTGGCAGTTTAGGTTCTGATTTGCTAAAAAGTTTGACTCCGGAAATCAGTGCACATGCGGCACCCGAAACAAGAACAAGAAGGCCTGCAAGGTACATAGGGCCTGTAATACCCAAAAACATATCTCCAGTCTTGAATTTATCTATATCCTGATACCACGGCAAAAACGATCCAAGAACCATCAAAAGTCCCCCAGCCAAAGCCAATTTCTTGTAAAAAGGTAACTGCCTAAATTTGTGTTTGAAAGAGTCAGGCATATTTAATAAAGTTTAAGTTTATTACAGAATTGTAATATACTGAAAACATGAAAATTGCAATAGACATTAGGTCGGCGGGAGGAGAGAAAGCAGGCAAAGGCTGGTTCACTTTCAATATTGTCAGAAATTTGTTGAAGATTGACCGCAAAAATGAATATATCCTATACTGCGCTGATTTCGTTGCTGGATTCGAAGAATTCAAAAACGCAAAACAAAAAAGGATAAGAGGAAAAGGGATTTTTTGGCATATAAACAGTGCAATCGATATATATAAAGAAAAAGCGGATATATTCTTTGCGCCGACAAGTTTCATAATTCCGATTTTGCTTCCTAGGTCAATAAAAAGCATCGTAGTAGTACATGATTTAGTGGCTTTTTTATTTCCAAAAACACACAATAAAAAAGCTGTATTTATAGAAAAATTATTATTAAAAACTGCACTGAAAAAAGCATATAAAGTTGTAACGGTTTCAAAAAACACCAAAAAAGACATAATCGAAAAATTCGTAGTAGATGAACAAAAAATAGAAGTAATAAATTGCGCCGCCGGAGAAGGATACGGAAAAGTAAAAGAAGATGTGCTCAAAGAATTTGCAGATAAAACAAATCTTCCAGCCAAATTTTTTCTTGCAGTGGGTACGATAGAACCGCGAAAAAACTACATAAATTTGATAAAAGCATTCGCATTAATAAAAGAACGTTTCCCGGATTATTACTTGATAATTGTTGGAAAAAACGGTTGGAACTTTGAAGAAGTTTATGAGGAAATAAGAAGAAATTATTTGCAAAAATATGTGCACATTTTAGGTTATTTATCAGATAAAAGTTTGGTAAATTTATACAATTTAGCTGAAGCTTTAGTGTTTCCTTCGTTTTATGAAGGATTTGGAATACCGCCTCTGGAAGCCATGAAGTCAGACTGTCCGGTGATATCGTCGTGCACATCATCTTTGCCGGAAGTGGTTGGTGACGGCGCACTTTTGGTTGATCCAAACAGTCCATCCCAAATAGCAGAAGCAATGGTTAAAATCATCATGGATAGTGACCTAAAGAGCACATTAAAAGAGAAAGGATTGAAGCAGTCTGAGAAATTTTCATGGGAAGCCTCTGCGGGAAAACTTTATGAAATGATTCACAAAACACCAAAAAAGTGAGATAATATACATGTACGTAACTATTCTCTATGTTAGAACCAAAGCTAAATAAGCAGATTCACAAAATAGGGATCATCACTAAACGCGAAAACAAGCACTACAAGAAGCTAATTCTTGAACTTGCAAAATATCTAAAAGATAAACACAAAGATTTATATTTCGACAAAAATTCTTTTAATTACATAAAAGGCGCAAAGAAAGGATATTCCAAAGAAGAATTATTAAATGAAACAGATCTTGTCATAACCCTTGGTGGCGACGGAACACTACTTAAAACAGCACGAAACATTCAAAGGAAGAAAACCATTGTTTTGGGTGTAAATCTTGGCACAGTAGGTTTTTTGAGCGAAGCATCACCTGAAAATCTATACGAAACTTTAGATAAAATTTTTGCAGGACAATATAACATAGATCGCCGTGCACTTTTAAGAGTGACTGTTTACAGGAATAATAAAAAAATAGAAACGTTTTTAGCGCTAAACGATGCGGTTATAAATCAAGGAGCATTTGCAAGACTAATCAGACTTGAGCTGGAAATTAACAGTAGAAAATTAGTAACTTTCAATGCAGATGGTGTAATAGTTGCAACTCCAACAGGATCGACCGCACATTCACTTTCAGCAGGCGGACCGATTGTGCATCCAAGCATTCAAGGGATAACTATAACTCCGATATGTCCAAGTTCGCTTTCAATGCGTCCGATAATAGTACCTGATTCACGACAACTCACGCTGATAGTGGAAACACACAGACGTGATGAAGCGGCAACAATAGGTCTGACTATCGACGGACAGGAAATGATAAAACTCGAATATGGTGACAAAATCACATGCCGAAGAAGCCGCAGATATCTCCACCTTGTTCGGACAAGAAACCGCTATTACAAACAACTTCGCGACAAGCTAAGTTGGGGGGAGTGAGGATTTGAAAATGCAGGACATATTTCTTGTGAACAATCCTTGTGTTGCTTGTTTCATGATCATGTATCATGAAACATTGAGCATTCGTACATGTTAGAATGCTCAATGGCAACACGATTGTGAACAGGGAATATGTCCTGCATTTTCAAATCTTCAACACCGCCTGCGCCGCCGCAAGCCTTGCAACTGGAACTCTATACGGGCTACAGCTGACATAATTCAGTCCTATTTTATGACAGAATTCTATAGATTTTGGCTCACCTCCGTGCTCGCCGCAAATTCCTATTTCAAGATCAGGTTTTTCTTTTCGACCAAGTTCTACACAAAGACGCATCAATTGGCCGACGCCGTACTGATCAATACTCTCAGTCGGATCTCTTTCGAAAATCCCTTTTTCAAGATATTCCTTCAAAAATTTACCTGAGTCATCGCGTGAAAAACCAAGTGTCATTTGAGTCAGATCATTAGTTCCGAAAGAGAAAAAGTCCGCTTCCTTAGCCAATTCATCGGCCGTCAAACAAGCGCGCGGAACCTCGATCATTGTACCGATTTTATAATTAAAATTTACACTGTCTCCATAAGACAAAATAGTTTCTTCGATAAGTTTTTTCAAATTTACAAGCTCGGTTTTAAAGCCAACAAGCGGAATCTCAAATTCAACATTTACCTCTATTCCACTATCGGAAACCTCAATGGCAGCCTCAGAAATAGCTTCAGCCTGCATTTTGTAAATGTCAGGGAAAGTGATTCCAAGTCTGCATCCACGATGTCCAAGCATAGGATTAATTTCATGAAGATTTGAAATAGTTATTTTCAAATCTTCAAAAGTCGTCCCTAAATCTTCAGAAAGTTTGTGAATATCTTCTTCTTTGTCTGGCAAAAATTCATGAAGAGGTGGATCAAGCAAACGTATTGTCATTGGTTTTCCTTCCATCACTTTAAAAATTTCCACGAAATCATTTTTCTGAAATTCTTTTAATTTTATTAGTTGTTTTCCACGTGTGTCATCATCCTTTGATAAAATCATTTTTCGAACCATTGGAATTCTTTCTTCATCAAAGAACATGTGTTCTGTGCGGCAAAGTCCGATTCCTTCAGCTCCAAAATCTATAGCAACCTGACAATCTTTCGGAGTATCTGCATTTGTACGAACGCGCATAATCCTGACCTTATCAGCCCATTCCATAATAGTTTTGAAATCTCCAGACATCTTTGGCTCTTCAAGCTCTACGCTACCTAAAATAACCTCTCCAGTGCTTCCATCAAGAGTTATGATATCTCCCTCATTTATCACACTGTCTCCAATAATTATTTTTTTCGCAGACGCATTTACGGAAATATCAGCACATCCAGCGACACAACATTTTCCCATTCCTCTTGCGACAACAGCCGCGTGGCTGGTCATTCCTCCACGTGAAGTCAAAATTCCTTGAGCCGCATGCATTCCATGAATATCTTCAGGACTCGTTTCTTTTCTCACAAGAATAACTTTCTCATCTTTTTCATTTGCCCAAGTAAAAGCATCATCAGCATTAAATACAACTTTACCGCATGCCGCTCCTGGTGAAGCAGGCAAGCCTTTTGCTATTACATTTTTCTTTGCGGATTTTTTGATTTGAGGATGAAGTAATTGTCCAAGTGATGCTGCATCTATTTTCAAAAGAGCTTCTTCTTTTGAAAGAAGTCCTTCCTCTACAAGATCAACAGCAACCTTGATAGCAGCATGTGCCGTCCTTTTGCCATTTCTTGTTTGCAACAAAAACAAATTTCCACGTTCAATAGTAAACTCGATATCCTGCATATCTTTGTAATGTTTTTCCAAAGTATTTTTCACATCTAAAAGCTGTTCATAAGCGGACTCATTAATTTCTTTTAAGTCATCAATTTTGTTCGGAGTTCTGATTCCGGCGACAACATCTTCACCCTGCGCATTCATCAAAAATTCGCCATAAAATTCTTTTGCTCCAGTCGAAGGATTTCTGGTAAACGCGACTCCTGTGCCGCTATCGTCTCCCATATTTCCAAAAACCATAGATTGGACATTTACAGCAGTTCCTTTAAGTCCGTTAATATTATTTATTTTTCTATAAGTTTTTGCGCGATCATTATCCCAAGAATTGAAAACTGCCTCGATGGCTAGTTTCAGCTGTGCAAGTGGATTCTCGGGAAATTCATTTTCTGAGTTTTGACTAATAATATTTTTAAATTCATAAACCAATTTTTTCAAATCTTCCGCATCTAAATCAGTATCCTGTTTTACGTTTTTTTCATTTTTTGCTTTTTCAATCGCTTCCTCGAAAAGATCATGAGAAACACAAAGAACAACATTCCCAAACATTTGCACAAATCTTCTATAACAATCATATGCAAACCTTGCATTTTTTGTGCTTGCAATTAAACCTTCCACAGTCTCATCATTAAGCCCTAGATTGAGAATTGTATCCATCATTCCAGGCATTGAAACAGCCGCTCCGCTCCTTACGGAAACGAGTAGTGGATTTTTTGCATTACCAAGCTTTTTACCTGTATTAACTTCAAGCAAATTCAATTTTTCCTCAAGCTGCTCGGCAAAACTTTCCGGATAAGAATTTTTAGAAACAAAATAATCACAAACTTCTGTAGTGATTGTAAAACCAAATGGAACAGGTATTCCGATATTGGTCATCTCAGCAAGATTTGCGCCCTTACCTCCGAGCAGATCACGCATATCTTTGTCGCCTTCGTCAAAAGAATAAATATATTTTTTAGTAAAAACATCGCGATTTGCGGTCGACGCTTTCGCAATTGAAGAGCTTGGTATCATAAATTTGTTAGATTAAATTTTCCAGTTTGCCTTAATAGCAGCCTCAACACGTGCAATAGCAGTGATGAAAGCGGCCTCTCTAAATGTACAATTATATTTAGCTTTATTGCCTTTCACATCATTCCAAGCTTTTACCATGATATCTTTAAGCTTTGCATTAACCTCATCTGTTTCCCAATATTTATCATCGGCATTTTGTAACATTTCAAACCAGCTGACAGTAACACCACCTGCATTCGCAAGAATATCAGGGATAACAGGGATATTTCTATTAGCCAAAATTTCATCAGCTTCCGGCATTGTTGGGCCATTTGCAAGTTCAAGAACAAGCTTAGCTTTTACCTGGTCTGCATTTCCTTTAGTTAATTGATTTTCAAGTGCGGCAAGGATCAAAATATCGCAGTCCTGTACAAGCAATTCTTCATTTGTAATAGCTTTTGCACTTCCTCCTTCAAACGCATGAACAGTTCCTTTTTCAGCTTTGCATGCAGTCAATGCAGCAAAATCAAGTCCGTCAGTACAATAAACACCACCTTGTGAATCTGAAGTTCCAACAAGTTTGTATCCTTCAGCTGTAAGAAGTTCAATCATTATGCTTCCTGCATTTCCAAATCCTTGAACAATGATTTTGACATCAGATGGATTTAACCCATTTTCTTTAGCATATTCATTCAAAACATAAGTTCCTCCCTGTGCAGTAGCCTTGTCTCTTCCCTTGCTTCCACCATTTTCCAAAGGTTTTCCTGTGACAACACCTTTTGCATCATGTCCGACAAATTTTGAATACTCGTCAGCGATCCATGACATAATTTTTGGAGTTGTGTTTACGTCCGGAGCTGGAACGTCAGTCTTAGGTCCGATAACAGGAGCAATAAGTCTGATGTAAGCCCTTGTAAGTCTCTCTAGTTCTCCTTCTGAAAGCTCTTTTGGATTAACAATAATTCCCCCTTTTCCTCCTCCAAGCGGAATTCCAACAACTGAACATTTTATAGTCATCCAAGCCGAAAGGGCCATAACTTCACCGAAATCAACTTGTTGGTGATATCTGATTCCTCCTTTGAAAGGTCCGCATGCATTGTTGTGTTGAACCCTGAAACCGGTGAACATTCTAAGACTTCCATTGTCCATTCGCACAGGAATATTTACCTCAACTTTTCTCATAGGATTCGACAAAATCATCGCAATATCCTTATCTAGATTCATGATGTCAGAAGCCCTTTTTATCTGAGCAAGGGTATTTTCAAAAAGAGACATAAATAAAATTTGTTAATATATTTGTGGCGCAATTCTATTCTAGCCAGCAAAAAATTCAACAAATATCGGTTGCGGACATATAGCTTTTTGTGGTGTCGAAATTGAAAAAACTATTTCCAAATCTGATACCAGCTCTTCTTCGGTGCTTGCAGAAGATTTAACTGATTTTCCAGAACAACAATTTTCTCCTGAAAAGAGGTAATAAGCCGTAGAAAATTTTGTCTTTCCTCGGAATGTTGATTCAAAAGTCTTTCCATCGTCTGCGAAAAATTTCTAAAATCATTTGCGGAAATATATACTTTGTCTTCATTCTCCTCCGTTTCTGCAAACTTTATAAATGATTTAACTTTTTTATTTGTAACTCCACTGATATCGCTCGAAGGAATATCTGCTTTAGCGCTTGTGGCCGGAGAAGTTTTCATTCCGTAAAATTCACAGAAAGAATCCTTTTCAATAAGATAATTAAAACCTTGAGCCGATAATTGACTCTAAATTCTTAATTTTTTGGACTTAATAGCACGTCTGATAGTTTGAATGGATTTAAGCGATAAATCCGCAGCTTCTTGTATGCTTATAAATTCTTTTTCCATAGGTAGGTTGAGTAATCAATTTTTTTGACTACTCAAAATATAATGGATTTAAACCCAAACACAAAATATATTATTTTATTTGAAATTGACAGAACTCTCCGCTCTTTTCTTTCCATGTTTAAAGGCAAAGAAAAGAGATAAAATAACTATTCCAAGAAAAAAAATATTTTTCAAGAAATCAAAATTTTCAAAAACGCTCGCTATACCTTTTGAAAGAGTATTTTTTTCAAGTAGATCTACCTCTGAATTTTCAAATTTTACATTCTTTATTTTCTCTACACCTTTGTCTATTGTGGAAATATTTCCATTCAAAAAATAAAAAAGAGTTTTAGAAGTCTTACTAATAGGTGGATTATCAGAATATTGGCTTTCATCTGTGGTGATTTTTGATCCGGCCATCATTGCGTAATCAGAAATTTTGAAATAAAAATCTACAATTTTTCCTCCTTGAGTTGGAAACATATCACCTTTTTTCAAAGTTTCTCCAAAATAAATTATATTTTTTTGAGGAGCATCTTTTACAAGATAGAAAGGTTTACCTCCATTTTCCAAAAAATCACCTGCCTCATATTTCACAAAAGAAAGTTTTTCTTTGTCATACTTGAAATGGAAGGAAACGCCTATCACAGGTGAAAAGACATCTTTCGCATATACGGAAATTTTCAGTAAATTATTTTTTTCAAAATTTTTCTCAATAAAAATTCGGCCATTTTTTGAAATAGATTCTTTTGAAACATCAGGCAAATTATCACTTCCCATTGAAGAATTTATAAAGTTTTCACCACCTATGTCAACAAGAGTATCATCAATAACGTCAGCCACTCCGACGAAGTCAGACTCTCTTCCAATCCAAGAAAAAATTGCAAAAATAAGAGCAAAAATACCAACCAAGTTTCCAATTTTTTTCATTTTTTAAAGTATAAAATTATAAAATTATAATCAGTGGAGAGGAATCTCTGTCGATTCCCCTCCACTGGTTTATCTAGTCTTTAAGCCCAAAATTAGCACCTATAATAATCAAATCAGCGCCATCTATAATTCCGTCATAATTGAAATCTTTTAAAGCATCATATTCTTCATCTGCATATTCGCTGCCAAAAGATCTGGCAAGTTTTTCGATATCTTTTCCATCTATGCGATCACTTCTATCGCTGTCTCCTTTAAGTCCGCGGGTTTCAGTTCCGGAAATCGTAAATGCTTGGCTTGTTATGCCATCTTTTATAGCAAAAACCTGATATGAGTATTCTATGCCTGTAACTATTTTTGAATTATCAATGTAAAAATTATCGCTTCCCTCCTTCAAAATTTTATACGCACCAGTAACATCTTTTTTCTTCACAACATAAGTAGCACCTGCAATTGTGTCCCAAGTAAGCCCTAAACTATACCTTTCTTGTCCGGCCGAAATTTTCAAATTTGCAATATTCAAAGAAATACTACTTCCGATATTTATAGTTGTACCTGTAAATTTTGTAGTCATGTCTCCAAGAGTGTCAGCCAAAAAACTGCTGGCTCCAAAAGATAAATCGGTCATTTTTACAGCTGTATTTTTTACTTTAAAAGTGAGATCCAAAAGTTTTCCACTGCCATCAATCCCTGTTGGTGGATTAACAAGTCTTGCATCGCCGACAATCAATGTTCCCTCAACTCCATTTTGAAGAGCTGCACTGAAAGAAGTTTCTTTTCCATCAGATTTCAAGAAAGAGGACTCTGTAGCCGCAACATAAGACAAAACAGCTGAGTCATAGTTTATTTCAAATCCATATCCATACAAGTCGACGGCATCTTTCGCATCAAGAGAAACAGTTAGATTTTCACCTATGTTTGCATTTTTGCCGGAAATTGAAACCTCTGGTCCATGGCCTGAATAAGCACTATTTGCACTGCCGGGAGTTCCCAAAATACTTCCGCCATTTCTTCCGATAGATCCGTTGGAAGACACAGCAGTCGCCCAATTTGCGGCACTATCGACTTTGACCAAAGGATCAATGCGTTCCATTGTTGCTTTGCTTGTGGCATTTCCAGCATACCATGCCCCACCGCTTATGTTCGCGCTATCCACAATGTTGCCAGCAGGATCTTTCAAGATCAATGCATCTCCTGCATTCGCAAGAGAAACGCCTGTCACAGCGCCGGCAGTAAGATTTTTTATACTATCTTCATTATCTTCTACCAAAAAATATCCATGTGCAGCGATTTTTCCGGAATGGATTATATATTTTGTCGTAACATCATCTTCAATAAACCATCCGCTCAAATCAACTTCCTGAGAAGTTGGATTATAAAGTTCAATCCATTCATCATTAGAATCATCGCTCGTACCCGCCCATGCGACCTCGTTGATCACGACATCGCCAAGTGTAGCCGCAAAACTTGTTATGCCCTTTACTATCAGAATTGAAGAGGCAAGACAAAGAAGCGCAGTCAAAGTAAGAAATTTTTTTAAACTTTCCATAGGATTTTGGTTAAATATTTTTTTAAACTCTTTTCGCGAAAAGAACAACCGCAGAGTAACAGGTGGATATTAAATTTTCGTTAAAAAAAGATTAAAAAAATCTAAAAACAACAAAAACAATTTGCAAAAAATAAAAAACCATCGACAAATATACAAAATACAAATAACTATTTTTCTGCAGAAATTTTCTCTAAAACATTCTTAAATCCAATAAATCCCTCTCGGTTATCTATCCTCAATCTAGGCAAAGTTAACATGTTATCTTTACTCAAATCCGCTTCGCCTTCATGTGTCGTTAAAGCGATTTTATAGCCATTTTGCTGTAAAATTTTTATTGCAGCATCATTATATTTTCCGGAAGGATAAACAAACGCCATAGGTTCTATGTCGAAATTATTTTTCAAAAAATCACGCGCATCGACTACTTGAGCTAAAAGCTCAGCTCCACTGATTTTGCTCATATCCAAATGACTTTTTGTGTGAGATGTGATTTCAATTCCAACCTCTATGCAAGCCTTTATTTGCTCTTTTGTCATATGTTCATGTGCGCCGACCATTCCGGTAATTACCGCATCAGAAGCCGTAAATCCATATTTTTGCAAAATCGGAAGTGCAGTCGTATAAAAATCTTCAAGTCCGTCATCAAAACTCAAAACTATAGATTTTTTAGGCACTTTACCGGCAATAAGATCGCTCAAATGAAGAGTCGTATATCCATTATCTTTTAGATATTTCATCTGTTTTTCAAAATCTCTGGGATTGATCGAAAGCCTCCATCCCAAGCCATCTTTTTTCTCGTCTACGTCGCGTACGTAGTGATACATTATTATCGGTACTTTAGTCACAAGATCTTTTGAAACAGCAACTTCAGTATTTTTCTGAACAGTAGAAATTTCAGTTTTGACATTGTTAGTTTTCTCTCCACCACAAGCGGAAAAAAGAACCAAACAAAATGCCAATAAAATCAATAAATATTTTTTCATAAACTCATGATATACTAAAGACAATAATTTTATAACTCAATTTCTATGAGGAACAAAATTCTGATTTCTCTCGTTGCGATGTCGTCAATTTTGATGATTTTTGCAGCCGGTTGCGGACCAAAAGTACCTGCGCCAATCAAGGCTGGAGATGCAGTAATGGCTCTTTGGTCAGGAAGCTCATGGTATCTTGGAACAGCAGATACAGCTTGTGCAACAGGTCTAAATGTAAAATGGGCTGATGGTTCATCTGCATCATGTGTTGCTACAGCAAGCATAGTACATGAGGTGGTTGCTACAAAAGATACAGCAGTCGTTGGAGCAAATGTCTACGCAAAATGGTACGGCTCAGCTTTCTACAAAGCTAAAGTCACAGCTATAAATGGAGACAAATACAGTGTCCAATACGACGATGGAAGCAAAAAAGATGATCTGACTCTTGCAGATCTTCGCATGTAATCCACGAAATCAAAAGCAAAAATAAAAGGCCTCTGAGTAATCAGGGGCTTTTATATGTATTTTGGTGGGGCGGCCGGGGGTCGAACCCGGGACCATCAGCTTAAAAGGCTGTTGCTCTACCGGCTGAGCTACCGCCCCATACAACGAAACCATTTTATTTATCTGAAGCCTTAAGTGCAATAGATTTTTTGCCCTACTCTCTCTTTGTATAAAGGCTGTGTACTAAAAATGCTAGCGCAGGAAGAGAAAACCAGAGAGCGCTGTTATTTATTATTGATCTTATCAAAGCAGATTCATTGTAAACATCCCATAGGGCAGTTACTGTGGTTTTTGGCTCCCCAAGGCCAATAAAAGATATTCCACTGACGAAAACAAGTACTGCGCTCACTATAAGTCCGGCACTCATGATTGCATAAACAACGCTCAAAACAAAACGCACAGAGACAGATCTGTCATCGACGGTATCAACTTCAAAAGCTCCTTTTACAGCAAAAATAATCACAAATGCGATAAAAATCACCACTTTTACAAGCACCATAGCTTCTTGCTCATTTCCAACAGCCGCAAATTTTAAAAGATTAGTAAACATCACAGAACCGCTCAAGTACTGCGAAAAAATAGTTCCACCTGCATCAGCTGCAATCATGGAAACGTATGTCCCGAGAATAATTTTTAGAGTGCTGTCGCGGCCAACAATAAAGCTGTACGCAACAATTACGACAAAGAAAACAAGTACAAAAAGATCCCAGGAAAGAGTGATAGTCATAAGTAATGAGTGATTACAAAAGAAATTTTATACTAATGACAAAAAAAGTAAAGTGCTACCAAAAAAGTCCACCACTTTTCTTCGTATCAAGTCCTGCCTCAGCAGCAAGAGCAATATAAAGTTCGCGTTCTTTCTTCGATAATTTTTCCGGAATTTTTATTCGAATTTTCACATAGTGATCGCCGGCTTGCCCGTTCGATCTTTTTACTCCCTCTCCTGAAATTTTAAAAACTTTTGAGTCGCTTGTTCCTGCAGGAATTTTTATGGTTTTTTCTCCATGAATTGTTGGAACAGAAATTTCATCACCCAAAACGGCTTGTATAAGGTGTATTTCAGTCTCACCATGAATATCTAAACCATCTCTTATGAATTTCTTGCTTTGCTCGACAACAAGTAAAATGTATAAATCTCCACTTAACCCGTTTTTTATACCGCCCTCGCCTTTTCCGGCCAATTTAAGTGTTGATCCATTGTCTACGCCTGCCGGAATTTTTACTTTTACACGTTCTTTCACTCGCACTCGTGTAGTTCCATGACACACAGAACACAATTTTTCAGGATGTTTACCTTCACCGTTACATTCATCGCATATATTGGAAGTAGCCATTTGTCCCAAAATTGTATTTCGAATTGACCTTATTTCTCCTGTTCCGTTACATGCCTTACACGTCACAATGCTACTTCCAGGCTCAGCTCCACGTCCATCACAATGCTGACACACATCGGATTTTGTAATCTCAAGTTCTTTTTCACATCCGAAAACAGCATCATCAAAAGATATTTTTACATTAGCTTCGATATCATTTCCACGTATAGGCCCTGATCTTTTTGATCGCTTGGACCTTCCGCTCGAAGCTCCTCCACCAAAAAATGATTCAAATATATCTGCAAATCCACCTGACCCATTTCCAAAATCAAAATTCATTCCATTAAAATCAAATCCTCCTGATTGCGCTCCACCACTGCCACCGCCAAATCCATTTCTTGGCCCTGCGCTGCCAAAAGTATCATATTGTTGTCGTTTTTGTTTGTCTGACAAAACTTCATAGGCGACATTTATTTCTTTGAATTTTTGCTCTGAGTCTTTGTCGCCCTTATGCTTGTCAGGATGATACTTAAGGGCGGATTTTCGGTATGCAGATTTTATCTCCGCATCAGTAGCGGTTTTTGAAACTCCCAAAATTTCATAAAGATTTTTTTCTGCCATAAATTTTTTTACCAATTGATTATACATTTTACTAAAAATCTTGTCTAGCACTCTATTGTTTAAAGTGCCAGCTAAAAATGTATACTCGAAAAAACTCGACCAGAAAGGCGCGAATTACGAAACGACTACACGATATGTCAGCATGAAACATTTGAAAAATAAAGACTTAAGAATAGAATCAAAACAATATTGGCTCAAAAAAATAACTCTTTTTACAAGCCAAAACCTCATATAATTAACCAACGCATATGTCCAAAACAAACTGGATTAAACGTGCAATTTCGCGCGTGTCAATCATATTGATAATATCAATGATGTCGGCAAGTTTGCCTGTAGCTCAAGCCGCAACGTTCAGTGTTAGTACAGCAAATTTGATAAACAATTTTCCTGGTATACAAATAAAAGGAAGCTCAAGTCCTAGTGCAATAGTAAGACTCGGAGTGACGGCATCCGCCGCGGATAAGACATTGACGTCTGTAACAGTAAATTTCAGTGGAACAGGTTTTGCTACCAGCGATTTATTGGCTATAGCTACGGGAAATACTTCCGGAGTAGCTTTGTACGATGACTCGGGGGCGGGAAATACCGGATCTTTTTCGGTTGCCGGAGGTGACACTGTGGTTACGTTGGGAGGAACACCTGATTGGACTCCTTCAACTACAAATATAACATTAACTCCTGCCACACCTGTAGCTCTTACCAGCGGAGTGGAAAAAATATTTTACGTTGTAATAAAAACATCAAATACTCTTTCGACAGACGATCAAATAGTGGCTACAATTCCTGCTACAACTGGAATCATCACTACGGATACAAATGGTCCTGCTTCGTCATTTACTGCTAATTTTCTTAAAGGTGATGTAACTCTTCCAAGTATAACTTCAGTTGTAAAGACATCGAATACTCAGGCAATGGTCATGTTTTCAGAGCCTGTGCAAAAAGTTACATTTGGTAATATCACTTGGGTGTCAGCAACGGATCCGTTCACATTTGTAGATAATGGAACAACCGGAGGAAGTACGGTAACAGCGATCTCTCATAACGCGGGTCAAAATTTTGCAACAATTACAATGTCTGACAGTTTAGACAGTGGAGATTTTGACGGCAGTCCAAGTACTTTGGCGGCAGCGAGCAGTAAAATCATGGACATGGCCGGAAATGTGATGGCAACAGGTTCCGCAAATTTTTCAAATCCTCCTGGATTTACTACTGTTTCAATTCCATCTACATTTGCAGGAGCGGTTTTCAATGCCGGATCACCATTGGTAACTCTTGCAGCTGCGGGAGGTACTGGATCGTACACATTTACCGCAAACAGTTCTGCTGATACGACTACATTGACTGGTCTTGGATTGTCTGTAGCTACCGACGGAAAAGTTACGGGAACGGTGGCAAGTACGCAGGGAAGCTTTAACGTCATGTTTAAGGTCACGGATTCTGGTTCGGCTATATCAATAAAACAATTCACGATAAATGTCGCCGCAACTCAAGGTGGAGGAATTCCTGGAATAATGAGTATTGCTCCGGCAACAGGAGTGCAAAGTTCCACTGCAACTGTGACTATAACAGGTGCAAATACAACTTTTTCAAATTCGACAACTGTATCTTTTTCAAAGTCTGCAGGATCCGGTGTTACATCCGGAGCTGTTACGGTTACTAGTGCTACATCTCTTAGCGTACCCGTGACTGTTTCTGGCTCTGCGACAACAGGATCTTGGGATGTTACCGTAACGACAGGCAGCCAGTCGGCAACAATGCCAAATGGATTTAATGTCGTAGCGGCGGCCAGTGGTCTGACATTACTTGCTCCGGCTTCGGCGCAAACAAATGTTGCGATGCCGCCTACGTTTAGTTTTAACCCAACATCAAGTTCTAGCGTAAACACATATCGTGTAACCGTAAAATCAAATTCTGATTTCACAGGAACAACGCTATGGGATTATGCTTTCCCAACACCTTCAAATTCAACTTCAAGCCATTGTACGTCAACAATGTGTAACGTACCATTTGGAAGTGGAACATTTAGTGTGATGACAATGCCTGTAGCAATTGCACCAAACACAACATACTACTGGCAGGTAAGAACTTATGCTGAACAGATGACGGGAATAAATGCAGCGACGCCTCTTGAAACCACTCAGGTAAACGGATTTACAACTGTTTCGTCAGCGTCAGACATGATGCCGCCATCGATTTTCCACAGTCCGGTTTTCCAGGCAAAAAAGAATACGGATTTGCTACTTTTTGCAAGAGTTATGGATAATTTGGCGACAAACGCTTCAACTCCACAACTTACTACAACCATCAAATATTGTCAGGGTAGTGGATGTTCAAGCTACACATCTGCAGCCGGAGTATATGTTGGAAACGGATATTTCAAATATACGATTCCGTCAGCAACAATCACAAATACAGCAGGTACGATAGTAAGATATTATTTAAGCGCAACTGATGGCACGAACACAACAGACTTTAAGGCTGCAGGTTCAGGCATTGTTCCATTCCAGCTACTAGCAGCTGATGCATCTACGTGGTCATCGACCATATCAGGAACAGTAAAAGATTCTACAGGTGCATGTCCTTCAGGAGTACAGAGTGCGACAGTTTTTGTGGAAGGAACAGGATTTAACACAACTACAGATAGCAGTTGTGTATTTTCACTAACCAATTTAGCAGCTGGATCGTACACTGTAATTGCTGTAAAAGATGGATATGCGGATAGAATGATGAATGGTATTTCGACAGGAATGACAGGATTGCCATTCTTGTTGCCGGCAAGCGCAGGAACAGGACAAGTATCTGGAGGAGTTGGTGGAGATACCTCAAAACCACATGTTAAATTTACATGTCCTCCGGATGGAGCTACGAACATGCCTGGACAAATGACAGGTTTCAAAATATGTGCGGTTTTTGATAAAGATATGAGTCAGTCAACAATCATTCCTACAAATCTTGTGGTAAAAGATGTAAACATGTTGACTGGAAGCGGTACAGACATCACTACGACAAAAGGAGCATGGGTATATTATCCTACAAACCCAAATACAATTGGTTTGCCACTAGAGAGCAAAATGGCTGTCTGGACATTATCAGGATCAAATACTTTGGGAGACGGTAAAACAATATCTGTGTCTATTGGTTCAAGTGTAACAGATACGGCGGGAAATCCTGTCGCAGGAAATCAACCTGATGGAAGCTATGTGTTTTCATTCACAACAGGTTCAACATTTACATCAGGCTCAACAGCCGGATCGGGAGCTTTCGTCAATCCACACGTGGTTGGAACAACGCCTCCACCTGGAACACAAAGTGCTCCTACAAACACAAAAGTAATCATCAATTTCTCTGATCCGATGGCGGATGATAGCGGCAGCTACATACTAAAAGATTACGTAAAGCTGTTCACTGTTTCCGGCACAACTGAAACAGACATAACATCATCAGCGGTAAATTTAGTCACACTAAGCACGGATAAAAAGAATGCCGCCATAAGTTTATCAAGCAGCTACAACAGCGGCTCATTCATCGCGGGTACTGATTATGAGGTGAAAGTATTAGGAGGAGCAAAAGCGTTAACAGGTGTTCCACTTGGTTCAGCAACTCAATCGACAACACCGATGTTCGTGTCTAAATTCAAAACAGGATCATCTGCAGACACAGGTGCCCCATCTGTTGCAGGTTCATTCCCTGACAGTGGTGCGACAAATGTTCAAACCGCACTTGCATCAGTAAACGTCGGATTCAATAAAGACATGGATGCATCAACTATCACAGCAAGTAATTTCTACGTTTCTACAGGATCATCCACGATTAATGGATCAGTGGTTTACAAAGCTACAGAAAGACAAGCTGTATACATTTTCAAGCAGGGGTTATCTCCAAATACGACATACACGATAAATCTTACGGCATCAATCAAAGGTATTAATGGAACAGCAATAACGGCGGCAACAAGAACATTTACAACAGGTGCCGCGGATACATCAGCTCCAATGATTCAATTCATGAAGTGTGATGACAGCGGTTGCGCGGCAACATTCACAAAACCAATGGTTTCAGCATCGGCAATCGATACCTTAAACTGGGCGATAAGCGTCATCAACCCTTCCAACTATGCAAACTTCAGATATGGAAGTGCTGGTAGCAGCAGCGGAACAGCTATAAGCCTGACAAACGCACAGTTCTCATACGATGGAGAAACAAATACATTATTGATAAAAGGATTAAGTTTATCATCAGCAATAGGACAGGAGGCTTATCTTGAAATGAAAAATCCTTCAGGTGCAAAATCGCTAGATGGAGTCGAGGTAGGCAGTTCCGGAAATAAAATCCGTGCAATGATTCAAAACAGTGCAACAACACAAGGCGCACTTGCTCCTGGAGCAACAAGCACTAGTGCTTCGACAGCGGCAGGACAATTTACACCAGACAACTTTAGCAAGTCCACATTTGGATTTGCGCCTCCTGTAGAGGTTAGACCATTTAACATGCTTGCGGGACAAACAACTATTTATGGCATTCGTTTGCCAATCTCTACGCAAATACCGGCAGGTGGACAAATAGTTCTTACCTTCCCTCAAGGGTTTGATGTTTCAAGTGCACAACAAGACGTAAACAGTCCGATGAGAGGTGACCTAAATGGCCCTGGCAGTGGAACTATTAACTTTAAATGTACGACAAGTGTTACAGGAGGAAAAACATGTCCTTCTTCAGGAGGAGCAACTGTAACAGGAGATGGTACATCAGATTCAACAAAAGGAGGCCTCTCAGATGATGGTGTGATCGTAAATGCAACATCAAGAACTGTAACTATTTATCTATCCGCCGCTACACAATCAACAGGTGATAATGCACATGATTACCTAATGCTGGATATTTCAGGAATCAAAAATTCAACAGTTCCAAAAGATTTCAACACGACAGGTTACACTGTAGATATAAAAACAAAATCAGCAAATGGAGAAACAACATTGGAATCACTAACTTCAATGCCTATCTTCATACAATCGGGAGGTTCATATACTTTGAACGGAACAGTGACAGCTACGAGCAATGATCAAGCTGGCACAATAAAAGTATACTTGATGTCTCCGGCAACAGGTCCACTTGAAACAACATCTGCAGACTTTGCAGATGCAACATCTGGAGCTTCAGATGGTGCCACAAAAGCAACATACTCATTTACGAATCTTCCAGCTGGAGAATTCATGGTATTCACGGACCAATCTATTACCCTTGGTTCCGGCGGTAGTGCAAAAGAATTTGTAGGAAAAACAACACCTGAAAAAGCATCAATAAATGCTGTAACGGATTTAACCAGCGATGGTGCCACAGACTCTGCTGTAAAATATGATTTCACTTTGGCTAGTGCGACAACAGGAACAGCAGTCGTAGTCACTTTGACAGGACCTGCAAACGAACCGGTTGATATCTTCGCAAATTCTTCATCAGGATTTAAAGTAAAATCAGTTACATTAAACGGAAGTGGAGCATGTGCAACAGTATCTGCATGTACAATCAAACTTGGCAACGGCCAGTGGAATGTTGGAGTAGGGCCACAAATGCCGAAAGGTGTAACTGGTAGTATGCCACCGGCTCCAAGTTATCTTCCACCGCAACCAATAAAGGTAGGAGTTAGTGGCGCGACAGTCACAGAAAACAGTGGAACTGCTGATGACGGAACAATAGTATTTGCTCTTATTACGGCAAACAAAGACATTCAAGGTATCGTGAAAGATGGTAGCGGAAAAGTTATAGCAAACGCAGAAGTCTTCGCATATTCTCCACAAGGAGGTATGGGAACGCATGCACAGGCTGGAACAGATGGAACATTTGATTTGAAGGTCGTAGACGGAAGTTATAAAGTTGGAGCATTTATCATGGGAATGCCGCCGTCACAGGAAACACCTGTAACTGTAAACAGCAATACTTCACAGGGAGGAAGCGCGACGGATTACCTATTTATAAATGGAGCTGTTACAGGTATCACACCTGCTGCGGCATTATCTTCATTTGTAGTCAAATTGGCAAAACCTGATTATACAATTTCAGGAAAAGTAACTGATGGTACAAACGTTGTACAAGGCGCGGGAGTTTACGCATATCGAACAGACGCTCCAGGAAACGCCAACGCAATGACAAACAGTTCAGGAACATATACGCTTTATGTATCAGCCGGAACATGGAAGGTCGGATCATTCTTGCCACAGTATGGTAATCTTACAGAACAAACTGTGACAGTTACCACGGCAAATCAGAGCAGCATTGACTTTGCACCTTCAGGTACTGGAACATTCTATACAGTTTCCGGAACAGTTACTGTAGGAGGAACAGCAAAACAAGGAGCATTTGTAAGATTGTCATGTCCTACAACTTCAAATGAAGCGATTACAGGATCTGACGGAACATATACATTTAATGCACCTGCAGCCTCAGGATGTACAATGAAATCATTCATACCTGGACAGGGAGAAAGCGCACCGGTAAGTGTCAGCATTTCAGCAAATACTACACAGAATTTTGCAATAGGTGCACAAGAGACTATCACGGTAGTCTTCTCGTCAGCGCCATCAAAAGCATTCGTGGAATTAAAATCTTCAACAGGAATCAACAGCGTAAGCCAGGTTGAAAATAAAATATCCACAACACTTTCAGTACCTGACGGAGATTATAAAGTTACAATAAATGTTCCTGGAGTAGGATCGATTCCTCTTACAAGCGTTGCAGCAACAAGCGGTTCTACGGTTTACAGCAATACAACAGGAATAATGACGGTTAATGGTGCTGAATCACTCACTGTCACACTTCCGACATTCCGTACCGTATCAGGAACAGTTAAGGACACCGCAGCAACGGTCATAGCAGATGCTTGGGTTGATATCGGAAATTCATCAAATGGTATGCACTTTGGAACAAAAGCAGGATCAGATGGTACGTTCTCAATAAAAGTACAGGACTCAGCTACACCATACTTTATAAATGCAATGAAACCTGGATATTTCAGAGAACCTACAGATTTGACAGTGAACGGCGCAGACCAATCAGCACAAATACTTACAATGTCGGCCGCAACAGCGACTATCCAGGGAACTGTAAAAGTCGGTTCAACAGGAGTTGCAAATGCCTTCGTAAGAGGAGAAAAACTCGGTGGAGGATTTACTGCTACACAGGCGGATGCAAATGGAGCTTACACACTCTCGGTTAGTGCCGGAACATGGAAAACATTTGCAACAGGTCCAGGATATGCCGAAGCAGCAGGAAGCACAGTAGATGTAACCACAGGAGCAACAACAGGAAAAGATATAACATTGAGTGTCACAGCAACAATAGATCCACCAAAAACAAAAACTATCACTCCATCATCAGGAGGTACATTGGATGACCCAGCATCAGGCCTTTCTGTCACAGCTGCACCTGGAGCACTTGGTTCAGGATCCTCTGCTGGAACATTGACATCAACACCTACATCAAACTTCACAGAGACAAGCGGAGTAACAGTCGTGGGAGATCAAGCGGTACAGCTTGAAGCAAAAGATTCAGACGGAAATGCTATTACAACTTTCAGCGACAACGTAACAATCACACAGGATTTGACATTGGCCGAAGTGGAAGCGGCGGCATCACCTACAGATTCAAAGATTGATACAAAAGCCGAAGCGGACGCACTACAAATCATGTATTGGGATGAAAGTAGTGCAAGTTGGATTCCTATTGCAACAACGGTTACAGAATACAATGCAGCAGGTGCAGTAATCACAGATGCGACAACAATAGATACAGGTGCAGAGTTCGCAGCAACAGTCGCGACAGTAAAATTAACAGCACTAACAAGTCACTTCTCCCTATTTGCCCCAGGAGTCGCAACAGATCCATCAGCACCGTCAGCTGCACCAAGCGGACTTACAACTACGGCTACTACAACAACATCAATCACATTAGGATGGACATTGGATTCAGATGCTACAGCTGGATATGACATCTATAGAAGTACAAGTTTTGCAGGAACATATTCACGACTTGGATCGGAACCTACAGTTGCAGCGACATCCACAGTCACATACACAGACAGCGCAAGTCTTTCAGCTGGAACCACGTATTACTACAAGATAAGTGCGATAAATTCATCAGGTGAATCAGAAGCATCAGCAGCAATAACAACTGCAACAACAGCAGCATCTTCAAATAGTGGTGGACCTGTATTGACAGGAGGAAGTGGTGGTGGTGGCAGCAAAAAGACAACTACTACAACCGAAGACAAGACAAAATCTGACGAAACCACAAAAGACACAACTACAGAAAACAAAGCTGAAACAGCAACAACATCAACTCCGCTAAAAGATATCGTTGGTCACTGGGCTCAAACATACATTGAAGATTTATATGAAAAGAAAATCGTATCAGGCGCAGATGTAAGCCATTACAATCCTGATAAACCTATCACAAGGGCTGAATTTACAAAGATCGTGGTCAATATGTATAGTATTCCGATGAAGGACGCAGAGTCTCTTACAAGCTCATTCAAGGACGTCAAGGAATCAGAGTGGTACGCAGCATACGTACAGGCCGCTTACGACAAAGGAATTGTCTCAGGTTACACAAATCAGACATTCAATCCAAACAAGCCTATCACGAGAGCTGAAGCGATGAAGATTATTTTATCCGCATCAGGAGTGACATTGAGCGAACCTACCGAAGATTCGAAATTCACGGACGTAAAGAAAAAGGATTGGTTTGCAAAATATGTTGAATACGCAGCCGCAAACGGGATAGTAACAGGATACGAAGACGGAACATTTGGCTACAATAAGCCGATCACAAGAGGTGAAGTCGCAAAAATCGCAGACCTTCTCTTGAAAGACAATATTGTAGGAATGGTGTTGGGAGTACTTCAAAATTAAAATGCGACGAAGTCTAACATGACACAAAAAAGCCCTCCACAAAACGGAGGGCTTTTTGAAAAGAACGATTGACAAGAGTGTTACATTTTTTTTGGTAGCGCCACGGGGAATTACCCTCCGGGCATAAACTTCGATTCTCCTGCTAAACCATTAAAATAATTCGATTTATCCTTTGGATAAACCGTATTATTTTGGTAGCGCCACGGGGAATCGAACCCCGGTTTCCTCCTTGAGAAGGAGGCGTCCTAGCCGCTAGACGATGGCGCCAAAATAAGCAGGCTCAGTTTAGCGAAGCACGGGTTCTAAATCAAACGTTTTTAAAACTTTCAATAAATATTTCCCCTATAATCTATGTCTATGATTTCAATGTCATTTTGAAGAATTTTATAAATTACTCTGATTTTCCCTATACGAAGCCTATAAAGATTTTCACCAATACCTTGTAGTTTTTTTATATCATTGCCGAAAAATGGATTTTGTTTAACTTCGAGAAGTTTTTCTTTCAGCCTCAAACGCATTTTCTTATCCAAAGAATTTATGAATTTTGTGATTTTGTCAGACATACATCATTTCTAAAGAGATCCTATCAAATCATCTATTTTTAGACCTTTTCCTGAATTATCCCTATTTGCATTGAAAATATTACCAGGCGCAAATCCGTCTTCTATAAATGATTTTGTCAGCACTATCTTTATCAAAGAACTAGCAGGAACGCCATAGGCGGCAGACTTCCTTTTAATAGCTTTACTTAATTTATCTTCAATCTTTACTTGCAATAAAACCATACTAATTTAATTATAAAATAATACTAAACGCATACATATAATATACCAAAAACATGTATTTTTCAATGTCATAATCGAAAAATATCAAAAAAGAATTTAAGAAAAATTTATAAATATTTCAAGAAAATTCAAAGATTATTTTAAAACTTCCCCAAAAATTTTTGCCAGACCTTCTTTGAAAACTTCTTAAAACCGTTTTGTTTTAGGTATCTGATTCCACCACGCACAATTCGTAAAAAGCGCTTAAAGACGGCGAAAATACCACCCGTTCTTCCGGCAAAATCACGATCACCATGATTTCCTCTATCAGGCGCAGGTCTTGGATTTTCAAGCCATTTCAAAACAGGCTCGCAAACTGTCAGATAATTGCAAAATTTTTCGGTGTATTCACGGCCACGTAAGCCATATTCTCGAAGTCGCGCACTGTCTCGTCCTCCGTTATACCATTC
Organism: Candidatus Peribacteria bacterium; assembly: GCA_943356465.1. Lineage (GTDB taxonomy): Bacteria > Patescibacteriota > Gracilibacteria > UBA1369 > LOWO2-01-FULL-3 > UM-FILTER-38-24. Next base: position 53,584 of record CALREX010000004.1, read on the forward strand.
GCGATAAATCGTACAAATTGCACTGGAAAGTTCTTCATAATCTCCACTTTTCACTCCGACTCCGACGCCATAATTAGTACATTCTTTCGAAATTTCACTGCCAAGAGTTGTTACGATAGGTAAGCCAAATTTCATCATTTCATTTAATCTATTTCTTGCACCGAAAATAGTCTCGGCGCATTTTCGGTCTACATTAAGTCCTAAATCAGCTCGTTTGTATACGTAAGGAATATTTACAGTATCAATCCATCCTAAAAATACAAACCTGTTTTTGAATTCCGATTTTTCGATAAGTTCTTTAAATTTTGCAAAAGTTTTATTGTCCAGGCCGCAGATCTCGCCTCCTGTAGAGACAAAATACAATTTCTCACATTTCTGCATCGCCTCGCAAACGCCTTTGAATAATGTAATTTCATCGACCCAGGTATTGTATCCGCCCATCCAGAGTATCATGAAAGCATCTTTTGGTACACGTCCCAAAACTTCCACCAGACCCGAAGGAAGCTCATCCATAAGCCCTCTTTCACCTTCAAACCATTCCGTGCCGTTCGGTATATGCTCTATAAATTTGTAACCGAAACTATCTTTTCCCATTCTTCCAAATGCCGCAATCTCTCCATATAGAGCATGTTCCTGCGGTTTTGAAACTACGGAGATTTTATCCGCACGTGAAACAATACTTCTCTCCATATTATAATAATGGTCCAGATAGTCATCACTATCAATTTTATAGGCTTGTGCCTGAGCTTCGGCCATAACCCATCCATTTAGATCAGCCCAAAACGGCGCTGAAAAACGAAGGCAGGAAGCCAAAAAAGAAGGGTAAGTGTTTATGCCTATCACTGCGTCAGGAGAAAATTCATCGCAAATTTTCTGCAAAGTTTGTACGATCTTAGGATCATTTTTGGAAATTAAAATTTCCCCATATTTGTCGGACAAAGCGGTTTCTTTATACAAAACTTCGCTGTCATAGCATTCCGGCATAGCAATACTAACAAACTTGACGATGAATCCTTGCCTTTTTACAGCCGAAAACGCCCTCTCCACCCCGACAGAAACCATCCCGCCTTCACGAGTAAGCGGTTTCAAAAACTGCCAAGTTCGTAGCCCAGCAGCCGGCCTCGACTTCGTATTTTCCTCAGGCAATGGCGAATTTCCAATTATAAGAATGCGTTTCATGAATTTTCGCTAATAAATATCCAGCGGAATATTAGCATGTAAAATCTTATTGCAAAACAATAACGCCTTTGGCTTTAAGAGCTGCTATTTGATTTGCAGGCACAAAATCTTCAGTTAAATCTACAGTATCTCCTTCTCCAATCCCAGGATTTACTATCAATGCTGAAATATCTTTCAAGTTAGGATTGGTTACCAATATTACGGTTTTCAAGTAAACAAGTCCCTTAAGCGCAGATATATCAGACGTGCCGGTATTTCCAAGGAAAAGCTCTTCTGCTTTACTCAATACGGCCAAAGGAGAAAGATCTGGTATAGGATTGGCGCCAATATTAATGCTAGTTGCATTTCTAAAACATTCAATCCCGTGGATGCCGGTTAATCCTTTATTTTTGAGATATAAGTTTGTAACCCCATCAGCTTCTGCAACAGTTAATTTATCATTTGGCCCCTTTCCCAAAAAAGCAAAAACAGCATTTTTAAAGCCAGTATCAAATTTTTCTATATCTACTAATCCATCCGCATTCCCATCGCAAGTTCCACCTGATTCCTCAAGGTCAATTTTCCCGTTACAGTTATCGTCAACACCATTCATGTAAACCTCTTTCGGCGCTGGCCCAACTCCAGGCTTAGTGATAACAAATTTACCGGCATCACAAACCTCCTCCGTAGCCTGACAAATTCCAATGCCGTCATATTGGCTGAAAGAAGTTGTTTTTGAAAGAGGCAAGCCCTTTCCATTATCATCAATCAAGCCATTACAGTCGTCATCAACGCCATTACATGTCTCAGCTTTTGGCCCATTTGCCGGAGTGAAAACAGATTTTCCAGCAATACATTTTGTGACTGCTGCCTTACAAGCCGCTACATTTTCCGTTTTCGGATCCCATTCCTTAGGATAGTCTTCTTTTTTTGTTAGATCTTCGTCTGTAGCACCATCACAATCATTGTCTAAACCATCGCAAATTTCTGCAGCAGAACCTATTGCCTTTTTAGAAATAACGTAAGGTCCACCAATCGCAACACCAACACACGTTTGAACCTCTTTCTGGCATTCGCCGACATCAGTTCCGTCAGGCGAAACTATGTCCGGATCAGTCGATCCGTCACAATCATTATCCTTTCCGTCACATATCTTTCCTTCCGGCACAGGCACTGTTTCATTTTCTATATTTACCCAAGTACCATCTTTACACTGTAATAATCCAGGTGCACACTCTCCGATACCTTGAGTTCCTGGTTTACCTGTATAAAATGGTTTAATTTTACCATCAGGCTGTCCTTCACACATTTTCGGAGGTTGAACATCGGGAGGAACATCGCCACTTGAATCGGCAATCCCGTCGCCATCTGTGTCAACACCGCCATCAACAACGTCAGGAGAATCAGCATCAGTACCGCCATCGACACCGCCATCGACAACATCAAGAGAATTAGCGTCAGTACCGCCATCAGTTGCGCCATCAACACCATTATCAACAGCATCAAGCCCAGCCTCTGGACCAGAGTCAACAATGACATCAACGCCATCATCATCGACAACATCAGGAGCATTCGCATCTTTTGCATCATCTAAATCCAGATCCCCGTCATCAGTATCAAGATCAACAGGAATCTTTATATCAATAGGTCCAACCTCAAAAGCATCTCCATCGTCACTATCGTCAGAATCATTTCCATCCACGGCGTCGCCATCTTTGGCATCTACGGCTTCAGAATCCGTACCATCATTTCCGTCCACAGCATCCGCATCGTCACTACCATTTACAGCATCTGCATCATCATTTGTCTTACCACCATCAACGCCTGAAATATCTCCACCACGTCTTCTATTGCCATCTAGGGAAATCAAGCCATCCAGACTGCCACCATCAGCTAAAATAGCACAAGCACCATTCTTAGGATCGAATGCGCCCCCGTCGTTAAGACAAGCCATAATTGTCGCATCATCATAAAAATCACCTATACATGCAGGAACAGACGAACTAACTCCAGCCAATATCATAGCTTTTGCAATCTTACTTCTCGCAACTCCGGTCAAAAGTGACAATTTTTTCCCAACTCCAGCAGCACTTCTATCAACAGCTGGTCTCCTTGCAGGCACAGAGCCTACAGATTCAGGCATTTTCCCGATTGCACGTATGTTAGTCATAAGTTTAAAAATAAATTTGGAGATCAAGTTACCATAAATCACACAATCAGTCAATAAGCTTTTTATTCAAGTAATATTGTGTAAGTCAACCTCACGATTGAAAATATCATATTTCCAAATAAAAACAATCCTCAAAGATTTTTGCACAAACATATTCTTCAAAACGTCAAAACTTCTGGTGAGGCACAATGTAACATTTTTTCGGTTACGCAATGTCGATTTGTCGCTTTCCTAAGCCAAAATATCTCATGGTTTTCGGGTGCACCGTATAACATTTTCCGAAAAGTGCAATGCCGTTTTATCGCTTGCATTAGCCGAAAACTCGAGTTTTACCACAACACGCATTTTAAGAATTCGCTACTTGAAAAAGTTGAAATTTTGGCTTGTGGGTACTAATATTCGGACACAAATATCTTCTAAAAAACCATCCTATGAATACGAAAAACAGCCATCAAGATTTTCACATCGACCAAAACAGCTCATTTATTCAAAGGCCATGCGGCAGTAAAAATATTGCTTCTTTCAGCGATGAAAATTTATACAATTTGTGTAAACAATACGGAGAGCGCACGCGAATCTGGCGACAAAGATTTTCAGGACTTTTGCCGGAAGTTTTCAAACGCAAATTATATGAGAAGAAAGGCTTTTATTCCATTTTTGAATTTGCAAAAAAGCTTGCGGGAATGAGCGAAGAACAGGTCAGACTTGTTTTGAATTTAGAAAAAAGATTTGAGGAAATGCCAAAACTAAAATCGCTTTTGACAGATGGAAAAGTCAGCATAAATAAACTTTCTAGAATAGTTTCGATCGCAAAACCTGAAAATGAAGTGTTTTTGGCAACACAAGTACAAGTTTTATCAAAAAGTGCGGTCGAAACTTTGGTGAGAGATGAGAAATTTGCGGAGAAAAACGCAGTGAATTCAATGGAGTTTTTAAGTAAAAATTCTAAAGTTACGATAATGGATTTTAAAAATCAAAATGGCTTACAGGAGAGCTTTTTTGGCTCGAAAGGTCTGCCCGGGCAGATATGTTTCGACATGGAAATTACAAAAGGCAACACTGTGAAAATGACAGAAAAAAGTAGTCAATTTGGCGCTTTAAATCTTTCTCAAGAAGTGCAAGAAAAACTTCTCGAACTTCAAGAAAAAGGCATCGATGTAAACGAACTTCTAAAAGAATTTTTACAAAAACGAGAGCTGGAAATCGCGCAGAAGAAAGAGGAAATAAGTCAAATGAAAAAATCTGGGGTTAATTCTCTGCGAACTGCTACAGAGAACTCTTCAAGGTGCATTCCAGTTTCCATAAAAAGGATAATTTACCAAGAACACGGCACAAAATGTTCCATAAAAACATGCCAAAAACCTTCTCAGCAAATACATCACACACAAAGATTTTCCCTGTCACAAAGCCACAATCCTCAATATCTTGCCCCGCTTTGCAAAGAACATCACGAACTTGCATACAGCATGGACTTGGCTTATCACGAAATACGACAGAGAAATAGAAAATGAGATAATGCCTCTGTCAGATCTCAACAGGTCATTTTTTATTTTTAGCCTAAAATCCGGTTAAAGGTTTTTTGGCGTACATACATAAAGTGACTTCTTTACAGCTTCATTTCAGTGAAGTCATTTTTGCTAAACCAATCAGCAAGTACGACATCTTTATCAATCCAACTCAAAAATTTAAGCCAAATTAAGGTTATTTTAACAGGCCGACATTAAAAAAATCTTAAAACTTTCATAAAACCATCCTCATTCCTGTAAATACCCAAAGCGCTATTTTCCCACCACACATTTCAAGCACACGAGTCAAGTCCACAACAAAACAACAACGAAATCGCACAAACAATACAAGCATGCACAAGCCCAAAAACCACACCACCTACACAAATTCACAACTTAACCACAAAAATCACCACAAAACAAATCACCAAAAGTCAACCAAACAAGCCAAAAACCGCAAGCTTCACAACATCTCAAAATTTTGTCACGTGTTTCTGCGAAACAAAAACTCGATAACATGAGTTATATAAGGCGAACATCAGGAAACTCAAAGATGGCTTAAGTCAGAAGAAAAAGACGCACAGCCTGACCACGGAATCTCAGAAAATCCGCAAAAAAGTCTCGCCGCACGTGCGAAATGGATAACCAAAAATAATTGACGCTGACTAGTCGGTTTGGTAAATTCATTCGTGATAAGGCGAACCGCCAGTTATTGTTGAACCGAGCGAAAATTTGGTCTTTGACAATCGGGGGAACTTAGAGTTTGGCCGCATAATCATGCGCCCACGAAGATTAACTATTAAATAAAAAGACGAGCTTAAGGTCGCTTAAAAACGACAAGCCCGTCATAGTCCGATTAAGCGGACAAAGGTCGCCCCGCCTAAAGCGGGTAAAAAAACAAAGCAGACAATAAAACTGTCTTGTGAGGTCTGTCGTCCAAATTTAAAGAGGGTGCGACAGAATAGCAGGGCTTTATAAACAAAAACCTTTTATCTGTTTCTTCATATCTGTTTCTCAAAACAAATTATTTATTTTTAACCCATATAAAATATGGCTAACTTCCGCAAGATACTTGCGACACTTTCTACAGTGGCGCTTCTATCAACGCTTGTGGTCACTACAGCTGTTTCAGCTGCAGGATACACAGACGTCTCAGCAGATCACTGGGCGAAGTCTTATGTAGACAACCTAGTTGAGCTTGGTGTATTTACAGGCGAGGGCAAATTCCGCCCAGCTGACAATATGTCAAGAGCTGAATTCGTAAAATCAGTAGTAGTAGCCGCTGGGCTACAAGGAACAACAGCAATTACTTTCCCTGACGTAAAAGATGGTGATTGGTTTGCTCCTTACGTAAAAACAGCTGTCGCAAATGGAGTAATCGGAGGATATGCGAACGGAAAGTTCGGTCCAAACGATTCTCTAACACGTGAACAGGCTGCTAAAATCGTAGCTAAAGCATTCGATCTACCGGCAGTAACTCCAACTAAGCCTTCTTTCTCAGATGTTAAGGCTACAGATTGGTCTTACCCATACGTTGAAACTCTAGTTTCATACGGAATCGTTTCCGGATACGGCAACGGTAAATTCGGTCCAATGGACAGCGTAAAGAGAGAACAGGTCGCAAAGATCGTTTCTCTTGCACTTTCTCCAGCTACACCGGTTGACGGAGGTACAGAAGTATCTGGTGGAGATCTAGGTGTTATGATTTCATCTAGCACTCCAGATGCAGTAACCCTTCCATGTAGTTCTACTGCAGACGAAGTCTTCGCTGTAGATCTTAAGGCTGGTGATAAAGATGTCACTTTCAATGGATTCACGGTTCACAAGAAAGGCGTTGGAGCTCTTCCTTCAACAATGCAAGCTTACTTATACGATGGTGCTGATAGACTTACAGCAGGAAAAAGCTTGAACAGCTCAACAAACAACATTGAATTTTCAAATGTTGGTTTGATGGTTATGGCTGGAAAAACAAAGACAGTGATGATGAAAATTGACGTAGGTACGTCATGTACAGCAGGAGAGGTAAACTTCGAATTAGTTGATTCTTCAGCAGTAAAATCAACAGCAGATGCTGTTACTGGAGATTTTCCAATTACTAGCGAAACAGTTGGAGTTTCAGCAACAAATGCTGGAACAATCACGATCGCTAAAAATGGATCTACCACAGCTCCAAAAGTTGGAGAAACAGGTGTCACTATAGCTAAATTCACATTGAATGCAGCTACAGAGGCGGCTAAAGTTTCAAAACTTGGCTTATATGTTACAGGAACAATCAGCAGCACAGATGTAGTAAATCTAAAACTATATGTTGCTGGACAAACTGATCCATTGGCTACGGTTGATGGTGTAAATGCTAAAGATTTAGCTCAGTTTACTTTTGATACTCCTTACGAAATTGAGAAAGGAGGTACAAAGAGTTTCTATGTAACTGCTGATCTAAATCCAGGAAGAAATGGAGACACGGTCGCTGTTTACATTGATGAAAATACAGATCTAGAGGTTATTGGAGGAACATACGGATTTGGAATGGCTGTGACAAAGACAAACTACATGAGTACAACTTGTACAGCAGGTTCGTCAACAACATGTTCATTCTCAACACTCGAAGGTGGAGATATTACAATCACATCTGGTGGCCCAGCAGCGGCAGACATAGCTGTAAACGCAAAGGATGTTCACTTGATGGATTTCAAAATTGTATCAGTATCAGATGTAACATTCAAGAATCTTGATGTTTCTTTGACTCCAGGTTCATTGGATGCTACAGATGATGATGCAGGTCTTCTAGGAGATGATGCTGCGGCAAATTACACAGATGTAAAAATTGTCAATGTAGATACAGGAGAAACATTGATGGGACCGGTTGATGTAACTTCATTCCATACTTCAGATGAAGGAGCTACACCAATTGGAATCGGCACAGACGGTGCCATTTCTTACTACACATTCACTGATGAATTCTCAATGGCTGCAGGACAAACTCTAAATCTTGCATTGACTGCCGACGTTGCAAATGATGCAAGTCTTTCGACAGACACATTGTTGGCAAAACTTGAGTTAGCAGGAACATATCCACAAATCAGAGATGTAAACAATAAGACTCTTACAAATTCATCTTCTCTTGTGCCAGCATCTGCGATCACAGGAAAGACGATGACGGTTGCATCTGCATCATTGGTGACAGCACTAGCGGCTGTTCCGGTAGCTGGACCAGCAGCACATACTGCAACAAACAATTCCAATACTTACGTGAAAGGACAAAAAGCTCTAAAGTTTGTTGGAATCAGTGCAAAATGTGGAACAGCGTCAAACTGTAAAGTGACAGACTTAGCTCTTACTGGATACATGGATTCGGATAACAGTGGTGTATACGCAGCGGGAACAGAGGGTGGTGTTACTGTAAGCTCTTACGTAGGAAGCGTATGGGTTGACGATGGAGACGGAAATCACGTAGCTACAGCTAAGAGTGTAAACTCAACAACTGGAGCAGTGTCATTCACAAGTCTAAACTATACAATTCCAGCTGGAAAAACAGTAATTCTATACGTAATTGGAGATCTATCTTCAAGTGCAGCGGCACTTGATAACGTATCGTTTGCTCTAGCTTCAGGAGGAATTACCTATGAAGATAAAGACGGAAATTCAGCAACTTCAACAGGTGCAGTAAATGGAACAACAGCTCCAACAACATATCTTTCTACATCAGCAGGAGGTGTTATTACTGCCAGCGTAGACCCATCTACTCCAAAAGACAGCATAGCAGTAGCTGGAACATCAGACGTTGAAGTTACAAGATTCAAATTCTCAGGAACAAGAGAAGACTTCACAGTTAAAGCGCTATCTATAAGTGCTTACCAATTGGGAGTAGCATCTACGGACCTAGGAGAATATGATAACAACATCTCTTCACTAAAGATTGAATATACAAATAGTGCTGGAGTAACAGAAACAAAGTCAGGATACTTGACAAGTGGAACAGCTCAATTCTCAGGAATGGATTTATTCCTTAAGAAAGATGACGATGCGACTATGAAAGTATATGCAACGCTATCTACAATTGCAGCAGGAGCATCAGCTGGAGAAGTTGTTCAGCTAAATCTGGCTCTAAACAATTTTGAAGCACTTTCAGGATCTGGAGGAGAATCATACAAAGCTGATAAGCTTGATGCAGACAGCGCATTAGTGTCAGTAGGTTCTATCGCATGGACTACTACGGTGGGTCCAAAAACAATTGCAGCGGCAGCAAATACAGTCACAATTGGAACATCAGAAACAGTAACGGTTCCAGATCTTGACGTTAGCTTACCGGTTGGTACATTGGTTAAATTTGGTGCAGCCAGCACAACATGGACAGCTGCAACAGAAGTAGCGATTGTCACAACTTCAACATACAATGACGGAGACCTTACTCTTACAGGTCTAGTCATCAATAATGCTGATGGACAAATTGATACTGGAGGTGTAGAAAATGTTTACTACTCTCTACCGGGAACTGGATACTTGACAGCGACAAACATGATGCATGTTTATGAAACAAAACCAACATTGGCTTTGGCTTCTAGCTCACCATCAGGTTCAAGATCAGTTTCATCTTCAGATGAAGCATTCGTATTCACAGTTTCAGCTGATTCACACGAGAAAGTTCAAATCAGAACAGGTACAGCTCTTACGACTTGTGCAATCGGTTTTGATGTTGGAAACGATGGCGATCAGACAGTTGCAGCTGCATCTACTACTGCAGCTATAGACGGTTCTGATTGTCTATTGACTCAGGTTGCTTCATCTACTGCTGATGATTCAATTTCATTTGACGCAGGTGCGACAAGCGTGATTAGTCAATACGCTAGAGCAAGCTTCTGGATGAGAACAAGTGCTACAGCTCCTCAATTCGCAGACATTCAGTATGGTACTGATGCTGCTGCTGGTGGAGGTGCTACTGGTTCTGTAGACAATGTCTCTACTTTGGCCGCAAGTGATTGTACAATCCAAGGTACTTCAAGTTCTGCAGATATGGTTGCTTCAAATTGGTATTTCTGTGATGTTGCAATTCCTGCAGCTACTACAACAGAAAGATACTTCCATATCATTACTCATGAAATTACTGAGTTGTCGAATACAAAGACATTGACTATCGATCAACTCGTTCTATACAACGACAAGATTACTATGGATCTATCAGGAGATGATATCGGTACGTATGCAGAAATGCAAACAAGCGCAGCTTCAGGAACAGTTACTGCAACATTGAAAGATTCAGGATCAACAGTCGCAACAGGATACGTATACAAGAACACATCAGCAGCAGCTGAAGGTGGTTCAGCATCTATAACATTCGTTCCAATCAGTGGAACAGATGCAGCTATCGAAATAGCTAAAGGTACGACAAAGACATATACTGTTGTATTAAGCACATCTGCACTTCTAGACGAAGACGCAAGTGCTGACGATCCATTGACATTCTCAATTGATCTAGGATCATACAGTGGTGTAACTGCGGGAACACCTACAGGAGACTTCTGGTGGAATGATACCAACTTCAGCAATGCAACAGTTGGTTCAGCTACGGGAACTTCTTACGGTTTAACAACTCCAGGTATCGTAAAATGGGTTGGACAAGTCCCAAGCTCAACTCTAACAAGCAACACAGTTAAATACTAAACTTGCTACATAGGGTAAATATAGAAACGACGGCGTAAAAAGCCAATTAAAACCCCCACCTAAAAAGTGGGGGTTTTTTTTATAAAAAAAATTGGTATAATAAAAAAGCTTATAAATAAAAATATCAAAAATCTATGCAAAAAATAATCATTTCATTGTCAATAATTTCTCTTCTTCTTTCTGGTTGTGGGTCAACCAAATGGACAAAAAAAGATTCAAATCTTCCGGATGAATACTATCAAAAACACGAAAAACTATTGACGGACAATCAACTAAAGCTTGATAAAGATCCAAAAAATTTCACATTACAATTTGAAAAAGCATTTCAACTTCAAGCATTGGGAAATTATAAACAGGCTGTACAGGAATATGAAGAAGCCCTAACGATATCGCCAAATGACTTTGCCACATTGAACAATTTGGCGGCAATTTATGAGGAAGTGGGAGAATATAAAAAAGCAGAAGAATACATAAAAAAATTATACTCATTAAATCAAGATAATGTTGAAACACTAAATGATGTTGTAAGAATCTTATTAAAGGCTGGAAATCCGACAAATGCACAAGAAGCATTGGATAATTTTACAAGCATAATGAAAAAAAACAAAACAAGCACACCTCAAATACAAGCAACAATAAGTGAACTATTTCAATCAATACATGATTACAACAAAAAAAATGAAACAAAATAAAACCAATTTTCACAAATCTATTTTAGGAATCGTATTATTTTTGCTGATTTCAAATGTCGCATATGCAGCTCTAACAATTTCCTCTGAAGAAAGCCAAAACTTTACACAAAACGATGGTGCAACTCAGCTAAAAGCAATAACTATCATAGAAGATTCCTCGCAAGTTTATATAAAAACAGGCGTACTAAAAATCACAATACCGGCATCACTTCAAATAATTTTTAATCAAACAAGAACAAAATCAGAAATTTTGACATATGGTACAGCCGTAGATAATGGAAAAGTAAAAGCATTTCCAGAAATAACATTTGAAAATAAAGATAAAACGCTTGTAATTCCAATAGACAAAGATTTTGCTGTAAATGAAAAACTTGTAATTACAAAAGTTTTCGTAGAAGGATTTAATTCATCTCCTGCAAATTCAGACAAATTAATAATGGAAATAAATGGAGAAAAATATTTGGACAACAAAAGCTTATACATTTTTTCAAATTCAAAAGAAGATGGGAATGCACCAGATAAGCCAAGCAACATCGAAATCGAAAATCTCACAAATGGCTCAGTAAAAATCTCATGGACAGATCCTACAGACTTAGATCTTCAGTCTGTTCAAATACTAAGAGGCAAAAACACAGATCCAAGTGGCACAGCATATAAATCAATTTTGGCTGGCACGCAGGAATTTATTGATACAGAAGTGTCAAAAGGTGACAATATGAAATATATCCTAAGAGCAACAGATGGCAAAAATTACAGCGCCCAATCAGAACTTTTGGAGATAACGGTTGGCACGCCAACCAAGCCCACAGAGCAAGCCCCTCACGACACAACTCCGGATACTACAACACCTCCAACCGATACAACAGAACCTGAAACAACAAATCTTTCAGAAACCGCATCATCAGAATCTCTTTGCCAAACATTCTCCGACATAACAGCAAAAGATACATTTTGCGCGACACTCACATCTATAAACAAAAATGGCATTATTACCGGCTACTCAGACGGCACATTCAAAGGAGACAATCAAATAAATAGAGCAGAATTTCTAAAATTAGTTTTACTATATGTAAATGCAGAAATTACACATCCGGCAAAAAACGAGCCTATTTTTACAGACGTTTCAGGAAATGAATGGTACACCGATTATGTATACACAGCAAAAAAAATTGGTATAATCAACGGCTATCCGGATGGCTCTTTCAGTCCAGCACAAACCGTAAATAAAGCTGAGGCTGTAAAGATAATCATCAAGGCTCTAGGCAAGGAGATGCAGTCTGTCTCGATTGCTCCATATGAAGATACTGAGATTAATCAAAATAACGCTTGGTACCTGCCATATGCGAAATATATGAAAGAAACAGTAGATCAAAATTCCGACCTTTTCATCCCTGAGCATATGATGACGAGAAGAGAAATAGTAGAGATGTTGGGCTTATTGAAAAATTAAAGGAAAAGTAAAATAGATTTTTATAATTTTTTAAAATCTATTTTTTCCGAACACAAAAACAAATACACGTTTTCGATTAACCAAAAAAACAACTGCAAATCTGTCAACACAAGCTAAGATAATATGTTTGTAATTAAAGCTGATTTTTAATACACTTCAAAAAGAGATAAAATCTCCAACCTCTTATATATATATTTAATAAAAAAATCTATGGGCACAATCTCAAAAATCCCGAGTCTAAGATGGCTCAAACTAGCGATATTATCAGCAGTTGGATTGACTGCATTTTTTGCAATTTCCGTAACTACGTTTGCTCAAAATGAATTTACGGTTACAGGTGGTTCGATAGGTAGCTTACCAAATGTAGGGGCAGCATCTTCCGCGATCACAGATGTAACGATAACAGACACGATCGATGTTGACATAGAAGATTCAGATACTGTCAAGATTTTAATAAATTCAACAAATTATGGGCCGGTAGTTTTTGATCAAACAGTAACAACGTTAACATTGGGTGGTTCATGTGGATACTTTGGGTCTAGTTACGCTGTAACGTATGGGACAAGCCAAGAAGCTTCTATCGTTTTAGGAACTGAAGGAGCGTGTGCAGTTAATGGGACATTGATAGTCTCAGGTTTGAAAGTTAAAACATCATATGCGTTGACTGCTCCGGGAGCAAATGCTCTTGTGAAAGCTCTTGATATAGGAGGTTTCACGGTTGGTGCTACTGCTTCAACCAGCTTGGTGAATCTTTCTGTAACGGCGGCAACAGATGCGTCCGCTAGCATCACGCTAGGGGCAAATTCAGTAGTAGGAACGGCTGGAAATACAACAGTAACGTTAACATCGCCGGTAGCATTAGCAAATACAGATACCGTTGTCTGGACAATGCCGACAAACTTCAGCGTACCACAAGGGGCAATTACTGTAGCATCACAGACATTGGCAGGAGGTGGAACATTCACGTGTACAGGAGTAGCGGCAACAAGAGTGATAACATGTACAACAAGTGGAGTGATTACAACTGCAGCAGGAAATATGGTGTTGAGCGGAATTCAATCGTTATGGGATTCAGCGGGAGCAACAAACGTAGCAGATTTGACAATTCGTGATGTAGTTAATAGCGCAAATATTGCTGTAGATACAATAGTAGCGGTGGACGATACAACGCCTGAGGTACAATTGACATCTAGTATTACGCTAGGAGCGAATTCAGTAGTAGGAACAGCAGGAACAACGACATTGACATTGACACCACCGAGAGCATTGGCAGCGACAGATAATATGGTATTCACAATGCCGACAAACTTCAGCGTACCGCAAGGAGCGATCACAATGACGGATGGAACATTGAATGGAGCAGGAGCGATCACATGTACAGGTGTGGCGGCAACGAGAGTGATCACATGTACGACAGATGGAGCGATTACTGGTGATCTCGCAGGAAGTATCGGACTAGCTGGAATTCAATCGTTATGGACAGCTGGGGC
>CALREX010000004.1:67806-190247 GCA_943356465.1 Candidatus Peribacteria bacterium
GCGATCACAATGACGGATGGAACATTGAATGGAGCAGGAGCGATCACATGTACAGGTGTGGCGGCAACGAGAGTGATCACATGTACGACAGACGGAGCGATTACTGGTGATCTCGCAGGAAGTATCGGACTAGCTGGAATTCAATCGTTATGGGATTCAGCTGGGGCGACAAACGTAGCGGATTTGACAATCAATGATAACGCAGCAGGAAGCGGAGGAGATATTGCATTGGATACAACATCTGCGGTGGACGATACGACGCCTGAGGTGCAGTTGACGTCATCAATAACATTGGGAGCGAATTCAGTAGTAGGAACAGCAGGAACAACGACATTGACATTGACACCACCGAGAGCATTGGCAGCGACAGATAATATGGTATTCACAATGCCGACAAACTTCAGCGTACCGCAAGGAGCGATCACAATGACGGATGGAACATTGAATGGAGCAGGAGCGATCACATGTACAGGTGTGGCGGCAACGAGAGTGATCACATGTACGACAGACGGAGCGATTACTGGTGATCTCGCAGGAAGTATCGGACTAGCTGGAATCAAATCACTCTGGAATTCGTCTGGGGCGACAAACGTAGCAAATTTGACAATCAATGATAACGCAGCAGGAGGAGGACTAGATATCGCATTGGATGCAACATCTGCGGTGGACGATACGAGTGTAGGAGCATTGAGCTCAACAAATGTAGAACCTACAAACCTATCTGTAGGAACACCATCTGCGAATACAATTTCATTTACAACTGTAACGGCAGTTGAAAACCTAGGAAAAATAGTAATCACATATCCATCAGGATTTAACGTAGCGCCTGTCACTGGAGTTACGGCCTCAAGCCTTTCAGGATTGGATGGAACATGGACTGCTACAGTTTCAGGACAAATAATAACACTTACTCAAACAGGTGGAGGTGCAAGTGCTGCAGGCGCAAAGAGTTTAGTACTTGCAACAGGTATAGTTTCTCCTGCAGCTACAGGATCTACAGGAACATATACAATCACAACAACAACAGCAGCAGACTTAACTATTGAAACAGATGCAGCAGTAGCAGCTGATATAATAGCTTCATTCTCAAGCTCAGCTTCATCAAGCTCTAGTGGAGGTGGTGGAGGTGGCGGTGGAAGCAACAGTTCTTCAAAGACAACTACAACTAAAACAACCACAACAACTACAGAAACTCCAGCCAAAGAAGACACAACAAAAGAAACTCCAGCAACCGAAACAACAACAAACACAGAAACTACGACTACAGATACAACTACAAATACAACTGAAAACGGAGGCACATCTTCAGAAAATTCTGCACCGGAACCAATCACAATCGAAACAAAATCAGGAGAAACTATCACTATCACAGATCTATCAGCAGACTTCTGGGCTACAGATATGATCAAAGCGATGGTCGAAGCTGGCATCGTAAAAGGAAATCCGGACGGAACATTCAAACCGGATGGAAATCTAAATCGTGCAGAGACAGCAGCACTTCTATATAGAGTAATGGGTCTTGGAGATCCTGCAAATCCTAGCGTAAAACCATTCACAGATGTTGAAATAGACAAATGGTATGTAGGATATGTAGCTGAACTAAAATCCAGAGAAGTGATAAACGGAAATCCTGATGGAACATACAAACCTGTAAGCAGTATCAACAGAGCGGAATTCCTAAAAATGGCTGTAGGCCTATGGACATACCTTGCAGATGACACGCAAAAAGCGGAAATTGCAGCACTTGAAGCCGGTAAAGTAACAGAAGCATACAAAGATCTAGATGTAAAAGCTTGGTATGCACCGGTTGTTACAGCTGCTACGGAAAAAGGATGGATCGGTGGAAAAGCATGCGGAGAAGACAAATGTATCGATGCAAGCGCAAAGATCACAAGAGCTGAAGCTACAAAAATCCTATTCCAAATGTTCGGCAAAATGCTACAGGTAGACATGCCTGCAGTAGAAGGAAATTAAGAAGCAGATATAGCTGATAAAAACGAAACAAATCAAAAGACCTTCCCTAACCGGAGGGTCTTTTTGTATAAAAAAATAACAATTCCTCCACACCCACACCTTCTGTCAACAACATCACAAAAGCAAAATTTAACTTCCTTTTCATTTTAGTATAAAATTTCAAAAGATATGCGAAACAAAAAAAATATGAAAATTTTCTCAAGACTCTTTTTTACGGCATTTTTTACTACAGCACTTTCAATACTGACTTCCATCACAGTATTCGCGGCTGGAACAACTCCGGCAATCTCAACAGCAACGTACAAAACAGGAGTAGCAAAAATAGTGGTAACATTCAATGTCCCGACTTGGGGAGACAGTGGGCTTACCACAGCCCTTAATTCAAGTGATTTTCAATTAGGTGGTACATGCGGATTCAGTGGTTCTGCAACAATAACAAATGTTACATATGGAACTGCTGGCAGCACTTGGGCACTTTTGACAATCGCCGGCATGGCAGGAGCAACAGAAACATCATGTACAGTAGCGGCAAAAGCAAACAGTATATTCACAGTAGGCGGGGCATTAAGTGAAAAAACTGTAGCACTCGTGTCAGATACAACAGGCCCGACAGTAACAGGCCCGGGATCAGGAATTGGAAAATATGTCACAGGCAGCCAATACGTTCTCATAATGTTCAACGAACCAGTCTTCGGAGACAGTGCTGCGACTACCGCATTGGATTATAATGATATTGCCTATACAGATGCGGCAAATGCAGGATGTCAACTTTTTACAGATAATGAAGTAACTGTTGCGGGAGGAGACTTTATTATAGAAAAATGTGATAATGTAAGTACAGTCTCAGACACATCAGACACATTTGATTTTGCGTCGGGTGCTGTATATGACGCACTTGGGAACGCATCAACTACAGGGACATCAAAAGCAATGATAAACCTACAGCTTGGCCCAAATCTTACTTTTTCAAAAGTGCACACAGGAGATGCAGCAGCAGGATTTGATACATGCGTAGGATGCGGAAGCGGACTTGTCAAATACAGTTTTCCAGCATTTAATACAAGCACTCCAAGCATGGGAGCAGCTTTGCAAACATCAGATTTCTCATATACAGACACCGGAGGTGGAGGAAAAACAATACAATCAGTAAGTCATCTTTCAAACATGGAGTGGACGATGGTCTCTTTCACGGCAGTATTTACGGCAGCAGACCTGACAACTGCGACAGCGGATACGATAACAAGAGCCGACTCAACATCAATCTATGATCCATGGGGAAGAAGTATAGATACAGCAACATTAAGCATGGTGGACAATACAAATCCTGTGATATTAAGTATCTCAAAAGACTTTGGTTTTTCTCATAACCTTATAACTATCACATACAGTGAAAATGTAAAAATAGGGTCATTGGATTCAGCTTCTGAATCTATGGTAAGTACTTCATCAATTGGAGACACTACAACAGCCGGAACAATAGCAGGATTCGGCTCATTTGCTACAACAGGAGACGTAACAGTCGCAACAACAAAAAACACAGCACTTGAAAACGGAGATGTATCGAGTTTTACCATTATAATTGCAGCACAATCAGGTTCATACATGACACCGGGATCATCAACAGAACCATCGGGCGTATTCACGCCAAATGCATCAGGAACATATGTAACCGATTTCGAACCAAACACGGGAAACGGCATAGCATCAACTTCAATTCAGTCAACAATTACTTCAACAGCAGCATGGGATCTAACACCTCCATCACAAATCACGGGGTTTAATTATTCAAATAACAGCGATACAGGAACAACTCTTGTATGGACACCATATAGTGTATTGGCGGACTTTTCCAGATATCTTATTGCATATAAAACATCTACAGGAGTAGGGCTTTCAGATAGCCTATGGACAACATCAAATGCATCCAATCTTGCCACAATAACAACAGCATCAACATTGATAACAGGGTTATCAAAAGAAATAACACACTATGCAAAAATCTACGGAATAGATGCAAGCGGAAACGTCTCAACTGAAAGTGCTGAAAAAAATTGGTACATAGCGGGAGCGGGAGGAGGAGGAAGCCAAGAATCAACACCGGCACCTGCTCAGGAAACAGCACCTTCAAAAGAGGCGCCGCCAAAAGAAGCGCCGCCAAAAGAAGCGCCGCCAAAAGAAGCGCCGCCAAAAGAGGTGCCGCCAAAAAAAGTACTTCCAAAAAAAGACTCCATCGCTGCAATGATAAAAGCAGGCATATTCAAAGCTAAGGCAGATGGTACATTTGAAGCAAATAAAGCTATGAATAGAGCCGAAGTTGCCACTGTATTTTATCGTGTTTTAGGCCTTGTCGAGCCACCTGCCAGTCCAAAAGCGGATCCATATTCAGATGTCTCAAAAAATCAATGGTATGCAGGATACGTACAAAAGATGAAAGATATGAAGTTCTTAAGCAATAAGGTAAATACGTATGGACCGGAAGTGTTCACAACAAAAGCTGAATTTTTAAGATTCGCAATGAACGTTTATATATTATTGGTTCCACAAGAAATAGCCGAAATAAAAGCTCTCGGACAAGACAAATCAAATATAAAATTTGATGATGTAAGTATAGACGCTTGGTATGCTTCAGATGTTGCGGCAGCAGGCGCAAAAGGATTTTTGGAAGACATGGGAACGGAATGTAAGCAAGGTACATGCTTTCTTGCAAATGAAACAATAACTCGAGGCAATGCTACAGGAATACTTTACAATATGTTTGGAAAAATCCTTGGAGTAGCGGAGTAAAAAGTCTTTTTATAAAAAATTTAACTTTTTTTAACGATTCCTTAATCTCGGCGTGATAAAACTTAAGTCGCTATCAGGCGTCGTGGATTTTTTATAGGGGGATTTGCTCTTTGGTCACAACAAAAAACTTCGATGGGTATAAAAAAATTCTTGCAACCGACGCCTGAGCTCTAAAAAATTAAACTGATTTTTTTAGCTTCTCGGCCATGTCTGTTTTCTCCCAAGTAAAACCCTCACCACTTCTACCAAAATGCCCGTAAGAGGCTGTTTTTTTATACACAGGGCGTCTCAGATTTAAAGTCTTTATAATTGCCTGAGGTGAGAAATCAAAATTCTTTTTTATTATCTTTGCAATATCGCTGTCAGAGATTTTTTTGCCATTTTTTACAGCACCTGTTCCAAAACTATCCACAAAAATACTTACAGGTTCTTTTACTCCAATCGCATAAGCGACCTGTATTTCACATCTTTTACAAAGTCCGGAAGCCACAACATTTTTTGCCACATATCTTCCCATGTAAGCACCGCTTCTATCAACTTTTGTCGGATCCTTGCCGGAAAAACAGCCACCGCCATGTCGAGCCATTCCACCATAAGTATCAACTATTATTTTTCGTCCTGTAAGTCCGCTATCTCCAGGTGGTCCACCAATGATAAATCTTCCTGTAGGATTTACATGATACTTTGTTTTGGCATCTAAAAGCCGTCCACAAACAGGTTTGATAACATGTTCGATAACATCTTTTTTGATTTTCGACTGTGAAACTTCAGGCCCATGTTGAGTGGAAACAACAATAGTATCTACCCGAATTGGCTTAAAACCATCATATTCAACAGTTACCTGAGTTTTTCCGTCAGGACGTAAATAAGGAAGAATGTTTTTCTTTCGTACTTCAGCAAGTCTCATCGCAAGTTTATGTGCAAGCATTATCGGCATAGGCATAAGCTCAGGCGTTTCATCGCATGCAAAACCGAACATCATTCCTTGATCTCCGGCTCCACCGCTGTCCACGCCAAGCGCAATATCTGCGCTCTGTTCATCGATCGCAGTCAGTACACTGCAAGCTTTATAATCAAATCCATAAATGGCGTCTGTATAACCAATATCCTTGATTGTATTTCTTGCGATTTTTGCAATATCTGCATATCCATTTGTACGAATTTCACCGGCTACAAGCACAAGACCGGTGGAAACCATGGTCTCGCATGCAACTCTGCTCATTGGATCTTGTTTGATTAAATCATCCAAGATAGCATCGGAAATAGCATCGGCGATTTTATCAGGATGCCCCTCTGTGACAGACTCTGATGTAAAAAGATATGTAGACATCGCGAAAATATATAAGTAAACTGTTGCAGGGAAAAATATACATCAAAAAACAACGATGAACAAGCCAAAAATCTCGATAATTATAATCCATTACAACACTCCACATTTTTTAAAAACATGTTTGGATGGAATCTTCGGACAAACTTATGAAAACATAGAAGTTATTTTTATAGACAATAATTCTCCGGATAAAGAGGGCTTGGAATTTGTA
Source organism: Candidatus Peribacteria bacterium (assembly GCA_943356465.1). Classification (GTDB taxonomy): domain Bacteria; phylum Patescibacteriota; class Gracilibacteria; order UBA1369; family LOWO2-01-FULL-3; genus UM-FILTER-38-24. Next base: position 74,106 of record CALREX010000004.1, read on the forward strand.
AAAAATATATATTTAAATAATGCAGAACTTAGAAACAATAAATCTTTAGTCGTGATAGATAATTCTGAAAATTTAGGATATGCAAAAGCTGCAAATCAAGGAATAAAAATTGCGATGGAGAATGGGGCTGATTTCATGGTTATCACAAATCCGGACATTATCTACACGCCTGAATATTTTGAAAAAATTGTAGAACGAATAGAGAAAGATCCGAAAATCGCATCCATAACTGGAAAGGTTTACAAATACGATTTTGCAAATCAAAAACCAACAAATATTATCGATACGGTAGGCTTATTTGCATACAAAAGCAGACGTGTAATCGATGATGGACAAGGAGTAGAAGACGTAGGACAATTTGATGAAGAACAAGAGGTATTTGGAATTTCCGGCGCATGTCCATTGTATCGCAGGACAGCACTGGAAGACGTCAAAATCGGAGAGGAATATTTGGATGAAAATTTCTTCATGTACAAAGAAGACGTAGATCTTTCTTGGAGATTTTTGTTGTTTGGATGGAAGAATTTATATTATCCGAAGGCAATTGCATATCACGGCAGAGGTACTGGAGTTATTAGAAGATTCACAAATAAAGAAGTTATCGAAAATCGCAAAAAACTCAGCAAATTTCAGAAAAAATATTCTTTCAGAAACCAACTTTTGATGGAAGTAAAAAATGAACTTCCTGGAAATTTCTTCAGAGATTTTTTCCAAATAGTCGGTAAGAAAATTTTGATGTTTGGATACATAACACTTTTCGAACCATATCTCTGGGGTAGTTTTTTAGGCTTTTTGAGGCTGCTTCCGTCAACATTAAAAAAACGTGCTGAAATAATGAAACGCAAAAAATCTTCATCAAAACAAATGTCGAAATATTTCGGCAATAAATCAAAGTACGAGAAATAAATTTACAAAAATTTATTCAGACAAAACGGAAGTGCCATGGCAATATCACTGGCGGAAAAATACCAACCTTTTGTTTTTTTCATAGTATCACCACTGTCGCCGACTATATAAGCGGCACATCTTGCGGCATCAAATCCTTCGCATCCTTGTGCCAAAAAAGTTGCGACTACGCCGGAAAGAACATCACCACTTCCACCAACTGTCATACCTGCATTTCCGGTACGATTTGTCTCCACATGTCCTTCTTCGGAAGAAACATAATCAATCGGACCTTTAAGTAAAACATTAAGTTTCAAATCCATTGAGATCGACCTTAGCATAATCACAGATTTAGCATCTTGCTCGTCTATTTCTACATCTTTATCTATAAGATTTTGGAATTCACGGGAATGTGGAGTTATAACAATAGTTTGTTGAAGAGGGAATTTATCGATTTTTTTAATAGCGGAAATACCGTCAGCATCAAGAACTGTAGGTATGTGCAAATTTTGCAGAATATTTACAATTGCCGCCTGACTTTCTTCATTAGTTCCAATGCCAGGTCCGATAAGAATACTGTCACACCCCTTTCCAAAAGAAATAATTTCTTCACTGTCCTTTTTTTGCAAAAATTCTCCATCAAATTTTTTTACAATAAAATCGGGATACATACTTCTTGTCACATCAAAATTTGAAGATGGAACATAAAGGTAAACCAAATCAGCTCCACTATAAAGAGCCCCAAGCCCGGCCAAAATCGGCGCTCCGCTAAATTCAATACTTCCTCCGACAATCAAAACCTTTCCATTTTGTCCCTTATGAGATTTGGTGTCTCTTTTTGGCAAAAGTTTTTCAATAAGTGATTTTTTTATTTCAGGCAACATGTTTCTTAAGGTTATAAAATGCCTTTCCTCCGGCAAAAACAGCTTTTTCTCCAAGGCGTTCTTCTATTCTGAGCAATTGATTGTATTTGCAAATTCTCTCGGTTCTGGAGAGAGATCCGGTCTTTATAAGGCCTGTTTCCATCCCTACAACTAGGTCTGCAATAGTTGTATCTTCAGTTTCCCCGCTTCGATGAGAAACAACAGCAGTCCATCCAGCATCTTTCGCCATTTTTATGGCAGAAAGTGTTTCGGTATAAGTTCCAATTTGATTTAATTTTATCAAAACGGAATTTGCCAAGCCTTCAGAAATGCCTGTTTTAAGTCTTTTCACGTTGGTTACAAAAAGATCATCTCCAACAATTTGTATTCCACCATCTGTGGATTTCATAATTTTTTGAAATCCGTCAAAATCATCTTCGGCGTGAGAATCTTCGATAGAAACGATCGGATATTTTCGAAGTAATACATCATAAAAACCGACCAAATCAGTATTTGAAAGTTCTTGTAAAACACCATTCACTTTTATTTTATAAATATTTTTTTCTGTATCATAAAATTCACTCGCTGCACAATCTAGAGCAATCATTACATCCTTCCACGGCTTATATCCTGCCTTTTCGATTGCTTTTACAATATAATCAAGAGCCTCTTCGTTGCCGGAAAGTTTTGGAGCAAATCCTCCCTCGTCACCAACAGCTACAGAAAATCCACCGTCTTTTAATAAATCTTTCAGTGCATAAAAAACTTCAACACCAATGCGTAAAGCATCTGAAAATTTTGCACCACCAACAGGCACAATCATAAATTCCTGTATTTCCAAGCCACTATCTGCATGCTTTCCTCCATTGATAATATTCATCATCGCAACAGGTAGAGTCACTGCCTCAGGATTTATATGTTCATACAAATATAAGTTTTCTTCATTTGCGGAAGCTCTTAAAACTGCCAACGAAAGCGCCAAAATAGCATTCGCGCCAAGTTTACTTTTATTTTCAGTGCCATCAATCTCAATCATTTTCCTATCGATTTCTTCTTGGTTTTTACTTTCCATTCCGATCAAAGATTCCGCAAGAACAGAAACATTTTTAACTGCATTCAAAACGCCTTTTCCCATATATCTTTTTTTATCCAAGTCACGAAGCTCAAGTGCTTCATGTATTCCTGTAGATGCACCACTTGGAACAATTGCCCGCCCAAAACCATTTTCAGTAAAAACTTCAACTTCAACAGTTGGAATTCCCCTGGAATCTAAAACTTCTCGTGCATGAATTTTTTTGATTTTTGACATAATATTTTGTTATTTCCTAAAAGATAGTAGCAAAAATAAGCCTTAAAATGCAAAAGAAACATTTCACTATCCAATATTTTTATATAAAATAAAATCATGTTAACAGCTTACGTCATAGAGTTTTTATTTTTTGGATTTGTCGGATGGCTTCTGGATTCGACATATAGGCTTATCACCGACGGGAAATTTTTATTCGGGGGATATTTTAGATGGATACCGATAAGACCTATTTATGGAACAGGAGGAGTATTATTGATTCTTTATTTCAAGATTTTTACAGATATAAATCCTTTCACCTTGATCATTATTGCAAGTATAATGATGGTTTTATTGGAATATATTTCCGGAGTTTTTTCGGAATATTTTTTGGGAATAAAACTTTGGGATTATTCAAAATCAAAATTTAACATCGGAGGAAAAGTGGATCTTTTGCATTCAATATTTTGGATTGGACTGGTTTTTCTTTTTTATAAATATATCTTCAGTTTTATTTTATTATTCGAATCTAACTTCATTTTTCCCCAGTACATAGATCTCCCCGTATTTTGGTTATTTATTACAATTATAATTTTTTCCACGATAAAAAATCATCCGGCAATGATTTTCGGTATAAATAAGCCGATGGTCTGTCTATATGTTTATGATTATCACAGATTTGCAATCTTATTGAAAAAATTCAAAAGGGCAATAAAACCAGCAAGAAAAGCAATGCTCAGAAAACAACTCCAACCATACCTCAGGCAAACAGGAATTTCTTTAAAGAATATATAATGGTGCCCCCGGCAGGAATCGAACCTGCATTGAGGGTTTAGGAAACCCCAGTTCTATCCATTAAACTACGAGAGCAAGTGGGACGTATTTTAATCGTTTGAAAGCAAAACGTAAACTCTTTTATCTTCCGGAAGATCAGATTGACTCTTTATCACAAATTTATCTTGTGGGAAAACTCCTTCAGCTCCAAGATCTTTGAAGGCAATGGCATTAGCATTTTTTCCCATTGGAACAACAGATCTTGGCTCTATAGACTCAATAACCTCTATAGCTTTTTTTGTGTCAAGATTTGTTCCGGCTCCAGATTCAATCATCAAAACATCCGTATCACCGATTTTATTTACTATGTCGCTAGGCAAAACATGTCCTAATTTTCCAAGATGACAACACCTTATTCCATCAACAATAAAATAAATAATCATAGTTTCTTCACCTTTGGCTCCTTCTGATTCCTCCTTTGATTTGCTCTTTGTCCAAGCCGAAAGTAGCATAATAGGTATTTCTTTGACTTCATATTCTCCGGGCCATGTAAAAGATTTTCCTGATTCCAAAACTTCTATTTTTCCATTATCAACTTCCACGATTGCCTTTTTGCCTTTTACTTCAAACCTTGACTCACCCTTCCATATAATTTCCATATATATTTAGTTATTTTAGCAGTAAGAGCATACAGTATTTAAGATCACGAGGCAAGTATAAGGAAGCGTAATCTCAGAGCGTCAAACCTTTTAAAAATACAAATTTTCATGTATAATTAATAAACATTTAAAAAAACAAACAGTTGTCAGAAAGACAAGAAGAACAACCAGAATATCCGCTTGCAACATTACTAGGTGGACAAGAAGGCCACGAAATAAGAAATAACGGTGATTATCAAGCTTTGACATACTCGTCAGGCGGCGAAAGGAAGTATCATGAGAATCAAGATTCTGCATACGCAAATGCGGAAAAAGGCGCTATAGCTGTAATAGACGGAATGGGTGGTCATGGTGGAGGTAGAGAAGCCTCATTGCAAGCAACAACAGCGATTAATGATGGAATTATTGAAGGTGTTGCAACAGACGAAATATTCAAAGAAGCAAAAGAAAGAATACAAAGAGTTCCTGGAGATAATCCTGGGGTAACATTGGCAATTGTAAGAACAATACAATCACAGGGAAAATATTATGTGGAATGTACAAACATCGGTGATGCAAAAGTTATAATAACTCATCCGCAAAAAGGTCTGATATATGCATCAAAAGACCAATCAAGGGTTCAATCAGCATATGATACCGGACATTTGCAAGATCCATTGGAAAGATATACAAACGCTGAGAACAATATCGTCCTAAATGGAATCATGAAAGGTATTGATTTAAAGGCACCCGAGAGACAAATAATTGAAGTGGAACAAGGAACATATGCATTAACATTAAGTGACGGAATTACAGATTTCGTCAGCACAGAAGAAATAGTTGAAATAGTTCAAAAACATGGGAAATCAGCGCCTGTAAAAATCAAAGAACTTGCAGAATCAAGGCAATGGCAGGTAAATGGATTCTATATAAAATTAAATGGACATATTATGTACGCATTTTCAGAGAATACAAATGCTGGAGATAATATTGCAATCGCAATGATGATTGTCGGAGGAGAAAATTCTAATATAGGAGCAACAAAACAACACAAAATACAATCACCAAACAAAAGACTTCACATACAACAACTTAAGGCGAATACAGAAAATATTTATCAAAACATAGGAACACTAGGTATACAATTCGGCATTGATGCAAATTTATATATATCTTTGATTATTTCTAATGGTCATTTAGAATTACACTTAAATATCGTAGATGGAAAAGTCGTTTATCTTAATCCTGGAGAAGAAATAATTCTTGGAAGAGATGATTTAGGAGGAGATCAACGAATTTCAAGACAACACATAAAAATAAAATACTTACAGAACAATAGCATAAGTATTACAGACCTAGGTTCATCAAATGGAACTCGAGTATTTCGATAAAGAAAACTTTAAATTCCCACGACAGCCTTGATTCTTCTAATCCCGCTTGAGGAACTTTCCTCTTTTAGAATTTTGAAACTTTTTAACTCAGATGTGTTTTTTACATGAGGACCGCCACAAATTTCACGACTGAAAACAGTTCCTTTTTCTTCATCTCCCATTGTATAAACTTTCACTTTCTCTCCATATTTTGATTCAAAAAGACCGATTGAACCTTTTGCTTTTGCTTCATCGACAGTCATTTCTTGGTAGCTTACAGGTAAGGCATTTTTTATTTGTTCATTTACCAAGTCTTCGACTTTTTTTATTTGTTCAGGTGTCATCTTGTCTGCATAATTAAAATCAAACCTAAGTCTTTCAGGCGTTATATTTGAGCCTCTTTGTTCGACATGTGTTCCCAAAACTGTACGCAAAGCCTTATGCAGAAGATGAGTAGCAGTGTGAAGTTTTGTAGATTCTTCGCTATGATCTGCAAGGCCTCCGGCAAACTTTTTATCGGCTCCCATTCTCGAAAGATTTTGATGTTCTTTGAAAAATTTTTCAAAATTTTCAGTTACAAAATCAGAATCTTTTTTATCCTTTATCCATCCTTCATTTTGAAGCTCTTCGATAATCATTTCGATAGGGAAGCCGTAAGTTGCAAACATTTCAAAAAAGAAATTATCGGCGAAAATCTTTAGTCCATCGGATTTTCTATCTTCAAATTTTTGCATCTCTTTCCTCAAAACAGAAATTCCATTATTTAAGGTTTTTCCAAATCTTTCTTCTTCGATAGCGATTTCATTAAATATTTTTTCCTGATTTTCAAGGAGGCCGGTGTAAAAATCAGAGTATTTTTTTACAAAAATTCCGGCAAGTTTTCTTGTAAAATCCATTTCTATTCCAACTTTTCTTCCATGTCGAATAGCCCTTCGGATAAGCCTTCGTAGGACATATCCTTGATCAACATTTGAAGGGGTAACAGCAAATTTATCACCTAAAATAAAGGTGGAAGCTCTCAAATGATCCGCAATAATTCTTTCCGACTTTTGTACATTTTCATTTGCTTCGGAATAATTTCCAAGAAGTCTTATTTCTTTTATCACATCTTCAAAAAGTTCTGTCTCAAAAGGAGATTTAGCTCCATTCATAACAGTCAAAACACGTTCAAGCCCCATCCCTGTATCCACATTTTTTTGCTTAAGAGGCTCATATTTCCCGTCTGCAGTTTTATTATATTGCATGAAAACATCGTTCCATATTTCAACCCATTTGGTATCATCCGGATCAAATTTCTTTGGGGCTTTTCCTTCTCCTGTCCAAAAAAACATTTCAGTATCAGGGCCACATGGTCCGGTAAGTCCGGCAGGGCCCCACCAGTTATTTTTCTTTGGCAAAAATGCAATTCTATCTTCAAAAACACCAAGGCTTCTCCATACATTTGCAGATTCTTCATCTTTTGGAGCATCATCATCACCGGCAAAACAGCTAACTGAAATATCATTTATATCAAGACCTAAACAAAATTCTTCTTTGCCTGTCAAAAATTCAAAACTCATTTTGATCGCTTCTTCTTTGAAATAATCACCAAGCGACCAATTTCCAAGCATCTCAAAAAAAGTAAGATGACACATATCTCCGACCTCTTCAATATCATCAGTTCTTATACATTTTTGAACATCAACAAGCCTTTTTCCTTCAGGATGAGGTTCACCCATCAGGAAAGGAACAAGTGGATGCATTCCTGCTGTTGTAAAAAGGACAGTTGGGTCATTTTCAGGAATAAGAGAAGCACCTTGGATTTCCTTATGATTATATTTTTTTGCAAAGAAATTTATATAACGCTTTCTTAAGTCCTGTGCTGTCAGTTTTTGATTATCCATATATGTCATTAGTTTAGCTCGCTTATTCTACGAAAAATTACTTTAACTTACAAGTAAACTATGACATATTATTCATATGGGAAAAAAAGCAAATATCAAAAAAATAGTAAGGGAATTAATCAAAGAAAAAGAAGGAAAGGATAAAAAAGATAAACGCACTATTCGAAAAGAGCTGACTAGAGAGATGTTAAAAGAGGAACAGGTAAAGGAAAAAACAAGAAATAAAGCAAAAGAAAAAGATCATAAAAAAGAAGAACCACGCAGTGTTGCGCCAAAAAAAGAAAAATTCAAAATTTCATTTAATAGTAAGAAAATATTTGGAGTGGCACTTGTAATCATAATGCTTTCCATCCTTGTCGCCACAGGATATTTGTTGTTCGAAAAAGTTTTTAAACCAATACCGATAGCCAAATATTTGCCTTCAGACAGGACAATGGCATTCATCGACTTGAATAGCAATTTTAACCATAATCAAGTTATAAAAAGCTTCGAATTGTTGAGAAATTATCCGGAATATTCGGAAAAAAAAGTACAGGAAGTATTAGAAAAAAAGTTGGTTGGAAATTATGACGCTGACATAAGGCCGTGGCTTGGTAGAAGTATGGGAATAGCTTTCCTTAAAGGAAGACAGGATGAAAAAGTACTGGAGACAATATATTTTGCAGAGGCGACAAATAAAGCAAATGCAAAAAAGTTTATAGAGAATAAAAAAACATACATAAAAATGCCATATGCCGGATATGACATGTATTCCTCAGAAAGTGGGGAAAAAATAGCATTTGTTGATAACTATGTGATTTATAGTGATGACAAAAAAGCTATAGAAAATTTATTGGATTTCGAAAGCTCACAAGATAAATCAGTATTTTCATCTGAAAAATATTCAAGGATATCGAACAACATGCCTATCAATAAAATGGCTTTCTTATATGTAAATTTCAATCAAATATCAGAAGCATTTTTAAAAAATATTCCATTTTTAAAAAACATGGATATAGATTTCGGACAATTACTTCCATTGGTTAAATTAATGGATTCTGATGGCATGGCAGTTGTAGCGATAAATGATAAATTCGCAATCCAAAGTTTTCTGAATCTAAATATAGATAAAGTAAAAGACAAGAAATATATAAAAATGAATCAAAAGTATTCAGCTGATATTACTCAGTACGTTGGAGAAAATGCACTTGCATTTTACGGAGGACAAAACATAGAAGGTCAGTTAAAACGCTTAATAGAAATATTATCCAGCGGAAGACAGGAAGTCGTGGAAAATTTCGATAAAGTACTACAAAATTATACTCAAAAATATTTTGGTTCAGAGGTGATTTTTAATTTGGATATATTGCCTTTGCTTAAGAATGAATATGCGCTTGCTATAGAGAACGATGGAGGAAAGCCAATATATAAATTCTTTTTGGAACTTTCCGATAAAGAAAAAGATGCAGGGAAGCTCGATAAAATAGCTGATAATTTTGCTAAAATAGGTGGGATATATAAACAAGAAGTTGTAGATCATACATTGCCAGACGGAACAGAGGCACAGGAGATTATGGCCGTACCGGAAGCGATAAAAAAAGAATCTGAGACATACAAAGGAGTAAAAATCACAGAACTACACATAGGAGAATCGAAAGGAATTTTCTATGCAATAATAGATAATATAGCTGTTATTTCGGACAGTTTTAATGGAATACAAAAGAGCATAGATTTAAAAGAAAACAAAAATAACCTGAAAGTATCTGCAACATTTAAGAAATTAATAGAACCTATTTTGAAAAATTCAGATGAAATTTCATACTTTAATATTGCGAAATTACTACCAAATTTACATTTACCAATATCGGAAGTAAGTGGAGGCAACAATTATTTTGACGATGGAATAGTTTCAATTAATTACTTGCATGTTAAATAACTATGCAGGGAAAAATAAATGATATACAACAGGGAATATCCAAAGAAAAAATAGACTTAAGAAGGCCTAAAGATTTGGAGTTACGGAAAAAAGCTGAGACATTGAGAAAAAATAAAAATGTACTATACAAAAAAACAGCAACAGTTAAATCTGTGAAAGACCTTTCTGGTAGCGATAAAACTTCATACTCATATATAAAAGGAAAATCATACACACCATCAAAATCTCTTGGAAATATTATAAAAATGGGAGTTTTTAGTTTTCTTATAATTTTAATATTAAACTCAGTTTCAATTTATTTTCAGGGAAAATCAGTTAAGAAAGAAATATCAAATATAGCATACGAGGGAATAAGTTATTTAGTAGATGCAGGGAAAAGTGCAACAAAAATTCAATTTGCAGACGCACTCGAAACATTTGATAAAGCATTAAAAAACTTCGGTGATGCACAACATGATCTTTGGTTTATAAGCAACGACAAGACACTATATGCATCTGATAATAATGCCGGTAATGCAGTAGAGGCTTTACTTGAAAGTGGAAAGAACTTTGCGACAGCTGGAAAATATTTCACAGAAGGACTTGATGAATTTAATAAAATTCCTGTATTTTTTGTTTCAAAAAATAACTCAGAGTCACAACAAAAAGTATCAATAACAGATATATTAAAAAAAGGACTGGATAAGACAGATATGGCCTTAAAAGAGATTTCACAGGCAACAGAAAAAATAAAAAATATAAATGAAAAATCATTGCCATCGGAGATAGGTTCTAGAATAACTTTGGCAAAACAAAAAATAAACGAAGTATCTAATATTTTAGAAATGACATCTCAATCATTTCCTGCACTTTTAAAACTTTTGGGAGATAAGAAGCTTCATAGATATTTGATTTTACTGCAAAATAATAATGAAATTAGGCCTACAGGAGGCTTTATAGGTAGTTATGCGATTGTAGAAATTCAAGACGGATATATAGAAAAATTAGAAGTGGATGATGTCTATGATATTGACGGAAGTTATAAGGAAATTATAGAACCGCCTGAGGAATTAAAATTCTTCACAACAAACTGGAGATTCAGGGATTCAAATTATTCTCCGGATTTCAAAGTAGCGGCATCGAAGGCAAAATGGTTTTTTGAAACAGAAGGAGGACCTCAAATCGATACGGTTATAGCAATAAATCAAGGGTTACTAAAAGACATGCTCGAAATATCCGGCGGCGTACAAGTTGGAAATTTTGGAAAATTAGATTCTGAAAATTACAATTTACTTTTAAGTTTTATAATCGAATCGAAATATTGGGGAGCTGAAGATCCAAAGCACATATTAAAAGTTTTCATTCCGGAGTTCAAAAAACAAATAATGAAAGAAGAAAATGTTGGTAAAATAATGAGTAAATTATACAAGGCAATTCAACAAAAACACATAATGGCATATTCTGCAGATTCAGATATAGAAGCCTTATTTAAGTCTTTTGGATTAAGCGGTGAAATGAATAAGCCGGTATCGAATGAAGATTATTTAAGTGTAATCAATACATCAGTTGGAGGAACAAAATCAGATCAGTTTATCGAAGAAAAAATATACCACAATACTACAATTGATAAATCAGGAACAATTGTCGATGAGGTAAATGTAAAGCGAACACACTTATGGAGCGATTCGTTATACTACCAATGGAAAAAAACATTGGAATCATACGGAATTACTCAAATGCCGGATCAGATAATAGATATTTTAGGGCGCGGAAAAAACAAAGTATCGATGAGAATATATGTGCCTGATGGAGCGATTTTATTACAAAATTCTCAAGACACGCAGATACAAACAAAATACGACAAAGATTTAAAAAAAACATATTTTATTTTACAGATGGAAGTAAAAACAGGAGAGTCGAAAGAAGTTAAAATAAAATATCAATTACCTTTCAGATTGGATTTTTCTCCTATGGCTACATACAAATTGTACGTGGACAAACAGCCTGGCAGCAGAGGAAGTATTTTAACAAAAGAAATAAGCGGCAGCGAAATACATGATTTGGAGTTTTATCCACAAGACGCAAAATCATATACAAACAAAGAAATAAACTATGAAACCAATTTGGTTTACGATAGATATTTTTCGAGTATATGGGAGAAATAAAGATTCAGGAATTATTTTCTACCAAACATTTTCGAAAGTTCAGATAGTGTAAGTGAAATCATAGTAGGCCTTCCATGAGGGCAGGTATAAGGCATTTTAAGTTTTTCAAGTTGCATAATCAATGACTGCATTTCATCAAGATTAAGCTTTTGCCCAAATTTTATTGCACTTCTACAAGCCATATAGGTAATAATAGTTTCGACATTACCTTGTAATCTGGAAGGATTTTTTTCGTTATTAATGTCATCCAAAACGCCTTTAATTACTTGTTCTATATCCTCTTCAGAGAAAAATGATGGTACAGCATATACATTAAAAGTATTGCCACCAAAACTTTCTATTTCAAAACCAAGATTTTTAAACACTTCAATATTGGCTTCAATCTGAGCGATTTCAGTACTTGTGAATTCTATTTGCAACGGCACAAGTAGAGGCTGAATTTTTTTATCTGCACTTGAAGATTGCTGCATAAGTTCTTCATAACGAACTCTTTCATGAGCCGCATGTTGATCAATAAGTACAAGCCCTTCATCGTTTTTAGCAACAATATAAGAATCAGAAATTTGAACAATCGATTTCAATACAGGCTCTTTTTGTATGAGTGAAGAAGTATTTTGCTCGCGCTCCATCAAAATATTTTTAGAAAAATTAATAGAATCTTGGGCAGAAAAATTTTTGTCATAATTGCTGAAATTTTTCACGAAATCACCTACATGATTTGAATCAATTTCCTTCGGAAAACTATCGGACATATATCTTTGAGCTTCAACAAAAGCTTTTGGTATCAAATTATTCTTTTCAAGTACTGTTTTTGTGGCTGAATAAAGTATTGAATTCAGGGCTTGTTGGTCTGTGAATCTTACCTCTGTTTTTCTCGGATGCGCATTCACGTCAACCATCGCTGGATTGATTTTTATATTTATTATAAAAACAGGCTTCTTGTTTTCCATCAACATTGAATGATATGCAGACTTGATGGTATTGGCAAAAAGATGATGTTGAATACATCTTCCATTAACAAAAAAATATTGATGTTGAGAAGTACTTCTGGATAATAAAGGCTTTCCAACAAAGCCATCGATCTGTAATTCAGTGCCGCCATAAAAGATAGGAAGCATAGCATCGGCTGTGTTTTTACCAAAGATTTCCGCCACTCTTGAAATCAAATCGGTGGATTTCGGAAAATCAGAGATAACTTTTTCATTATGGATAAGCTTGAATGCAATTTGCGGATTAGCAAGCGCTATATTATCGAATATAGTAGTGATATGCCCAAGCTCTGTAGTTTCTTTTTTTAGAAATTTTTGCCTCGCAGGAGTATTGAAAAATAAATCATATACTTCAATAATTGTTCCAACAGGAATTCCAATATCCTCCATAGAAACCACATTTCCACCTTTTACATTTATTGATGTTCCAGAAATATCATCAGCATTTTTACTCTTAATTATCATATTAGAAACAGAAGCAATACTTGGTATTGCCTCACCTCTAAATCCCATTGTATTGATTTTCCATAGATCTGATTCGCAGGATATTTTGCTTGTGGCATGTCTTTGAATACACATCATTAAATCTTCACGTGACATTCCACGACCATTATCAGAAACTTTGATGAAAGTATTTCCAGCATCTTTTATATCCACAACAATTCTATCAGATCCGGCATCGATACTATTCTCAACTAATTCTTTTACCACGCTGGCAGGCCTTTCTACGACCTCTCCGGCAGCGATCTGATTCACAAGATTCTCAGGTAAAAGCTTTATTATGGACATTTTATTTCGTTGAATAATTGACTACCATTTCATAAGTCTGAGTTTTTCCATCTTTGAAAGTAGCTATAAATCTAAATATATTTTTACCAACAGCAAGATTTCCAAACTTTTGACTGGCCTTATATGAAAAATTTGGGTCACCTTCTTTAAAACTTTTTAATGTATATGAGTCCTTAATGGTTTTTCCATTTTTTACGAACTCAGATTCAACTGAAACTTTTGTTGTATCTGGAGAAATAGTTCCCAAAAATACAACAGGATCAGCGGTCAAATTAGCATCTTTTTCAGGACTAGTGATTTTTATAAAACTCGTAGAAGTAGGCTCATCTGATTTTTTTTCTTCTGCAGTCTTTCCGTCAATAACTTTTACTTCAGGAGTTTTAGGTACTTTAGCAGTTTTTACATCCTCTTGAACAAGACCAAGTTTCATTTGAAGATCTTTTACATCAATCTGCAATTGCGCAACAGCATCTTTTTGTTCTTTCAAATCATCTATATAAGGAATTCTACATCCTGAGAAAACAAGTGATGATAAAATAACTAGAGAAACGATTGAGATCTTTTTATACATACATTTTGATTAATCAAATACCTTCTGCAGGCGCAGATAATAACAAAAATAGATATTAACTTCCAGTCTTTTTCTTTATTTCGTCAAGCTTTTGTAATGCCTCTAAAGGAGTGAGAGAATCAATATCAAGAGTTCTTAATTCATTCAAAATTCCATGAGTTCTGTCAGATGCTTCAAATAATTTCAATTGAGAAGGATCGAAGGAAGGTTTATTGATTTTTTTATTTTCAAGATCAATCAAAACTTCTTTTGCTCTTGAGACAATTTCATGCGGTAGTCCAGCAATCTTCGCAACCTCAATTCCGTAACTTCGATCTATTCCTCCATCAATTATTTTATACAAAAACACAACGCCATCTCTTTCATTTTCTTTAACAGCCACACTCAAATTTTTTGCATAAGTAAGACCGTCTACGAGGCCAATGAGTTCATGATAGTGAGTGGCAAAAAGAGTTTTTGCTTTAACGAAATTGTGAATATATTCAGTAATTGCCCACGCAATGCTTACTCCATCGTAAGTCGAAGTTCCACGTCCAACCTCATCCAAAATTATCAAACTTTTGTTAGTTGCATGATTTAAAATATGAGATGTTTCCTGCATCTCAACCATAAAAGTGCTTTCTCCTTGTATTAAGTTATCACTGGCACCTACACGTGTGAAAATGCGATCAAATAGAGGAATTTTAACATTACTTGCCGGGACAAAACTTCCTATTTGAGCCATCAAAACAATGACAGCAATTTGTCTTAAATATGTAGACTTACCTCCCATATTTGGACCTGTGATTAACAAAAATCTCAAATCATCGCTCATGACTAAATCATTCGGAACAAAATTTGAAGATTCATTTAAGCTCTCTATTACAGGATGTCTGCCATTTAGAATCTCAAATGAATCATCATTTTCGAGAATTTCAGGACGGCAATAATTATTTTTTACAGCATTAAAAGCAAAAGTCGAGAAGACATCGAGTAGAGCAATTGCTCTTGCACAAGCTTTTATTTCACTCATCTGTTTTACTACCTCCATTCTTACTTTATAAAAAATCTCATACTCAAGTTGTCTGATTTTTTCTTCGGCATTCAAAACTTTTTCTTCATATTCTTTTAGTTCAGGAGTTATAAATCTTTCTGCATTCACCAAAGTTTGCTTGCGAATATAATCCTGTGGAACCGCAGACAGATTAGTATTACTGATTTCTATATAGTAGCCGAAAACGCTATTAAATTTTACTTTCAACGACGAAATTCCGGTTCTCGCGATTTCTCTTTCTTGTAGATTTTTTATAAAAGTTTTTCCCTCAGTTCCGATATTTCTTAAGTCATCCAATACTTTGTCAAAAGAATCTTTGATGATTCCGCCCTCTTTCACGGTTAAAGGAGCTTCATCAACAATAGCTTTATCGATCAAATCAGTAAGTACAGAAAAATCTCCAAGAGATGAAATCAAATCTTCAAGTCCTGAAAAATCTGAAAGTTTTTTTATCGTTGATAAACTTTTCAGTGAAGATTTTAATGAAATTAGATCGCGTGCATTGCCTGTACCAAGGCTCAAACGACTAAGCAATCTTTCTATGTCAAAAATTCCTCCAAGTATTTCACGTAAATTTCTAAGTAACGTAGAATCTGAAATGAAGAAAGAAACTTTATTTAGTCGGTCTTCAATTTCAGATTTTTTAAGCAATGGGTGAAGTAGAAAACTTCTTATCATACGGCCGCCCATCGGGGTTTTTGTGTTGTCCAGAATAGAGATAACACTGCCTTCTTTTTTATCTCTGGAAGTATAAAAAAGCTCAAGATTCCTGATACATGATTGATCAAGAACCATAAAATCAGAAACGTGATAATAAGAAATTTTTTGAATATGTTTGATGTCGGATTTTTGTGTTTCTATCAAATATTCATAAAGCATAGCACTTGCAAAAATAGCAGAGTGCTTTTCCTCAAGCCCAAAAATACTAAGAGAATGAATACCAAAATATTTTTTCAAACTTTCATCGGGAACTTTCACATAAGAAAAAGGGAAGGCATAAATACTTCTAAAATCTTTTAGGAAATTAAGTAGACTATTTTTTGAAATTAAATCATTAGGATTGTCTGACAATTTTCTATCATAAATAATTTCTGCAGGACTTAACCTGGAAATCTCTGAACTTAGTTCATTTAAGGATTCAACTTCAGTCGAATAAAAATCACCAGTAGTGATATCGCAGTATGCAAAGCCAAAAACGCCTTTATGTTCATATGCACAAGTGACGTAATTATTCGTTCTGCTATCGATAATATTTTCATCAAAAGTTGTGCCGGGAGTAACTACACGCATCACTTCTCTTTCGACAATTCCTTTTCCGCTAGGCTCAGTAATCTGATCACATATCGCAACTTTTTTCCCTGCACGAGTAAGTTTTGAAAGATAATTATCAAGCGCATGATAAGGCACGCCGCACATCGGTGTACCATTTCTAGAAGTTAAAGCGATTTGTAAAATCTTAGAAGCAGTCAAAGCATCATCAAAAAACATTTCATAAAAATCTCCAAGACGAAACATCAAAATAGCATCTTTATGAATTTCTTTAATTTTATGATATTGCGCCATCATCGGCGTAACCTTTTCCATAAACCATTATTAAATTGCCCATGCCCTTCAGGAAGCAAAGTCTACCAAAGATTTTAAGAAAATTTAATGAAAATTTAATGTCCCGGCTTTACAATATAGACATTTTCTTTCTTTACGCTTAATCGAGTGGAGCCACTACCCGGATTTGAACCGGGGACCTCTGCTTTACGAAAGCATTGCTCTACCAGCTGAGCTATAGTGGCACAAAGCTGATTCTAGGACATTGACACTCAGTCGTAAAGCAAATCTTCCTACACCAACACTCCCTGTCCACCAAGCGCATAGTTTCCTCTGACGCGTTTCAATGCAAACATTCTATCAAAGAAACTACGTTTCTTCGCATTAAATCCATTTTTCCAACTGCTGCCACCAATGCTAGAACCAAAGCTTTTTTTCTGCATCTTTACAGCAGGTTTCTTTACTTTGTGAGTATCGATTGTTAATGTGATAAACATAGTTTTGGGGGTTAGAGAAATAACGTCTCGCTTAAACAACGAGAAATACGTTTTAATTTTTTATAATTTTCTTAAACTATCTATTTTCTAATACTGCCTGATAAGTCCGGTTACAACTCCCTGAATCATCAAAGATTCTTTTGGGTAAATATCTTTGTAATTCTTATTTTCAGCTTTCAAATAATATTTTCCATTTTCCTTAACAAGTCTCTTCAAGGTATTTCCTTCATCAATCAAAGCAACTACTATATCATTTTCCTTTGGTTGTTTTTTCATATTTACAAGTACCAAATCTCCTTCAACAATTCCTGCATCTATCATGCTAAGTCCTGTGACTTTCAAGAAAAAATAATCTGTATTATTTTTTGCGAGCTCTTCACCAACTTTCATCCATCCCTCTACATATTCATCAGTAACGACAGGTCCACCAGCTGGAACAAATCCCAATATTGGCAAACTGAAAGCACCTTCATCAAGTTTTTCTTTAACGCTATTTAAAAGTCCTATTCCTCGAGGAGTATCATCTTTTTGGATGTATCCTTTTTCTTTAAGAGCACTCAAATGCTTAAGGATACTATTGTCAGAACTGACTCCAAAGTGTTCGCGCATCTCGCGCAAAGTAGGGGACTTACCATAAGCCAGTTGATATTCTTCGATAAATTTTAGTACCGCTTCCTGTTTTTCTGTTAAAACTTGATCCATAAATTTTTATAAGGTGAGTATATGCTCACAGTATAGGTGAGTGCTTACTCACCGTCAATGGTATTTTTACAAACAAGTTGAAAGAATGGAATTATATGTCGAAGATATTTAAAATTCCAAACCCAAAAATACGAGAAATTGGCTTAAGCCAAAGAGAATCACGATTACGATTGTATTCTCTAATTATATCGTTATATTTTTTTGTATCATTTACTGCGCTCTGAAAAATATCTATGATTTCACTTTTTACTTCAAGAAAAACAGTATCTTTCAAAATTTCCGGATTTATTTTTGCTATTTCATAAATCTTTTCTAAAGTAGCAGAAATATCATGTTCGTAAACCATTTTATTTGCACTTGGCGTGTACTCTTTTGATGCAATTGACCTTTCAGCAATCAGTTGTTCTACAAGAGCATCTTGTCCTGCCACATTGGATCTGAAAGATTCTATAAACAGAGGAATCAGATCATGTCTTTTTCTTATTTTTGCGGCGATAATTTCCCATTGATTTGCCACAGATGCCTGTAATTGCTTAAAATGACGTACCCCTACAATTGTCCAAAGAATCAGTATAAAAACAATTGCTCCGACTATAATAAAAATGTTTACCAGATCCATTATTTTTTAAATTTATTGATGATATCAACGATAAAACTCGTACCATTCGTCACTTTCGCACTTTTGTTGATATTGTTATTAAAAGCATAATCTATAGTTTTCAGAAATTCACTCGTGGTAATATTTCCGGAAATCATAGACCATCCGAATTTTCTCACAAAAACCTGTGCATTTGCAATCTGTTCGCCACGACTCGCATTAGTAGCAAGCGGAATAATCAAAACTTTCTTTTGCATGAGAGCAAGCTCAAAAAGGCTGTTTGCACCACCACGGGAAAGTACCATTTCGCTCATTGCATAAATATCTTTAAGGGGCTCATCCAAAAATTCATATTGCCTATATCCTTCCTTATGTGCGCCCAAATCCAAATTTCCTTTTCCTGCAATATGCACGACCTGATACCTTTTCAACAATTCATTCAAAGAATCACGAACCAAGTCATTTATTTGTTTTGCACCAAGACTTCCACCCATTACCAAAATAATAGGACGATGAGAGTCCAAGCCTGTAAACTTATGTCCACGCTCTTTGTCTCCGGTAAGAATGCCTTCACGAACAGGATTACCAGTCACAACACTTTTTTTAAGCTCAGATTTTGAAAGAAAACTTTTTGTCTCTTCAAAACTCAAACAAATTTGTTTTGAAAATTTGAAAGAAATTTTATTTGCAAGTCCAGGGCTTACATCAGATTCATGTGATATTACAGGGATTTTCAAAAAACTAGCAGCAATAACAACAGGCACTGCAACATATCCTCCTTTACTGAAAACTATGTCAGCAGAGAATTCTTTAAGTGCCTTATACGACTGAAAAATTCCCGTTGGAACCTTCAAAAAATCAACAAAATTTTTCCATGAAAAATATCTACGCAATTTTCCGCAGTGTACTCCAACAAAAGGTATGCCAATTTTTTCCATCATTCCCACCTCAATGCCACCTTTAGATCCAATATAAAGTATTTCAGCGTCTCCACGCTTTTTAAGTTCTTCTATAACGGCCATATTGGGGATAATGTGTCCTGCGGTTCCCCCACCTGTTAGTACTATTTTCATGGTAACTTGTGTTTTGTGAAAGATTTAAAAGAATACCTACGGCAATCAAACATGCGATCAACGATGACCCTCCATAACTTACAAACGGCAAAGTAATTCCTGTCACAGGCATAAGGCCAGTGTTCACGGCAATATTAACAAAAGCTTGAACAGTAATCCATATTGTAAGACCTATTGCCAACAAAATTTCAAAACTACCCTGTGATTTACTCGCGATATTATATCCACGAAGAGCGATGATAAAGTACGCAATAATTACAAAAACAATTCTGAAAAAACCAAGCTCCTCAGCACTGGCTGCAAAAATAAAATCATCAGAGGCCTGAGGCAGCCAATACGATTTTTGCACTCCCTGAGTAAGTCCCTTCCCAAAAATTCCACCACTTCCAACAGCTATACTAGCCTGTTGTGACTGCCAACAATCATCCTCCACACACTCTGAACTTACACTATTAAAGCTTTGAAATCGCTGTCGTACATGAGGAACAGCAAGGACAACTATTAGCGCTCCGATAAAAGCTACAAGAAAAAGAATCCCAAGATGTTGCAGTTTTGCGCCGGCCATAAAATACATAGCCACAGCTATAAGAGAAATTGTTAGAGTTCCTCCGAAATCATTTTCCAAAATTATAGGAAAAACAATCATTGCACAAATTATACAAAAAGGAATCAATCCATTTTTGAAATCCTCGATATAAGCTTGTTTTTTACTAAACCAATAAGCCAAATAAAGTATTATCGCCAATTTTGCAAATTCGGAAGGTTGTAGCGATGTACTGAAAATTGTAATCCAGTTTTGCGCTATAGTCCCAAAAGTACTTCCAAAAACAAGAACAGCAACAAGCAAAGAAACTATTATTCCAAAAAATGGAGTCGCGATTTTTCTCCAAAATTTCACAGGAAGTCTATAAGAGACATAGAAAGCCAAAAGTCCTATCCCAAGACGAATCAAATGGTTTTTAAAGAGCAAATAGCAATCTACATTTGCATCACTGCAGTTTGGAT
The DNA here is from genome assembly GCA_943356465.1 of Candidatus Peribacteria bacterium. Classification (GTDB taxonomy): domain Bacteria; phylum Patescibacteriota; class Gracilibacteria; order UBA1369; family LOWO2-01-FULL-3; genus UM-FILTER-38-24. The sequence continues at coordinate 94,662 of CALREX010000004.1, forward strand.
AAAGCACGCCTGGAGCCGAAAGTTCGATAGATTTTGGAACACCGATACTTGTAATCATGACAAGACCTAGAATCAGCAGAAAAACTACGCTTAAAAAAAGAGGAGTATCAAATTTAAAAACATTTTTCATCAAAAAAAATTATGTCTGAGGCGAATATTACTGGTTTTAAATCAAAAGAGCAATTATAATAAATTGCATGAAAAAAATATTTTTGAGAATTGTAGGCATTGTGGTTTTAGTCATTTTTTTAGACCAAATGACGAAATTTGCCATGGAAAAAAACTTTCCGGAAATAATAAGTAACAACACAGGAATAGCCTTCGGAATAAACATAGGAAATATATGGACAATTGTAGTATCAAATATATTTCTGATAGGAATTGTAATATATGCGGCAAAAAAGGAACTGCAAATCACACACACGCTGACTCAGATTTTTTTGGCTCTGATCCTAGGAGGGGGAATAGGAAATTTAATAGACAGGATTTTTAAAGGATACGTGGTGGATTTTATTTCTATATGGAGGTATCCATCATTCAACGTAGCCGACATTTGTATATCAGTGGGAATTTTCGGAATTATAATTTTCTTCAATAAAGTAAAAAAATAATCACTCCAAATTTAGTTCTAGAGTTTTTTTCATAACACCGACAGGAGCTTTTTGTTCCGTGAAAATCTCAAATTGTTTTACAGCCTGATACAAAAACATTTTATCTCCGGTAATGTATTTTTGCTTAAGTTCTTGAGCTTTTTTGATAAACGGAGTCATCAAAGGATTATATGCGATTTCCATAAAACATTCGAAATTCTTCAAATATTCATCAGTAAAATATTTTCCGATTTCAGAAAAATCAGCAGTTTTATTTAAAGTCCAAATAGAAGAAGTATTTATAAACACATTTCCATCCTTTTTCACATCATCTAGGCCAAGTCCAACAATTTCAATTCCAAACATTTCAGAAAATTCTTTCGCCAATTTTTCGGCATTTTCTTTTGTGCGGTTTACGATGCACGAAACTTTTCCGCCATTTTTTAATATTCCATAAATGACCGCACGAGCCGCACCACCGGCACCAAAAACGACGGCATTTACTTTTTTTGCGTCACTAAAAACTTCTTTCAAAGCATCTACCGCTCCAATAAAATCAGTGTTGTACCCGTACAAAAATCCGGTTTTATTTACAACAGTATTTACAGCACCAATTTTTTTTGCATCTTCATCGAGGACATCGATATATCTCAAAATATCTTCTTTATAAGGCAAAGAAACAGAAAGTCCACTGATAGGTTCATTTCGAGCATTTTCAATAAACTGCGAAAGTTCAGTGTCCGGAATTTCAAAAACGCCATATTGCGCATCAATACCAAGCGCTTTAAAAGCCGCATTATGCACGACAGGGGACAACGAATGTCCTGCAGGATAAGCTAAAATTCCATAAGTCTTTATCATAAGAAAAGATTATCATAAAAAACAAAAAACTGTTAATATCTAAGCGTAATAACCTAAAAATATGTTTAAAGTAGGAGTATTAGCATCGACAAAAGGGACGGATCTGCAAGCCATCATCGACGAGATGAAGGCCGGAAAAATGGAAGGAATAGAACTCACGGTAGTTATAGGCAACAAAAAATATTCATACGCGCTTGAAAGGGCAAAATCACAGGGATACAAATCAATTTTCATAGATCCAAAAAATCTCACACGCGAAGAATTTGATAAAAAAGTGGGAGATATTTTGGAAGAAAATAAAGTCGACTTGGTTGTCCTTGTCGGCTATATGAGGATACTTTCTACAGAATTTGTAAAAAGATTCAAACATAGAATCATAAATATACATCCTGCGCTTATTCCAAAATTCTCAGGAGAAAATTTCTTTGGAGCAAACGTGCATGAAGCTGTCTTGAATGCCGGAGAAGAGGAAACCGGTATGACCATTCATTACGTTGATGAAAATGTAGATACGGGAGAAATAATTTTACAGAAAAAATGCGAAGTTTTACCTACGGATACGCCACAAACACTAAAAGAAAGAGTTCAAGAATTGGAGAAAAAATGGTATCCCGAAATAATTCGTCGACTTGCAAAAGAAAAATAATTTTGATTTTTAGAAATTTTCGTATATCTTAGCTCTACGGGCATAATTTAATGACATGAAATATCCAATTCCTTTCGATGAAAGGGAGTTAAAATTAAAAGCGATCCAGATGAGGAAGGACATAGTTCTTCAGACTTTACATGCTGGCTCAGGACATCCGGGAGGATCACTTTCAGCAACGGAAATATTGGTTGTGTTATACAACTGCATCATGAAACATGATCCGACAGATCCGCAGAATGAAGGAAGAGACAGATTCATACTTTCAAAAGGACATATAACACCTGGATATTATTCGATTCTTTCAAGAACCGGGTATATTGATGAAGACGAACTTGTGAAATTCAGAAAATTTGGAAGCATACTTCAAGGCCACCCAAAGAGGTATACTCAACATGGAATAGAAATGAGTGGAGGTTCACTCGGGCAGAATTTCTCAGTTGCATGCGGTATGGCAATGGCAATTAAACATTTGAAAAAGCAAGCTTATAAAGTATTTGACCTCGCAAGTGATGGGGAACTACAAGAAGGCTCAAATTGGGAAGCGATAATGGCTGCGGCACATTTCAAACTGAATAATTTGTGCATGATAGTTGACGACAACAATCTTCAGATTGATGGAAATACTTGCGATATTATGGGTATTGCTCCAATAGATAAAAAATTTGAAGCATTTAATTGGAACGTAATAAACGTAGACGGGCATGATCTAAAAGCTGTTTATGATGCGTTTAAAAAATTCGAAGAATTATCAAAAAATTCAGATCGCCCTACAGTAATAATTGCCAAAACAATAAAAGGCCAAGGAATTTCTTTCATGGCCGATGTGTGTGGATGGCATGGTAAAGCGCCAAATCAGGCGGAATACGATGCGTCTATCAAAGAACTTGAAGAGCAGGAAAAACAATTAAAAGAAAACTCATGAGAAATTGGGAACTAAAATTAGTACGTCAAGGATGGGCTGATGCTCTTGTAGAGCTTGGAGAAAAAAATCCAAAAGTTGTTGTATTGGACGCAGACCTTTCAAAATCAACATTAACTTGTTTTTTTAAAGAAAAGTTTCCGGAAAGAGAATTTAATATAGGCATAGCCGAACAAAACATGGTGAACATCGGTGCGGGACTTTCTATCGAAGGATATATACCTTATACAGCAACTTATGGAGTATTTATGTCGGGTCGCGCATGGGAACAAATCAGGACAACAGTTTGTATGAATAATTTTAATGTGAAATTTGGAGGGGCGCACGGAGGGCTTTCAGTAGGGCCGGACGGTGCAAGTCACCAGGCACTTGAAGAAATAGCGGTAATGAGATGTCTTCCAAACATGACAATAATTGTACCTGCAGATTATAGCGAAGCAAAAAAAGCTACGCTGGCGGCGGCAGAAATAGTAGGGCCTGTATATCTCAGATTTGGTCGTGAAAAATTGCCTGTTGTATCATCTGATGACGATGAATTTATAGTAGGGAAGGCCAAATTAATGCAGGAAGGAACTGATGTAACCATAGTTGCATGCGGCGCAATGGTCGCAGAAGCTTTAGATGCAGCTGATGAATTAAAGGAAAAAGGAATCTCTGCGGAAGTAATAAATCTTCACACAGTAAAACCAATAGATTCTGAAGCTTTGATAAAAAGCGTCAAAAAAACTAACGCACTTGTAACCGCAGAAGAACATCAATTGATGGGTGGAATGGGCAGCGCTGTTTTTGAGGTTATTGCACAGCATTATCCAGTCCCTGCCGAAATGGTTGGAATAAAAGATACATTTGGAGAATCAGGAACGCCTGCGGAACTTTTTGAAAAATACGGATGTAAGAGTAAAAATATAGTTGAAAAAGTTCTTGAAGTTTTAAAACGAAAAAATAAATAATTAAATTTAACAAATTTTAACCTCAAAAATATCATGAAATTCTCAAAAAGATTGGCAAATCTAGGTACAGAAGATGCTTTTTCGATTTTGAATGTAGCGAAAAAATTTGAGCAGGAAGAACTTACTCCACAAGGAAAAAGCCTTGTATATATGCAGATCGGAGAGCCTGCATTTGATACTCCTGACAATATTAAACAAGCTGGAATCAAAGCGATTCAAGACAACAAAACTCACTACACTCCAACTTCGGGACTTATGGAAGTAAGACAAGCGGTTGCTGATTACTCAACAAAAGGCACAGGCACAAAATACGAAGCAACTGATATTACAATCCACTCAGGAGCAAAACCTGGTGTTTTCTACACTATTAATGCGATTATCGACGAAGGAGATGAAGTAATTATTTTCGATCCGACATGGCCTATTCATTTCTCTCCAATAAGATATTTGGGAGGAAAACCTGTCTTCATCGAACTTAAAGAAGAGGCTGATTTTCAACCAAACATCGAAGAGGTAAAGAAAGCTATTACACCAAAAACAGTTTTGATGATCGTAAATAGTCCATCAAATCCAACAGGTGGAATTTTTACAAAAGAAACTTTAGAAGCTCTTGCAAAAATTGCTATTGAACACGATTTATGGGTTATTTCAGACGAAATCTACGACAAAATTATCCACGAAGGAACACATCTTTCGATCACATCAATTCCTGGAATGGCAGAGAGAACAATCCTTGCAAATGGAGCATCAAAAACATTTGCAATGACAGGATGGAGAATGGGATGGACTGCAACAAAAAACAAAGAGATGCGTGCACAGATAGAACAAATTCAATCAAATGACACATCTTCTTCACCAACAATGAACCAACTTGCAACTATGGAAGCTGTTTCAGGGCCACAAGATGCAGTTGAAGAAATGAGGAAAGAATATCTACGAAAAAGAGATATTTTAGTCGAATTGGTAAACCAGATTCCGGGATTTTCAGCAAAAGCACCAAAAGGAGCATTTTACCTGTTTGCAAACGTAAAACCACTTTGTGAAAAACTACAGCTAAACTGCTCTGATCTTCAAAAGAAAATCATGAAGGAAGCCAATGTACTTCTACTTCCAGGAACAGGTTTTGGTCCTCACGGAGAAGGATTTGTTCGCTTCTCATACGTAGGAACAGAAGAAACACTAAGAGAAGGATGTAAGAGAATCAAAGAATGGGCAGAGAAGATAATGGCGTAAAAAACATTTTAAAAGCCTCCACGAAAATGGGGGCTTTTTTTTATTACCATTTCAAAAAGTACTTGATTGCGCTTGCCAAATGATACCAGGAGATTTTGCTGAATAGAAGCTTAAAAAATGAGCCGTCGCTAAGCCGTTTGTGATAATGCATTGCTGAAGCTGTAGGATAGTAAATAACCTTATATCCTGCTTTCCTTGTCTTTCTGCAAAGATCAAAATCCTCCATAAAAAGAAAATATCTTTCATCAAATCCACCTATTGCATCGAAAACTTTTTTAGGCATAACCATGAAAGCACCGGTGATTAAATCCACTTCCTGCTCTTTATTATGGTCAAAATCAAACATTATATAATGCTCATATCGCTTTTTAAATGGCCAGATTTTTCGCAAAAAAGTACGTTTGATGAATAAATCAAAAAATTTAAAATCTCTTCTGCATGATTGCTGAACTTCACCACTTTGATACATTAGTTTTGGCCCGACCATGCCTACATCTTTATGTACATCCAGATAATCAACAAGTTGTTGTAGAGTATCTTCTTCCACAGTAATATCAGTATTTAAAATCAAAATATATTCACCCTTTGCGACTTTCGATGCAAAATTATGTCCACTGCCATATCCAATATTTTTACCTGGCTCTACGAGCACAATTTCCGAATTTGATGCCGCAGTTTTAAGATACTGCAAGCTGTCATCAGTGGAAGCGTTATCACAAAAAATTATTTCAAATTCAAAATTTGTTTTGCTCTTTTTCAAGGCTTCCACGCAAAATTTTGGGAAATATTTTTGATTGAAATTCACAACTGTTATCGAAAGTTTTATAGCCATTTTTATCAAAAATTATTTTATTTTTTTCTTCATTTCATCACGACTCATCTTACTTATATCTACATTATTTTCAGAAATTTTCAAAGTAACTTCTCCTCTGACAAAACTCTTTTCGGGAATATTTTCAGGAATCACAAGCCCTGCACCGATAAAGCTATCGCTTCCGATTTTCACTCCTGGCATAAAACTATTATTGATTCCAACACGAATATTATCGCCGGTAATGATACCAAGTTTATTTTCGCCGGTAGGAGTTTTTTCATCATCTGTGATGCTGGAAATTTCACCTTCATCCAGCCTCAAATTGCCAGTCGCAGTTCCTGCCCCAAAAGACACATTATTTCCAATTACGCTATCACCAATATAGTTTGAATGAGTCCAAACATTGTCTCCAAGAAAACTTCTAGCAACTTCAGTAGAGAATCCAATCACACAATTTTTACCTATATTGCTTTCACGAACCAAAGCATTTGTCGCAATCACGCTGTCGTCGCCGATGTATACAGGTCCGTTAACAACTGCCCCTTCAAGGATTTTCACATTTTCGCCGATAATAACATCACCTTTCACTACGGCATTTTTTGAAATCTGGGCACTTTTGGAGATAGTTTTTTTTGCATTATCAAACAAAAATTTGAAAACTTTATTTACATGCCAAGGGAATTTTATCGGCTGCCAGAAGCCATCATACTTCACAGCTTTCATCTTAACTCCATCCTTAATCATATTTCCCAAAGCGACTTCATATAAATCATCACTATCACTTTTTGCCTGCTCCAAATATGAAACTAATTTAGAAAAATCCCTGTGAACATGAACAACCAAATTCACCAGATTGCTAGGCTCCTTGCCTTTTTCAGGCTTCTCAATAATATTTTTTATAAACCCATCATCCGAAATTTCCAAGTATCCTCCGGGGAAATATTCATGCACAACTTTTCCAAGCAAATATCCCTCAGCATCACCTTTCTCAAATGCTTCAAGTACGCTTTCAAATGCAGATTTTTCGACTACATCATTACTGCTAAAAATCAACACAGGTTCACTTCCAATCTTATTTTTTGCGGCCAAAACAGCTCCACACATACCGGTATCCAAATCTTTTTGCTCTACAACCGAAACGTCCATTCCCAAGTCCTTTCCACATAAAACAAATTTCTCCAAATTGTGCTTTCCTCCAACAATAACCACTTCATCAAGTCCGGCATTTTTAAGTAGCTCAAGCTGATGCTCTATCAAAGGTTTGCCAAGAAAATTCAAAAAATTCTTATCTGTAATCGGTTTCATCCTTTTGCTCCTGCCTGCACCGAGAAGTAATACTTTCATAAGTCTTAAAATACATGTACCGCGATTATACAGCGAAAGGTGGACTTTTAAAAGGTTTTAGATGCTTATCCCAGCATCTTTTAATATGGCTATAGCTGTTCCTTTTGGGATGTCAGAGGCATGTATTGGAACAATAACCTTTCTATTTGTTTCAAAATTCTTAAAAATCGCATGACTCCCATTTTGACGCACAAACAAAAAACCATTTTCATTCAACAGCTTAATCAATTTTCGCGGAGTGTAGTTATATTTTGACATGTTGTTTTCTCTTCATAAGTGGACTGATGGTTTGTGATTCCACTTCGTCCTCTATGTAAAGAGAAACAGCATTTTTGAGGTTTTTTATGGCCTCTGCTTTTGTGTCTCCAAATGTATGACAACCTTTAAGCTCCTTACAATAAGCATGAAATTTCTTGCCGTCTTTTTCGATCTTAAAGGTTAACATGGATATTTGAGATATTGTCGTTTGCATTATAACATAAGGATTTATAGAATTAAACTATCCTGTTTGTAACACACCGACATTAAATTTTTATTAAAAAAAGTTAAAATCTTTGCTAGAAAGTAATAACTTTAATAAATTGGCAAGTGAAAAACATTTCCTACGTCAAGATTTCTTTAAGCCTCCCTTGTTTCACCGCCTCTTTCACCTCCATTCCGATCCTTTCTCCAAAACTGACACTCTCTCCGTAAAGATAGCTTGTACAAGGCGTAAATCTTGTTCCAGGTGATCCAGGAATTCTCATTGAAACATCGAATACTACAAATTCTTCTTTTCCTTCATAAGCTGCGATGGCTCCTTGTAGAGCAAAAGCACCTATGATTCCGGGAGCGACTTCTTTTTTTAAAGTAGCCACAAACTTTTCTCCGGCCTCGAAAGCTTTTTCTAAAATAGATTCTTTTGTAGTACACGCCACGTGTCCGGTTTCTATCATTGAAGGAGCATATCCGGCATTCAAAAGTTCCATTTGTGTTGCAGCATTTAATCTCAAAAATCCATCCAAAGAAGTCTGTCTTCGTAGGTCAGTTCCCATTATTTCAAGTTCATCCGTAAGAGGGGAATAGAAAAAATTGAAATTTATTTGCGCACCGATTATGAATTCTTCGATAACAGAGTTGTCCAAATCTTTTTGATTTATTTTCCCTTCATTTATCATTTTTTCACTTACGGTAAAGTAGGCGTCAGTATTTGTAATAACGAAAAAAGCTCTTTCATATGAGCGAATTGCTTCATTCACTTTTACGATCAACGGCCCACCTTTTTCAGCTACAAAGTGTTCGTCCAACAATTTTTTAGTTTCTTCATAGCTTAGTTTTTTCCCACCCTCACGAACAATTTTAGGCATTCTTATCCCTGCTTTTTCAAGAAGATAATATTGATTTTTCGGCTGATCCCTCTCTTCAAGTTTTACCCCTTCCCTAAGCCCAAAAACAGGAACTTTAAATTTATCTTCGAAGTCCTTGAAATCCTTAAAATAAACCCAAAAATATCGATTATGAATGAAAATCGTATTCATCGCACGAAGACGTTCCTGCACATCTTCATTGATAATATCCGAAAATTTATCCACCAAAATTATTTCATCTATACATCCACGTCCGTCGTTGCGTGTTTTATAATACTTGGAATATGTCTTGTCTCTGCCATTTTGGCAAACAGCAACAGTCTTAAATCCATGTTTCTTCGCCCCCGCGCAAACATCCAAAGCGCTATGTCCACCAAGAACACCGATTGTAAGATTTTTAAGATCGTAAGATTTCAAAATCTCCAAAATGTCTTTTTGTCCGATCATTGCTATAAAAGTTAAAAATTATCCCAACACGGCCGCAAGCCTATCCTGCTCTATCGCCATTTTAATATCTCTTGCCAGTCTGCGTCCAGTGCTCATTGGTTCGTTGTATTTTAGCCAAGTGTAAGGAGAACCGTTTATATACGGATTTGTACCGGCTACAATTCTTGCTGAAATTTCAAAAACCGAATAATTAAGTTCAGGATCGATAATACCTTCAAGGCAGAAAGGCCCAAAAAGCCCTCCATCAACTAGTTTTTTCGAAGCCTCAACGACACGTTGCCCCATCTCAAAAATCTCAGGCAAAAGCGATTCTCTGACAACCAAAGGTACATTTCCAGTGATTGTATAAGTCGTACGAATATCCACATCCACCTGATCCTTAGCCGCAATTCGTCCGATAGAATCGGCATTTGACTCGTATCTTTTATCGAATCCCATTACTTCAAGCTCTCCGGTAAGAGGACTATAAAAATAATGTGTATATACGGGAACGCCGACTACATATTCTTGAATCGCATATTTATCGTGTCCTTCTTTTCCTTTATACGCTTCATACCTTTCGTGAAATTCTTTCGCAGAATTTGCAATAAAATATCCTTTTCCGCCATGCGCTCCATGAAATTTCACAATCACAGGTCGATCTATTTCTTCGGGAGTTTTGAAAATTTTTGGAAGTTTTATATTCGCGCTAAGAAGCCATTCTCTCTCTTTTGTTCTGTCTGATTCCCAGTCCAAAATAGCTTTTGTTCCATAATGCATCGCCTTCACGTCCATCATTTTGCTAGGGCCTATATAAGCCACAAAAGAACCATGCGGAACAATAATGGCATTTTGTTTGATAAGCTCAGGCTCAATGCTGAAATAATCCTTGAATGAATCGACGGTAATAATTTGATCTGCAACTCCATAGCTTTTGTAAGGCCTTTCTTTGCCTTTTTCACAAATACATATTGTCTCAAATCCTTCATCCTTTGCCCCTTTTAGGATCTGAAGTGCAGTGTGACTGCCTAGCGTTGCGATTTTGTAGTCTTTAATATTTCCCATATACTTAAAAATTTAGGTCTTTTGGCCATCGTATAAGAAATTGGACCATTTGTCCACAGAATTAAATTATTGAATTCTCAATCCAACTGGAATAAGCTTATAAACAGATTATTTATTAATTTAAAAATATGTTTGAAGTAAATTACACTTTGATATTTTTGGCTACGGTGGCGCAGTTTATACTTGGAGCTTTATGGTATTCACCATTAATGTTCGGAAAATGGTGGATGCAGATTATGGAGTGTACAGTTTCAAAAGAGGAGATGCAAAAACAACAAAAAGAGATGTTTCCATTTTACGCTTTGCAGTTTTTCTTATCACTATTTACATTAGTTTCTTTCGCAAATCTTCTGCCATATATAAGCACTTTTGGCATTTATCATGTCGCCTTTTGGATTTGGATAGGGTTTATAGCACCTACACAAATATGCTCTGTCATATGGGCAAATACAAAAAAGAAGTACTGGCTAAAACAAATATTTGTAATGATATCTTATTCGCTTGTTGGTTTTATGCTGGCGGCATTTATTTTATCAATGAAATAAATATGGACTGGCAAAAAAACGATAATTTTCTTGAGAAAAATTTTAGTTTTGGCACGTTTGTACAGGCAATTGATTTCATAAATAAGATTGCCGAGGCAGCTGAAAAATTAAATCATCATCCTGAAATTTTTCTTCATAATTACAATCAAGTTCGCATACAAATCACAACTCACAGCAAAAAAGGTCTAACAGAAAAAGATTATAAACTTGCAGAGTTGATAGATCTAATATGATTATTATTGACAGTGGTGCACTTTTTGGGCACCATGTTTTTCTATAAAATTATATATGACAGATAAGGTAGGAAACATCGATAAACGGGCTGGAGTGGAAGTGGAAGGTGTAGCATATCGCTTTGTACAAACAAGACAAGGTCTTTCGAAACCAAGTAGTGGAGGTACTTTACAGATTCACAAAAGAATAAAAACAGGCGCATATGTTTACTTTGGCGAAGCCGGACAGCAACATGTAATAGAGACATTGCCACTGGATGAAAGAAGAGAAATCCTAAGAACAAGGGTTATGGAAATATTATCAGAACAAAAATAATGGTCATATACGGCCAAAGGTTTGGCTCTATATAAAATATATTAGTGCTTAAAATATCTCCTTCCTGAAAACACCATTGCTAGACCTAGCTCGTCAGCCTTTTTAATAACGTCTTCATCACTCACGGACCCGCCTGGTTGGATGATGGCCGAAATTCCTAGGTCATGAGCCATCTCAACGCTATCTACAAATGGAAAGAATGCGTCTGAAGACATGGTGGAGCCTTTTACACGGTCGCCACCCTTAAAACCGGCAATCTTTATGCTATCGACTCTGGACATCTGTCCTGCCCCAATTCCGGTGACCACAGTGCCCTTTGAGAAGATGATTGCGTTAGATCTGACGTGCTTTACTACTTTTGTAGCAAAAAGCATGCTTTGCAGTTCTTCATCAGTAGGTTTTTTCTTTGTAACGACCTTTAAATCGTCCAAAGTAAGATCATAAGAGTCCTTTGTTTGTATCAAAATTCCACCGGCAACCTTCTTGATATCAGTTTGGAATAAGTCCTTTTTAAGTTCTCCTGTTTCAAGAATTCGTAGGTTTTTTCTTGTCATAAGGCGTTTCAAAGCTGAATCCGAATATGAAGGAGCAATTATCAACTCTACAAACATATTTTGAGCTTTCATATGATCCAAAATACCATCAGTCACTTCTCTGTTTAATGCGATGATGCAGCCAAAAGCAGACATCGGATCAACATTGTATGCCTGAATAAAAGCTTCTTCGATTGTTTTAGCCGATGCAACCCCGCAAGGATTATTGTGCTTAACGAAGACAACGGTTGGCTCTTTAAATTCTTTCACAAGTTCAAGTGCGCTATCCGCATCTACGATATTGTTGAAAGAAAGCTCTTTTCCGTGCAAAACTTTTGAATTTGTAACATTTGCATCATGATTTTCAGGATGCCTAAAAAATGCGGCTTTCTGTTGAGGATTTTCTCCATATCTCAAGCTGCAAACTTTTTCATAGTGAAGATCCATAAGTTCAGGTTCTCCAAGAACTTGCCTGAAATAATGATCAATCATTTCATCATATCTGTAAGTCAAAGTGAAGGCTTTTCGGGCAAGCTTCTTTCGTGTCTCAAGGCTTGTGTCTTCATTTTTCTTAATCTCAGCCAACACATTTGAATAATCCTCAGGATCAGTCAAAATAGTCACAAATTTGAAATTTTTCGCAGCACTTCTTACCATACTAGGTCCGCCAATATCGATATTTTCGATAGCTTCTTCCTCAGTAACTCCAGGTTTTTCAATAGTTTCTTTGAATGGATAAAGATTAATTACAACTAAATCGATAAACTTTATTTCATGTTTTTCAGCGGCTTCTACATGCTCTTTATTATCTCTTATAGCCAAAATACCTCCATGAACAAGAGGATGAAGAGTTTTTACTCTACCATTCATCATTTCAGGAAATCCTGTGTAGTCAGATACGTCTTTTACGCTTACATTAGCCTCTTTCAAGGCCTTTGCCGTACCACCTGTAGATAGGATCTCTATTCCCATCTCGCTAAGCTCTCGAGCAAATTCAACAATCCCAGTCTTATCTGAGACGCTGATTAAAGCAGTTTTGATCGGCATTTTGATTGTTTTTAGATTCCTCTCACCCAGACGACAAGTTTAATTGGACAAACTTCAAAAATCAAGAGCTTCTATTTTGTAATCCTCTTCTTGCCAACTCAGCAATTCCATCATCATAATATTCGGACATGCTAGAATTAGAACTGCTTACCATAATAAAACTTAAAAAAGATGCATTACCTTGAGATTGAGCCAATCTTTCAATAGCACTACGCCTCGAAGCCTTATTCAAGCCAAAAGCGCCGATTGTCGAAAGCACATCGGGATCAGTTATTTTTCCGACATTGGAATCGAGCAAGTCTCTAGCTTTATGGCGAATATTTTGATTTTGACTTTTTAACCTCATCTTACGAAGATCTTCAAATCTTTCAGCTTTAGCCACCTTATCAAGAATAAAATCAAATAAAACCTCAGAGAAACATGAAATATAACGAACAATAAAATCAAGTACATCTTCCGGATTTTCATTTAAAAATTCTCTAAAATGATCAATAACAAAAGTAGCAACCTGCAATTGATTACCTGTAACAGGCTGAGAGCCAAGAGTCGCTTTTAAAACAACAGCTCTTTTATCTTCAGAATACAGCTTAGTAAGCATATCCTCAACTTGATTTGGACTCCCTGAAGTCATTAGTGACGTAAATGCACTTTCATCAGATACAACAACTGATTCGTCATTTGAGTCTTGATCATCGCCTAAAGTACCAACATCTGACATACACCATATTGTTAAAGGTATACAACCATAGCATTACCATTAAAAATGTCAAGCTTCGTCAATTCCGCCTTTGCTCCAAGGATTGCATCTCAAAATTCTCCAGATAGCCTTCATGCTGCCAAAAACGAGCCCGTGCTTCTTCAACGAAAGACGGGCATATTCAGAACAACTAGGTTTAAACTTGCAATGTCCATACGGGAAAAACATCTTCACAAAGCCATGGTCAGGGGATAGTGTTTTTTGGTACAGATGAACAAAAAAAGCTGCCATATTTCTAGGCAGCTTCCATAAATATAAGAAAAATCTCTTCATCCTAGTAATAATTCATAGGATTTTGCTTGACTCCATCTATGATAACCTCCCAGTGTACGTGAATTCCTGTAATACCGTAAACACGGCCTGTATTACCCATGATACCGATTACATCACCTTGGTTCACATGTTGTCCGACAGACACGTTTACGCTGTCAAAATGGGCATAAAGAGTCTTTACTCCATTTCCATGATCGATAATGACATGATTTCCATATCCACCTCCCCATGTTCCAACTGAAACCTTCACTACAGTTCCGCTAGCGGCAGCCCAAACAGGTGGTTTGCTTCTATCAGCGATATCAATCGCATAATGCCCAGAATGATATCCCTGTGTGATTTTACCTCTTGTTGGGAATATAAACATCTTACCAACTGCAGGAGTAGCATTTGACGAAGCAGCTGAGATAGCACGATTGTTTCTTGTAACTGAAGACACTCTATAGGTATCACCTGCAATCAAATCTCCATCAAGCGGTTTAGCATTTGGAATAAATATTAATTGTCCCTTTGAAATAGTCTCAGTATCAAGCCCATTTTGAGCTATTATGACATCTTGAGAAATATTATATTTTTTTGAAATTTTAGCTAAAGTGTCTCCGGATTTGGCTGTATAGCTAACGCCATCAACAGGTGGAATTCTAAGAGATTGGCCTACTCTAAGAGAATTTACATTGGCCAAATGATTTTCCCACATAATTGTTTCGGATTTTAATCCATATCTCGCAGCAATAACAGACAAAGATTCACCTGATTCAACGATATGCACAGCATAATCTGTAAGCCCGGTCCTTGAAGAAGAATCTGTAACAGGATTCATTTTTACAATATATCCATTTTCATCTGACACAAGCACATCTCCAGGAGTTATATAGGATTCCATATAGCTCTCTTGATAGTTCATGGCTGTTGCAGTAAAAGTGGCTCCTGCGGTAAAAGAAGTCATAGTCAAAGCAACAACAGAAAGAACGCTTGCTTGGAAAAGAAGCCTTTTCTGTGGGGCTACGGGAACAATACTGTTAAAATACTGCTTAACCCTGTTCAAAAAAGATAAAACTTTCTCTGAAACAGGATTCTTTATAAGATATGTGACTGGTGAAATCGTGAACTTCAGAAAATCAACCACGTACATCTTTACCAGATACTCTTTCGAAAATGCACGCAAATGACGCATCCTTCTAGCAAATTTGTTTACCTGTAATGTTGTTTCTAATGTTTCTATGATGATTTTAGTTAAGTCTATTTTTAAGTTACGGACTATAACACTTCGAACTTAAATTGTCAACTCCATCAAGATATCTACTTTACTTAATTATGACTGATTTACACCCAACAAGACAATACCCCCTCATTGACTTTAATGGTAAAACATGGTGCATGGATTGTTTTGAAAAAAATTGACATCAAGAAAATGTGAGCTGTAAGCCGTCGACGAAGTCAAGTGCATTATCGAAAGATAACTATACAAGAAAATAAATACTTGACTTTTTCGGCAAATCATTGCCCTTTTCTCTTGCAAAAAAATTGCCATTTTGATAACTTCCGTCTGCTTTTATATTTCTGCTCTATCGTCTAACTATAGATATAGGGCTATAATCCAAAGAATATATGGATACAAGAATCGCAAAATACGAGCTTATGGTGATTCTGATGCCGGATATGGGTGAATCCAAAACGGCTGAAGAAATGCAGGAAGTTCGTGAACAAATTACCTCAAATGGTGGAGAGATCTTCGATGAGGATCTTTGGGGTGTCCGCAAACTTGCTTATATGATCAAAAAGCAGGAAAACGGCTACTACGCAGTGCTCAATTTCACATTGGACACTAGTAAAGTACATGAGCTGGAGAAATCACTTACTCTAAATCCACAGGTTATTAGACAGCTTGTGCTTAGGGTTTCAGATTCATACACTCTCAAGAAACTTTCAGATTATGAAGAGCAGTGGGCGAAAGATGATCTTGAGAGCAAGCAAAAAGAAGATGCTGAACAGGAGAGAAAAGATGAATTGAAAAAACCTGTTAGGAAGGTGGAAAAACCTCTTAAGAAAGAGGAAAAAGTAGAGGAGGTTAAAGAGGAAAAAGAAGAAGAAAAACCTAAAAAAGAGGCAAAGAAAGAACCAAAGAAAAAAACTGACGAAGATTCAAATTCAAAATCAAAACTTGATGAATTTGATGAAAAACTAAGAAGTCTTATCAATGACCCGGATATCACTTTATAATCAGCCAAAAATATGAGATCAATAAACAAAGTTATTCTTATCGGAAACCTTACAAGAGACCCTGAACTAAAACAAACGCAAAGTGGTCAGCCTGTAGCCACATTCGGGATTGCAACAAATCGTGAATGGGCGACAAAAGACAACGACAGAAAGAAATCCACAGAATTTCACGAAGTTGTTGCTTGGGCAAGACTTGCAGAAATTTGCGCTCAGTATCTTAGAAAAGGAAAATTGGTATACATCGAAGGATATCTTAAAACACGAAGCTGGGAAGCTGAAAACGGAGAAAAAAGATTCAGGACAGAAGTTGTCATGCAAGACATGATAATGCTCGACAAAAGAGCAGGTTCACCTGACGAAGAAAAGGAAATCCTTGATGCAGTAGCGGAAAATTCATCAGACCTTCCAGTCTACGGAGACGACGAAGGAGAAAACGTATTCTAAATATCAACCTAAACCTAAAATCACATGCCAACATTTAAAAATAGAAAGTGTTACTTCCATTCAGAAGACATCAAACATATCGACTACAAAAACACAAGACTTCTAAGAAAATTTTTGACACAATATTTCAAGATTGTTCCAAGATATTACTCCGGAACTTGCATCAAGCACCAAAAAGAGATCTCAACAGCGATCAAAAACGCTAGAATAATGGGTTTGATCAGATTCACAAGATAATAGAAAATCACCTAAATTCGAGAAATTAGGCGAAACAAGTAAAAAGCCTCTGGACGGAGGCTTTTTTTTGTGCTAAAATGATATGAAAAAATAAAAACAAAAATGATTTCAAAAATTGCATCTCATTTTAAGGAGAGAAAAATAAAGAAAGCTCAAACGCGTGAAATGGAACGAAACTCAAATACGTCTTTTGACGAAGCTGTTCTTTCATGGACGGCTCCGGAATTTATAAGATATCAAAGAGGGATTATATGGAAAATCGTTGTAGCCCTTATCGCAGCGACTTTTGTAGTTTTTGGATATTTCTACGATGCATGGACTTTTTCATTGGCTGTGATCGTATTCGTTATTGTTTACGCGATAGTAAACAGAAAAGAACCAAAAGAGATTAAAGTTGTAGTTTCAGAAATCGGCATAAAGGCTGGATTTAGGACATATCCATACAGTTTGATAAAAGATTTTTGCATAGTTTATGAACCACCGTATGCATCAGAACTTCACATGAGAGTTTCAAACGATCTTGCTCATGAAATTGTTATTCAGCTATGGGGACAAAATCCATCTGAACTAAGAAACTATCTTTTGAAACATATACCTGAAAAACCTGATCACAAAGAACCGCTTTCTGATGCGCTTTTAAGATTATTTAAAATTTAAAAATGTCTGATACACCGGAAAAATTAGAACCAAAACCTACGCCGGATCACGAAGACGGAGATAAAATGACGGTAAAAAGGGCAAACACTGTAGTTATTGATGCAGAAGCCATAAAGGCAGATGAATCGAGACAGCAAGAAGCGGAAGAATTAAATAAAAAGAAAATAGCAGGGGCCATCAATGAAACTGCAGCATACAGCTTGGATGCAAGAACGGAAACTTCAAGAGATGTGGCACAGGAAGTTTTACTTTCTCCCCTAAACAAACTTACAAAACAATGGGAAAATAGAAGGAATGATCTATACACAAGAGCTCAAAAAGGTGAACACATCACATACGCAGATTTGATGAGATCAACATCAGAAATAGAAAAACAAATGCAAGATACAGCAGGAATTATTACTGCCTACATTTTCGAAATGGCCGCAAAATCAAGCGATGGAAAACTTTCACCTGAAGCATTAGCGGAAATAAAATACAGCATAAATAAAAATGCAGTAAAAATGGCAGAGATGGCAATGAAGCAAAAAGATGCACCGGAGCTTGTAGAAGCAATGAAATTCGTTCTCAAAATTGAAAAAATTGATAAGGTGAAAGTATTTGATACACTGTCAAAAATAATATTTGGAAAATCTGATTTATCAGCTTATGCATGGACAGTTCTTTCATTTATGGATGAAAATTCACAGATTGAATTTGGCAAATTTTACATAGAAAAAAATAAATTAAGTCCTGTAGATGCACAGAAATTTTTAGATACATGGAGTGTGCAGGGAAATATAAGCATTGAAACCATGAGAAAGATTCTTGCAAACTCAAAAATAGACACAAAAGCATTTGAGCAAAAAGCTCAGGAATATGCCAGAAATTGGAAAGCAAAAAATGATTTTGTTGAGAAAGCAAAACAGATGGCTGAAGTATCTTATGGTGCAACAAATCAAGCCACAGATATGATGACTCCGACAGGCGTTTTGACATTCATGGCAAATGTCTGGTCGGTCGGCACAATAGCGCTAAACGTAGGGACTACGGTGTTTTACGGAGGAAAGATAAATAATCCGGAATTTATAATAGGGTCACTTGCAGAAAACCCATGGTTCATCACCGGTATCGGCACATTGGCAGCAATAAAAGCTACAGAAAAGGGAGGTATTGGCTCTGCACTGAGATCAAAAGAGGAAGTGCAAAATCAGGAAGAAGCATCGGCTAAAAAAGAATTCAAATATTTGGTCGCTGGAAATCTTGAACTTGAAGCATTTCTGAAATCAGGAAACACATACGAAGGATCGAGGAAATTCTTTGATTATTTGCAGTATGTTCGCAGAGAAAAAGGAAGTGAAGATATGCCATTTCCTGAAAAAGAGATGACAAAATCAGCATTTTTGAAATGGCTAAGCTCAAATTTTGCAAAAGCAAATTCAGCAGAACAAGACAAGATTTTAATCGTAATGAAAGCACTGCAAAAAAACAAAATATCAGATAAAGAATTTTACAGACTTGCAGTCCCATTCGATAAATTGGCTATAGGAGGAATCGAAGCCGAAAAAAATTATCTTAAAGCACTCGCATAAATGAAAAATAAAATACTACAAAAATCGATTATCACGCTGGTTATAGCATTTATATCCATAGTTTCATTTGGAGGGACAAATACATCTAAAACAGCATATGCAGTGGAACCTGCAAAAACAACAAAAGAACTTTGTGAAGGCCTAACCCCTGCAGGCACATACAATCCGGATGGTTCGTGTTTTATTCCAAATGCAAAAGACTGTAGCACGCTCGGAGCGGATTATGAAGAAAAATCTCCGGCAGATGCAACAGGAATAGTTTGTAAAAAATCAGCAGTCGGTTCAACCGCAAATGCAGAAAAGGAAAAAGTATTGAAAGAAAGGATGTATATAATTATTGAAATTCAACAATGGTTAAATACTGTTATTTGGCCTGTTCTTGTGATGATAGGGGATTTGATGAACAACAATATTCTTTTTGGGGCAGGCATGGACGAGAGACTTCGTGAAATATGGATTCCGGTAAGGAATTTGATAAATCTGTTTTTTGTGCTGGCAATGGTTGCAATAGCAATCTACAACATTCTTGGAATCGGTGAGGACAACGATGCATATTCGATCAAACAAATTCTTCCAAAAATGATTATCGCAATAATCGCGGTAAATTTTTCATTCATCGGAATAAAAGTATTTCTGGACGGAATAAACGTGTTGACCACATCTATTTTTGCACTACCGGATCAGGTAAAAGAAGGACTTGGAGACATAACTCAGCAAGAGGCAATGGTACAAAGATTTTGTCTTGGAACAATGGGCAAAACGATAGATAAGGTCGACATCACAGGCAATACAGAATCAGGACTGGATTTAGCTTCCTACAAAGTTGTTATCTTAAATTTTGCAGAAAAAAACACATTTTTAATCCAACCAGAATATACGATTGAGCAATTAAAAGGAGATTTAGGATTATCAAATTTATCAGCAACAGAGTTAAACAAAATAACAAGTACGTATTTTAAATCAGAAGGACAATCAAAATTAGCAAAAGAATTTGTTGCAGCAGAAGAAAATCGCATCTGTACAAACGACGCAAAACTAACCCCTCGCGGAAAAGCATTCCTTACAAAATACAACAGTTCAAATGCAGCGCTTGCAATGGCACTCAATATGTCGAAAATAGTTTTCTATCAGGAGATAGATATCACAACACTCACAGAATCGAATATTTCAAAATTATTCATAAACACAATATTTTCTGTAGCGATGTACTTGATATACGTCGTGTCATTCTTGGCACTTTTTATAGTACTTTTGGCTCGTCTTGTAGTTCTATGGCTCGGAGTCGTAGCCTCACCGGTTATAATCGTATCGATGGTATTGCCGGTATTTAAAGAAAAACTTGGATTTGGAGAACTTGTAGATAAATTCGTACAAAACGCAATAGCTCCGATCATGATAGCCCTTTCCATGACAGTTGGATGGATAATGCTTAGGGCAATACAAAATGTAAATATATTAAGCAGTGATGCTGTAAAGATTACAAACGGAATTCCAGTAGCCGGACTAAACACGATTCAGGATTTGATAGTGGCATTGGGCACAGTAGGAGTCATCTGGATGGCTGTATCATCTGCTGCAAACAAATCAATCGCAGAACCTATCACCAAATCACTTTATGGAGCTTTGGGCCAGGCAGGCTCATTTGTTGGCAATATTGCATGGAAACATGCGCCTCTATTCCCAGTATCAATCCCTGGTCAACCTGATAAGATCATGGCAACACCTGAAATCCTTGGAAAAGTATTAGACAATGCGGAATATTCATATAAAAAGAAACAATTGGATAAAGCGGACATGGTATCTGAAGCTCTCGGCTTTAAAGAAAAAGGAGTAAAGCAATTTGACGACATTGTACATGCAAAGAACACAAAAGAAGCTCTTGGCATAATGAGTAACCCAAACAATGAACGGGCTATAATAAACGGAAGCAAAGGAGAAATAGACGACAAGATCAATGAGTTCAATAAAAGATATGGTGGTAAGTTTTTCAATGATCTTAATAATGGTGGACAGGAAAGTAGAAAGCTTAAAGATTTAATAGAAGCCTTAAATAAGGAGACTGATGAATCAAAGAAGAAAGATATCAGAGAGAAGATAGCCAAGCATCTAAAAACGTACGGTAATGAGATACAAAAAGAACAGGATGCAAGAGAAGCTGCAGAGGCGGGAACTTCACCTGCTGCAGGAACACCAGCAGCTGCACCACACGCCTTCACAGAACATGACAAGGTTGGAGGAGCGGATATTGGAGCGGCCAATGTCGCAAAAATGACAGATGCTACCGCAGCTTTAACAAAAGCATTACATGACAAAACTAAAGGAGAAGCAGACATAAAACCTCTACTTAAAGCCTTCGAAGTAAATGGTCATAAGCCTACAGCAGCAGAACTTAAGGCGTTCATAACAGATCCAGAATCAAAGAAAAGGCTTCAGGAGATATTCGGTGACGATGCAAAAATCAAGGCCGCAATCGATGCAGCAAAGACAGACAAAGTCGCTGGAGCACCGGAAAAACAATTCGCACAGGGAGGCGTTACCGCACAGCCTGGAACACAAGGCACAGCTCAATTACCTGGCACGCCTGCACAAACACAAACAGGAACATCAATTCCAGGTGCAGGAGTAGTTCAGTCAAACATAGCACGTGCAGGTGAAGAACGTAAGCAACCAAACGAACCGATAAAACCAGAAGATAAAAATCAGACTGGCACACAGACAGGAACGGTATAAAATATAAACAATGAATACAAAGCAAGATCCACAAGCAGGAAAAACACAAGAATCTCTAGAAAGGGCGGAGGAAACTCGTATTCTCGATGAGATAAAAACGGCTGATGGTAAATCAGCGGAATTTTCACATTCGGCAAAAATTGCACAAAAACTTGAAAAAGGCGAGCTGGATCTTACTCGTGACGAAAGAATGAAACTTCGTGACACACTGAAAGACAGAAATAAAATGAAGGAAAAACCATACGAGCACTTCATGGAAGCGCTTGCAGATGGCAAATTCCCAAAAAAAGGAAAACGTGCGATGAGATTTTTAGAAGCGATTGAAGAACCGGATGAAAAAGGAAAATCGTTAGAAAAACAAACATATGCAGGAAAAGAAGAAAGAGAATATGCTGCAGAGCTTTTGAAAGACCTTGCGAAAGCCGAAAATCCACCACTTTCAGAAAGATCTGAAATGGCATCGCTTGCAAAATTGGAAGAAATGAGACAAGCACAACAAGCCGAAAAGATGGAAACAGATAAAAAAGGTGAAGAAGAAACAGGAAAAGTCCGCGCAAAAGTTGAAAGCACGGCAAAAGTAGACGAAAAAGAATTGTGGAAAGTAGACCGTCCACCTGAAGGGCTTATCGAAAATCTTGAAGCAATAGAGACGAAGATGTTTGCTCTGATGGATGAGTCGAATGCAGCACACAAAAAAGGTGAATCGACAGAAGAACTTGATGCTGAAATAGACAGATTGGAACTTGAAAGATTGCCATTTAGACAGCAATACATAAACTATTTGAGAAAAGCAGGAGAAAGATTTGATGCAATCCAAAGACTGGCAAGTCGTGCAGGAATGGATATGGAGCAAATTTCCAGACTTTTGATGTGGTCTATCGAACATGATGGATCAAAGGGTGCAAAAGTAGATGCAAAAACCGGAAAAGTCGAAAAAGCAAAAGAAACGATACAAATAAAAAGCATTTATTTTACTCAAGAAAAAGATGACAAGGGCCCCGAGTTTCCAGGAGAACTGAAAGTCGAATATGTAAATGAACAAGGAAAAACAGAAACCGCAGGATACACAAATTTCCTGAGAATGTTGGACGCACTTGAAGTTCACAAAGATATAAAAACAATAGTCGATCTAAACAAAGAAATAGCTAAAAATACAGGATATGAAGGCATAAAAGCTGGACAGGTTTACAGAACAAAAGTCCTTGTAGACCTTACCGAAGGCGGAGAAAAAGTTTACGAAGAGGTGGAATTCAAAATTGAACAAGTAGATGAATCAGGCAAAGAACCACTGATAGTACTCGATCGCAATGTCACAAAAACACCGCTGGCATGGCTTTCTGACTCAGTTGATCCATCGCTTTATTTTAAAAGAACTCAAAAGGAATTTTCCGCTGGGGAATTCGCAAAACTCGTAAAACAACATGGATATTCGGTACACGTGGCACCTGAAGAAATGCAAGCAGCCATGGATAGAATGGCAAAAGCAAGAAGAGAAAGAGGCATGGAAATGAACGAAAGAGTAGCTCAGAGCCTGACAGGAAAGCCTGCTTCAGAAGTAAGCAAAAAAAGATATGAAAGTACTTTTGCGGCACCTGCTTCAACAAGTGGTGCAGTAAAAATTCCAAATATAGGAGAAAGTTCACCTGTGGATTTTTATGATGCCGCTGCGGGAGGGAAAAGAGTCTTAGACGCAAAACTTACTGTAAAACCAAATCCACAAAAACCTGGAGAAAATATATTCGAAATTTCATATGCAGATACAGCAGAAAATGCCGCAAATCTGACAAGTTTATCAGGAATTCCTTTAGAAATGAAACGTGCAATCGGTCCTACATTTTTACCTGAACCACGGATTATACGACGTGAATTTTCGCCTTCTGCATTTATGGAACTCGCAGACAAAGGCGCAGTTGCACATGGACATGAAGAACATGGTCACGTTGAAGATCACGCACCTCATGCAGAAGAACATCATGAGGAAGAGCATGCACATGAACAACACGAAGAACATGGAGAAGAAGAAGGACATGAAATGGCAAAACAACCATTTTATAAAGAAGCTGTAGCATTCGAAGAGGCATACAAAACAGGACTTCCGGCACACGGAACAACACAATCTTACGTAAGAACAGTTTGGAACAATACAAGATTTTTAAGTTTGGATGATCTATGGAAAATGGGCAAGACTTGTTATGAATATTACGAAAGAAGGTTTGAACAAAGACAAAAAAACAGATATGGAATAGTCGGTAAAGAACTTCCATTCTTTGGTTCGGAAATGCAACAGATTTCTCAGGCATCAAACAATGAACAAACAAACCATTTCAAGGAAGCACTTGAGAAAAGAGGTATTATCGCAATCAGAGAAAGACTAAGAATCACTTCAAATAAAGAAGAATTTAAAGCTTGTATCTTGGTACTCGTAGAAAAAGGAATGATGATGTGGCATGACGTGGCACTCTGGAAAAACATGAATAAATTCGTGAAACCAGGGAAAGAAGTACCGGTGCCTGAAAATGGCAACCCTTACACACATATCAGTATTTCAGACAATAGAACGGGATATGATTTTGTAGAGCCTGCCATAGACTCAATTTGGGGAGACGGTTATTTTGGAGAATGGTATTCAGAAAACAAAAATCACTATGATAGCCATGCAAAAGGCTTCTACACTGAGGGTAAAGAGTTGGAAGGAGTCGACGGAGGACATGCCAGAAAACTATCTCAACTTCTACATCATCATAAAGAAGGAAATTTCGTTGACCCTATGGAATATGAAGGTTTGTTGTTGCATGCTATCGAAGCGGGAAAAGCAGGAATGGAAGATAAAATTTATTACCTTGTAGAAGGAGTCGCGGCAAAAAACAAAAAAGGGGAAACAATTTTGACGCTTGATAGAATGGCTCACGTAAATGGAGAAATGCTTGGAAGATTTCCACTTTTGGAATACATGTGTGCAAATGCACCACGTCCGCCTGATGGACTGGAAACTTCAAGATTTACGTTTGAAGATTATGAAAGATGGGCCAAATGGTTTGATGCCGGACACGACCATCCGGGTCATCCAAATACTGAACCTACAAAAGCAGTGAACGATTTTCTATGGAAATATGCACTTCCAAGTGATAACACTCAAAATCGTATCAATAAAGTGGCAAGATCTATTGAAAACGTAGACCATGATGATCTATACGCATACATTCCTCCTGCTACAGATGACGTACTTACGGATATATGTAAAACAAACGTTGGAGGCAGAAAAGGAGCGACAATCGAAGGATATGCGAATGTATTCCCTGGATTTAGCCAATATATGAAATCGTTAAGCCAACATGGATATAAAGATAAACTTGCTGAAGCGGTGAAATCTTATGTCAGATTTGAAGGAATCATGACAAACAAATTTGAGAAGCAAGTAGATTCCGCACATGACGCATTTCAGAGAATGGGAGATAAGACATTAAACAGTTCTACAATCTGTTCGGATGAACCGCCATCATTATTTATTGGTGAAATGAATCAGGTAATAAAACAAATTGTAGCAGCTTATGGAGATTCAGAACTTAGCTCTATTCTAAGCGACATACAGGATCTTCGAGTAGGGGATATGAGTAATCCGGACGAGAAGAGAAAGCAAGATAGAAAAAATTATGCTTATCATGAATTCGGTAAAGTTTTCAGTAGAGTTACGGAATCAGATGGACAGGCAAAAATGCTGCAAATAATGCAGAATGCAAGCTTAACAGGAATGGGATACATCCCCGCCGCGGAAAAAGCTCGTCGTAGAGCAGAACGACACGGCGAAGCTCCGGCAGGTGGTGGTCATCATTAAAAAACCACTTTAAAAAACAATCTTATCGAGTGTTGACTTTTTAGCCATAAAATGTTTTCATTGCAAGCCTAAATACCATAAGCAATGGAAATGGATCAAACCAAATTTCATTCAAATTACAGTGTCCAAACAGAAGGTGACGATTTAAGGCCTAACTTTCAGGAGATTACTGCTTTGGCTAGTGATATAGCGGCGGATTTAATAGGGGCGCTGCGCATAGCAGGCAGAAAATTTGTACTTAGAACAGTGGATACAGTAGATAGATTTGCCGATAAAAAAGAAGCACCCCATACTGTGACGGGCAGCATTGGCCAAATGGCAGCACAAGAAGCAAGACGTGCCATAGAATTGGCAAAAGAGTTAAAAATGATTGATAAAATAAATATAACAAAACTGCCAAGATTACTGGACGATGATGAAAAAGATTTTCAATTAAAAGCAGATACAGTAGACATATTGGACTCAAGAATGGGTATAATTTCTCCATTTTATGATCTTATAGTTTTTATTTCAAATAGAGGGTTTGACCAAAGAGTTGATCCAGCAAGACTTACAAAATTTTTTGAATCAGAAAAAATATTGAGACTACTTTTAAATCAAGTATTTAGCGAAGAAAATTCCAGATACAGAGGGCCAAATGTATTAGCAGTGGCAGGCTCAATGATAGGGGCTGTATCGGAAAAATTAAGATCAATAGCAAACAAAACAAACAAGATACAAATAGATGACAAAACAAAGGAAGATCTTGATAGAAAACTCAATAAATTTAAAGAAAAATATAAACCTGAGAGCAAATATACAGTCTCAGCATTTGTAGGAAAGCTAAAAGCACTATATCAGGACTATGATTTAGTTCCATGGCTTGAGGAACAAATACCATTTTTTATCGAAATGCTAAGGGGATATAAGATTGAAACAGCGGAAGATGGAAGTGAGTTAAAAAAAGTCACAGGCATTCAACACATAAAAAATATGGTGCATGGCGCATATGAAGATAAAACAAAAACTCAGAATTTACATGAAGAATTTATTAGAACTCACATGGGTCGTTTTTTCATTACCATAAGACAGGCGGAAATTATGCGGACAAGAGTGAATACAAAAGAAATACCATGTTTCTTGATTGATACACAAGAATTAACAAAATTTTTCAGAAAATTAAAAAAGGTAAAAACACGTGAAATAGGGGAAGGACAAATGATAGATATGATCATCAGAATCTGTCTTGAAGAAACACAAAAACATGGAAACACTCAAAACGGAATAACCATCATGGTACACAACGATACGACTGCAGAAACATTCACAATAAAAGACACAAAAGATATTCAAGGACAAATAACAGGAATAATAGATGAAGCGATAAATGTAAGTTCTCCTCACATAAACACACAAAATTTATTAGTAAATCCAGAGGGCAATCCTGAACGTATAATAAGTGAACATGAAAGAATATTTAATCAAAACGGAGAAATAAACCAAAGAGCATACAATGCAATGCTGAGAAGTATATTTGAGCACAAAGAAGAAGATCAAGAAAAACCAGAAAGAATGGAGGTTATCAGATCACGTATCGGTGAACTATTTAATGAAGTAAACGAAATACTTAAAGATATTTTTGGTGAAACAGAAATAACAATACCAAAAGAAATAGAAGATATTCTTGGGGTAAATGATTATTCAGAACTTATAAATGTATCGCTAAAAGAAAAAGATAAAAGGAAGAGATATGCTGCAAGGCTCAAGATAGAGCTTACTTGGCTTACATATAGAGCTTCCCACATGCCAAGGTTTGTTTTTAAAGACAGCGATGCCCAAAAAATACAACTAAAAATGGAAGCGACACAGGAAGATATACAAATTGATGATGACTGCGAAGTAAAAATAATAAAATTTGTAGATTGCAAAGATAAAGATCCACAAATAATACAAGATAAAGTAGACGTTGATGAGTTGGATTATGATGACGGAGCAATAAGAATTGGTGAACTAAAACTAATTCCAGCACAATTTGCAGGGCAGGATTGTTATTTATTACATAATGGTAATGACAAAACTCCTAAGGGATATATAAATCTCAAATCTTTAAGGAGCTTGGTAATAAACAGAATACGGGCAAGAAGTACGACTCTTGAAGAAATTTCAGACATGGCAAGAATGACATTTGTTGTAAAAGGCATGGAGCAACTAAAAGATCTAAAGGAAGCCATTAGTACAACACATGCAAGTCTTGGAAGATTAATAGAAGTTGAAGACACATATACAGAAACTCAGGAAAATGGTGTGCAATTTACAGGTGAAAATGAAAGCAAGTCAAAAGCATATAGAACATTGAAATATGTCTCATACGTACCAATTTTCAACGACGAAAAACTATATATAGTACAGTTTGAAATGAGAGTAATCCTGCTGGAAGATGCAATCAAAGAAAAAAGTGAATATCATGAAATAGGACATAAAGCATATGAATCAAGGCGTGGTCTTGCATGCATCCCTATCATTGCGCCAAAGAGTATATTCCCTGAATTATACGAAGAAGAAAAAGATCCGGATGATCTCTCAGATGAAGTAAACATAAGAGTAAAAAGGGCTCTTACTAGTACGGCTTCTTAAGAGTTGTAAGTTCCAAGAATTCTTTAAGAGTCATAGCTTCCTGTTTTTTTGTAGCATAATCTCTGACTGTCAAATTTTTTGCCTCAACCTCTTTTTCACCGACTACAATCATATAAGGAACTTTGCTCATTTCCGCATTTCTGATTTTTTTGCCAAGAGTTTCATTTGAGTCATCAACTTCACATCGAAGCCCAGCATCAAAAAACTTTTTGTTCACTTCGTTTGCATAGTCATTGAATTTTTCCGAAACCGGCAGAAGAACTACTTGCACAGGCGCAAGCCACGCAGGGAAAGCTCCAGCATAATGCTCTGTAAGTATCGCAATAAATCTTTCAAGAGAGCCAAGAAGTGCACGATGTACTACTACAGGAGTATGAGATTTTCCGTCACTTCCTTCAAATTCCAATTGAAATCTCAGAGGCATTTGGAAATCAACCTGCACAGTTGCACATTGCCATTCACGTTTCAAGGAATCCTTGATTCTGAAATCAATTTTTGGTCCATAAAAAGCACCATCACCGGCATTTATAGTGAAAGGGATTTTTGCCTTATTCAAAGCCTTTTCCAAAGCTTTTTCCGCACTTGCCCATTGTTCTTCTGTTCCCATGGATTTTTCAGGCCTCGTTGAAAGACAAACTTCATAAGTAAAATCAAAAATATCTTCATAAATATATTTCGCAAAATCTATACAATTCAAAATCTCTTCTTCAAGCTGTTCATGCGCAACAAATATATGAGAATCATCCATGCAGAATTTTCTTACTCTAGTCATTCCACCCAAAGCTCCACGCACCTCATTCCTGTGCAGCATCGCAAAATCCGCTATTCTAAGAGGTAAATCACGATAACTCTTCATGTCCATTTTATAAATCAACATATGAGAAGGACAGTTCATAGGCTTTAGCGAAGCCTCTTTATCATCCATATTTACCTGAAACATATTCTCTTTATAGTGCTCCCAATGCCCGCTTTGTTCCCATAAAGCCTTATCATAAACAAGCGGAGTCACAACTTCTTTATAATTTCTCTTTCTATACTCGCTTCTCAAAAATGTCAAAAGCTCATTGAAAATAATAGTTCCTTTTGGAAGGAAGAAAACAGACCCTGGAGAAATATCGTGGAACTGAAAAAGTCCAAGTGCAGTTCCAAGCCTTCTATGGTCACGCTTTTTGGCTTCCTCAAGCTGTTTTAAGTGTTCGTCCAATTCTTCTTTTGTATTCCATGCTGTTCCATAAATTCTCTGAAGCATCGGATTTTTCTCATCACCTTTCCAATAAGCTCCTGCAATTTTCATCAGTTTCACAGCCCCGATTTCACCTGTACGATCAAGATGATGCCCGCGACACAAATCCACGAACATCACTTTACCGTCATTAGGCATCACATTTTCATAAAAAGAAATTGTCTCGCCTGTTTCCTTCAGTCCTTCGACAAGCTCAATCTTGTATTTTTGGCCTGTAGCCTGTAAAAATTCGATAGCTTTATCGGCAGGCTCCTCTCTTCTGACAAATTTTTGATCCTGCTTAATAATATTTTTCATATCTTTTTCAAGAATAACAAGATCTTCCGGAATCAGAGTTCTTGGCAAATCAAAATCATAATAAAAACCATTTTCAATAGTAGGTCCTATTGCAAGTTTGGCATCAGGAAACATTCGCAGTACAGCTTGAGCCAAAACATGCGCGCACGAATGTCTCATAGCCTCGATGTCGACTTTTTTCTCAATTTTAGACATAATACAACGTGTTTAGAAATTAACGCTGGTGGAAATATAGAATGAAAATCACAAAACTTCAATTTGAAAATTTCAGAAACTACGAAAACTATTCGTATGTTTTTCCGACAGACAAAAATTTGATAGTGCTTACAGGAGAAAACGGAAAAGGAAAAACAAATTTCTTGGAAGGCATTTATATGCTTTCTTTAGGCCGTTCTTTCAGAAACTCAAAACTCGAAAGTTTGGTAAAATGGTCGGCGGAATACCTTAGATGTACAGGTGAAATAGAAGATGACGAAAACGAAAATCATACACTTGAGGTTTTCTATTCATCATCGCCAAAAAGAAAAAATCTCAAAAAAAACGATGTGAATTTGAAAAACAGCGATTACATCGGTACTTTCACGACAGTTCTTTTCCATCCGGAAGACCTGAATATGCTTTACCTAAGCCCTTCTTTGAGGCGAAAATACATGGATATAATCCTTTCTCAAAGTGATAAAAGATATCTTTATGCACTTATGCAATATAGAAAGCTAATCAAACAAAGAGGTTCACTGCTAAAAGAAATTCACGCAGTACAAAAAGGTAGGACAAGCGGTGACGAAAAATCTCTAATGTCCGCACTGGATGCGTGGGACAAGCAACTTTCTGAGTACGGCTCAGAAATAATAATAAAAAGACTAAAATTCATAGAATTTCTAAACGACAAAGCAACAGAAATTTACCGAGAAATCTCAAAAGGAGATGAAGCTGTGGAAGTGAAATATATGAGTCGTATAAAAGAAATAGACATGTACGAAAGCATGCTTTTAGATCGTAGATATCAGGATATAAGAGATGAAAAAACATCTATAGGACCGCATGTAGATGACATAAAATTCTTGATAAACGGCATAGATTTAGTGGAATTTGCATCAAGGGGAGAGTTTAGAACGCTACTTTTAGCGGTAAAAATATCAGAGATCGAATACCTGCGACAAAAAACGAAAAAACACCCTGTGCTTCTTCTGGATGACGTATTTTCAGAGCTTGATTTTGGCAGACAAACACACCTTCTAAACGCTATATCCGGTTGTCAGGCAATTATCACTACAACAGACGCGGAAAAACTGGAGAAACTAGCCAAAAATAAGGCGGATATTGAGTTTGTAGAAATGGCTTAGATATGCTATAATATACAGATCAAATAAAAACAAAAATTTGTCTTCAAACTCACTGCAAATCATAGGATCAGTTCTTCTGGCTCTTGTACCGGCCATTTTATGGGGATTTATATTCTTCAGGAAATCGCCTGAAAGAAAATCTTTGACGTTTATAACGTTTTTCGCCGGAGCTTTGGCAGTTTTTCCAATATTGATTTACAAGTTTTTATGGCAATTTTTCCCATGGCTGAATGCATTCAAATTTGCAGAAGCCTACAGGCAAGACTTCATAGGCTTTTCAAATCTTATAATCCTGCCTTTAAGCGCAATCATCACTTTCATGATAGTTGGTGTGATAGAAGAAATTATGAAATTTGTATCAGTCAAAATCGTAGATGACAATGAATTTACAGACATAGATGACAGTGTTGAATTTTTTATCATCGCCGCACTTGGATTTTCATTCGTTGAAAACATACTTTATTTTTATAGTATCTGGCTTAATCAAGGACTTAATCACTTGCTTATGCCATTTTTATTCAGATCTTCATTTTCCACTCTCGCACATCTGATCTTCTCAGGAATTTTGGGTTACTACTACGGAATAGCTCACTTCGCGACACCTATTCTTCAGGAAGAAATAAAAGAAAACAGATCACATTGGACAAAGTGGTTGCATAACCTACTAAGCATACGTAAAGAAAAATTATTTTATGAAGAACACATCTTCGAAGGACTTCTGATTTCAATAGGGCTTCACGCCATTTTCAACATCTTCCTGGAAATGAATCTGACATTCCTCATAGTCCCAT
The DNA here is from genome assembly GCA_943356465.1 of Candidatus Peribacteria bacterium. Taxonomy (GTDB): domain Bacteria; phylum Patescibacteriota; class Gracilibacteria; order UBA1369; family LOWO2-01-FULL-3; genus UM-FILTER-38-24. The sequence continues at coordinate 126,541 of CALREX010000004.1, forward strand.
TTTTACTTGGCGGCTACATCACGCTAAACTATCTCTTCAAGAAAAAAGAAAACCACAAAAAATACGGCAAACTTATTGAGAACGAAAGAAATGCCCCAAAAGCTTGAACATTCCAAAAAAGCGTGTTAGAATTCTCGCTTGTGTAAATCAAAATAATTTCATGCAGCGAGATAAGATCATAGTTAAGGGTGCAAAATTGCACAATTTAAAGAATATTGATGTGGAAATTCCACGCGATAAATTCACTGTGATCACAGGGCTTTCAGGCTCAGGTAAGTCATCTTTGGCGTTCGATACAATCTATGCTGAAGGACAAAGAAGATACGTGGAAAGTCTTTCAACATATGCCAGAAATTTCTTGCAATTGATGGAAAAACCGGATGTCGAATCTATAGAAGGACTTTCTCCTGCAATTTCAATCGATCAAAAAAGTGCACCAAGAAATCCAAGGTCAACTGTAGGGACAGTGACAGAAATTTATGATTTTTTAAGACTTCTTTTCGCAAAAATAGGAACACCACACTGTCCGATTTGCGGAAAGCCGATCGAAAGACAAACTCCTCAGCAAATTATGGAGGAAGTTATTTCAATGCCTGAAGATACAAAAATACTCATACTTGCCCCGGTTATTCGGGACAGAAAAGGTCAACATACAAAAGCCCTTGATAAAGCCAAAAAAGAAGGATTTGTGAGAGTAAGAATTGATGGAGAAGTTTATTCTATTTTGGAAGTTCCAGAAATGGATGAGAACAAAAAACATAATATTGAAATAGTTGTAGATAGGCTTGTTGTCAAAGACATGAAGAAAAAAGTACAAAAACTTTCATCAGGGCAGGAGATAGATATGCCAAATCCAAATAGAACACGTTTATCTGACTCAATAGAAACAGCACTAAAAAATGGGGAAGGGCTTGTAATAGTGCTAAATAACGATACAGGAGAAGAAAAAGTGTATTCAGAACACTTTGCGTGTCCGACTTGTCACATAAATGTTCCTGAAATATCTCCAAGAAGCTTTTCGTTTAACAGCCCGCACGGAGCATGTGAAGAATGTCACGGACTTGGAACAAAGCTTGAAATAGATCCACAACTTCTTATTCCAAACAGAAAACTGACATTGGCGGAAGGAGCGATAATGCCTTGGTCTGCAACAACTTCACATTTGACATGGTACAACAAAATTCTTGAAAAAGTGGCTAAGGCAAACGGATTTTCTATGAACAGCCCAATCGAGGAATTATCAAAAAAGGCAATGGAAATAGTCTTATACGGAGACAAAGATAAAAAATATACGGTAACTATAGGTCATGTAGACGACGAAGATGAAGAGGAGGGGCATACATCAGGCAAATTCAAAGGAGAATATGAAACATCATTCGAAGGAGTTATTCCAAGCCTGGAGAGAAGATTTATGGAAACAGAGTCTGAATACGTTAGGAAAAAAATAGAAGAATACATGAGAGTACTTCAGTGTCCTTCATGTAAAGGAAAAAGATTAAAACCTGAAATACTTGCTGTGAAAATAAATGAATCTTCAATCATAGATATCACAGAATTTTCTGTAAAAAAAGCCATAAATTTCTTTGGTACACTATCTTTGAGTTCCATGAAACAAGAAATAGCGAGACAGATTTTTCAGGAAATAAACAACAGACTTTATTTTTTGGAAAACGTTGGTTTGGCATACCTTACATTGGATAGAGCAGCAAATACGCTTTCAGGAGGTGAAGCGCAGAGAATACGACTTGCTACACAGATAGGATCGAAGCTCTCAGGCGTTATCTATGTACTTGATGAACCGAGTATCGGTTTACATCAAAACGACAACGATAAGCTCATAAAAACACTCATCTCGCTTAAAGAATTGGGAAACACAGTAATTGTCGTGGAACATGACATAGATACAATGTTAGCGTCGGATTATATCCTTGATATAGGTCCAGGAGCTGGAAAACACGGAGGAAATGTAGTGGCACAGGGAACTCCTGAGGAAATAATGAAAAATCCAAATTCTCTTACAGGTAAATATCTCTCAGGAAAGGCAAAAATAGATATTCCTACTTCAAGAAGAAAAGGAAATGGAAAATCATTGGTATTGGTTGGAGCGACAGAACATAATCTAAAAAACGTAACTGCAAAATTTCCACTTGGAACATTTATAGGGGTTACAGGTGTTTCCGGATCAGGAAAATCCACCCTCATAAATGATATTCTTGTTCGTGCAGTCGCAAAAAGTCTATATGGATCAAAGGCGATGCCTGGAGCACATAAGGAAGTAAAAGGTCTGGAGCACTTGGACAAAATAATAAACATAGATCAATCCCCGATAGGGCGTACGCCAAGATCAAATCCAGCAACTTATACAGGAGTCTTCACCGATATAAGAGACTTATTTGCACAAACACCGGAAGCAAAGCTTAGAGGATACAAATCAGGTCGTTTTAGCTTCAATGTTAAAGGTGGAAGATGCGAAGCATGTAGTGGAGATGGCATAAAGAGAATAGAAATGCATTTTTTGCCGGATGTTTATGTGCCATGCGAGACATGTAAGGGGAAGAGATACAATGAAGAAGCTCTCGAAGTAAGATACAGAGGGAAAAACATATATGAAGTGCTTGAAATGACTGCAGAAGAAGCACTGGAATTTTTCAATGCAATTCCATCTATAAAATCGAAGCTAAAAACACTATGCGAGGTTGGATTAAGCTATATTCACCTTGGCCAATCAGCCACAACGTTATCTGGAGGTGAAGCTCAGCGTATAAAATTAGCAACAGAGCTTTCAAAGCGCTCAACAGGGAAAACAATCTATATACTTGATGAACCTACAACCGGTTTACATTTTGATGACGTAAGAAAGCTTCTAAATGTACTACAAAAGCTTGTGGAGAAAGAAAACACAGTTATAGTAATAGAGCACAACCTGGATGTGATAAAATCAGTGGATTACATCATAGATATGGGGCCGGATGGAGGTGAAAATGGTGGAGAAATAGTTGCAGATGGTACTCCTGAAGAAATTATAAAAGCAAAAAACTCCTACACAGGTATGTGGTTAAAGAAAATTATGTAGTATTTTTTAAATTTGGAAATAGTTTAATAAACTTTAATAGAATTTAATTAAATTTATTAAAATTGACTAATCTTCGTTGAGTTAAGCTGTCTTTTTTGGTTATAATAAAATGGATGTATGTAAATAGAATTGGGTAAAATTTAATCAAATTAAGGAAAATTAAAAAAAGTATTGAAAAATTAAAAGTAGTATGTTAAATTTGGGTCGCCCTAGAAAAGTTGCTTAAAAACAAGGAGGATATTGTAAAGTCTGGTAGGAAATGATATAATTTAATAAACTTTAATAAAATTTAATAAAGTTCATTAAATTAACAACAATGGAAGAGAAATTTCTTACAACAGATCAGGTAGCACAAATCCTCCAAGTACATCCCTTCACAATATTAAAATTCCTGAAGGAAGGAAAACTGAATGGAATGAAATTGGGAAGAGTATATAGAATCAAGCAAAGCGATGTGGAAGCATTTATTGAAGAAAGGATGACAAATAAGCCAAGAAAAGAGAAAAAAGAAATTATTAGAGAAGATATGGGGATTCAAGAGACGAAGGATGGGCACTATTTCATAATCTAAAGCCTTATAAAATGATCATAAACTGTTTATCTTGTGGGAAATCAATATCAAGCCATGCAACAGCATGCCAATATTGTTCCTGCGATATTACAGAAGTGACACTACAAATGAATGGAATAAGAGAAACGGAAGGAATGAAGGACAAAGTGATGAATTTGATGTTTGGATTTGGAACTAACAAATAAAATTATAGTTATCTAAAAATCTTCAATACCCTTTAGTTCGTTGCCCGCGAACTAAACAAAACCTAGAAAAGCCCCAAAAACCCTTTAGAATATAGAGGGTTTTTGTTTATAAGTTCATCTTTATTCATTTGCAGGACATTGCTTGCTGTTTACCAATTTTGTGCAGCCAAGAAGGTTTTCTAGTGGGGCAAGAGTCTCTATAAGAGTTTTATTTAGATTAGAAAGACTTTGTACAAATATGCCTACGCTGCTATCGCTAACTTCCTTATATTTTACATAAAAATTTGAAGACATCTCTTCTCGTAGTTGAACACTGTCATAAGCTTTATCGGTCTGTTCTATAGCATTTGTAGCTTGTTCAGGAGTTACACCGCCACCGCCTTTTGGTGCGGATTTAGCAAGCCTATCTATTATTCTTGTAGCACCTTCTTTTGGAGGTAGATTGTTTATATTCAGAGCAACAATTCCGGAAAGATATTGAGATAAACTTTGATTTGTAGCAGATTCTACTATTTTTTCAGCACCTTGACCGGCAGTTTTTTCTGCAGTTTTTGCGGCAGGAGCAACACCAAATAACGTGCTTATAAATTCATCCCATTTTTTTGAAACAGCTTCCCATGATGAATTTTCACATATTATATAAGATTTTTTTCTAGTCTGATATTTAGTCTCAAATTTTGCGAACATAACATCAAAATCTTTATCGGACATTAAATCATTTGCGGTATATTTTTCTTTCATTTCGGAATAAAGCTTTTCCTTAGGATAAAACAATTCTTCGGGATTTTGGGCCATCCTTGTGCTCAAAATGTCATAAGGCAAATTTATAGCGACTTCTTTGTTTACAATATTTCTAACATAATAAAGCTCTGCTCCAAGCTCATTATAGCCTTTTTTTAAACTTGGAAGTTTCGAAGTATTACATGTAAGAAAAGCATCACGTATATAAGTTCTCATCTTATCTCTTTGGCTTATCATTCCTGCAATATCAGAGGCCTGGCATTTGTTTCTATATAAAACATCATTCCACATTTCTACTATCCCACCAGCAATTCCATCGGCAAAAATTGAAGCTCTCAGAAAAGCTGTAAAATCCAAATTGCCTTTCGCTAAACATTTTGCAGGACCCAAATTTCCTCCTTCAGTGGGCTGTAGATCCTTTTTATCCTCTGCGTATACATAACTGCCACTACATAGCATGTTAAGCATAAGAACGCATAATACTGCGAAATTCCTTATTGTATGTCCGGCTTTTGTCCCCATTCTTGGCATACGTTATTGGTTTTTTCTAATAAATCTTTATAATTTGCGAATGTTTGACTCATGAAATTCAATTCTTTTATAAGTGTTTGTGCATAAAGTGCTGTATTCGTAGCCGGTTCAGAAGTTTCTATATTGCTAAGTTCTTTTTTCGCCGCTGCAGTAGATATCGCCAATTCTTTTTGTACATCACTGAAAATCTTATCCTGTGTGCTGGCGGCGGGAGCATTTTCTATCTGAAATTTTGTAACACTATCTACTTTTAAAGAACTGAACAAAAGAGGTTGATACCTGTCTATAAATTTTTTCCAACTTTCAAAAATATTTTTTCCCAAGATTATGTCACCGCCTGAAGGCGTTGGAATAGGGGCTTTTATAACTACAAATTTCATATCAAAAAGAGATCCCATGGCATTTTTACATTTTGCACTTTCAAGCATATTTCCTGTGGATTTATTTGGAATGAGAGAATGATCCAAAGTTTTCTTCAATATATCATTTATTTTTTTGACTTCACAAAGTACACAACTCTTACCTGGATAGTAGGTGGACAAAGTCTTTTTGATTAGCTTTATAGTGACACAAACAGATGCTTTAGCGGAAAAAGCTTTTGATGCAAATCCTACTCCTGCACCTGTCAAAGTGCTTGAAGAGTTATTTAGCAGGGAATTACCGACATCTCCAAGACTTGTAAATCCTGCATCTCCAAAAGTAGTGCCAAGACCTCCATAAGAGTCACCACCATCTGCAACATTCGGATCTTCCGGACACCAAGCATCAGCCCATTTATCTTTTGGAGCGGGTGATAGCGTTTCTTGCGTAGTATTTTGTGTAGGAACATTTAGATCTTTTGACTTCTCTCCAGGCGTACCTGCACCTTCGTTTCCATCACCTAACGATTTATCTTCACTTCCAGATGGATTACCATTTGCATTGCCTGAGTCGACAGGATTCCCGGATGCCTGATCGGGAGCCTTGTTTGAAACTTCTTTTTCAAAATCATCCAAAGCGGAAGAAATGTCATCTTTAACAGCACATAAATCTTTTTTTAGAACATCAACAGTTATCTTTTTATCACCAATAGGCGTAGTCGCAGTACCTGCTACTCCGACTGAGTCAGTCTTCTGTCCATCTGTGCCTCCACCTCCGGCATTTCCAATACCTCCTGTTCCACCATTCCCAGTTGAACCTCCACTACCATTAGCATTTTTATCCTTAAGATCTATTTTATAACCGGAAACAAAATCAGGGCCACCGGAAACATAATTTTCATTTTTATAATCATCTGCAGTAGGCAAATAAGGAGATTTCAAACCATCAACATAAGGCTTACCTATAGTGTTTTGCACAACATCAATAAACAAAACTTCTTCAATTTTAGAAAGATCATAAATCAAATCAAATCCTGAATCGGAAAGATCATTATTTGAAAAAATTTCACTTGGACGAATCGAAGCATCAACTTCTTGTTGCAGGTCATAAGATTCTTTCAAAATATCATAAGATTCTTTTACATTTTGCATTACAGCAAGAGCTCTCTCCTGAGTCATGCTTGGAGATTTATTGTAAGAGGTGTTAAGAATAGGCAGGATACTACCACCAACAACACTCTTGGCCTCCATTGTCGTAAGACCGTATTTTTTTGCTACATCCGTCAAAGCATTTTTTCCCGGAACTACAAAACGTTTTACATAAATCAAATTATACAAATCCTTTCCTTTTGATGAAGGTCCAAAAACATCTTTCCAGTCAAAGAAATTTCCAAAAGCTGTAATCTCATTCCACCAATTCAGTTCACCATAGGCAATATTTACCTGATAAATCTTTAGACCTATCATTGAGATTATTAGTCCGGAAGCAATTCCTATAATGATTGGTAATATTTTTTTCATGTTTATTTACATTCTGCCGAAGTGGCATCAATAAATTTTCCTGGGAATCTTAGTATTTGATTTTTTACTTTTGCCAAAGCGATCTTATATTTGACCATGCCATTTAAAATGCTCACGTACTTTTTATGAGCCGGATAAGCTATTCGAAATTCATCATAAGCGGATATTGTTGCTTCCATTACAGTCCTGGCTTGTGTGTACTCTTTGTCAATCATCTCATCACGAGCGGTTTTTTGATCCAAAAGATTTTCGGCGGTAGGATTACTTGGAAGATTTTCAGTAGGCAAAAATCCTTTCATTTGATTTAACGTATCAACATAAGCAAGATAAATATCCATCGCTTGCATTGAAATACAGTAAGTACTTACATTTTTTTCCCCGCATTTTTCAACATAATTCGATGAGGTAACATCCTTAGGAGGATTAAAATCGGGGTTTTTATAAAAATCCTCACCTCCATCAGTCATATCAGTTAGCATGGCAAGTTTATCATTGAAATACTCATTCATGGATTCATGATATTTGGCTTGCACAAAGAAAAAACTGGCAGTAGGAACTTTGAAGTCATAATAACCTTTTTTCCCTGTTTCAGCATAAATTGCATAACCTCCACTTATTAAAAATGTAGTTATTAGTGCTGAAACAAAACTGATTATTATATTTCTAAATTTCATTTTTTAATTTGTAACACATTTGTTTAAGAAACCGGGCGATTTATTTTTAAATGTAGAGAAAAATCCATACATTTGTGAAATTTCAGAATTCAAGTCTTGAAGCCTGTTGTCGATAGCTTTATATTTTTCAATAAGCATTGTGGCTTTTTTTTGTGCACTATTACTCCTTACATAATCCATAAGTTTTTGCTTCGCCAGAGAAATATATGTGTCAGCAATTTCACGACATATTACATAATTTGTATATTCTTCACTTTGTAAGTTTCCAAGAACATTTGAATTCAAGGTAACCATTCCAAAAACTAAATTAATTCTTCTTTTATATGCCATGTATTTTGCTATAGATGTGTTTAAAAGTGTTGTGTCAGAGCTTTTATTTTGAAAATTTGTTTCAAGAAATTTCAAAAATTCCAAAGTATCTATATCGTAAAGAGGAGTAAGCCTTTGCCTGCATTCACTTAACGGAGCTGATTTCAGGGAAGTTTCAAGATTTTTTTTCATACCTGTAAGTTCAGGAGGAAAATCTTCAGCAAAAGAAATAGCGGATATTAAAATGCTTATAGTTAAAGCCAAAATGAGGAGTGAGGATTTTTTCATAATTTTATTTTACAACATCAATTGAATTACTCTTAGAGAAAATATAATTATCATCTTTATTAGAGATAATTGTGAAAAATCTATCTGTCGGTAAAATCATACTGCTGTTTGAAATAGTAGATTTACAAGGGCAGGTATTGCATTCTCCAGGCACTACATATATACCCGGAACAGATTCTTTCTTGGTAAATTCAGTCGTAACTTGTGATTTATCATCGCTTGGATCAAATATGTCAGTGCCATTTTTTAGCTCAGTTGCATCATCCGTGCCGCCGCCATCAGTATCTTTTGCTATCGGTTTATTTTCAAAACAGTTATAAACATCAAGAACTCTGCCGGCAAGAATAAACAAATCTCCACGTGTCATAGCCTTTTCAGGTGTCTTTGCCTCATCGGTGGTAACAATGAAATTGTTTTTTATAGCTTTATTCTGAGACAGGTATTTAGTAAGATTCTGTGCTGCTTGCATGAAATTTACATACCAAGGAATACCAATTCGAACTTTATCAACATTGATTACATTTTCCATTTGAAGAGCACCAAGAATAATTTTCACAGCTTCAGCCAAATTTATTGTATTTTCAGGTTTGAAAGGATGTAAATTCTTCGCGTCACTTTCTCCACGATATCCATCTATAAGAGCCCTCAACGCCGCTTCTTTAATATATGGATAGAACCAATCCAGAGGCTGTTTGTATTGAATATCTGAGAATCCACCATGTGCTTCGTCAGCAGAATAAGGCTTGTATGCTTCAGGTCTTGGTTCTATACAAAGCATTTTCAAAAGAATTTTTACAAACTGACTTCTGTTCACCAAATCATCAGGTTTAAGATAAACACCATTCTCGGATTTTATACCGTCTATAATATCTTTTTCATAAAGATCATTCGCTATTTTCTTTAGATCCGAAGATAAATTACCAAAATCCGCGAATGGAGAAACAAATGCATTAGCAGATTTTTCAAGTGTATTAGCATTTGAAGTCTTGGCAAAGGGAACATCTTTTGCTCCAACAATTTTTGCAGTAATAGTATTGTTTACATGTACTTCAGCCACAACTTTTTCATCAACAATAAGATTCATAACAAGTGGATCTTTTGTGTAATCATTGGTTTTTTTCATTGCCTTAAGCCTATTATCCAGCACTGTGATATTTCCGGAAGGTTCGATTGCGGCAAAAAGAATGTTATTTTTGCTGTCAACGATAGTTGCTCCACCTGGATTAAATTTATTATCAACAGGCAAAATTTTCACATCAATTCCATCGTTAGGATTCAAATCAATAACATTTGTTCCATATAAATTTGAAGAATTTATGTCAGTATTGGCATCTCCGACAATATAAACTGTGGCTTCAGTGTATCCATTTTTATCAATGATTGTTAGGCTTGTAGAAGCCATATTTGATTTATTTGCAGTGTTTATCTTTACTTCGTATCCGTCAGCAAGCTCACCTATACTTCCGGTTTTTGGATTTATTTTTGCAATAATTTTCCCATTTTCATCTTCAATCAAAATCATGTCATCCAAAGAAAAATCTTTAATATTATAGGATCCATCATCATCAGTTTTATATTTTCCATCTTTATCAGCAGAAGATGTTTTGATTTTTTCAAGTTTAGGAACAAGAGTAAGATTGCCATCCACAGATCTATATACATAACGTTCTCTCATAAGACTGAAAGGAAACTTTGCCAAAGATGGATCAACTTTTCCCGAGGCTATAGGTGTTCTTTCCAGAGGTTTATCCAAAGAGATTTTTGGAGCAAAAACATTTATTGTTATCTTTTCAGATGACGAATTTCCTGAAGCATCAACAACATTTAAAATAGCATAATGCATACCGATATCCCCTTCATTTACAAAAGGTCCGATATTGAATTTTGGGTTACTCTTGTCATTTGTTGGATTGCCGTCACCGTCTTCATCGATAGATAGATTTACATCACTCCATATTAATTTCGGAAACTGAGTGACATTTTTCTTGTCACTTTCAAAAGGCAGCATCTCGATCGAATATTCTGTAACTTTCCCATTTGCATCAAAAGAATTCTCTGCATCAAGAACAAAACTTTGAAATATAGGGACATTGAAAGTCGTTTGAGATATCGCAGGCAAAGGTGGTTCTTTATCGGAACATAAAGGTGCCTCATACATCGGATAGTAAGAGATGAAGTTCACTCCATTTTTCAAAATATAATCCGAAACAGCACTATTTGAAGATGAAACATATATGTCACCTTTCTTTGATTTAGGTGTTTCTTTATAATTTAATTTTAGATAAACCTCTCCTCCCATCGATAAAACAATATCTTTGTCGCTGTCGCCATCGCTATCAATGAAAAGAGTATTCACAAAACTGCCAAGCTCCGAAGTATAATTCAAAACACTTTCATTTTTTCCATCAGCTACTATATAAAATCCTTTTGGCGCACCGCCGGAATCTGCAGACACAGGATCGATTTTTGAGGCATCACTTGGCTCCAAAGCTATCATCTTTTCTTTCGTTTCATCAGTGAAAAGAGAACCTTTTATCTGTTGCTTATGGTCTACAGATAAATCTATTTTTTGTAAGGTATTATCAACAAATAGATTTTTTTTGCTTTCATCCTCAGCAATAAACTTCATAAATTCATCGTAGTTGTTTATCTTCGACAAGACATCATTATTTGATTGATTCAAATCGTTTGCATAAGCCAACATGCTGTTTCTTATGGCATACATTTTTTCCATTTCAGGATAATCTGTAAATGAATCAATATTTAAATCTTTTATATCTGAAAGTTTCTTATTAAAAATAGGATTATCTTTTTTCAAAACAGATTCTGTCGCAGTTAGATAAAATTTCTCAGGATAATTTTTATCCAAATCTGCAGAAGAGACATATTTATTAATTTCATCACTGAAAATTTTAAGTTCATTATTAAGTTGAACAAAAACTTCAGGAATGGCCGTCTGTTTTTTAACAGCATCTTTAACGTCATCAAGAGCTTTCTTTGTAGTATCTTCAACACCGGAAACACCTTTTTTTACAGCTTCTTTGGCTTTTTCCGCCGCTGCCTCAGTAAGTTTCTTAACAAGATTATTTACAAATGTCTGGAATGGCAAACCTGTAAATTTATTAATTCCATCAACTATTTTCTTTGTTTGTTCATTCATTTTATCAGCTCCAAGTTTTGCTATGTAGTAAATAAAACTTGTATCAATTCCAAAATTCAATTTTGCTTCTACTTTTATTTGATCTACATAATCATATTGAATAGCAGGCATTTGAAGTGAAAATTGCTTAAGAATAGGCAAGATGGATTGTGCAGACGGTTGAGTCAAAGTCTCTATCTCTGTAGCAAGACTTGTCTCAAGAATTGGAACAAGTCCTTTTTTCAAAAGACATAGAATCTTTATAACTTTTTTAAGACTTGCAACTATTTTTAATGTTGCATCAGGTAATTTTGGAATTTTTGGAGGACGTGGTAGGTCAGGCAAATTCGGAAATGCAAGATTTGGAAGATCAGGAATATTTGGCATAACAAATTCAGGAAAATTTTTGATCCAGTCGGGAATATCAAATTTTGTATCTCCAAAAATTTTCGAAATATCAAGAGTGTAATCATCAGGAATAACCTCAGGAAGCGTTATTGTAGGAAGATTTGGTAAATTTATAGACTCAGGTTTAAACACAATATCAGGCCATACGATATGTACACCTGTTTTTATTTGAGAAACATCAAAAACAATATCAGGCCATTTTGGCAGAGGAATTACAGGAGGATCCGGAATATTTACAAACAAGCTAAGCAAAAGACCAAGCTTACTAAATCTATCGCTTTTATTACACTCATTACAAGATTTTTCATAATCTATTGATAGATCAAATATAGCATGCCAGTTTTTGAATGTTTTTATGGCATCCGCAATAGCCTTAGTCCATGATGCGGCTATTTTATTTTGACGTTTGATATATCCACCCATAAATTGCATTACGCTGTCCATATAACAAATAATCTGTGTCGCATACTTTGTTTCAAGACTTCTAAGTTTTAAAATCTCAGATGGCAATTTCGCAATTTTATCCAATTTATCCATCAAAGTCTTGATGGAAGTAACGTAGCTTTTTAAATTTACAGTTACTTTATCGCAAAGAGTTTTTCTATAATTATTTTCATCACACTTCCAATACTGAGTGACTCTGTCGATTTCCTTGCCTTCAAAATCAACCCACAAAGAAGCCTGTCTCTTCCATTTTTCAATTTCAGCCTGTGTTAGGGCAGGAACTTTTATAAGTATTTCTTTTCCTTCAATTTGAATAAAAGGAATTGAATTTACAGCTCGTAGGAAATCATTTACGCTTTTTATCTTTTTAAAATTTTTACCTGCTGCAGCAAATTTTGCACCTAATTGCCCAAAATCAGGAATTATCAAATATATATCGGGGAAATCAAGAAGTTTATTGTAAATTTCATCAGCCTCTTTATCCAGCCAGTTGGTAATAACACTAGGGAATCCAGGGATTCTTACATTTACTTTGCTTGCAGCAGAAATAGGCAATGTATCGCTTGAATAACTGTTCCCCATGGAGATAGCATCAGTACCTGTTGAAGCGTCTCCATTCGAAGTAACGGTTGAAGTGCCGATATCTGGATCGACAAATACATTTTTAGCTTTTGCAACAGCATCATTTATATCTTGAAGAAAATTCGGACATCCACCAAGCAAACTTGGAGGTATAGAAGTTGCATAACACATTCCGGCAGCACCGGTAGGTCCTACACAAACAGCTGTTCCAAGTCCCATAGTTAAAGTAGGGGATATATACAAACGAACAGAAGAAACAGAATTTGAAGGAAGAAAAAATGCAAAATAAGGAGGATTTGGTGTTCCAAAAGAGATCACTGGATATCCCGGAGTTGCGCCACTTGGAGCCAAAAACGCATAATTATAAGGAATTGGCAAACATCCTCCTCCGCTACACTTGAAATTGCTAAATGTCTGAGCTGCATTATAAACACTGTCCCCCATGCTCTTAAAATCAAGCTGTTTAATGGTCTGCCAAAGATCCGGACAACCATTATTATCCTTGTCTGCAGAATTTGATTGAACCATTCCAGTCAAAGAATTTTTTATGGAATTTGGTATACCGCTTGTACCTATTGTCTTTATCAAATCTTTTGGAGATGGAAGTCCATTCTTTTTAAATTCTTTGTCATACTCATCTCCCAGCCCTTTTCCAGAGCTTTTTATAACTTTTTTCTCATAATTCACATACTGATCTCCTATACCTTTAGAGTACAAATAAATAATATCGCCATTTGGATTTATACTCGGACGTACACGAATATCAGGATATTTGTCTTTTTCATATCCGCCAAAATCATATCCAATATCAAAATTTATAGAAGGGATTAAATCTACTGTGGATGTGTATTTTATTGTCCTCTTGCCATTTGCAGGGACAGAAATATTTTTTATTAACTTGGATCTCAGGCTCATTCCAGAATCTATCCACTCAAGTTTGTCAGTACAATTGGTGTCTGCACATTTAAGGCTGTCCTGTTGAAGAGTCATTGTCAAAGGAGTCAAATCTGAAACCATTACTCCATTTAGATTTGATCCTGATTTATTTTCAAGAGTGATTGTAAATTCTATCTTATCTCCTGAAGCAACAGTATTTCCATTCACATCCAAAGCTGTTTTTGTGGAAGAAGTAAACTCCGGAATCTTCGAGATAGGCTTGAATTTATATTGTTTATTGTCTTTTTTAAATTCATCGTTATCAAGAGCGCCAAATTCTACGAAATCTTGAGTTACTCCGTCAGGATTTGGAGATAGATTTTCCATGCCAGGCAAATAGACAAAAAGGTTATTCTTCATGTCGGTATCTGCGTTTATTCCATATCCGAAATTGAAAGAATTTCCATAATTTGTTTCTAGCCCTTTACATGATTTTCCGTCATTTTTGTTATAAAATATTCGAACATTTGCTGAAGCATCAGAAGTTACAAGATCATCACATCCATCTTTATTCATGTCATATCCTTTCATTTCATAAATTTTTCCGTCAATATTCAAATTTAAGGGCTTTCTCTCAAAGGTAGTGGCATTATTCATGTAAAGAGATACACATTTCTCATTTGCTTTACATGGTTCTTTCGGCCCGACAACAAGATCATCATAACCGTCATTATTGGAATCTATCTTTGCTATACTATAAATTCCACTAGCTACATTTAAAATATATCCCTTGTCTCTGAATTTTTTATGTCCGCCTTCGTATTCCAAAAGTCTTACATGCCCATCTTCATAAGCCAATAAAATGTCATCTTTTCCGTCACCATTAAAATCAAAATTTATCATTTTATAAACCTCATCTTCACCTTGAAAAAGAGGGGATCCTATATCTTTTGTATAGCCGCTAAACTTGCTGACCAAGTCTGTAAGCCAATTTTTGCCGACTCTAACATTTGGATCTCCATAAATAATTCCATATTCAGATCCATAAGGAATACTTGATTCTCCGACAGAATTTCCTGCAGAAAAATAAAGCATATTTTTATTCTTATACTTGAATCCTGCTCCTGTATTTTCAGAGAAAGGAGTTGTCAAAGTATCTTTATCCAAGAGATAAAGTCCTTTAGGTTCACTTGTGGAAGCACGAGAAAAGAAAGAGGCAAAATCATATTTTGTATCTCCCGAAAGCAAAGTAAATTTCACTTCTTTTTCGCCTTTGAATTCTATGAGTGCAAAATCCTGTGAATCTTTTGTTATGACCAAGGAAAATTCATGTGCTTCGAATGTGTCATCTTTAAGAGGAAGTCTTAGTTCAAAAGATTTATCATTTATTGAAATTTTTCCATCATTTGAAATTTTTACTTTCGTATCAATTCCTTGAGTCAAATAAAATCCATCGGATTTTTTTTCAAGTTTATAATCGCTGTCATCACTCAACATCGTCGCTTCTATATTTATATCTTTAGCCATTGCTATGCTTGCCTCAGCCAAAGTTTCTTTCGTATTAATATTTTCAAAAGAAATTTTCTGAGCATTTTGAGAGCTGTCACTAACAGGCAAAACATTTGCACTAATATCATCAGACAAAATATCCACTTTTCCATATCCATCTATTGCTACAAGTTTTTTTGTATTGCTTGGTGTTTGAGTTTCTGCAGAAACTGCCTGTACATAGCCGTTTTGCAAGAATCCTTGTGCGATATTTTTTTCGGTTTCAGGATTTCCAAAGTCTCCTCCAAGTAATGAAATATACAAAGACTTTGCATTGAAGCCTGCCACTTTTTCGTAATTATATTTGTACGAAGTATCTTTTTGTTCTTCTTCTTTTTGCGCCTGTTCTTGCGTTTTTGGAATGTTCAGAATTATAGAACCAGAAGCAAATCCAGGAACATTCACATAAATTTCAGCATTACCAAAAGCCGTACTATAAGGCTGAAATACAGCCTCAGGAGCGCTTCCATTTGTCATTTTCACTGGAGCTGAAGGTACAAATTGTCCAAATGTAGAATTCAAAACTTTAAATTCTATAGGCCCACTGTAGCCGGAAACAATTTCTCCATTTTTTGTTAATTGAGCCTTTATCGAATATTTATTTGCAGCAAGAGTAAGGCTTAGATTATCAACGATATTTATTATTTTTGCAGTTTCAGTGCCATTAACTTTTTCAAAATTATCATCAATCAAATAAGCGGAGATAGTAGACGATCCAACTGAATTTTTTGAATAAATATCAAAACTCACAGAACCTTCAAAAGAAGAAACCTGAATCCCATCTATATTTTGAAATTCATCAACTTTTGGATCTATGGAAATTTTATCATCTGTTTTTATTGTTGCCTTCGCATATGTATTTACTTTTTTACCATTTTTATCTTTAAAGATGACATTCATCTTTGTCTTGGACTGGCCATTTGAGACAAGTACTGTGGAATCAGGAACCATTTCTATTGAAACAGCATCAAGAAATTCTGTGGCATTTCCACCCAAAGCATCAGCAAGTCCTTTATCATCGGGAATACTTTGTTCACCTGCTTTCTTTTCTTCTTTTCCTCCAATATCCAGAGGGTTTGGATTTATACAAACAGGTTTGAAATTTGGTTTTGAATCAAAGTATTTCAAAAATTTATCAACATCTTTCAAGAAATCTTTAAGATCAACAAACTCAAAATCACTTTCGCCATCTTTAGATGTAGTTGCATTTGGTGGCTGCGAATTACTTCCTCCTGCACCTGTTTGATCTGTCCCTCCAGGAAGAGAAGTTTTGCCTATTTCCACTCCGCCGTCGGCTTTTTTTACAAGACCGCCTTTTGAATTGAAATTTGTTTTGAAAGAATCTTTTGCTCCATTTAAGACCAAATAAGATGCTTCATATCCATTTACACTATCTCCAACATAACCATCTTTGTCAGGATTTAAATATCTAGAAAGAATATAATTATGTTTTTCATCCATTCCCAGTGCTCTCCACGAAAGTGCATCATAAATTTTTTGAGCCGATGCAGCATTTAAAATGAATCCATCGGGACTATCATCCTTCTCACCGTCAATAATAATAGGCGATAAATATTTTGCCATTACTGCGTCATGTATCGCAATCAAGTCCTTATTTCCATCTGCCAAAATCTCAGATCCTGGTATTTTTGCTATTTGCCATGCTACGGCATCAAGTTTTACTTTTATCTGTGCAACATTTTCTGTATCAAAAACATTTGGATAATAAATTTTTTGAGTATTTCCATTTAATGCTTTATCTGCGGGTTGGCTTACAAAAGCCACATAACGAGGATTATCAATAGGTAGATCTAAAGTGCTTTGAGCATTAACTTGGCTTAGGATGGTATAATTCGTAGGTTCATTGTGTATTACTGCGCTAGACAATTTTTTATCCGTACCATCTTTGTTTTTGTAAGCTGAAACAGAAACATTCAAAGTAATATCGGCTTTATAATTATTTCCTGGAGCATCTTTTGGAATGATATAGTTTGTATTTTTTGAAAGCATTTTTCTGGAAATTTCAGAAAGCTTATTGCTTGCAATTCCATACTTACTGTCAGCTTCATCAAAATCATAAACTATAGTCTCTTTTACTCCGTCCTGTCCGGCTTTACCGTCTTTATCCAGCAAATCTTTCATTTCAAAATCAGCTACCCCATCATTGTCATTATCAATTCCATCAAAAAGTCCATATCTGTCAGAAAAATCTTTGAGAGTAACTATTTGATTATTAAAATTATTTACAATGATTTGTCCTGCATCAAGTTTGTCCAGATCAAGCCATGTTTCCTTCTTTCCTGGAGCTTTTGTCGGATCTTTATTGGCGATAGCCGCAGTGAAATTTTTAAAATTATTTAGCAAATGAGAATAAAATGATCCATCAGTGGTTTCCAAAGAAGGATAAGGTGTAAAACAAGAATTCAAATACGTTTCATCCAGATTTTTAAGATCAAAATTTTCAGGGAATTGGAACATTTTCATATGATTTGAATATGTTCCAGTAAATTTTTCAGGGAAAATAAGTTGTGTATTTGGCTTAAAATGAGGCTGATTATCCTCATAAGGCAAATCTATACTCTTAAGTCCCTTACTTCCTGCAGGATTAAGAAGAGGCATTAAAGTTTCAGGATAAAAACATCTGTCACTATTTTTTTGAGTATTCGTCATCGTACATCCGGCAGCAAGATCATTGTTTGAAAGGGGATCATACATCGTAAAAATAGCTCCCATTGTTGGATTATCAAAAACACTTGCTGGAATATCGCCTTCAAATCCAAGAATTGAAAGAAGAACATAAAGACGCGGATTTCCTAATGGAGCATAAAAATTTGTAGAATAAGTATCAGGCTCAGTATCAGTTTTTCCTTTGGCAACAGATACGGAAAATGTAAAATTTTTATTTTGTTTTTGTCCTTCATGATAAAATTCAACACTTATATTCCCGGCTGCAGTTTTTATATCTGCACCGTGGATGTCATCGTTTGATGGCATAAGTAACTGATATCCAAGCTTCTCTATCTTACTGAAATATTTTTGATTACCCTCGTTAATGACGGATTTTACAGCATTGTAAGATTCTTCAGCGGCCTGATCCAGAGTATAAGAAGAACTGATTTCCTTGTCGTTGATTTTAGTTATTATGTCTCCTTCTTGAAGAGGACCAAAAAAATAATTTTTATAATCTATGCTTGCACGATTCGGATTTGGATAAAATGCAGGAATTCCATAATCCGGATTTGAAGCTATCACAGCACCGCTTGAAGCATTTCCATTTGTAAGTTTTTTTGCTTCATTTTCATTCAAAATCTGCGTGTTAATACCAAAGGTATGAACAGGTATTGCAGTCCTTGGATCATCCGAACTCAGTGAACGGGTCAAAATAGAATATTCTTTGCTTCCTGGAACATATGATCCCAAATACACTCCACACTGTTTTGCATTCTGCAATAAATCATAATTTATTCCATTCAAATAATGGCTTCCGTTAGCACCTGCGATATATTTTTCGAGATTATACCCATAGTCTATATTAGTACCACTAAAAGTAAGAGCTTGACCTGGTTTTCCGCCAAAACTTCCTGAAAGTTTTATCTTAGTGACAAGAGGAAGGGGAGCCTGAATTTTCTCCACAATCTCATTTATTTTTTTCTCAATAGTGTCATTAAGGAATCTTAGATATGTTTTTGCATACTCATCTTTTGCCGCAACAAGTACAGCCGCAACATCTGCATCTTTTGAGCCATATCGGCCTGTACCATCAATGAAATCATGAGCTTGTCCTATGTAGGAAGTAATCACTTTATAATACGGCAAAAGGAATTGATCGATAATCTGCTTCGAAGTAACGTCAGGCAAATCCTTCAGAGAATCATCTGATTCTTTGACTCCAGCATCACCACTCGCATCCTTGGAAAGATCCTTTGCTAAGTACTTGTTGTATCTCATGTATGCCAAATCTTCCCAGTACAACAAATATTTTAAATAAGATTTATAAACATCAGGATTTATAGACTCCTCTTCATGAGTAAAATCTCCATAAAATATTTTTTTATCAAAATTTGCATATTCAGGAATACCGGCATAGTACAAATGATTTTTATCAAAGAAATTTGCAAGTTCTTCCTGTCCTGCAATTCCACTAATGTCAGCTTTGACTACTCCACCCCAGATTTCAGGCTTGGGGAAGGTCACATTCTGGTCATATTCAAAATTCAAAGTCTTCGTGTCGTATTTATAAGTTTTGTTTTCAAAGTCCGTATAGGGATACATACTTACAAATTTTTCTCCATTTTTATTAACAACAGGAAGGGGAACATTTCCTACAAGTACTACTCCTGCAAGCCTGTTTTTCTTTTTCCCGTTTCCCTTGAAATATAAATTTTCAAGTGCATTAGCCAAATCAGCAGTAGTTTGTTTATTTTTGTCGAATAACAAAATCTGAACATCGGTATATTCGTTGCTGCTTTGAAGGTCTTCTGTATAACGAACAATCCTTTCTCCCAAAGTATTCTCCTTTAGATTATCTGGATATTTATTTTTAAGTCCTGCGTAGGAAGTTAAGTCCTTATCAAGATCAGAATCAACAACTACAGTAATCAAATCATAAGTATCCTCGAAGCCGCCTGGCTTATCAGCCTTATCTATATTGGTAAGCGCATAAGCTGTGGGGGCGGACAATATTTCCGTAGACAAAAGCGCGAGTACAGTAAGCCCGCAAAAAAACTTCTGAAAATATATACGAATGAGGTTCATAAAAACGGTTCTTCTAATTCAAAAATATACCATAAAAAACTCAACAAAAACAATTACCCAAAGCCAAAAAATCGACTTTTTGAAAAACTTTCAGTTGACGGATTTTCCCAAGGTTTTTTACCACCAAAAAAGGCCTCCATAAGGAAGCCTTTTAGAAAGTGAGATCAGATCAGAATTACTGAGTCAATATAGCATAACACCACTCTGGAGCAGTTTCATTAGTAATCGCAGTTATAGTTCCAGCAATAGCGGCTGTACAAGTACTATTTGCTTTCTCCTTCTGCTCAACTTTAGCATAAAGTCCAAACTTATAAGAAGCGCTTGGATCTTTTTTGTAATAGTACCCACCACCATTACAAGTAGCAACAGCAGCATATACGGAATCTGTTGTCTGAGGATCGGTTGGCAACTTACCCCCAAACTCAGCTGCAAATGCAGGAATCCATGTAGTATTTGGAGCAAGATACCCAGTAGCAAGTCCGCTGGCTATACATCCAGTAGTGGAAGGATAATCCTTTCCTCCCAAATTAGCATTTACCAAAACTTTTTGTATTTTTTGTAAGTCAGCAATTCTTGCTACATCCCTTCCTTTCGCAGGTGCGCCAAGAATACTTGGTAGGAAAGCGACAGCCAAAATACCGATTATCGCAATAACAATCAAAAGCTCAATGAGGGTGAAACCTTTTTTCATAGGAAAATGAGTTAAATTTAAATAAAGGAATTTCTATTCACAAGCATAGTCTCAGTGCAAAAAAAATTCAAGATTATTTTATATTGCACCAGCGATATTTGAAAGTTTCATGATTGGAAGCATGATCGCGGCAACAACAGTTCCTACTGTAACACCAATGAAAATCAAGATTACAGGTTCTATGATTTTTGAAATTCCTGCAACAGCAGTATCCAGTTCATTTTCATAAAAATCCGCAACTTTCGCCATGATTTCATCAAGTTGAGCAGTCTTTTCTCCTACATCAATCATGCTGATCAGCATTGGAGGAAAAAGATCATTGTCATTTAGATTTTCAGCCAATGGAATACCTTGTTTTATGTCTTCCATCGCAAGGAGAAGCTTTTTTCTGAATACTTCATTCCCGATAGAATTCGCCGTAATTTCCATAGTTTTCACTATAGAAATATTACTGTCCAAAAGATTACTCAAAGATCTGGCAAATCTCGCAAGATAAGCCTCTCTGAATAATTTTCCGAAAATAGGTATTGAAATCTTTGTTTTATCAATCGCATATTTTCCAAAATCAGTTTTACTGATAAGCATATAAGCTCCAACCAAAAGCAAAATACCGGCAACTAAAATAAATTTTTGATTTATGAAAAAATCACTCAATGCAACTACAATTTTTGTAATCAAAGGAAGCTCGGCTCCACTGGAAGTGAAAAGTTCCTGCAATTTTGGTATTACAAGTACCAACATGGCGATAACAACACCTATAAGCAAAGTAAAAACCACAGTAGGGTACATCATTGCGCCTTTTACTTTACCTGTAATAGCATGAGCTTTTTCAACATCTTTAGCCAGATTATCCAAAACTCTGGAAAGCTGTCCCGAAGCCTCTCCGGACTCAATCATTCCGATTTCCTGATCTGCAAAAATTTCTGGATAAGTCAGCATGGATTCAGACAAACTTTGTCCTGATTCGATATCACTCGCAATACCATTTATAACCATTTGAAGTTTTGGTTCGTTTGCACTCTGCGTAATAAGTGAATGCAAAGCCTTAACCATGGGCATTCCGGCATTTATCATAACTGAAAGAAGATGATAAAACGTAGCTTTTGCCTCAAGACTTATAGAAGAATGACTTATAAAATAATAATTTATCTTTCTGAAAGTATCGACTATAGGATTTCCGGTAAGAGAAACTTCACCAAAAGTTCTCTTTTCAAGTGTTATAATTCCGGTCTTATCTTCTTGAATATTCAAAACCACATTTTCGGCTTTATTTAGAGCCTTTTTGCCACTGGAAAGTTTGAATGATTCAGTTCCTTCGGTAGCGAAATTTGTTTTTGCAGTTTCTGCCATTTTATTCTGATTTACGTGCTACACGATATACTTCTTCAATAGTTGTTTTACCTTGAAGAGCCTTCACAATACCTGCCTGTTCAAGAGTGACCATGCCGTTTTCCTGAGCAGCTGCTTGTATATCAATCATACTGCCATTATCAGAAAGCAATTTTCTGATTTTATTATTCATTCTTAATACTTCATAAAGACCTATACGTCCTTGATATCCGATATGATTACATTCATCACATCCTACAGCATCATAAAATTTCATACCTTTAAGAAGTTCGGGTTCTATTTCTCCTTCAGCCTTCATTTCTGACATAGCCTTTTTTATCATCTCTAGAGTTTCCGGACTGACTACAGCCTCTTTTTTACACTTTTGACAAACTTGCCTTACAAGTCTTTGTGCGATGATAAGTTCCAGAGAAGATATTAAAAGATATGGCTGTATACCCATATTTATAAGACGAGTCAAAGATTCAACGGCGCTATTCGTATGAAGTGTTGAAAACACGAGATGTCCTGTAAGTGAAGCTTCAATAGCTGTATCAGCAGTTTCTTTGTCACGTATTTCTCCAACCATTATAATATTTGGATCTTGACGAAGTGCGGCCCTCATCCCCATCGCAAATGAATAATTGATGTCATGATGAACCTGACTTTGATTAAGGCCATCAAGCTGAATTTCCACCGGATCCTCAATAGTAAGAATATTTACATCAGTAGTGTTTAATTTACTTAGACAAGAATAAAGAGTGGTCGTCTTACCTGATCCGGTAGGACCTGTGTTTATAATAATTCCATTTGGGGCGGAAAGAGCGGCAGTAAGATTTTTGAGTGATGTTCCTGTGATTCCAAGTTCTGAAAGATCCGGAATTTTTCTGGATTTATCCTGTATACGCATAACGATCTTTTCCCCGTTTACAGTAGGTAAAGTTGAAACACGGAGATCCATCTGTTTTCCTTCTTTTGTTGTAACATCCGCACGTCCATCTTGAGGAATACGTTGTTCGTCAATTTTCAAATTCGACATGATTTTTATTCTCGAAACAACCGCAGGATGCAGATTTGTAGGATATTCAACTACATGTCGTAAAACTCCATCAATTCTATATCTCAAACGAACCCTGTTTTGTAGAGGTTCGATATGTATATCACTGGATCTCAAATCAAGTGCATACGAAATCGCAAGCATAACCATTTGTGGAATGTTTGCGGCCAAAATAGCATCCTTCAGCTGTTTTAGCTTTTCGCTTTCAGGTGGTTGAGTAGCATCTTTGACTGGAGGAGCCACTACAGCAGTGACAGGTGCAACAACAGGAGCAGCCTGCAAAGGTTGTGGCTGGGTCACGACTGGAGTT
The DNA here is from genome assembly GCA_943356465.1 of Candidatus Peribacteria bacterium. Taxonomy (GTDB): domain Bacteria; phylum Patescibacteriota; class Gracilibacteria; order UBA1369; family LOWO2-01-FULL-3; genus UM-FILTER-38-24. The sequence goes on from CALREX010000004.1 coordinate 149,932, forward strand.
ACTGTAGGAACCGGTTGTTGATTGTTTGTATTATCCACTTTATCTGAAATATGCATTAATTTGTACCGAGAAATTTATGATTTCCTCTTTTTTACCGGAAAGATCACTGTTATTTTCAAAATTTAATCTCACTGAAGAAACATCCATAAGTCTCACTTTGTCAGCCAAAGATCCGGAAGTTTCTATGTAATGCAGAAATTTTTCAAAATTAGCCTTAGAGCTCCTTATGCTCATTCTAAGGGGCAAAATTGAGTAATTATCTTTTTTTACAACGCTTTGATATTCGATATTTGAAACTTCAAAAACACTATCTTTGGTAGAAAGCTTTTGCTCGAATGTATCAAATTTTCTTGTAAGTTCAGTATAAGCATCAGAGGAAGGAAATACTTCTATAAGATTTGCTTCTATTTCGGATTTTAGTTGATTTATAGAATTTTTTTTGGATTCGAATAAAGCTTTTTCATTTGCCCCTTGTTCCTTTAGAGCGGCAATATACGAAGTGTTTTTATCAACAAAAGTAGTTATTGTTGAATACTCCTGCCATTTTGTATAAGTAAAAAATCCGAATGCTATCAACAAAATTCCACATAAGATGGCATAAGACTTTACTTGAGCATCTTCCCTTTTTGTAGCTAGTAAATAAGATAGATTTGGCATAATTATTTTTTATCTTTTAGGTTTAATGAAAGTTTCAAACTTGCAGTATATCCATCATCAAGTGATCCGGATTTAGAGAAAGAACGCATCTCCGCATTACTGAAAAGAGTCGAATTATTTAAAGAATCTATCAAGTCAGTAATAAGTGTGAAATTTGTGGTATCAAATATTTTTGTTTCTCCATTGATGGAAAGTTTTTTCGATTCACTGTCGAAATCGTAGCTTGTATATCTGATGCCTCCAAGTTGGTTGTAGACATCTTGATTATAGCTTGTGTCTACAGCCATTGTGCGCAAATTGATTTCATTTATTATGTCAGACCATCTTATTCTTTTATTTTTAATTTGTTGAATAACATTTAAATCATTGACGACAATTGAATTCACTTTATTCACAAGTTTGTATAAATCTTCATCTTTAAGGGAATCAAAATCAGTGGATTGAATAAGATTTTTCAATTCAGAGTTTGAAATAAGTGCAACAATTTGTATGTAATTTTTGTAATCTCTCTTTGCCTGCATGTCAGTTGAATCTTTTAATTCTGCGGCTTTTGTATTCAATTTATCAATAAGTTTTTGCTGAAAAAGAGTCATAGTATCTTGAGTAGATGCATCTGTCGTATAGAGCGGAGCATCAAATTCTTTTGAAAAAATATCTTTTGCAGCGATAAAACTTTTCTTCAGTTCAGGCTTTGCGCTGGCTATTTTTTCTCCTGCTGAAGATTTTTCTGCCTGAGTTGAAGTCTTGGTATTAAAAATTTCATAATTTTGAGCAAATGCATCTCCGTAGTATCCAAATTCATCAAGATATCCTTTTAACAAAAGATATTTGTTGAAATTAAGTTCAGTTTTAAGTGAAATTATATCAGTATTGTCATTTGCTAGCTGTTTTGTAAGGCTTGTGTATCCCAAAGGGGATGAAACAAGGCTAAAAACATCTGTCAAAGTTACCACAAAAAAGACGATTGCAACCAAGAAAGCTCCTACAATCCCCACAAATCCATATTTTAAAATAGTTAGCAAGCCACTTTGTTGAGGAACAACATCTTTAAGCAGGGAAAAATCTATAGTTGGAGCATCTTCAAGAAGCTTGCCTTCAGGTGCATTGGATGACGTCAGGTTCTTAAGAATATCAGAACTTCCATCTTTTTTATCACCTTTAGAGTCCAAAGGGTTTACAAGATTTGGAGTTACCGAATTTTCCATTTAGTTTTTGTATTTATTTTTATATCAAAATATTATACCAAATTTAAGGTAAAACGTAAAGGGTAAAAGACTATTTCGGAAATAACCACAGATTAGCAAAAAGCAGGAGGAATATTTCCTAGAACGCATTACGTTCTATTTCGGAAATAGAGGCAGATACACAAAAAAGAGGAAGGATATTTTTAGGTAACGCATTGCGTTCTATCTCGAAAATAACCACAGATTAGCAAAAAAACAGGAGGAATATTTCCTAGAACGCATTACGTTCTATTCAGACTTAAGCTTGATTATTCACAAATGAAGTTTAAGTTCTAGGGAATGTTCCTCCTGTTTTTATTGAGAATCTAGTGTTTATTGTAGTTCAACCGAAGCTCCAACTTCCTCAAGTTTCTTTTTGATATCTTGAGCTTCTGCCATTTCAACGTTTTCTTTAACAGCTTTTGGAGCTGCATCAACAAGATCCTTAGCCTCTTTAAGACCAAGACCTGTGATTTCACGAACAACTTTGATAACAGAAATTTTCTGTCCACCTGCTCCAGTAAGCATGACTGTTTTCTTAGCATCTCCAGCATCAGCATCACCGGCTGCTGCACCACCTGCTGCAGGACCTGCAACCATCATTGAAGCTGCTGCGCTAACACCGAATTTTTCTTCAAGTGCTTTTACAAGGTTTGAAAGTTCAAGAACTGGAAGTGTTTCAACCAATTCCATGATTTTTTGAGCATCCTTGCTTAGTTCTAAATCTGACATATGTTTTATAGTTAAAATATTTGATAAATTGATTGCTTAAGCTGTTTGTTCTTGTTTGTCTTTAATAGCTTGAAGAACACGAACAAATCCTGAAATAGGAGCGTTGAATAGATAAACAAGTTTTGTAAGAAGTTCTTGTTTGCTTGGAAGAACAGCAAGCTGTTTAGTTTCCACGACAGACAATACTTTCCCTTCAAAAAGAGAACCTCTAAGCTTCAAAGCTTTGTTTTTCTTGGCAAAATCATGAATAATTTTTGCCGCTCCTGCAACTTCTTCTTGTGAAGAAAAAGCAGCTCCAACAGGTCCTTCCATAACGCTATCAGGAATTTCATCGTATCCTGATTCCTTTGCTGCAAGCTTGATTAGCGTTTTCTTTGCAACATTGAAAGAAACTCCGGCTTCTCTTAGCTTTGTACGCAAATTTTTAAGATCTTTTACTGAAAGCCCTTGATAGTCAGCGAAAACCACTGCCTTTGCGGACTTGAATTGATTCTGAAGATCAGACAGAACCTGCCCTTTTTCACCTTTTGTTTGTGACATAGTTTTTTAAGATTAAAAAAAATCTCGATTGTCATTAGACTATCGAGAACAAAGAAGTTTAACTATCGACTTAAATCTCATTTGTCTCGGCAGGTCTTAATTTGTGCGCCCGCTGTCTATGACTGGAGAAATCTACCATAAAAAGTATAAAAGTCTAACGATTAAAATTGACAAAAGGGTGAAGATATTTTAAAACAGTAAATCGTGAGGCTGATGTTTTGCCAAGGGCAAATCTTTGGTCTATATTACTTATGCTTAAAAATTACTAAAAAAGGAATGTACATCCTTGAAGAAGTAAAAAATTTTGTAAAATCTCACAAAAAACCTCTCATTGTTGTTCTTGGGCCGACTGCTTCCGGGAAAACGGATTTATCTTTACATATAGCCCATGCCATAAATGGCGAGATTATTTCAACGGATTCAAGGCAGTTATATAAAGGTTTGGAAATTGGTTCAGATATAATTCCGGAAGAGAAACGTGAAGGAGTGCCACACCATATGCTTGGCATATCAGAGCCAAAAAACACGATAACTCTAGCGGAATATCAGGATATGGCGAATGCCGAAATAAAAAAAATTTTTAAAAGAAAAAACGTGCCTATGCTGGTTGGAGGAACTGGGCTTTATATAAGTGCAATAACAGAGGGATATAAACTCCCTCGAATGCAACCTGACGCGAAACTTCGTGAACGTCTTAAAAAACAGGCAGAAAAACATGGAAATAAATATCTCTATAAAAAGTTACAAAAGCTTGATCCTGTAGCGGCAAAAAAAATTCATCAGAACAATATTATTTACGTCATAAGAGCCATAGAAATAAACATGGTAAAGAAAGAAAATAAAAAAGACAAAAAAATTGATCCAAAATATGATGTTTTTATGATAGGAATAGATTGGCCAAGAGAAAAATTATACGAAAGGATCGGTTTACGTGTAGATAATCAGCTGAAAAGGGGGCTTATAAATGAGGTAAAGGATTTATTGAAAAAGGGGTATAATGATACCCTACCAGCTATATCATCTCTTGGTGCAAAGGAGATTATCCCTTACATAAAAGGAAAATCATCTCTGGAGGAATGTACTGAATTACTCAAAAAAAACACAAGAAACTACGCAAAACGACAAATGACATGGTTTAGAAGGTATAAAAATATAAAATGGCTCAAGCCTGAGGACATAATTAAATAAACAAAATATGACAAAAAGAACAATAAAAGATTTGCAAATTCTAACTCGGAAATTGAGATCTGATAAAGGTTGTCCTTGGGACAAAAAACAAACTATAGAAAGTATGCTGAAATGTTTTTTAGACGAAACACAGGAGGTAAAAGATGCAGTTCGAAAAAAAGATTATAAAAATTTGAAAGAAGAACTTGGTGATGTGCTTTTTCAAATTTTAATGATTGCACAAATAGCAGAAGAGGAAGGACTTTTTGACATGGATGGTGTTGTAGAGGATATATACAAAAAAATTGTATCCAGACATACATGGGTTTTTGGTAAAGACAAGGTAAATACTCCGGAGGAAGCTATTGCACAATGGCAAGAAAACAAAAGGAAAGAAAAAGATAATCTTAAATAAATGTCAGTATTCGGCAAAAAATGGATCATAAAAAACTCAAACACTTCTATCAGTACGTTTCAAAAAATACTGGAAAATAGAGGAATTGTTGATGAAGACGAGAGATTGGAATGGAATGATCCATTTTTATTTTCTGATATGGAAAAAGCGGTAAAAAGAATATTTGATGCGATTGAAAAAAAAGAAAAAATAATAGTTTTTGGAGATTATGATGTTGATGGAATTACCGGCAGTTTGATTTTGTATAGCACGCTAAAAAAGATGAATGCAGTTGTGTCTTACAGGCTTCCAAACAGGCTAAAAGACGGGTATGGGCTTTCAGAAAAATTTGTAGATGAATTTGTAAAGAAAGATATAAATCTGATTATTACAGTGGATTGTGGCATCTCATGTCGTTTGCAGATTGCAAAGGCAAAAGAAAATAATATAGATGTGATAATTACAGATCATCATACAATACCAAAAGAGGCTCCTGATGCAATCGCAATAATCCATCCAAAATATGATGCATCATATCCTTTTAAAGATTTAACAGGATCAGGCGTAGCACTAAAAATGGCTCACGCACTTCTTTTGCGAACAGACAGTAAAGAATCAATAGAAGAAAAATTGAAAAATTTAGTCGATTTAGCAGCTTTAGGAACAGTAGCAGATTTGGGGCCGATTCGTGGAGAAAATAAACTTATAGTAAAAGAAGGCCTAAAATCTCTCACAAATACTGCGTGGCCGGGACTCAAAAAAATATTAAAGCTTTCTGAGACGAAAGAAGATGATGAAATAGATGGCAGCACAATAGGTTTCAAAATAGCACCACGTATAAATGCCGCAGGAAGAATAGGTGATCCATATACAGCTATGTCACTTCTTCTTCAGGAAGATGACGGTGAAAAAGTGGAAAAATTTGGGAATGAACTCGAAAGTCTGAATATAAAAAGACAAGAAATGACAAAGATAGCGATGGAAGAGGCGGAACAAATATTTTCAAAGAATGGACTTGAGAACAAGATATTGCTTGCAGAAAGCCAAAATTGGCATGTCGGAATCCTTGGGCTTGTTGCGGGTAGATTAGTTGAAAAATACGCGAGACCTGTGATTTTAATGCAAGATTTTGGAGATACACTTGTAGGATCGGCAAGAAGTCCGGAATATTTCAATATAGTTGAAGCTCTTACACTTTTTGGCGATATTCTGCCCTCTTTTGGTGGGCATGCACAGGCAGCTGGATTCAACGTAAAGAAAGAAAATCTGGAAGAATTCAAGACAAAGTTAATATCATATGCAAACAAAAAACTTGAAGGTAATGAGCTAAAACCATCTTTAGTAATAGATTGCCCTCTAAATCCAGACGAAATAAGTTTTGAATTTATAGAAAAGATGAATAAATTAAAACCCTTCGGAATTGAAAATTTGAGGCCTATATTTATCATGGAGGGACTTGAACCATATTTTATAGATCAAGTTGGAAAAGGAAAAGATCATTTGAAATTTATGGTGAAAGCAAAAGAAAAAGAAGTGAACGTAATAGGCTTCAAAATGGGGGAATTCATGTCCGCCATGAGACAGCACAAAAAAATAGATTTGGTCTTTACGATCGAAAAAAATGTTTGGAACGATAAAGAAAAAATTCAATTCAAAGCACTAGACTTCAGAGAAAATAAATAGCTGGAAATTTTACTACGGGTCATTTATACTTAGACCCTTTTTAATGTTCCACAATGAAGGTATTGACATACGCAGAAAAATGTTTTAGAATGTATAGATTACGATTAAATAAAAAATGACGATAAATACACAAAAACAAGTAGTAGAGCTGATAAAAAGAAGCAAAAAAATTCTAATATTGCCTTCAGCTCCTGTTGACGGCGATTCATTAGGAAGCGCTATATCATTATATATTGCACTAAAAAAATTACAAAAAGAAGTTACCGTGATATGTAGCGAACATATTCCGGAAGTTTTGCAATTTTTGCCAAATACAAAAATTATAAGTAACAAAATGATTTCTTCAGGTGATTTTATAATAACTGTTGATTGCAAAAATATAAAAATAGAAAATATAAAAAGCGAAAATGAGAATGGAAAAATAAATATTATTGTAACTCCAAAAGACGGAAGATTATCCGAAGAAAATATTTCTTTTTCTTCCGGTGGAATAGATTACGATTTAATAATTACTGTAGATACAGCAGAACTCACACAACTAAGAGATGTATATGAAAAAAATATAGAAATTTTCCATCAGGTCCCTGTCATAAATATTGATCATCATGTTTCAAACTCTCATTTTGGAAAATTAAATTTCGTAGATATCATGGCATCTTCAACGACTGAAATGCTACTTCCAATACTTGAGGAACTTTCAGCAGAAGAGAAAATAAATCTTATAGATGAAGATATAGCTACACTTCTTTTGGCTGGAATAATCACAGATACAGGAAGCTTCCAGAATGCGAATACTACTCCGAAAGCATTTGCACGCGCAGCACAACTAATATCGTATGGAGCGCGTCAGCAAGAGATAATTCAGCATGTATACAAGACAAAACAACTGAGCCAGCTTAAACTTTGGGGTAGAGTACTTTCGAAAATACAAATAGATGAAAAACACAGAATAGTTTGGTCTGTGGTTAGTAGACAGGATTTTAAAGATACGGAAAGTTTTGATGATCAAACAGGTGATATTATAGATGAATTAATGACAAATGCACCTGGTGCAGAAGTAATATTACTTCTGAAAGAAAAAGAAGATGGCACGGTTTCGGCCAGTGTAAGGACAACAAATCCATCTGTAGATGCGGCAAAAATTGCAGAGGCGTTTGGCGGTGGCGGGCATACTCAAGCAGCAGGATTTAGAATTTCAAATATGAATTTAATGGATGCAGAATACAAAATAATAAATTTTGTGAAAACATTCCAAGAAGACAGATTGGGCGTGATTTCTGAAAGAGAAGAATCAAAAATAATAGATGTTGAAGGACTTATAAATCAGGCCAAAGAAGCTGAAAAAGCACAGGAGATAATCAAGACCGCAGTACTTCCAAAAGCTTCATCGGAACAAGAAAAAGAGTCAAAGAAAAAAATAAAATCCAATGAAAATGAACAATCTTCAAAAAAAGAATTCAATCCAAAAGCACCAAAAGAAAAACCTACTTCCGGTGTAGCATACCGCTTTGAGGATTAAAAATAAATTGCAGGGGAATGAGTCCGATAGCCCAAATCACTTCATATAAAACGCATAGCAGTGTTGTTGTTTTATTGAAGTATTGGCCGGATAGAACTATGGAAAAGCCTACGTTGAAATACGCAAAAATAATAATATTTGTAACAATAAAGCTTTTTTGCTTTTTCCATATGGAAAGAATAATGGCAATAACATGTAAAATAAAAGAAAATGCCAAAACGAAAATAAACAAAGAATAAGATCTGGCAAGATTCGAAAGAATCAAATTAGCAAAAGGAGCAATAACGCAGATATTAAATAAAAATAGATGTATAGAGATTATAGGGGCTGATTTTTCTATAACAAAATCAGCAAATTTTGGTAGAAATTTTCTTGATAGAAATGCTAGCAAAAAAGGCAAAAACACTATTATTCCCAAGAAAATCATCATATGTAAAACATCCAATTGCACATTAACACCGATAGAATATAAAAGGACAAGCGGCAATGTAATCGGAGTAATAAGATTTGTTATAACCGAGATAATCATACCAAGTTTTATATTTCCATTTAGAACAAGCAAAAGTCCTGGAGTAGCCATTGCTGAAGGTGTAGCGGCAAGAAGCATTACGGCGGTTCTGTAATCTTCCGGAATATATCTAAGAAAAACAAAAGCAATCAACGGAATCCCTATCATTTTCATCAGACTGATAAATATGATATATGAAGGTTTTTTCAAACTTACAATAATTTCCGACGGTTTTATTTTTAATGCTGAAATATATAAAAGAATTACAAGTCCCAGAGTTATGTACCATCTCATTAGCATTGGAATCAAATCTCCATCAACGAAACGACCGACAAAAAGTCCGACAAAAAGTCCGGAGGAAACTACGACTCCAAAATACTTCATTTGATGGGAGGTTTAGTTGTAGGGGGTTCAACATTTGGAGCATGATCTGGAAGAATATTGCCATTTGGATTTACAGAAACAGTATTATTATCTGAAACAGTAATATCAACACTGGAATATTCCCCTGCATTTTTAACAAGAGAATAAATAAAACTTCCTACAGCAATAGCAATAGCAATCAATGCAGCTGTAATTCCAACTAAATAACCTTTTGAATAAACTTGTTTTGCCATTTTTTTAATTTAAAAATTTACAAATTAAAACGCACTTGTTTTTCCGTCTCTCTTGTCCAAAATAGTATCACTGTTTCTTTCATATTTGAAAGTTTTATTAACTTCAGTGCTATAATAATAATCTGTGGGACCAGTACCAACACCGATAGCATCAGTTTCTATAATTGTCTTATCAGAAAGTTTATCTAGTGCCGCCATCCCTTTTCCTTCAACCAAAATCTTCGCATAAATTTCATTTAAAATATCTGTATAGTCTGCATTTCCAGATGCTGATTCTTTATATTCAAAAGTCGCAAGCATAGCTTTTATATATTGCTGCAATTTGAATCCCAAAACACCACCACCAAATTCTGTATAAGCCACCAAAACTTTTCCGGTATTCAGATATACATACCAATCAACAGTCCTTGCATTAGGATATAAAACCTCAATTGCAGAAAGTCCATGAAGTTTAAATTCCGTATATTGTGCTCCAGGGAAAGCAAGTTTTAAATTTGCAAAATATTGAAGACTTGTCATATTAGCTTCATTTTTATCCAAAGTGACCCAAACTCTCCCTGAATTCGGATAAATTTTTGCGGGAGAGAATTGCAAGAATTCCTTATCCATTCTGTAAAAAATAACTTCATTTTTATTTTCTATGGCAGTCCATGTTTTATCATCATATTTTATTTGGAACGGAAGATTTTTCCCTGTAAAAGTTGTCCAGTTTGTATAAAGAGGAAAAGATTCACCATTTTTAGTCACAACAATCATCATACGATAAACAACCTCGGCAAAAGCTTGGCGCGTCATTGGTTGCTCGGCATGAAGATTGCCATAATCATCGGATAAAACTATATTGTGATCTTTTGCATAAAGCGCATAAATTGCATACCAATCATCTTTTGTCGTATCAAGAAACACATTGCTAGTAGGCTTCTCTGGTACTTTGGCATTTCCTGCAATTTCTATAATTTTAAGAGTTTCGGCAAGATTGATATTATTTGCAGGTTTGAATTTTCCATCTTTATATCCGGCAAGAAGTCCGGATTCTTTACTTGCCATGACAAAAGGAAAAAACCAATCACTCTTTTTTACATCAGGGAAAGATCCTTCAAATGTTTTATCATATGGAATATTGAAAGCCTTCACTATCATTTTTGTAGCTTCGGCTCTATTTACAAGTTCATCCGGCTTGAAAGTCCCATCTTGATAACCGCTTATTATACCTTTATCTACGAGGTATTTGATCGCAACAAAATGTTCATTGTCATTTTTTACGTCTGGAAATCCATCGGCAAAGACAACGTTTGAAGAAATCAAAAACAGACAAAAAGAAATCAAAAACTTTTTCATAGGAAACTTTTATTCAAACTAAATATACACCAAATAAAACGCAATTCAATCGCTACAGTTACAAAACTTCTAAGAATAGATAAGTTCTCCGGGTGTATATCTATCAAGATTTTTTTCTCCGATAAGTTTTACAAGTTTTGAAACTACGTTTTCCATTTTTACAGTTTCCTGAACTCCTTTTTTCATATCTCTGATTATCGCAACACCTTCACGAACCTCAGTGATTCCAATAATGACAGAGTAAGGAACTTTAAATTTATCGGCTATTCTAAGCTGTATATTGATAGATCCTTTTCCAAGTGCTCCCATAGTTTTTATTCCGGCTTCTCTCATGTCATCTATAAGGTTTAGACATTTTTTCTTTGCCTCATTCCCAAGCTGAGCTACAAAAACATGAAGTTCATCTTTTGAAGGAACGCGTATTTTTTCACGTTTCATGTTTGCAATAATCCTTTCGATCCCTGCCGCATATCCAACTGCAGGAGTACTCTGTCCACCCATAAGTTCGATAAGTCCGTCATATCTTCCTCCACCTCCAACAGCATTTTGAGCACCCTCGGCTTTATCCCAAAATTCAAAAACTGTCTTTGAATAGTAATCAAGTCCTCGAACAAGTCTCGGATTTTCTATATAAGGAATACGCATTTCATCTAGATAACCTTTCAATTCTTCGTGAAACTCAAGGGATTCTTTATCAAGATAATCTTTCATTTGCGGAGCCATTTGTGCCAAAATTTGGCAATCCTCAGCCTTACAGTCAAGAAGCCTAAGTGGATTTATTCCAAGTCTGACTTTGCAATCCTCGCAAAGAGATCTTTCTTTGCCGGCATAATAATCCTGCAAAACACTTGAATATTTTTTTCTTGCCTCTGGGGTCCCGATTGTATTTAATTGCAAACTGAAAAAATCAGCAATTCCAAGATCTCCGTGAATTTTGATTGCCAACTGAATAAGCTGAGCATCAAGAGCGGGATCACTCTCTCCGATAATTTCAAAACCAAATTGCCAGAATTGTCGATATCTTCCTTTTTGTGGACGATCATATCTAAAATGTGGCTCAATATAGAACAAAAGCACAGGTTGTGGCAATTGATTCATGTTATTTTGAATATAACTTCGTACAACAGGTGCAGTACTTTCAGGCTTAAGCGTAAGACTTCGGCCCTTCTTATCTTCAAAAGTGTACATTTCTTTGGAAACTATATCGCTTCCAGCCCCTATACTGCGTTTAAAAACTTCTGTAAATTCAAAAATTGGTGTCGTTATACGCCTGAAACCAGCCTGTCTTGCTCTATGTCTTACAACTTTTTTGATATAAGTATAAAAATCCTGATCCGCAGGCAAAATATCATGCACTCCCTTCGGATTTTGGAATGGCTCGTACTTTTTCTTTGGAATTTCCTCAGGTTTAGACATAAAATAAAAAATTAAGACAATAGCTGTCTTCTATCTTAACACAATTTATTGATCTTTCAATGCGGAAAATAAAAACAGGATTTTGACAGTGAAATATTGACAGCCTACATCAAAAGTGTGAAAATACGCTCTAAAATAACGCAATGACAGTATCAGATCCAAAAACAGGTCAAGAGTATCTAGCTGAAATAGATTCATCAGGTGATGAAAAAGCTGGAGTTTTAAGACATATAAATTCACTGGGAAGAAGGGATAAAATTGTCGAAATAGGTCCGGGAGGAGGAGCGGCATTGAAAATAATAATGATGAAAATTGCTGAGTTGGATGAAGAATCCAGACCATTGGTTTCAATATTAGACATATCATCGGAAGTATTACGAAGAATAGAAGGCTTATTGGCAGATGCTGGAATAGACACAGGATATGAAACAAAAGAAGGAGATATTTCAAAACAACTTCCATACGAAGATTCCAGTGTTCAGGCGGTAAATTTATCATCAGTATTACATGAATGTTTTTCATATGGCGGAGGAGAAGAAGGAATGCAGACATTTATCAAAGAATTAAACAGAATACTGACAATAAGCGGAGTAGTGGTATATAGAGATATGAATGGAGTAAATCTTAAAAAACCTGCGTCATTTAGACTGAAAACAGAACTAAGCAAAAAGTTTTTAGAAATATTCTTCGCAAAATATTTTGATAAAACACATACAAAATACAAGAAACCAAATTATCATTATTTAGATAATTTAAGCGTTGATGATGATTCAGATGGAAGAAAGAATGTAAAATGCGATGCTGGACTTGCGCATGAATTCAAAAGACATCTTATAATATTCACTACGACATTCTTGCCAGATACGATATATTCATTGGAAACATTGGAAGTCGGGATACAAAGAATCTCATTTGCAAAAGAGAAAGGAAAGAAAAAATTTATAGCATTTTTACAAGAAAATAAAATTGCATACAAGGATACAGATGATGGAATTGAAGTCTCAGTGCAAGCATTGGAAAAATTTAAAGTACACATAGAAAAAGAAATATCAGGCTTATTTTCAGATTGTGAAATAATTCAGGAAGACGAAAAGGATATAGAAATCTTATCTCAATTTTTTAGGGACAATGATATAACTCATTCACGAAATGACAAACAAATAACCATAGGTTTAAAAGATTTGGTATTAGTATATTCAAAATTTAAACGAGTTATATACGGAAAAAATATAAAAGTGGCATTAAAAAATAAGAAACAAGAAAAATTATTGGAATGGTTTGAAAGGGAAGGAGAAGAAAGTTATTTTTATGGAGATCAGGCAGATGTAATAATAAAATTTTTAGAATATTCTATTACGGAAGATGATGAAAGTTCAATGCTTGGGTATACATGTCTTATACCAATTGGGTTAGACGAGATACAGATAACACAAAGACAAAGTTACACATCATATATTTTGGGCCAAGTAGAGGATATTGAAGGATCATATCAAGACGGAAAGAACACAATAACTTTTGTAAAAAGACCAATAGAATACGTAATCCCAACATTATTAACACTTTACAAAAAAACAGGAGACATAAGAATACTTACATTACTTAAAAAAATAATACATATGATAGAAGCAACATTGCCATCGCCCAGCGATGAACAAGCATTCACAGCAAAACAAACAGGTGTAGACGGACAAGATATAAAATCAGAAGAAGAAATATATGGTTTAATAGGAGGTATAGCCTCGGGTAAATCCACAGCGGCAGATTTTTTCAAAGAATTAGGTTTCGAAGTAATGGAGTTATCCGCATTTATAAGAGATAAAATCCAGGCGGCAGGTATCGAATTTCCTACAAGAGATCACTATTTTGATATGGGCAACGCAATGAGAAGAGAAGGTGGGAATGATGTATTGTCTGGACTATGTATTGAGCAAATAGAACAAAAAGGAGCGAAAAAAGTCGTAATTTCCGGGATAAGAACACCGGAAGACATCCTAAGATTTAAACAAAGATTCCCTTCATTTAAAGCAGTTGCAGTCGATACACCACTTGATGTCAGAATAAAAAGGATTAAAGACAGAATGAGAGATATAGATCCAACAGATAGAGACAAAATGATTGCAGATATAAACAGGGAGTGGGATGACGTAGTGGACGAAGGATGCAAATTGAGGGATACCATTGCAACAGCAGACATAAGAGTAGATGGATCACAAAGTATAGAGGCAATGAGGAAACAATGTATTGCATTGGTAAGCCAAAACGGATAGAATCAAAACTTAAAAACCCATAATAATGGCAAAATATTTTTCACAAGAAGGATTAACTTACCATCAAGAAAAATTAACTGGACTACAAAAACAAGCTCAAACAACAGGACAACAGATTGGTGAGGAAGCGGGGATGAATTGTGATTGGCATGACAACTTTGGATTCGAAGAGGCTCGAAGACAATTTGAATTAGATTCACAAAGGGTTACAGAATTATCAAGAACCATTGCTGAAGGACAAATAATTGAAACAATTGAGCAAAACATACGTACATCCATAGGTAATACGATAAAAATCTTGGAAGACGATACAGTTGAAAGGGAAGTAACGATCGGAGCATGGGGTGAAAGTGATCCACAAAATGGATTGGTGTCATACGAATCTCCACTTGGAAAAGCATTAATTGGTGCTGAAGTAGGGGATATAAAAACTATGAATATAGGCGGAAAAACAAGGATAATAGAAATACTAGAGATATTTCCACCATCATACAAATATAAAGGATTAATAAAGATATTGTTTAAAAAAACTAATTCTTAAAACAATATCCTCAATAAATCTCAAACGATGTAGTAGGCACGATATTTGTACAAGCCTTATATTTGGCAGGATTTAGTTTATATAAAAAATATCCAGCTGACGCAATCATGGCTGCATTATCTGTGCAATAAGAAATAGACCTGGGAAATCTAAATTTTACATCAATTGGAAGCGCATTAGTAAGTGCATTTCGAATTCTTGTATTCGCAGAAACTCCACCGGCAAGCATAACTTCTTTTACTTTAGGATTTTGTTTTAGGGCTTCAAGCACTTTATATACAAAAACATCTGTTACAGCTTCCTGAAAAGAGGCAGACATATCAGCCTTAAATTGTTCATCAATATTTGTATGTTTTTGAACTTCTCTCAAAACAGCAGTCTTAAGTCCTGAAAAACTAAAATTTAAACTATCTTTTTCCAAGAACGATCGCGGAAGTTTAAAACGTTTCGTGTTCCCATTTACAGCCATTTTCGAAATAGCAGGTCCACCAGGATAACCAAGACCAAGAATCCTGGCAACTTTATCAAAAGCTTCTCCGGCAGCATCATCCAAAGTTTCTCCGAGAACTTTAAATTTATTATGTCCTCGCATTAAAATCATATCATTATGCCCGCCGGAAACAGTCAAAACAAGAGCAGGAAAAGCAATATCATCTGAGATTTTAGACTCATTTTCATCAAGCCCATAAAGCCAATTCGAATAAATATGTCCAACAATATGTTGCACAGGAATAAGAATTTTATTTTTTACAAAAGAAATAACACTCGCAGTCTGAGTCCCTATAATTAAAGAGCTTACAAGCCCGGGCCCATGAGTAATGGCTATAGCATCAATATCATCCCAATCACATTTTGCCTTTTTTAAAGCTTCATCAAGAACAGGAACCATTTTTAGAACATGCTCTCGTGCCGCAACTTCAGGCACGACTCCTCCTGTCAAAGCATGCAAAGGAATTTGTGAATAAATAACATTTCCAAAAACTTTTCGCCCATCTTCAACTATAGCAACTGATGTTTCATCGCACGATGTTTCTATGCCAAGTATTTTCATGTAAGTATTCTATCGTATATTGCACTTATAGCAACTCTAGGTAAAGCTTGCACAGCATCAGGATGAAAATGTTTGCCACTGCCATTTTGAATTGCCTGAAAAGCTTGATCCAGAGTTTTTATTGTCCTTCCAGGCCTTGGACGAACCATAGCGTCAATCGCATCAGCAACACTCAATGCAGCAATCTCGATAGACATAGGTGCTCCATTTTGAATAGGATACCCGGTTCCATCACATCTAAAATGATGATTCAAAACTAAATCTGTAATATTTTTAGGAAATCTAAAATATTCAGCAACACGTGCACCAATAAGAGGATGCAACTTAATTCTTGGCTTTTGGTCAGGAGGCGGCACTCCATCAAATGCAACAATTCGATGCATCTCAGGATCTAATTTCCCAATATCATGAAGACGTCCACCAAGCATTACATTATTTTTTACATGAGTATCAAGTCCCATTGCTGAAGCAATATGGAACCCAATAATTCCTACTCTTTCCAAATGTCCACCTAAATCTAAATCAGAACATATTTCACCTGCGGCCGAAGTGATAGATCTAGGTAAATCAGTATTGATTTTATTCCGTGAATGCGGTGGAAAATCAACGCCACTTTGCTTCAGCATATCACTAACCCTCGATCTCACTCCATAAGAAACACAATCAATCAATGCCGGATCTCGTTTCACAATATCGGCAACAACAGAAATAGCCCTTTCAGAAAGTTCTTGATCATTTATAGCAACATCCTCACCTGCGACATGGATTTGATCTGAATGCCTTAACATAATAAATTTCATTACTGGATGTAAAGTCTACAATAAACCTCGAAAAATACAAGAAAATAAGGTATAATTATACAGATGAAAGCCACCTCAATAGAAATAATAGAAATACTAAAAAAAGCCGGTTATGAGGCTTATTGGGCGGGCGGATGTGTTCGCGATATGTTGCTTGGGATAGAACCAAAGGATTTTGATATTGTTACTTCTGCAAAACCCGAAGAAATAGAAGATTTGCTTGAACATACGATACCAGTTGGTAAAAAATTCGGAGTTATTTTAGCAATACAAAATAGTCATCATTTTGAAATTGCAACATTCAGATCGGACAGTGGATATAGCGACGGACGTCGTCCAGATGCAGTAATTTTCACAAATGCAAAAGAAGATGCACTTCGTCGCGACTTCACTATCAATGCACTTTTTTATGATCCTACTCAGGATAAAATTTATGATTATATAAACGGACAGGAAGATTTGGAAAAAGGATTAATAAAATTTATAGGTAATCCGGAACAAAGAATTCTGGAAGATAACCTTAGAATTCTGCGAGCTGTACGTTTTAGAAATGCATTAAATATGCAGTATCACCCGGACACTTATCAGGCAATAAAAAAACACGTGCATCTGATAAAAAATATTTCAACTGAAAGAATCAGAGATGAATTAAACAAGATGATAATGGGAAAAAACGCAGGTCGTGCCTTTGAAGAACTTTTTGAAATAGGAGCTTTGGAGATTCTAATCCCGGAACTTTGCAAACTAAAAGGGCTTGCTCAGCCTCCACAATATCACTTGGAAGGCGATGTTTGGGATCATTCCATAAAAGCATTGGATTCTTTGACACAGGAGGAAATAGATCCAAATCCACTTCCGGAAAATCCTCCAACAATAGCACTAAAATGGGCGGCATTTTTACACGACATCGGGAAATACGACACATTTGCAATAAAAGATGACAGAATAAAATATGAAGGACATCAGGAAATGAGTGCAAAACTTGTGAAAAAAATTCTAACAAGACTTAAATTCCCAATCAAAACAGTAAATAGAGTTCAGTGGCTTGTCCTTCACCACATGATGGTGGTTCCTATTTTGGAAATGCCCGATTCAAGACGTCGGCATTGGTTTTTACTTCCGGAATTTGAAGATTTACTGGAAGTATTTCGCGCAGACTGCATGGGGATAATTCCACTTGATCTAAAGGAATATGAACAAATCAAAAAACTTTATAAACACGAAATTGCACATTTAAAACTTCTTCCCAAAAAACTTATCACAGGCGAAGATATAATGAAAAATTTAAAAATTAAATCTGGCGAGAGAGTTGGAGAAATACTAAGCGATATAAGAGAAAAACAACTCGAAGGAAAAATAAAGACAAAACAAGACGCACTTGATTATCTGAAAAATCTTCAATAAATTTATATCAATTTTTTAGACTTCAAAATCTTTAGATATTCTGCTTTCATATAAACTGCAGTTCCAATACCAATAAGCCCAGCACCTGCATCAAAAAGCCATCCGGCGAAAGGTATAATGCCAACAATATAATAAAATAAAAGTCCTAGAGCAGACCACAAAAATAGAGTGAATTCATTTATTTTTTTATTTTCTGCAAATTTTCCAATGTATCCCCCAAGCCAAACTGCAGCAAAAATCTTGCCAAAATAAAGTAAAATCAAACCTGCAACAAAAGCAATCATTCCAAGTGGAATACCAACCATTGTAAATACAAGAATAATTCCTCCAATAAAACACGAAATAAGGGCAATAACTCCTATCCCCATAGATTTAAAAATATTTTGCTTCGCAAATTCAGCCGCTTTAACAAGATAGTTTTTAAAGAAAGCACACAGCAAAGCCAAAATAACCAAGGCGGATATATAACTGAAAATTTTATCCATTACAATGTCACGAGTTTTTTCTCCAAAATTTTCTTTGTTTTCAGATTTATTAAATTTTATTTTTCCTGCAACAATATTATTTGGAATCTTAGATTCAACTAATGAAGAATAACTAAAATTACCTGCGACTTTTGCAGTATATGAAACAGCAATATTATCTTGTACGACAATATCTACATCACGATCAATTTTACCGTTTAACATCAAAGTCCCGATAACCCCACGAAGATCCTCTTTGATTTCTCCATCAACAGTTACAAGTCCAGCAGTGCTTATAAGACTTCCTCCAACAACTGAATTTTTGCCAACATCAATTTGTCCTCCAAGAGCAACTAAATCATCACCAACATTGCCAAAAATACTTACCTGTCCGCCAAGAACACGCACATCACCTCCTACATTTCCAACAACATTTACTTTACCACCTGCGACAACAAGATCCTCCTGAATATTTCCTGTAATCACAACATTGCCGCCGGCAATATATAAATCACCGAAAATATCTCCTTTTATGTCAGCACTTCCGGCAACAAAATAAGCATCATCTAAAATATTTTCATTTACGAGCAGGTTTTCTCCTGCACTTAAAACCGCAGCACTTACAGGCAAACTTAACAAAGATGAAAAGATAAAAAAACTAAGAAAGGAAAAAATAATTTTAGAAAAATTTTTCATAAGTAAAAGATTAAATTCTTCATAAATCATATTTGAAAATAGTATCTATAGCCAAAGAAAAGAATTGACACGATAGGCTTTACCGCTCTAATAAAGCCACACATTCGATATGATAAGTATGAGGGAACATATCTACAGGTTGAACTTCTTTGATCTTATATCCATATTCAATTAACCATGCACAGTCTCGAGCGAGTGTTGAAGGATTACATGAAACATAGATCAATTGATTTGGGGAGAAATCATTTATAAGCTTTGCGGTTTTTTGAGTAATACCAATTCTTGGTGGATCGATAACTATAAGAGAAGGAGGTTCTTTAATATCTTTCAAAAGGCTATCAACATCACCGGTAAAAAAATCTATATTAAAAATTTTATTTTTCAAAGCATTTTCTCTTGCGACTTTTACAGCATCTTCAACAAGTTCAATTCCATAAACTTGATTCGCATATTTTGAAAGAAAAAGCCCTATTGTGCCTGTCCCGCAGAACAAATCAAATATCGTCTTTTGCGGCTTATTTACAGCCATTCTGACAACTTGATTATACAGAACTTCAGCTTGAAAAGTATTAACTTGAAAAAATGCCTGCGGCAAAATTTCAAAAACCATTTCATTTCCATTTTCAAGAATCATTTTTTCGGTAAGAGATTTTTTCCCGTAAAGTAAAAATTCTTTGGAAGTTTTTGGCACACCTTTTTTCGCAATAACCATTGTCCAATAAACAGATGTGATTTTTTTCTCCTCATCTTTGAAATCTTCAGAAGACAAAACATCTGCATAATTTTGCATGATTTTTTCTGCATTTTTTGGTAAATCATCAGAGGTTACAAGATTGATCATAACCTCATTAGTGCGCTTTCCTTCACGAATATATAAGGCTTTCAAAAAACCTGATCCATCGGTGTATTTGAAAGGTTCAAATCCTGTTTCAACAAAAAAATCACGTGTTTTATTTACAATCCTCGCTGAAAATTCAGATTCGAGATGGCACTCATGCAAATCCAAAATATCAAATCTTCTGTTTGGTAAGTGCATACCAAGCGCAAATTTCATTTCACCATCATATCCAAAAGAAAACTCCATCTTATTGCGATAATAATAGATATTTTCACTTCCTATAATTTTAGAAATATTTACATTTTTGATTTTTCCAATTCGCTCAAAAGCGTCTTTGACCTGTTGCTCTTTGAGTTTTAGCTGGTTTTCATATGGCATAGATTGAAGCTGACATCCGCCACAAGTTCCAAAATATTTACATTTTGCTTCACATCTGTCTTTTGATGGCGAAATCATTTCTACAAATTGTGCCTCAAGAAAATTTGATTTTATTTTTGTCAAACTCGCACGCACTTTATCTCCAGGCATTGTATTGTCGACGAAACAAGTAATGCCATTATATTTTCCAATTCCTTTTCCTCCAAAAGCTATAGAAGAAATTTCAACCTCAATAATTTGTCCTTTTGTAAGTTGCATAGCCAGGATTCTATCACACTATGCCCTTGGCGCAAATTCTGGTGTTTCAAATTTTATTACAGATTGAGCACGAGTTTGTCCTTTTTGGTCATACTCAAGCTCAGGAAATATTTCCCAGAAGAATTTTACTGCAGCATCTTTTTCTCCAGTAGGAAGTGTTTCTACATGCATTTTATTATACATTTCATAAATTTTTCCATATTCACATTTGTAGTAAAGATTGTAAACTTCTTTTGCAATAGCATCGGAATTTCCTCCTTTCGACATTCTGCTCAAAAAGTCAGAAAACTCAGCCAAAGCTTTATCATATTTTTCTGTAGCTTTAGGCCCATCCGGTCCATCTTCAACAACACCAATAGCTCTCAAATAAACTTCTACAAGGCCCTCATTTGGAACAGTATTTTTTCTGTGAGCAGTTTCATGTGCAATAACATGAGCAAGCCTATGTGCAGGATGAAGAAGCATGATGGGATCGATTTTAGTACCTTCAGCACTGGCTTCGCCGACTTTATTTCCTGGTAAAGATTGAAAAAACACATCATTTGGATCCGGTTTTACACAAGCAGGAAGTAATTTTAAAGCTTCCTGTAGGTTTTTTAAAGCAGCATCAGGATTAGGGATTTCAACATCTGAAATTGTAACTGATTTAGATCTATCACTATCGTCAAAAGCTTTATCAAGTATAGCAAACACATTTTTAAAGCCTAATGATTCAGGAACTTTAGTTTCATCAGCACTCTTAGGTACTCTACCAAGAGGACGCATTTGCTCTCCATCCGGTAGGGTATCATTGAAATCGTTCGAAGCTTTCCCTGTATTTGGCCTTAGATCTGCCATAGAAATTAAAACATATTATTATCATACAATTATACCAAAAAACGGGCTTAAACTCAATCAATATCACTCTCCGTCAAAATGTTGCTGGAAAAACCATTTGATCAAATCCCAATTTTGTTCGAGTGGAAGTAGTGTATATGCATGATTTTCACCTTCACAGCTGGGTATAGAGCCGCCAGCAGCAGAGGATTGATCGATAGAGGCCTGACAATCTTCTTTTGTTATATAAGGGGGAACAAAGAAAATATTTCCAGAGGACATAACATCATTAGAAACAATTTTATAATTTTGATATTTGAAATAATATTTGATAGCCTCATCGATAGAGACATCAGTTTCTGTCTTTCCCAGTACAGCTCTTGCAATCTTATAAACCGTATCTGCATCTCCAAAACCAAAATTCTGTGCTTTTTTTTGAATCGCCTGCAGAATCATTTGTTGTCTTTCTGCGCGCGCAAAATCAGAAGTGGTATGTCTGCTTCTTGCAAGTCTTAGAGCTTCTTTTCCACCCAAATGGTAATCTCCGGGTTCATAATGCAAAGTTCCCTCTTTGCCATTATCTATAGTCTTATAAGTCGGATCTACAACAGCCTGATCTAGATGAATATCTATTCCACCTATCAAATCAATCACCTCAATAAAAGCATACATATCTATAACTATATATTTATCGAGTGTATATCCAGTAAGATTGCTGATCAATTTTTTCAGCTCAGGCATGCCATAAAAAAATGCATAAGCATTTATTTTTCGACCATTATAAAAAAGATCCCTAGGGATGCTGATCATTTTTATCTCTTTTGAAGTTTCGTCCAGATGAGCAAATATCAAGGTGTCAGTAAGATCACCATTTTTACCTACGATAAGAACATTAAAAGTTTTATCAGCATGAGAAACTTTATTATTAAAAGACGAAAGGTCTTTAGGGATCTCTAAAGTTTTTTTTTTGGAATCAGGTTCGAAAAAAAGAAGATTCTGCGAATTTGTTCCATCAGGTTGAACAATATTTACGACGCCTGTTGTCTTCTCAACAACAATAGAGCTAAGCACCTTATCACTCTTTGTCATAAGGTCGAAATAGTATCTGCTATTATCTTCACGAGGTTCTGAAATTTGCAGTCCGGCAGCCTCAAGAGCTATCATAAATCCTTTGTCTGAAAGAGTGTTTTTTACGTCTTCAAGGACTTGTTTTGACTTCTTCTCTATAGAAGTACTTGTATCAAGCTTTTCAATAAAAGGAAGAAGATCGGATTTTACATCTAAAGTGATCTTAGAAGAATCATCACTTTTATTTACCAATGAAACGTCCAAAGTTTTAAAATCAATAACAATTTCTCCAATAACTTCACTGGTCATATTATTGACGAAATATGTATATTTGAAATCTTTTTCTTTTGGAGTCCTATCGATTTTTGATTTTATTTCAGACAGTTTTGCCTTCATCGTCTCGGTGTCGGATGCGGATTCAATATCAGTTCGTGATTTATTTATACTATCGATTGTTTGCTTCCACTGCGGACCATTTGCATTGATGAAATTCACAAGATCTGTAAAAAATTCATCGGAATTTGCATAAAAAACTTCTCTTTTCTCATTTACAGTTTTTCTCATAAGTTTGCCGTCTTCTTTTGAGAGATAGAAAAATATTGCATTAAATTCAAGAGGCGTCTGACCTTGATACAGCAAAGACAAAGAATATCCATTTGGATCTTCCACGAATTTTGAGAATGAAAGTCCATAAGTATTCATCGCAGATACAAGCGCTGCACTAGTATTTATTTTTTCAAGAAAAGATTTATTTAAATTAAGATGTGTTTCTATATTTTCCTTCTTAGACAGGTAGTCTACATATTGAAAAAGAGCCAGTTGAAGCCTGTTTGTGTTTTTATTTTCATCGCTGGAAGAGTCATTTATTGTCTCAGAAGATGAATAGTCTGTTACAGGCATTCCGATATATTGGCGGACTTCATTTAGGTTTCCACCGATCTTAGCGGTGATTTCTTTTATCTGCCCAATCTCTGTTATAAGGGAAGTATCATGACTTTGTAAAAACGAAAAATTTCCGATTGTTGTTTGAATTTGTACATATTGAACTACAAAAAGAACAACCAAAATAAACAGAAAAATATTTCTGAAAGAAAAAAATCTCTTTTTATGTCCAGAGTAATCAATTCCGGCATTTTTTTCAGCAACTACATACAATCCTTTTTCACTTTTGCTAAAACCATCAGTCAAATTTTTTTTTGTATCGCTGATTTTTACTTCACTCATCTTTGTCTCTCTTTTTTGCATATTTGCAGTTTAAGCCTTGTTATTCTAGAAAAAACACACAGATGTTGCAATGGGAAAAGATTTGCATGGCAGTATATCAATAATGTAAAGTAAAAAAAATAAACCATTCACCTCAACCAAATGGAATCAAAAAGCGGGTTTAAATCATTACCGCTGTCGATGAAGATATTTTTTATAATAATGACAGTTTTAACATTGTTATCGTTCTTATATCTTGAAAAGAATTCCATATTTATAATAGGCTTTGTTCTAAGAGGCGTTCTGGCAAAAATAGCTATAGCGCTGGTAAATATTTTTGTCCCGACAATACTTCTAATAGCAATGTTAAAAAGATATTCATGGACCGCAAAATATGCGACCTTTTACTTTGGATTTTTAATATTAAACAGTGTAATTGGTATAATCAGCTATACTTTGATAATGCCGGATGGACTTTTTAAATATCTATGGTCGTCAATTGCAATCGGCGCATCACCAAATATTGCACTCATAATATTTTTGATTATTTTTTGGCGCGGTAGAAATTATTTTACGAAAAATTATGAATAGCGGAAAAACAATTCGGGTCATTACAATAACGCTATCTCTGATAATGGAGATGATTTTCCCGCTTGGAAATCAAGGATTCACAGCAAACGCAGATAGCTGCGACAACTCAGGTGCGAAATCGGAATATAACGGTTGCAAGACCTCGGCATCACAGGAAAAAAACAGTTGTATAGAATCCTGTAAATGGTATTTGCAAGATCCATGTTATGGCGAATGTCAGAGCAACTACAATCAATGTTCAGGTGAATGCAATTCTTCCTACAATACAGCAATAAGCGGTTGTTCAGAAACATACAACAGTCAACTATGCTCAAACAACGACAATGATAATTCAAATGAAAATCCTCCACCAAACAATCAATCTAGCAAAGAGCCAAAAAATTGCAATGGTGAACAAAATAATCTTGATGCGGCTCACAAAAAAGTGGCTGAGGCATGCAAAGGAATTAACTATCCGGAAAGACTTTTAACAGACAAAGGACAAGAACCAAATGATATGATGGATTCGTTATGCAAAAGTTTAGATGAACAAGTAGCTAGAGATCAGGCCACATTGGATCGCGCACAGAAGTTACTTGACTGGGACAAATCGGAAAAAAGATTTTTTGAGGAAACTGTAATACCAAATATAAAAGAAGGACACGAAAAACTTTTGGATGATTATGAAAAACTGGAAAAAGATATTGAAGAAAAAAAAGAACTTCTCGATAAATCTTCAGAACATTTTAGCGAAATAAAAGCCGAATCAACGCAGGCATGGATTGAAGCAATTGCTGGAGCTGGAGGGCCGGCGGGGTTGTTTTTGGATGTAGGAATCTTGATAGGAAGGCTTTCGAAAGGATCACCAGTAAAGCATATAGGCATAAGGGTAGGTATAGACGCCGCAGAACATCCTGTGGAAAAAGGACTAGAAAAGATAGGAGAAATATTATTTGGAGAAACTACGCATATGGGGCTGGGGCTTAATAAAGTTCCAGAAACACTGCTCGGCCATGTGGAATTTTCACCGCTTTCATTTGTTGGGATCGCATATGATGGACTGGAATTACAGGAACTAAAAAATCTAACTGCTGATGCGGAAAAAGATTATAATCAAAAACTAAGCTGGTATGAAGATGCTCTGACAGCAATGAACGGTTTTAAAAACAGGGATGATTATGCAAAATTAATGGGTATGGAAAAGAAACTGGAAGAAATTAATCAAAAAATCAGATTGCTCGATATAGAAATAAATAGCCTTGAAAAACAAATTCCTGTAATGAAACACACGCTTGGAATATCAAAAGAATTATCCGACAAATGTCAAAAAGATAAACAAAACGAAGCAAATACAGTCGCTCAGCAGGAGAGATGTAGGAGCGCACTTAAAGAAGAACAAACGGCAAAAAGTAAACTCAAGGAATGTGAGGCGGCAAAATAGTCATGTGCTATAATCCTCATATGAACAAATACGAAAATCTTAGCAAACCACAGGCGGAGTTTGATTTTCACGATAAAGGGATTTTGAATGAAAACAGTATAAAAAGACTTACAGATGATTTTCTTCATGAGTGCATGCGCAGAAAATATACTAAAGTCATTTTCATCACAGGGAAAGGATTGCATTCAAAAAAAGGAATGCCGGTAATAAAACCATTTTTACGACAATACTTAAGTACTTTATCTTTTGTAGGTAGAGTTTACGAAGGGCGCTTTGATAGAGGTGGTACAGGAACTTTGGAGGTGACGTTGAAATGAAGGTAATAATCTCTAGACATTCCTTATAATGTATATTATAAGGAGGTCTATGTATATGAAAATATAATGATTCATGATTGAAGATAATCGAAGAAAAGTACACATACCAGAATTACCACCACGAAGACCTGCCTTTATGGGTGATCCAAGACAGGATCGACTTTTGGATAGACCAATAAGCAGGATTCCGATAGCAACAATAATGGCATTAACCAAAGCGAAAACTAACGACAGACGATCAAGTGACACATCGTTGGAAGATAATGATCCTATAGAATTGGCACCCAATCATATATTTCTTTATAAACCAGGGAAATTATCCGTCTTCGGAGGCAATCAAGAAGACTTTTTTAAATTTATGAAATCCAGACCTCAAGTTATTTTAGTTTTGAATATTCGCAAAAGTTGTCCAATACCAGCCAGTTGGGTTTCAGCTTTAAAAGATCTTAAACAAGAATATTCTTGTTTTAATTTCATCAGGCTTCATGATATAGATGCAGAAGATTCCAGCGCAATGATATACGTCGACGGACAGTTACAAAAGGATAAAATAAATCTTTCTCATAGTCGACAATTATGTCTGACTGACGAAGCTTTAATTGAATTAATTGAGCCGATAATTTTGCATCATAGAATAACATCTCATAGAAAAAGTGTTTCTAATAAATCAAGAGCAGTTCTTGAAAGCATTAATAGTGCTTCACCTTCTACTGCCACAGTTCCAGAATCTCCTGCACAAGAGATGCTGAGACCTACTAAACCTTTCAATTTGGCTGAATTGGAAGCAAGATGGGCAAAGGGAGCCCAAAATTGGCACACAATAAACAGAAGTTAATCTGGAGCAGGTGAGGGGAATCGAACCCCTATCTACAGCTTGGAAGGCTGTAGTAATAGCCATTATACGACACCTGCATTTCAAAATTTCTTTTAGGAGTACAAAAAATCTACCCAAAACAGAAAGAAATTTCAAGAGGAAATTTCCAAAGAACATTATATAGCAATCTCGACATGCTCTTTTGCTTGAGGAATATATACATCATTGTAGCCATTTTCATGCAAAGCACCTGAGAAAGATTCCAATTGTTTTTGCTCCCCGTGAACAAGGAATATTTTTTTAAGTTCTTTTACCCTGCCGATATAATCAAGCAAATCACTTCTATCAGCATGAGCAGAGAAAGCATCCATGACGTAAACCTCAGCGCCAACTTTGTAAGTATCTCCGAAAATATTCACTTCACCGGCACCCTCGACTAGCTTTCTTCCAAGCGTATTTTCAGCCTGATATCCAACGATCAAAATAACAGCTTTCTTGTTTTCAATATTATTCTTCAAATGATGTAAAATTCTTCCATGCTCGCACATTCCTGATGCCGCAATGATAATCATCGGACCGGATTTTTCATTTAATTCTTTTGATTCCTCAACACTTCTAGTGTATTTCAATCTGCCAAAACCAAAAGGATTATCTCCATTATCAACAAACTCTTTTATTATGTCAGGGCCAAAACATTCCATATGTGATCTGAAAACTTCGGTGACATTTCCGGCAAGCGGACTATCTACATAAATAGGAACGTCTGGGATTCTCTTTTCTTTATTCAAAATATTCAAATAATAAACTATTTCCTGTGTACGTTCCAATGCGAAGGCTGGAATAATCAACTTTCCGCCATTTGCACACACTTTATTCACAATAACGGCTAAATCCTCATGTATAGTTTGAAGAGCCTTGTGAAGCCTATTTCCGTAAGTACATTCAGTAATCAAAACATCAGTTGGAGGAATAGCCTGCGGATTTCGCAAAATAGGAAGTCCTCGCCTTCCAAGATCTCCTGTAAAACACATTCTCAAATGTTTTTTCGTAGCCTTATCGTAGAAAACCATGTGAGTAAGGGCAGATCCAAGTATATGTCCAGCATCATAAAATGAAACTACCATGCCATCTACAACCACAAAACTTTGTTCATATCCAACACCTCTAAAGAGTTGTAAAACTTTTTCTGCATCTTTTGAAGTATAAAGAGGCTCTTGAACATCACCTTTTTTAAGTTTTTTCTTTTTCTTCAAGTATTCCATTTCACTTTCCTGTATAAAAGCACTATCCATAAGCATGTAATTGCAAAGATCTCTTGTTGCATGTGTACAATAAATAGGACCGCTGTACCCCTGTTTTACAAGTAGCGGAAGATCTCCGCTGTGATCCATGTGCGCATGAGAAAGAATAACTGCATCGATCTCTTTCGGATCAAAACCAAGGTTGATATTTTTTTCATAACAATCCTTTCTTTTTCCCTGAAACATGCCGCAATCCAAGAGAATTTTTTTGTTGTTAAAGGTGATAAGGTGTTTCGAACCTGTCACTTCTCCTGCAGCTCCTGCAAATAAAATGTCCATAAGATTTTTTTAAGATTTTCGTATGGCAAAATTATATCATCAAAACAAAATTATATCATCAAAATTTTCACTCTGAAGCAACAATCTCAAAATTTTCTATCTGTGATTTAGCCTCTTCATCATAATTTCCATAAGAAATAAATTTCTGTATCCATTGTTTTTTTTCATCATTATTCATAAGGCTTGATTGCGATTTTTCGCTTTTCATAGGGAAAAGATCGATCGTTGTTTTTAAGGTATCATCTTTGCGAGAAAGATCTATGCCGATAGAAAGTTCTTCTTGAGTGTCATTTCCAAAATATTGATCAAAAACAAAATTTCCCAAAGAATAAAAAATAATTTTTCCGTTATATTTTTCAAAACTTTCAACGACATGAGGATGGTGCCCGATTACAAAATCCGCACCGGCATCGACAAAAACATGTCCGAAATCAATTTGAGATTTTGTAGGAGTATGCCTGTATTCTATGCCCCAATGCACAGAAACAATCACATAATCTGCATTTTTCTTTACTTCTTTTATAAGGGCCTTGGCATTTTCAATATTTAATTTTGAGGTCACGTCTTGAAAACATACAAAAGCAGTTTTTTCGCCATCAGAATGAGCATCTTTGGAAACTCTAAAGCCATTTTCTCCATAATAAACGCTTGAAGCCTCTTCTTCACTTGGATGCCCGCACCAACCAACTTTCGCATCATTTAGAGCATCAATTGTGTTTTTTCGTCCTCCCCATCCTTGATCTATAGCATGATTATTTGCGATAGATAAGATATTAAAACCATACTCTTTTAAAAATTTTGCAACATTTTTATTAAAAGAAAATACCATTGAAGTTCCCCCACTTGTCCCTTCACCATTTATAGGTCCTTCCAGATTTGCAAAAACAAAATCGGTGTTTTTATAGAACCATTCTCCTGTTTTTTGAGATTTAATTTTTGAAAAAACGAAGTCCATTCCATATTTATCCATCAATACACGCACATATCTGCTGAGCATTATATCTCCAAATGCAAGTATACGAAGATGAGAATCGCTGGACACTTTAGATTCATCTTGTGGATTTTTTTTGTTGGAAGAAACGCTATCATTTTGAATTACATTATCAGTTTTATATTTTGACTCTTTAATCATCTTATTTATCAAGTCGCCGCCTGAAAGCAAATCAAAAACAACAAATCCGCAAACACCAAAGATCACTAATTTCAAAAGTTTATTTAACAAAAACTTTTAAGTTAAACATTTAGAAGTTTATCCAGTTCTCCTTCAGATTCAAGAGCCTTAAGATCATCTCCACTACCGATATGTGTGCCATTTATGAACACTTGAGGTGTATCATTGCGACCGGATTTAGCTTCCATCTCATGCTGAAGAGCGCTGTCTTCGTCAACGACAAATTCGGTATATTTTACGCCTTTTCCATCTAGCATTAATTTTGTCTCTTTTGAATAAGGACAATAAGATTTTGTGTAAAGTATAACGTCAGCCATAGAATTTTTTTTTAAAGATATTTCATTCATGATGATACCCTTTGCCATGAATGATGGCAAATGCACGATAAATTTGTTCCAACAAAAATATTCTTATCATCAAATGAGTAAATGTCATTTTTGAAAATGAAAGAAGAAAATCTGCTCTGTCCATAACGCTCTTATCCAAGCCAAAAGGTCCACCAACAATAAAACACAAAGACTTTCCAAAATCTTTTTTTTCAGAAATAAATTTCGAAAATTCAATTGAAGTTATCTCTTTTCCTTTTTCATATAAAACAATTACAAAATCATCGTCATTTATATTTTTCAAAATACTTTGCGCTTCACTAGCTATAGCCACTTCAGCGCTTACAGTCTTTGAGGTTGCGCACTCTGGAAATTCAAAAATCTCAACTTTTGCATATGGCGAAATTCTTTTTATAAATTCAGTGGAAACTTCAGAAATATAAGCATCTTTATTTTTACCAACTTGTAGTATTCTTATTTTCATAATAGAATTTTACCATGCAAAAACACAAAATAGAAATTTACACAGATGGTAGCTGTATAGGAAATCCCGGTCCTGGAGGTTGGGGAGTAATTATTTTACTTGATGATAGGGAAGTGCAAATAAAAGGTGGAGAAAGTGATACGACAAATAATCGCATGGAAATGACTGCCATAATAAACGCACTAAGATGGCTAAAGCATGAGGCAAAAATAGATGAAACAAATACAAAAGATTTTTCAATCAAACTTCACAGCGATTCAAATCTTCTTATTCAAACTCTTCTACAAGGTTGGAAGAAAAAAGCCAATAAAGACCTTTGGGCAGAGCTGGATTCTCTACACGAAGGTATAAATATCGACTGGATTTGGGTAAAAGCTCACGCAACAAATAAATACAACAATCTAGTAGACGAACTAGCGCTTTCGGAAGCCATGAAACAGAAAAAAATATTATAAAGTTTTCTTAACTTAATTTTGCTTTCAGAGCATCTTTTCCCTGGAATCCGATTGCCTTATCTACAACTTTCCCATCTTTGAAAAACAGAAGAGTTGGAATGCTCTGTACTGCAAATTGTTCAGCCAATTCAGGATTTTCATCGATATCGCATTTTCCGATCTTCCAAGAACCT
Organism: Candidatus Peribacteria bacterium; assembly: GCA_943356465.1. Taxonomy (GTDB): domain Bacteria; phylum Patescibacteriota; class Gracilibacteria; order UBA1369; family LOWO2-01-FULL-3; genus UM-FILTER-38-24. The sequence goes on from CALREX010000004.1 coordinate 180,841, forward strand.
TCGTATTCTTTTGCAAGTTCTTCAATAATAGGCCCCATCATTTTGCAAGGTCCGCACCATTGAGCAAAAAAATCTACGAGCACAGGCTTGTCCGACTTAAGAACTTCATCTTCGAAATTATCTTTTGTAAAGTGCATTTCAGCCATAAAAAATGATTTAAAAAATTTTCTTTGCCGACAAATTCTAACCAAAAACTATACAGATTGCAACATGGCATTTTTGAAAATTTCATCCAGTTGGGATTTCCATTCATTCTTATCAGAAGTTGAAATTTTCCCTACGTATGATTTCCTCAAAATTCTCAAAAAAGGCAATTTTCGTATAGCATACTGGTAAGGAGAATGTTTTAGATCGCGTTTATCTTTGTAGCATGGATCTTTTATGAAATTAAGTGTTACTAAAGCCTCATCAACTTCACGAACCTTATCTTCTGTCTTTTCCGCAGGATTGCCTTGCTCCATTATTATCTTGAAAAAATACATTTCATATTGTTGATATTGATCCTTAGCCCATCCTTCTTTCCATCTTGGTAGAATCGAGAATGCAACGATGTTTTTTGAAGGCACTGCAAACATTATCCATCTTATATAGCTGTTTTTAACTGCATCATCTCTGGCGATTCCATAAAAAATTTCATGTTCGGTTGCAAGCTCACGAAGAGGTTTTATATTTTCAACAAATTTTTCATCTTCAAAAATAAATTTATCAACTGCTATAGCAAGATCTTTATCGATTTTCTGCAAATCTTTTAATGAAACTGCTTTTCCTCCTTTCATTTTATATCCGAGTTTTAACAGTGTAGTGGCGTGAAATTCAGGAAATGCTTTTTTTAAAACATCATTTATAAGAGTTTCATACATACCTCCGAGAAGCTCATTTATTTTTTCCTGGAAAAATTCAAAATCATTTCCAAGTCTTGAGAAAAACATTGTTGTCCCATCGTCCATAACTATTTTTAAATTATAGTCCATTTCATCAAACTCATGATAATTAACAAAATCATAATGAATAGAAAACGCATCTGAACTTTCCGGAACAACTATAAAACTTCTTTCGTAAAGCCTAAATTTTGCCGGACCCTTGCTGATAAGTTTTCCAAATTTACTAAGTTTTTGATAGTCTCCATCATATTCTGCACGGAGTTTTCCGCCTTTCATAAAAAGTGCATCCATCAAAAATTCATTTCTTGCCTTATATATATCCCTTAACATTTGCTCAAAAAGAGTGCTGGAGTCACAAATCGAGTATTTTTCTTTATTAAAAGTGATAAACAAAATTTTATCATCCTTAAAGTAAAATTCTTTGATATCGGAAAAATTGATAAGCTCACCTTTATCCTGCGCGCCCTTACCCTTGAGCCTGAAACCTTTTCCATAAATAATAATCTCACCTTCTTTGTCTATCAGAACCTTGTTTGAGAAATTTGATTTTAGGTAACGAACATTATAAGCAACTTCCATAAATTACGTTAAATATTAAATTAAAGATTTTTTGCGCAAATGAAAAATAAAACTTCAATAAGCTGGCAGAATATAACCCAATGATGGCATTTTGTAAAGTAATTTTTTGATATACTAAAGCGTATTAAAAAATGGTATAATTACAAAACAGAAAAATAATAAAATTTTAAGCCAAAATGAACAAAAAAATATTTAGTATTTCAGCATCAATACTCGCGATTATTGTATTTGGAGTTTTTTCGCTTTCACATGGGGAAAAAACTAAAGCAATTACTATCTCAAGTGAAAAAGAAATCACTATAAATTCACAAAAACTTACAGACACCTCCTTATTGATAGCTCCATACAAAACAGTAGATGTTTTTCTTTCGGATATAATGGATCCAGGTTTTGAATTTACATCCGTTGGGGGATCATGGGCAGCATCGGTTCCAAACGGTACAAATGTAGAAGTACAAGTGAAATTTTTTGAAAATGAGAAATGGAGTACATGGCTTGGCTCCGATGAAGAAGAAGAATCTTACGGTACGGCAGGAGCAAACAAAGATACAAAATTTTACACTACGGCATCTTCAAATGGTTCGACAAAATTTCAGTACAGATTCCTAATGTACGGAGACGGTATTTCCCGTCCTGTGATAAAAAATCCGGATTGGACATTCATAAAATCTGCAGGTGAAGTTTCAATACCAACTTCGCCGGAGCCACAGTATTCCTCTACAAGTTCAGGATCACAATACTTGGCTCTAGCTTCGGGAAATATAGATGTTATCTCACGCAAAGACTGGGGTGCAGACGAATCATATAGGTACTTGGATGACAATAGTCAAGATCCGGTTTTAGCGGAATTGGACAAGGATTATTTGGAAAAATACAAAGATGAATTAACTTATTCAAAAGTTATCACAGAAGACAGTAAAGGGAACAAGTACAAGTGGCCTCTACAATATTCCGCAAAGGTCAAAAAATTTATAATTCATCATACTGCAACGACAGGAAACCTCGATAACCCTGCACAGGCGATTCGTGATGTTTACTACTACCATGCGATAACTCGTGGATGGGGTGATATCGGGTACAATTATGTCATGGATCAATCCGGCAAGGTATATGAAGGTAGAGCTGGTGGAGAAGGAGTGATTGGCGCACATGCCGGAGGGGCAAATAACGGCTCAATAGGAATCGCAGTTTTAGGAAACTATGAAGACAATCAAGTCCCTGAAAAGGTTATAAATTCACTTGGCAAATTTATTGCACAAAAGGCCAAAATTTATAATATAGACGTTATCGGAAAATCTACATTTAGAGGTGAAAACAGTTTTAACATTCTTGGACATAGTGACGTGAAAAGCACGGATTGCCCCGGAGTTTATTTGTATGAAAAATTGCCGATAATCCGCACATTGGCTTATAAAGTCATGAATCAACAAAAAGAAAAATTTGTTAAAGATTATGATTATGAGGATCAATCTGAAACTTATTACATAGAAATGAATCCTGATAAAACTTCAGATGTAACTATAAAACTTCAAAATATAGGAACAAAAGAATGGGACTCAAATACGTTTATCGTAGTTGATCAAAATCCGGAATTTGATGGAATGATCTCATTCCCGACAAAAAACAAAGATGTCTTGGCAAAACTTCAGGAAGGCAAAGTATCCTCAGGAGACACGGGAACATTTAAATTTTCAATAAAATCATACAAAAAAGGTGGAGTTGTGAATATGAAAATCACAATCCTTTTCAATGGCTCAAAAAAGAGTCTTGATTATGTGACAATTCCTGTGGCGGTAAATCAGGCAAGTTTCAAATACTCTCTTGTTAGCTCGGTTTTTCCAAATGAGACAATGGAAAAAGGTGAAATATTTAAGGCGACAGTAAAACTTCAAAACACAGGAAATACAATCTGGAGAAATTCAGGAGAAAATACTGTTTTATTGGGAGCTGATCACGAAAGAGATAGAACTTCACTTATAGTCTCACCGCCATCTACAAGAATGGGGTATTTAAAAGAATCAACCGTAAATCCTGGAGAAACAGGTACATTTATTATCAATATAAAAGCACCTGATAAAGCCGGATATTTCAAAGAATATTTCACTCCGGTTGTTGAAACAGTAACATGGATGAAAGACAGCGGAATGTATTTCGAGACGACAGTGCTGGGAGGCGATTATGCCGGTGAATTAGTCGGTTCATCTTCATCAGCGGAATGGAAACAGGGAAGCAAAAATACAGTGGAAATGGCGATACGAAATCTGGGACGGAAATCGTGGACAAAAGACAATATGAAGCTGGAGTTTGTGAAATCAAAAAGTTTAAAAGTTTCAAATATAACACTATCCTCAGATGAGGTGAAATCCGGAGGTATAGCAAAAATTTCTTTCACAGGAGAAGTATCATCAGGTGAAATTCCCGGAAGAAAAATAATGCTTGTAAAACCAAAAGTTGATGGAAATCCTGTGTTGGAGAAATCTATTTCAATAAAATACAAAGTCATAAAAGGTCAGGTCGTGTCAGGAAATTCAAGCTACAAGAAATCAAGCGATAGTGCTACAAACACGTCGACAAATTCGGTTTCCTCACCACCAACAACTTCATCTATAGATTCTCGTATAAAAACAGGACTTGATAGTGAAAAAGATATAAGAGTAAAATTAAGTTTTTCCGGAAATCCTGTAATAAGTGCAAACGGATCATTTGAAATCTATAGCGGTGATTCTTTGATTACAACATTAAGTTCAGGTGAAACAGCGGAAGTTTCAAAGTCAGATAAAAAATACAAAATAAAAACTTCCTCAAATACTTATTATCAGGATTCATATATAAGATTTAAGCCTAAGAATGCAGCAATTTTAAGGATCGAAAATTTTGATCACAAACCGGATTGGAACGAAAATTTAAATGACAATGAATATAGAGGAATCCTCGAAGTTCGCGACGTGGATAGCAATCTGGTCGTAATAGATGAACTACCGATGGAGAGTTACCTAAAGGGACTTGGTGAAGTTTCAAATTCTGAATTAACTGAAAAAATAAAAACCATAATGGTGGCGGCAAGAAGCTATGCCCTCTATTACGTGGAAAAAGGCGAAAAATTTCCTGGAAAACCATACAATCTGGATGACGATCCAAATGTAAGCCAAAAATATCTGGGATATGGAATGGAAAAACGGGCTTCAAATATTGCAAAAGCGGTAGATGACACACGTGGACAAGTTGTTACGCTAAACGGAGAATTGGTGAAAACCCCATACTTCAGCCAAAGCGATGGCACATACACAAAAAGCGCAAAATCAGTTTGGAATTGGGATGCTTCATATTTGGTTAGCGTCAGCGATTCATATTGCAAAGGTGACAAATTTTCAGGCCACGGAGTTGGATTAAGCGGATGTGGTGCAAAAGGAATGGCGGAGGCTGGGTTTAATTATGTAGATATTCTTCTACACTATTACACAGGTGTCGACGTGACAGATATGTACTAATAGTGTATAAGAAAGCCATGATTACGTTGGCAATAAATACGTCTTCCACTAAAACTGCAATTGCAGTTTTAAGTGAGCAAAACTACAAATTAAAACTTTTATACGAAGCTTCATGGAAAAGCAAAAACGATGAAGCGGAAAATCTTATACCTCAGATCCAAAAACTTCTCAAAAAAAATAAGAAAACTTTTAGAGATATAAAAAATATAATTGTCGTAAAAGGTCCTGGATCTTTCACCGGACTTCGCATAGGAGTCGCTACTGCAAACATGATTGCATACTTAAATAAGGCGCATCTGTACTGCCTTACTGCATTTGATTATTATTGGAAAATGCTTGGAGAAAAACCAAAAGATATGGCGCTTTTGCTATACGCAGGATCAGGCGGAGTTTATGTAAATGGTGAACTTGTGAATTTGCCGGATTTGAAAAAATATCTCTCAGAAAAAAAGATAAAAGAAATTTTTGGAGATATCTCAAAAAATCAAAAAAAACAGGTAGGACATTTAAAATTTAAAATTCTTAGAAAAAGTTTTGGAAAAGTCTTGGAAAAATTTAATTTGAAAGATTTGGAAAAAACCGAGATAGTGGAGCCGATGTACATAAAAGGACCTGGTATAACACCAAATAAAAAATGCTATATATAGTTTCAACACCGATAGGAAATCTCGAAGACATAACTTTTCGTGCAATAAAAACGCTTAAAGAAGTTGATTTGATTGCGGCGGAAGATACTCGCCATAGCCAGATTTTGCTGAAGAAATATGAAATATCAAAACCAATTGTGAGCTATCATTCATATAGCGATGATAGAAAATTGGAACACCTTATTGCAGTTTTGAAAGAAGGAAAATCAGTGGCGGTTATATCTGATGCCGGAACTCCTGGTATTTCAGATCCAGCTTACACGCTTATCAAAAGAGCTATTGAAGAAGGTATAAAAATTTGTCCGATTCCGGGAGCATCAAGTCTGCTTTCAGCCCTTGTAATGAGCGGAATGAAGATGAATCAATTTGTGTATCTCGGTTTTTTACCGCTAAAAAAAGGACGCCAGACTCTACTTAAATCACTCGCACAGGAAGAAAGAACGATGATTATTTTTGAAGCACCTCACAGACTTGAAAGAACACTTCATGATTTGAAAGAATATCTTGGAGACAGACAAATTGCGGTTTGTCGTGAAATAACAAAAATATTTGAAGAATCTCTTCGTGGGAAAATTTCCGAAATGATCACACATTTCGAAAAAACAAAACCGAGAGGGGAATTTGTATTGGTGATAGGGGACTAGTGAAAAATTTGCTTCCTTAATTTGAAACGGAATTAAGACTCAAGTTTGCAGGCCATGAATCTATCATATCCTTAAGCCAATTTTTCGCATTGGCATCTTTTATTTCCACGACAGGAGGATAAGAATCTATTCGATTTGTCACGCCGGCCGCAACAGTGGTTTGCAAAGTAATATCAGGAAAAGTTCCGGGATAATCTTTTGCAGCTACAGAAGAAAGTCCGACTGTCAGCATTATTGTGACGGAAGGTTGCCCTTTCATATTTGGCTCCGCATAGGCCTTATAAGGATCTTCAAGAGGATGAATTATAAATTGAACATTTTTTATTGTTGCAAAAAGAGGAGTGATCGGTAAAAAAGTTGAAATATCTGCATGTCCTTCAAATGGAAGAGTCAAATCGGCAGACCAAGGAACGGAAATATTATTTGTTTTCACAAAATCGGCATTTTTCACAATCATTTTAAAAGGGCTTAAGAAAGCGATTCCGTCGGCATTATTCCAGCAGTTGTATCCATCGATACATGAAAAAACATCCATAACACCATTTTGGTCATAGTCTTTGCCTTTCATGACAACTTTCCCAAGGGCATAATCAGGTGTTCCATTAGGGACATTTCTTATGACTTTTTTTGCGATTATAGTTTTTTTAGTACCGGTTTTATCAAGAATAAACAATTGGTCGACTTTAACGCTTCCACCTGTGATTTGATTACATGCACCACGGGCATTTTTTAGGTCGCAAAAAGCATTCGCATCATTTGGATCTCCGGTAAATGGATTTTGTCCTGTGTTCAAATCGACGGAAAGATTATAAAGAACATCACATTCCTTTCCATTTTGAGGGGTAGGGAAAGAGCATTCCGCACCCAAATCGTCGGGATTATTTGTAGGGTTGTTATCCAAACTTTTTCCTGGATCATAAAATCTGCTTCCATAAACGCCGTTGTAAAACCCATATAAAATGGAACTCGAAGGAGCACCATAGGTGCATCCATTTTGTAGAACACAATCAGAATAATATTCATCATAGTCAATCGTGCCGTTTTGAATTTCGGAAGAAATTTGTTGAAGAATTATTCTCATTTCCGCAGCTAAATTATTTTGAAGATTTGTCTTTTTTTCAAGCTGAACATCGCTCACCAAAATATCTCCGGCAACAACACTGGCAACAGCAAAAAGACTTGTTGCGACAAGCACTTCAACCAAGGTCACACCGCTTATTTTTAAAATTTGTTTTAAATTTTTTAGCACAAAATGATTATAAAGAATTTTGCTTTTTAATCAAACATATGTTAATCTTTTCACAGCATAAGAATTAACAAAACTGGCTTATGCAAGGGCAAAAACCTCATTTAAAAAGATTAAGTAAAATTCTTCAAGACAGAAGAGGTTTCATAATGGTGATAGGGCTAAGTATAGTGGCGCTAACAGTGTATTACAGTATTATAGTCCAAACACAGATGATAAATACTGTGCAGGACATAAGGAGGAACAACGATTTATTTCAAGCAAAATCAGTGGCACAGTCAGTATCGAATTTCGTAAGTTATGTCTTGAATAAGCATGATGCTGGATTTTCAGTTGAGCCATTTGAATGTAAATATACAGGAGGGAAATTGGCAAATGGTGTATCAGATCCATTATGCGCAACAGGGAGTTATATTGATACTGTAGCGCAAAGGCAATGGGCAAAAGGGAACAACATTACCGTAAAACTTGTGGTAAAAGGGCATCCGGATTCAGGCAAAGCCAGTGCAAAATATGCAAGCTGTGTCGGGACTGGAGGAATATCAACAAATTGCTATGGAGTACCTGCACCCGCGACGGGAGACGCCGGAAATAGTACGCTTTGTCAGGCATACAAAGAATCTCTGGATGCACAGGCTGCACAAAATACAAACAGTGCTATAAATTCGGGAGCAAACCAACCAATGGCTGATATCGACAATCCGTGTAACTGGAACAAATTGATATCAGGAAGTAGTTTAACGGATAGAGTTGCCATACCTTTATATTATGACAGTTCTACGTTTTCAAGTACAAAGCTGGATGATTTAAAAGACGTAACTGTCAGTCCTTCAGCAATAAAAAATCCATTTGATGGCAGTAAAAATTTTATTTTACGTGTCCGCACACCATGTTTACCATGTTACAACAAAGATCCTAAGACAGGACAGGAAATAGCCGAAAACGGAAAAAGATCATGCGAAGGAGTGGACACAGCAACAGGGAAATCATTAAGCCCATATTATTGTGCAGACGACAAAAGATATGTTTTGGACACAAAAAAAGATGACATGGTCGTCTCCTGGCAAATCACAGGCAAATGCGGTAATGATGAATGTGGAATGATACAATTTAAGGAGGGGGATTCAAAATTAGGAGCATTTTCAGCAATATTAGAAAGTTTCATAAATGGAGACATAAAGTACAAGACATTACACACACAAAATAAAATTATCAACACTGTATCAACAATTGATAATGACAAGCCAAAAGCCAAAGATACTACAACATACGCAAAGTCAGGTATAAAAATTCTCGACAAACTCAAAACCATGACAAAGCCAGTCTTCAGCATGTTCCTGAGCGGAAAACTTGTAAGCACAATCAAAGATCAATTTGTTCCATATTTAGAATACCAATTCCTCACAGATACACCTATAGGTCAGGCAAAAATAGAAAGTGAATTAGTAGTGATTGTAAACAACACATTTTACACACAAAATCTGGAAAAAGCGGAAAAGAGGCCACTCGTAGACTTTGCTATACAAAACTAATAGAAATTATTTGACAATTTAGCGAAAAATAGTATTATAATAAACTCATAAGATAACAAGTCGTAGTATGGGGGGACCAAGAGGAAATACAGACGGTAGATTGCCGGAAGGTATACCGGAAAGAGAACTTGATGGAGGTCAAGGAGTTTTTAGTGTAATCGGAGAAAAACTTGGAAAAATCCCGGGTCTTAGAACAGCCATAAAAACAGGAGCAATGCTTGGAGTACTGGTAGAAGCGGCATCGTTGGAAGGTTGTATGCCAGATAATAATACTTCCAATAGCGCAGTAGGTGCAGAAAAAGGACATCAAGGGTATTCAGTACTAAAAGCAGCACTCACGGTAGATGAAATGAAAGCACTTACTACTCCTACAAAAGTAGCAGGAACAGA
>CALREX010000005.1 GCA_943356465.1 Candidatus Peribacteria bacterium
AACCGCTTCCAATGATGACAAAGATGGAGCTTTATTTTTGATTTCCATTTTTATTTCGTCACTTACGGCTTTGTCAGGAATATCTTTATCATACAATTTTAATTTTACCGTGAAATATCCAGGATCAGCAGGACTTAACTCCTTATATATATGTGTAACTGATTTGTTGGAACTTTTTGAAGTGTCTCCAAAGTCCCAATTATATTTCAAATTTCTTCCTGTTCCATCTGTGTTTTTTGATTCGCTGGCGTCAAATGTTATTACGTCTCCTTTCGAAGCTTTGATTTGATCTGATAAATCTGTTATTTCTACTCCATTTACGAAGACAGTCATTTTTGCGACAGGCGTGTCCCCTCCTCCAATAAAAATTTTCTTCGTTACTGAATTATCGTTGTCATTCTCATCATAGACAGTTGCTTTTACATCATACTTCCCTGCTTTTGTGTATGTATGCGGAATTACTTTTGAGTCTTTGATGTCGCCAGTACTTGAATCTCCGTCTCCGAATTTTATTTCATATGCAATTGCATTTTCGCTCGCAAGAAGGAAATTCACGGTAGCTTTTCCTTGAGAATCTACGACTGCAGTTGTCGCCTGTGATCCTCCCCAGGAGACATCAAGTACATTTTTAATAGATACCGTTTTTGTTACTTCTTTGTATTCTTCTTTGAGTCCCGATCCGACGGTAGTTGAGTCTGAAACTCTGAGTGTGACCTTATAATCGTCTTTCTTTCTGAATTTTATAATTGGATTTTTATCGTTTAGAGTACTGCCATTCATCAATGACCAATTGTCTCCGCTCTTTGAATCAGGATTAATACTCCATTTGTATGTTAGAGAAGGATTTTCTCCATCCGGATCAAAACTCTTTGAAGCATTGAAATTCACCACACCAGGCTGTGAAGAATCAGGAATTGAATATTCATAAATTGCATTTGGAGCTTGTGATTCCACCGTTAACGCATATGGTTCAGCCTGTACTGTTTCCAAATCGCCTGTCACTTTGAGATCGACTCTGTATTTTCCAGGCTCTTTGAATTTGTATAAGAATGAGCTTTTATTTTCATTTATACCAAGATCCATTTCTTTTATTTCTCCTGATGTTTTTGTTATTTTCCATTCATATGCTTTTATTTTACCTGATGAAGACGAGGAAAGCGTTCCGTCTATTACTATTGATCTGTTTATAAAGACATTTTCATTTGGTGTGACTTGTATTCTTGCGGCAACATTCCTTACATCCAGTACGAAGAATTTTGTATCTAATTCTCCAAGTTTGCTCATTACATCGAGCTTTATTATATTTTTTCCTTCAGTATCAAAAACGACAGTCTGCTGTCCTGTTTTATCATTATCTACAGCATTGTCACTTGTTCCTGAAACTTTTCCCGCACCGAAACTCCATTTGAAATTATCTACATTATCAGTTTTTGAAGCATCAAATATTATTCCCTTTTTTGCTTCGTTTAACGTGACTCCAACGATAGATTTGTCATTTTTCAAAATTCCATTTTCATAATACGACATGATAGGAATTTTTTTGCCCTGAATGCTCATTTGCAAATCTATTTTTGTCGTAGGTGGATTTACTTTGATTACGAGACTGCTTATTCCAGGTACGAATTTTGAAGGATCATTTGATTTTATTGTCACTGTAGCAACATATGTTCCAGGATATTTGTATGTACATTGTCTATATGCCGGTCCATAAAGTTCTTTCTCAATAGGTGATGTACAACTTACTGCATCAGAAACATCCACAGCTGTTCCTGTGAAAGATTTTGATCCATTAAGATTTGACCAATCTATATTCTTATCAACAATGCTTCCACCAGCAGGATCAACAGAATCCAGCACATTGAATGTCACGACCAATGGGCCGTTTCCTTCTACAACGTTTGCACTCAAATGAGCTTCCACACTTTGAACAGACTGAAGTCCGTCAGAAAATGCTATTTGCTCTTTCAATATCTTTATAAGTAGCTGTGTAACTTCGCTAATGCTTGTTGCGTCGCTTGATATATCCCAAGTATTTATTTTATCAAGGAATGATCCAGGTGAATAAATTGTTGGATGTGTATCGTCATATCCGTAATCGCTCATCATGGATTTGAATAATTTCACGATATCAGCTCCGGCATCTTGTGTTGATGCAAAGTTTGCGAAAGTTTGTTTCATTGCGTAAAGCTTTGGTATGTAGTCATTCTTCAATCTATCCAAATAGTCCGTTTTGATTGCTGCGAAAAGTTTTGACAGATCGTTCTCTTTCGCATTTATATCCGTCTTGATTGACGTCCATTTTGCGAAAAGTTCTTTTGGATAGGTCACGCAAGCATCTTTTGTCGGATCTCCGCATTCACTAACACTACCTGCTGTCTGGTCATATTTTACAAGCACTTCCGGTATAGTTTTAATAGAATCCGTCTGTGTCTCTATCTTATTTATGAGTGCATTTGTCTGCACATAAGCCGCTGAGAATTGAGGAACTCTTCCTCTTATGTTTGAGATTTTTTCTTTTTCGCTAAATAAAAAATTCAAAACATCTTGTTTTGAAACTAGGTTTTTTGCATAATTTAACGAATCTTTATTCGCATCATTTATTATTCCTTTTATTTCCTCTGCACTTTGTGCGAAAAGTATAAAGTTTGAATAAATTTCTTTTGCTATACTTTGTACTTGTATGGCCGAGGCATTGAAACTGTTTCCATAATTTACTCCAATCACTTTTCCTGTACCATTTACACCTCCCGTACCTGTTGTTCCTCCTCCAATTCCTTTTAGCACAGTATTTACAAATGCGAATGAACCAAGAACTATGACTAGACCTATAACTGCAAATCTTATGGCTTTTTTGGCTTTCCCTGTATTTTCTTCTTCGCCTGCAGCTGTAAGGTAGAGAACTCCTCCATATATAACAATAATTACCGCGATAAGTCCGAGGAATCCTAATGCAAAATTGACAACTTTCAGCACGAATTCACGTACATCACTTGATGCCGTCAGGGCAGGGTTTATGCCTTTGTTTGAAAGTGTAAGACTTTCTCCTGGTTTAAATTGTGAAAAATCCTGCCCCTGTGGATTTGTTGTAAACATATCTTTTGCCGCCTTCTTCAGGTCATCCTGCCAGTCTGCAGATGCCACAAACATATTTGCTGAAAAAAGCGTCGCAAAAGCCCCTATTATTAAAGCAATTTTTATTATTTTATTTTGTCTGTTCTTCATAGAGGTGAGGTACTCTTTAAGGATTATATTTTCTTTATATATTTATAGCAATCTATTTGTTACTTTTATCCGCTTAAGGTGTCGGAGCTCCAGGCACCATTGTGCCGGATTGTTCTGTTCCGTAATATGGCGTGAATTTTATTAATGTATTTACCAATGCAAATGCCCCAAGTGCAAGCACTATGGCGATAATAGCGGCCAAGAATATTTTTTTAACTTTTGTTGTAGCTTCTTCGTTTCCGGCTGATGTGACGTATAAATACCCTGCATAAAATAGGGCAACAAATGCAATTATCGAAACAAATCCGATAACATAATTTATAATTTTAACGATAATATATTTTGCAACTTCCGCATCTGGGAGACTTTGTCCGTTATCCGGAAAAATTACTCCACGAATTACAACTTCAGAAAGCATAATCACAAAAAGTCCTGCAACTGCGTAACCCAAATGCTTTTTTGCTTTTCCAAGTTCTTCTTCGCTGCCTCCGCTTGTCATTACTTTAAATCCACGAATTATGATTATCAGTACCGCAATAATTCCAAGAAATGCCTCCGCCATTCCAATCACGCCTCTTACTTGAGCTACAGATTGCTCTGCATATAATTTTGTAACAGCTATATTTTCAAATGCATCACCCAGTTCTCCGAAGAACATTTTGCGAACAATTATATCCGCCAACTGAATAAGAATCATACCGGCTATCGCATAGAGAAGTGTTTTTTTTGCTTTACCAGCATCTTCTTCATTTGTAGTTGAAATAAGTTTTATCGCAGCGATTACTATCATAATCAATGCAATTCCACTCAGTGCCAATTTCGCCATATCTAATGCGAAAAACACAGGGCTTGTGAGCGTTCCCACTCCCGGCTGTGCATAGTCAGGTGGTGCTTCCTGATGCTGCCCTTGGGCATTAAAACTTGGTAATTTCGTCTGATCTCCTATTTTCTGAATTTGATCCAATGGGTTTGATGCAAACGCGTGCATTGCAAGCCCCAAATTTATCAGTATGAATGAAACTAAGAATGATTTTATAATTTTTTTCATGTATTTTAATTATTTGCTATAGCTCCAAAGCTTGAGAGCTGGCTTGTTAATACAGTACTTACTACTGCAAAAGCACCATAAATTATCACCACTCCGATGATTGTAGCTACAAGTATATTTTTTGCTGTTTTCATTCTTTCCTCCTCACCTCCCGAGCTTAGGTACATTATTGCCGCAACTATAAGCATAACAAATGCAACAGGACCGATGAAATACATCATGAAATTTATTATTCCAACGATTTGTTCAATCCCGGTTTTTACGTTTACCATTGGATGAACTCCGTTTATTCCGGAGTAAACTTGTTTGTCTACATTGTAGAAAACTTTATTGATAAAGATGTCTCCGATGTAGATTAAAAGTAAACCTGAAATACTATAAATCAAACCACTTCTTGCTTTCTTAACCTCTTCTTCCTCCCCTCCTGCTGTCATGAAGGAAATTCCTGATCTTATAGCCATAATTACAGCATATGTTCCAATCACGTATTTTATGAATGTCATGAAAATTTCGACCTGTTTGTCAAAAAGTTTTACACGATTTATGATTTCGGCAGGATTTCCCAATATTGTACCTTGTGACATATCGAATATTTTAGCTAAATCCTGTGACATGCTTATAATCACAAATGAAACCAATGTGTAAATAAATCCTTTTTTCACTTTTCCGAGTGTTTCTTCCTCACCAGATGACATCACGAGTTGATATCCAAGATAAACCAGCATGACAATTCCAACCACTCCGACAAGCACTTTTACGTATGCCAAAGCGCCCATTACGAGATCAACTACGATTAACTGACCTTCTTTTTGAGGAGGTTGTGGAATATTGTATTTTTCATATTCTTTTGATAGCGGAAGAAACGATGATGCTTGTGCGAGCCCTCCATGCGACAAAAACGAGAAGATTCCAAGCGCAATCACCATAAGTCCAAGCACGAATGTGAGTTCAAGAATGGATTTTTTGAAATTTTGTTTTGACATGAATGACTTTTGTTTTTATTTTTTCTAATTATTTTAGCACAAAAGGAGTTTAAGTTCAAGTGGGAAAGGTGGAAGTACAGATGTCTACTCATAATTGGTCGTAAACATCTGTACTTCCACCTTAAAATCCTTGGACTTAAACTATTTTTTGCATTTTTTGTTGCATTTTTCAAAGGGGGATGGTAATTTATTGCACGTGAGCCGAGAGGCTTTTTGGATTTATCTAAAATATTATGTTCAATAAGATAAAAAATTATATCAAAGGAGCGTTCGAAGAGCTACCAAAGGTAGTCTGGCCTACAAAAAACCAAGCGATTAGAATTACAATTATAGTTCTTATATTTTGTCTTGTTACAGCTATTTTCCTTGCTGCCGTAGATTATGCATTTACACAAGGATATACATATCTGCTTCAATTAGCAGGATCATTTAAAGCACAATAAACAATCTAAAAGATGGGAAGGCAAGCCGAAAATACAGGTCGACACTGGTACGTGATACACACCTATTCTGGGTATGAAGATGCCGTACGTGAAGCTTTGTTGCAACGTATCGAATCTCTTGGAATGCAAGATATGATTTTTGATGTTGTTGTGCCTAAAGAAACTCAAATTGTTATCAAAAAAGGAGAGCCTGTCACTGAAGAAAAACGTATTTTCCCTGGATATGTTCTTGTGGACATGATTGTTACCGATGACAGCTGGTATGTCGTACGAAATACTCCGAACGTTACTGGGTTCGTCGGCGCAGGAACTATTCCTGTTCCTGTTTCTCCAGAAGAATGGAAAGTGATAAAGAGACATATGGGGCAAGCAGAGCCAAAATTCAAGATCGACTTTGCTGTTTCAGACCATGTTACTGTTTTGGATGGACCATTTGCAAACTACGATGGATCTATCAGCAATATCGATGAGGAAAAAGGAAAAGTTAAAGTTCTTATCACAATTTTCGGACGTGAGACTCCAATGGAACTTGATTTCACACAGATAAAGAAGAAATAAGGACAATTTGAAAGGGGGCAAATATCCTTTAGAACTTATGCTTCTTTTTTTAAAATCGATCTTTTTCCTAAAGGAACACAATGCGTTCTAAAAGATATTTGCCCCCTTTCTTTTTCACATTTCTTTTATCAGAATGAAATCTGCGTGAAATTAAGTTCCAATTTTCTTGATTTTCCATGTAAAATCTTTTATCTTGTTTGTAAGGAATTTCCTCATTTCTAGGTTATGCAAAAATTTACGGTTTTTACCGTCATTCTTACTTTAATTGTTGTAGTTGTTGCGGCTCAGGTTGTAGCGAATCAGTATTGGCCGAGCCTTGATTTAGATTCCTTGTCGGGAGGCGAGGTTGCTCTTAATACAGCAAATCCACTTCCAAATTCCTTGGATTTAAGTGCCAATGTAATTGGCACAGATGTGCAAAATACAAACTCCAATAAAACTCCTGTTAATCCTATCGATAAACCTACTTCCACACTTGACCCATCAACTTTGCCTCCTACAGAATTTGGGGATGGACTTGATCCTGCTGCCGGTGCCAGCGATGTAAACGGCCTTAATACATCAAATTTACCTGTTTCAACCAGTCAAAATATAACTTCTGCTAATACGACTAATCCTTCCCAACTATCTCCTCAAAATACAACTTCCGGGACTTCAGATGATTCTGAAAATAACAATTTCAAACCTGCGGTTTTGAATGTTTATTTAAATCAGGATGATCTTAAAAGTGCAGGATTTACAAACGCCACCCTTGACACAGAATCTTTTGACGGATTTTTGTACAAGACTATTTATCTTCAAGACTTAAAGGATTTAAAAGTTTTTAAAAATGTTATCAAATCAACCGACTCAACTCTTTGCAAAGTTTACATAATCGATGTTGGACCAATGAATTCGCCAAAAGATGTTTACAATACGCTTAAAACTCGAGGCTCGGAAGGTCTTGATATAGAGATAAATGAGACTAATGAATTTGGAGATAGCTCTTTTTTTATGAATGATTCGCGTCGCCAAAATGTTGCATTTTTAACTGTTAGATTTGGTAATTTGATTTATGGTTTTTCATATCCCAAAGAATATCATCCTCAAGTAAAAAACCTAGTTAAGCTTCTTGATATGGAGTTTTAAAATCTTTTTTTCTTTAAGAAAGCGGAAACCTCTTTGAGTTTTTTTAAAGTTGTTTCGCTTAAAGAATGTTCTATTCCATGAATATCTTTTTCCTGAACATGTTTCGATATTCCAAGAATTGTAAAAAATTCCGCAAGAACCTTATGCCTCTGCGCCACGCTTTTACCCTTTTTATAGCCCTTTTCAGTTAATTTTATACGAGCATATGGTTCATATAAAATACACTCTTCCTTCTCCAGCCTTTGCATCATCTGAGTAACCGAAGGTTTACTTACATTCAACACTTCAGCGATATCTGAAATCCTTATATCGCCTTTTTCTTTTAGTAAGTCATATATTGTCTCGAGATAATCTTCTTGTTCCATATTTTAATTATACGCTCATAAATGAGTCTTGACAATAAAAAAGATAATCTGTATTAATAAAGTTAGGATATCCTAACAAACGACACAAAGATGACTCATGAAAATTTATTCGAATCCCTGGGGTGGCTGAGGCAAGGCGAGAATAAAAGCCTTAGGGAAGCCCACAAATCAATCCCGCTGCCTAAAACCTTATCTTTTTTGAAAAAACTTTTGGCGTTTTCCGGGCCAGGCTATATGGTCGCAGTCGGATACATGGACCCAGGAAATTGGGCTACCGATTTGGCAGGAGGTTCTAAATTTGGATATGCTTTACTTTTTGTTATTTTGCTTTCAAGTCTTTTTGCAATTCTATTACAATATTTGTCAGCAAAACTTGGTATAATTTCGGGAAGGGATCTTGCGCAAGCGTGTCGAGATTCATTTCCAAAATGGGTAAATGTGATTTTATGGATTATGACGGAGGTCATGATTACCGCTTGTGACCTTGCAGAGGTCATAGGTTCCGCCATAGCGCTTAATCTTCTTTTTGGAATTCCTCTGGCTGTCGGAGTAATAATAACCGCTGCTGATGTTCTGCTTTTGCTTATACTTCAGGCTCGAGGATTTCGCACTCTCGAGGCTCTTGTGATTACGCTTGTAGCAACCATTGCTGTACTTTTTGGATTTGAAATTTTATTTTCAAAACCAGATTTTGCTGCCGTTTTTAACGGATTTTTGCCGTCAAAAGAAATATTTTCAAATAAAGAAATGCTATATATTGCCATAGGTATACTTGGAGCAACAGTCATGCCTCATAATTTGTATTTACATTCAGCTGTAGTTCAAACTAGAAATTATTCCGAGACTTTTGAAGGCAAGAAAGAAGCTCTGAAATTTGCCACAATTGATTCGACTATGGCTCTTATGATGGCTTTCTTTGTGAATGCAGCTATTTTGATCGTTGCCGCAGCTACATTCTATACGAGAGGATACAACGGAGTGGCGGAGATCGACCAAGCATATTCACTCCTTACTCCTTTGCTTGGCGCAGGATTTGCAAGCACGTTTTTTGCAATTGCATTGCTTGCTTCTGGCCAAAATTCAACTATAACAGCAACGCTTGCCGGACAGATTGTGATGGAAGGATTTTTGAATCTTCGTATAAAACCATGGATTCGCAGACTTATTACGAGGCTTATTGCGATCATACCTGCAATAATAATTGTTGTTTTATATGGAGGATCCGGCTTATCCAAACTTCTTATTTTAAGTCAGGTTGTTTTGAGTATGCAGCTTCCTTTTGCTGTTTTTCCCCTTGTAATTTTCACAAGTAATAAGCTTAAGATGGGCGCATTTGTAAATGGACTTTTTATTAAAGTTTTAGCTTTTTTGATCAGTATTTTTATAGTCGTTTTGAATCTATGGCTCATTTATAGCTTTTTGCTTTGACAAAACGATAAAAAACTCTAAAATGTCCTAGAATTTACGCACTCGCTTCAATAATTTTTAAGAAAGACAACAATGGCAAAATCATTATTAACAGTAATCAAGCTACAGATCGCGGCTGGAAAAGCGACTCCGGCACCACCGGTTGGAACAGCGTTGGGACCTCATGGAGTAAACATCCAACAGTTCTGTACCGAATTCAATAACCAAACAAGAGAACTTGGAGATACTATTATTCCGGTCGAGTTAAGCGTATTCGACGATAGAAGTTTCACATTTATCCTAAAAAGCCCTCCTGCAGCCGTGCTTATCAAAAAAGCAATAAAGGTTGCTAAGGGATCGGCTGTACCTCAAAAAGACAAAGTTGGCACAATAACACGTGCTCAGCTTGAGGAAATTGCAAAAGTGAAAATGGCTGATTTGAATGCAAATGATATCGATGCAGCAGTAAAAATCATAGCCGGTACGGCAAGAAGTATGGGTGTAGTTGTTCAGGACTAAAAATATATTTATTTCGTGGGAGATCCGCTCGCTTTAGCGCATCGGACCGATAATACCACTTAACAATAAAAAACATGAAAAAACAGGGGAAAAAATATGTCGAAGCTAAAAAGCTTGTAGACAAAGAGGCTTACACAATTGATGAAGCGATTGTTTTGCTTAAAAAAACTTCTGTGACAAAATTTGACGGAAGCTCAGAGATTCACATGAAACTTGGTCTTGACCCTACACAGGCTGATCAAAATCTACGTACAACTGTTGTTCTTCCTGAAGGAACAGGAAAAGAGGTCACTGTCGTTGCCTTTGTTGGTGACGAAAAAGTAAAAGAAGCAATGGCCGCAGGTGCTCTTATGGCCGGAACAGGTGATCTTATCGCGAAGATTGAAGGTGGATGGACTGATTTTGATGTTGCTGTTGCAACTCCTGATCAAATGAAAGATCTTTCAAAAGTAGCTAAGATTCTTGGACAAAAAAGACTTATGCCAAATCCAAAGAGCGGAACTGTTGCTCCTGATGTATCAAAAATGATTTCTGATATCAAAAAGGGTAAAGTTGAGCTTCGTGTTGATAAAGAAGCAAACCTACACAACGTTTTCGGAAAAATTTCTTTTGATGATGCAAAATTGAAGACTAATCTTAAGGCTCTTGTAAAAGCTGTTCTTGATGCAAAACCTAGCAGCGTTAAGGGAACTTATATCGAAACTATGACACTTGCATCTACAATGGGACCTGGGATTCCATTAGATGTAAATGCGGCACTTGCTGAAAGTAAATAGAGTAATTTCCTTAAGATAAAGAAATGATTGCGGTACTCTTACGCTGATCAAAAGGATCTAGGAAAAATAGCACCGTTTCGTAGAATCATTTATCCCATTTCTTCCAATAACTATGCAGCATTTTCTATCTCCAATGCCTCTTTGAGAGACTTTAGACCTACTTCGAGTTGAGAGTCGGTTGGATCTTTTGTTGTGATTCTTTGAAGGGCCAGTCCCGGAGCTACAAATGGTTGCACCCAGCTACTTTCTCTATGTTTAGCGCTGAATTTCAAGAATTCGTATGCCAATCCCGCAATCAATGGAAGTGCCGCAACTCTTAGGACGAGATTTTGCCAGAAGATTTCCTGCTTTGGAACAAATGTGTAAACTAAAACGCTCAAAACAAAAACTATTAAAATAAAACTTGTTCCACAACGTGGATGAAATCTTGATTGAGGTTTTGCATTTTCCGTGTTTAGCTCTAGATGTTTTTCGTAAGTAAAAATACTTTTGTGTTCCGCTCCATGATATTCAAAAATTCTTCTGAAACTTGGGATAAGCGAAAGTATATAAATGTATGCAAGGAAAATTGAAATTTTCATCCCGCCGTCTATCAAATTAAAGATGATATAATTTTCATGAATATAGGTAAATTTTCCATCCAAAATTGTGGTTACCCAAAGTGGAATAAACTTGAACATGAAGACACTTACGCTAAGTGCGATTATTATTGAAATTGCAAACATTCCTCCTTCCAAAATTTTTATCATTGTCGATTTTTTTTCATTTTCAGAGTCCGGATTTTCTTTAAATTTTTCTTCCTTTGCTTTTATTTCATCTTCTTCCTCAATCGCTTCGTTTGCAGAAAAATTTATCGCTGTCATTCCTATTCCCATCATTTCGATAAGACCTACAATCCCCCTCACTATTGGAATATTTAAAAACTTATATCTATGAATAATTGATTTATGTTTTTTTGCGGAAATTTTTATAGATTTGTCTTTTTTTCTGACAGCTATAACTACAGAATTTGGTGAACGCATCATAACGCCTTCGATCACAGCCTGCCCTCCGACTGCGAAGTCGATATCTTCTTTTGTGGATAGCACAAAATTAGTTGTGAAATAAAAAATTTTCTTTAGCTCGTGGAGAATTTTTATCATCAATTTTTTGTTAATTTTTATTCTTTGTAGTTGCTATAGTGCAATGTATAATTTATCCTACAAAGCGATATTAATAAAGTCGAGTTTTATGAAAGTGCGTATCAAGCGTATAGACAAAACTTTGCCGCTTCCAATGTATGAAACTAACGGAGCTGTTGGCTTCGATATTCTTGCGCGTGAAGATGTGACTGTGAACCCGAAGGAATTGGCTATGGTGCCTTCAAATCTCATCGTAGAAGTGCCTGAAAAATATATGCTTGTAGTCGCATCCAGGAGTTCAGCGCCTTCGAAAAAGGGTATCAGTCCCCCACATGGATTTGGAATTATCGATCATGATTATTGTGGAGAGAAAGATGAGATCAAAGTTTTGGTTTATAACTTCAGAAACACAGCAGCAGATATCAAACGCGGAGAAAAAATCGCACAAGGAGTTTTTGTGAGAATCGATAAATTTGAGTGGGAGGAAAGTGATGAAATTTTAAAAGAAAGTCGTGGTGGTTTTGGAAGCACTGGAGGCTATGGACAATGATGAATAACTGAACAAATTATTTGTACTATGAAAGGAAAATTAATTACAATTTACGGAATAAATAATATCGGCAAAAGCACTCATGCAAAGCTTTTGGTTGAGCGTTTAAAAAAAGAGGGCCGAAAAGTTTTTTATGTAAAATATCCGATTTATGATTTGTCCCCTACCGGACCATTTTTGAATGATGTTCTTCGTGGCGGCTTACAAAAAATTTCCGAAGATGAACTTCAACTTTGGTTTGTTTTGAATCGTTATCAATACGAGCCTGAGATTTTACGACTTCTTGATGAAGGTTATATTGTTGTGGCTGAGGATTATATTGGCACAGGAATCGCTTGGGGAACAGCAAAGGGGCTTGATACAGCATGGCTTGAAGAAATGAACAAACATTTGATTAAAGAAGATTTTGCGATATTGCTTGAAGGAAAACGCGATAAAAAATCCAGAGAGAAGAAGCATGTGCATGAAACAAATGATGTGTTGATTGAAAAATGTGTGAGTGTTTTGGAAATTTTGGCCGAAAAATATGGATGGAAAAAAATTCAAACTCAGAAAGAAATCGCAGATACGGCGGGGGCAGTGTGGGAGGTTGTGAAAAATGTTATATAATTCCTAATAGTATTTGTTCAAGTTCTGTATTGACGATTACCTGCTTGAACTATATTATGAAATAGCTTTAGGGAAGTGTCTCTAGAGCCGTTTATTTTTTATTCACAAAATTATGCAACTTTTGGACGGCAGGAAGGTTGCAAATGAAATGTTGTTGAAGCTAAAAGATGAAGTCGCTGGACTTCAACTTCATCACGTTTTGCCAAAGCTTGCCGTGATTCTTGTAGGTAAAAATCCTGCCTCCCTTTCGTACATCAAGCAAAAACAGCTTGCTTGTACAGAAACAGGGATCTTGTGGGAGCAATTTGATTTTGAAGAAGATATCACTACTGCACAGCTTATAGAAAAAATAGAAGAATTGAACATGGATGAAACTATTCATGGAATTCTTGTACAACTCCCTCTTCCAAAACATGTATACACTCCTGATGTTATTCGTGCTATCAATCCAAAAAAGGATGTGGATGGATTTACGGCTTATAACCTCGGAAAAATGTTCCTTAGTACTGACTTTGAAGATCTTACGCCATGCACACCGCTTGGCGTTATTAAAATGATTGAATATTATAAAATTCCAGTTGAAGGAAAAGAAGTCGTTGTTGTTGGCCACAGTAATATTGTTGGAAAGCCACTCGCAACGATGTTTTTAAATAGGAATGCAACTGTGACCGTCTGCCACATTCATACAAAAGATTTGGCATTTCATACGAAGAGAGCTGATATTTTGTGCGTCGGGGTCGGAAAAATAAATCTTATTACCGCTGATATGGTAAAAGATGATGCGGTTGTTTTTGATATTGGAATAAATAGAATGGAGAATGGAAAATTATGCGGCGACACTGATTTTGAGAATGTATCAAAAAAGGCAAGTTATATCACTCCTGTTCCTGGTGGAGCCGGACCTATGACTGTGGCCTGTCTTATGCTAAATACTGTTCATGCATCAAAACGTTTAAATAATATTCCTTAATTACAAACCTATGTGTGGAGTTGTGGGAGTTCTTGGACACAATTATGTAGCTCAAGATGTATACGACGGGCTTGTCACGTTGCAACATCGCGGGCAGGATGCCACAGGCATGATAACTTATGACGGAAAATTTCATGTCAGAAAAGACTTGGGATTGGTGAAAGATGTTTTCCATACAAGACACATGAAGAGACTTACAGGATATGCCGGAATAGGTCATACAAGATATTCCACTATTGGCGTAGGGGCGAAAGATGAGATACAACCGTTCTTGGGGCCTTCTCCTTATGGAGTTATGATTGCCCATAATGGAAATCTTTTTAATTCACAGGAACTTAAAAAAGAGATTTTCGAAAAAGATCAGAGGCTTGTAAATTCCGATTCTGATGCTGAAGTTTTACTTAATATCTTTACAAAATCTTTATCTAAACAAAATCCTACGACAGAAGGGCTTACGCCGGATAATATCTGGAAAGCCATAGAAAGTGTCTATAAAAGATCAAAAGGTGCTTATAGCGTAGTGGCTTATATTGCCGGACAAGGAATGGTCGGTTTTAGGGACCCTAACGGGATTCGGCCTCTTATGTTTGGGAAAAGGGATAATGGCATGACGACTGATTATATTTTTGTTTCGGAATCTGTGACTCTTGATATTTTAGGTTTTGAATTTATACAAGATATTGGTGCAGGAGAGGCTATTTTTATCAGCGAAAAAGATAGAAAAGTTCACTCCAAAAAAATTACCAATGAAAAACATACTCCTTGTGTATTTGAATATGTTTATTTCGCAAGACCTGATTCTGTTATCGATAATATTTCGGTTCATCAAGCCAGACATAACATGGGGGTTAAGATGGCAAAAAAAATAAAAGCTGCAAAACTTGATATAGATATTGTTGTTCCTGTGCCTGATTCTTCAAGAACTGCAGCCTTTTCAGTGGCTGATGAGCTTGGACTTAAGTATGCCGAAGGTCTTGTAAAAAACAGATATATCGGACGTACGTTTATAATGCCAGGGCAGCAAATCAGAAAAAAATCCATCAGATATAAGCTAAATGCAATGCCTCTTATTTTAAAAGGCAAAAATGTTCTTTTGGTTGATGATAGTATTGTTAGAGGAAATACTTCCAAGCAAATTATTCAAATGGTGAGAGAGGCCGGAGCTAAAAAAGTTTATTTTGCCTCTTATTATCCACCTGTAATCAATCCGTGTCTTTATGGTGTGGATATGCCGTCCCGTGAGGAGCTTATAGCTTCAAATCACACTGTCGATGAAATTTGTAAATTCCTTGGCGCTGATCATTTGATTTACAATGACACTGATGATGTTTTAAGCTCATGTTTAAAAGAAAATCCTAAACTTAAAGATATGTGCATGGCTTGTGTCACAGGTAAATATCCTACAGGCGACATAACCGAGAAAATGCTGGAGGAACATGCATATTCAAGAGCTTGTGAGCGTGACAGAGTTGGAGATGAAGCTTTTCCAAAAGAAGAAATGGAAAATCAATTAAATCTCACGATATGAAGAAAATCCTGCTACTCGGAAATGGTGCACGAGAACAAGCGATTGCTGAAACTTTTTTGCGAAGTCCACAAAAACCTGAGATTTTTGTCGTTGGAAAAACTAATAATCCCGGATTTGCAAAAATGGCGACAGATTCTTTGATGGCTGACGTGTGTGACAGAGATGCTATCATGGAATTCGCCCATAAAGTTAAACCTGATTTTGCATTTGTCGGACCGGAAGCTCCGATCGCTTATGGAATTGTAGATATGCTTCTTGAAATGGGAATAAAAAGTGCTTCCCCTCTTCAAACTGTCGGACGACTTGAATCTTCAAAATCTTTTACGAGGGATTTACTTGAGAAATATGGCATTGATGGCAATCCAAAATACAAAGTGTTTTTTGATGAGAATGGAATTCGTGAATTCTTGGAGTCGCTTGATGGAAATTATGTTGTGAAGGCTGATGGGCTAAAAGGAGGGAAAGGGGTGAAAGTTTCCGGAGATCATTTATCAAGTGTAGATGAAGCTTTTGCTTATGCTAAGGAATGTATTTCGGAAGCTTCAAAAGTTGTGATTGAGGAAAAATTTATCGGTCAGGAATTTAGTTTGATGAGTTTTTGTGACGGAGAAAACACAAAAGATATGCCAGCTGTTCAGGATCATAAACGTGCTTTTGATGGAGATAAAGGGCCGAATACCGGCGGAATGGGAACGTATTCATGTGTAGATCACAGCATGCCTTTTTTGACTGAAAGTGATTTGAGGCAGGCTTCTGATATTACAAGACTTGTGGCTAAGGCTCTAAAAGAAGAAACTGGCTGTCATTTTAAAGGGGTGATGTATGGCGGATTTATTGCAGTAAAAAACGGAGTTAGACTTATAGAATACAATGCTCGTTTTGGTGATCCTGAAGCTATGAATGTCTTGCCACTTTTGAAGAATGATTTCGTCGAAATTTGTGAAACGATTATCGCTGGTGATTTAAATAATGTTAAAGTTGAATTTGAAAATAAGGCTACAGTTTGCAAATATGCAGTGCCAAACGGCTATCCTGATATGTCTGTAAAAGGAGAGAAAATCGAAATTGGAGAAATGCCTGAAGGAGTGAAAGTTTATTTTGCCTCCATAGATCAAAAAGAAGATTTTCTTTATTTGGCTGGCTCAAGAGCAGTTGCAGTTGTTGGAATCGGCGATGATTTATCTGTCGCAGAGAAGTTGGCCGAAGAAGGCGTTAATTTGATCAAAGGACCTGTGTTTCACAGAAAAGATATTGGAACGAAAACGTTGATTGACAGTAAAGTTGAGATGATGAAGAAGATTCGGGGGTGAGATACTTACTTTTTGAAGACATTTTCTACTTTATGAACAGCGTTCTCTGTGAAATGTTTTGCTTTGTCGAATGTTTTTTTTGCTTTATTCATAGTCTTTTTTGGAATTTTATTTACAAGCTTCTTCGCTTCATCTTTTGCCATTTTTGTGTACTTCTTGACTCTTTTGTCTTCTACACATTCTTTACAACTGCCGCTTAAATCTTTTCCAACGCCCTCCAAAGTTTCTTTCACTGCGCTAAATCCTGTGCCTCCGTGTTTTATTTCTGATCTGATCTTGTTACGAGTGTCTGCGCCTTTTTTTGGGGCAAATAAAATACCGACTGCCGTTCCTGCAAGCAGGCCTGCGAATAGTGCTTTTAATGCTTTAAACATTTTTGATGAGGTTAATGAGTAAGCTTATTTTACAACTAAAAATGGGAATAGTCCAAAACATTTTTTAGGACTTAAGCTTCTTGTGTTAAAGACCAAAAGCCCATCTAAACTTAACGCAATGCGTCCTAAAAAACGTTTTGGACTATTCCCCATCATCTTTTCGTTGTAAAAAAATGCCCAGAAATAGTTTATAATCCTGCTTTGTAGAATCTGTATAGCATATCAGCCATTTCTCCACGAGTCATGTTTGAATCAGGGTAGAAATAATAATCATTTCCTGTAAGATTGTATTCTTTTGCGAACCATACGTAGCTCATGTACCATTTAGTATTTTTGTCGTTTATCGTGTCGTAATAAGGCTGTCCGTAAGTGTTTGAAGGCACAACTAAATCTGAAACAACTTCAGCTGTGTTTAGTAATATTGCCAATGATTCAACTCTTGAGATAGGCATATTTGGTCTGAATGATCCATCGTTATAACCATGGACTATTCCAAGATCCAAAGCTGTTTTCAAATATGATGTATACCATGAGTATTTGTCCACATCATAGAATCCAAAGTTTTCACCTTTTATATTTTCGATTTGTACATTTTGTGATTCAAGAATTACTTTCAATGCTTCTGCACGTGTAAGTGATTTTTGTGGCTTAAAAGAACCGTCATTGTATCCTGTAAATATTCCTGCATCTGATGCCCATTTAATAGCTTCACAGTAAACTTCGTCTGATGTCATATCTGTAAATGAACCACAGCTATCGGCATATTTGTATTTTGTAGATCCTGAAATTATGAATGTACCAACTTCCACGTCTTTACCTTTGTTGTTTGCTGCTATGATTTTGTATTGATAGATGCCGCTTTCTAAAGATCCGTATTTACCTGATCCATCCCATCTTACTGAATTTTGGCCAGAAAGAAGTGATTCGTTCTTGATAATTGTGGCCAAAACTGTGCTTCCATCACGAATTTCAACTGTGACATCCGCGTCTCTATCAAGCCTGAACTTGATAGTCATATTGCCTTCTGAACCGTAATAAATACCTTCGTTTGCGTTGTCTTTGTATATGTTTGGCTTGCCGCTTGATTTTGAGTCTTCTTCAACTGTTATTGTTCCATCTTTCAAGTCTTGTCCTTGTGAATTCTCAGCATAAATTTTGTATGTGTATGTTCCGCTATAGTCGGCTGTTTCACCATTCCATTGCACGGAGTATGTACCGGCCGGTTTGTTGCTTTTATCTTCAAGTGTTTCGATTTTGTGTCCATTGTCGTCATATATAGCCACTATTACATCAGATTTAGCTGTAACTGTGTATACAATATAGGTAGATTCATTTGCATTTGGGTCAAAGCTATCTTTTGTAGCAAAAACGTCTTGTATACGAGGATCTCTTGTATTATCGCTATAATAGCCTTTTTTGACCTTTAAATGGCTTTTTTTAGTGTCGTATCTGTCTGTTCTGTATGTGTCGTTATTATTACTATAATCCCTGCTTGAGCCTACAGTAAGCCAATCAGCTTTGTAGTCAGATCCGTATGAATAAGGAGATTCACCGTCTAAAGTGATTCCATAGAAATACTCTCCGTCAGCGACTTTTCGGCCTTTTGTACCAACTTCACTTTGGTCTCCGTAGTTTCCGTCCCAAATAACATAGGAACACTGAGCTACAGTACGCATATTATCAGCTATAACAGCAACTTTATTTGAAGATGTGCTGCCAACCGCCTCATATACGCCTACAGTAAGATAACCTTCAACATCGGTACAATAATTTATGTAATACGTACCATCCGAATTTTCAGTAATTGAAGATGAGCTTATTGTGGCTGAAGCTTCGCCTCTATACGCAAGTGCTTTATCAGTGGCTGCAAATGATAGACCTGCGAAAGCTCCAAAAACCTGTCCAAACAACACAGCAAGTGTCGTAAGTGTAGTTGTAAATTTTTGCATAATATTCATAGTAAATTTTGGTAAAGGAATAAGAGATAAGTACTAAAGGGTGCTACTATAACACCTTGCTCTGTTTCTGTCAATAGTGATTTTCATGGCTTATTTACTGTATTATTTCTATGCCAATCCTTTCGAATATCTTTTTTAATTTGTGCATTGGAAGGCCGACTACGTTAAAATAATCGCCTCGTATTTTTTTGATAAAAAGTCCGCCGATTCCTTGGATCGCATAACCGGCCGCTTTGTCTGTGCCCTCTCCGTGGCGTATATATGCATCGATTTCCTTTTCTGTTATTTGATCCATTTCTATATGTGTGATTTCGGTGTCAGTGTACATCTTGTTTTCCGCTGTATCAATAACGCAAATTCCGGAAACCACACGGTGAGTTGTGCCGTTTAGAAGTTCTAGAATTCGTTTTGCATCTTTATTGTTTTTTGGCTTACCGATAATGTGTTTTTTGTATGCAACGACCGTGTCGACGCCGATTACTATCGCGTTTTTGTGTTTAATTGCAATATCTTCCGCTTTGCCGATCGCATTGTGTAGGGCTAAATGAGCAGGACTTATGTGAGTTTCTTTTTCTTGAAAATTGCTCGGATGGATTTCAAATTTCATGCCGATCCCATGAAGAAGCTCTTTCCTTCGTGGACTTAATGATGCAAGAATTATTTTTTTACTTGTGTTTTTCATATAAATTGTTGACTACTGTGTTTTATTGCCGTAGAATCGCACCGCTTATTATTATATTAAACTCAAAAAAATGCCAGTAATTCAGTCAGCAAAAAAGCAAATGCGTCAGAGTTTGAAGAAAAGAGCTCGAAATACTCCTGTGCGCACTGAGCTTAAATCAGTTTTCAAAAAAGCTCTTCTCCTTCTAAAGGATGGAAAAGTTGCAGAAGCTGAAAAGTTCATGACTAAGGCTTATTCTGTGATTGATACTGCGGCAAAAAAGAACCTTATCCACAAGAACAACGCCGCAAGAAAGAAATCAAGATTGGCTAAGACTTTGGCTTTGGCAAAGGCAAAATAATTGAAGATTCATCGAAATTTTGGTCATATATTTGTGGCCAAAATTTTTTGTTTTATTTTGAGAGTTTATTGTTTATAATGCGATTCAGTTTAGGCGATTTTGTTCGTTAACATGTGGGTCTGTAGCTCAGCTGGTTAGAGCAGTCGGCTTAATGACGGCGTGGCTAAGGCGTATTTTGCGCTAAGCTTTGCGGTCTATGGGCTGCTTGAGAGGCAACTTTCAAGTATAACTTATCAAATTCGGTGAAACCTAAACTTGAGTCTTAAATGGACATAAGCATGGCAATACCGAGCCAAGTCTTCTGAAATATCAGGAGGAAGGTGTAGAGACTAGACGGTAAGACCCCGCAGTGCGGGGAAAGGTATAGTCCAGATTACAAACCCGAAAGGGGTCACGAAAGTGATAGTGAAATGCATAACCGATTGGTCACAGGTTCAAGTCCTGTCAGACCCACCAAATTTATTTATCAATTTATGAAACTTACAAAAGAAAAAATCATCATTGCGGTTTTGCTTGTGATTCTTATTTGGTTTTGTACAGCTATTGTTCGCCTAGAGAACTATCATTATGCTGTGCAGGTTGGATTTTGTCAGGAATATAGCAATTTAGATTTAGTGAAGAAAGACGAATGTCTTAACAAAACAGAAACACGTACCAATTGGACGTGGCATTTACTTTATGGCCTTAAAATTTTTTAGAATATGGATAAGAGAAATGTAATTATTGGCCTATTAATACTCGCACTTGGACTGACACTCTTTTATACTTTTAATAAGGGAATAAGTTTTCCAAGTACTGCCACGATCCCTCCTAGCCAAGAATTAAAATCTGCATTTGATCAATCTTTTCAAGATTCTGCAATGGCAAACGTAGCGGAACTTTCTTGTTTCCCTACAAGTCGATTTGACTGTGATCAAGAATCATGCACTCCTGCTGCACCGGCTACTTATTATTTTGTTGATTACGGGACAAAAAGCGGTACTTATTTCAGGTGTGACGCTAATGGATGTGATCCATATCCTGTCACAGTAAATCCTTCTGGAGAGTTTACTCAATTTATGCCATCCCAAGGACAAGCCATGTTATTTAAAGTCGCCACTGGAGAGATCTTGGGCAACAAGGGTGAGTTTGTTGATATAACTACTACAGGCAGATCAAGTATAGTTTCGTTTGGGAAATGCACTGTCAGATAATTACTTATGGATACAATTAAATTTTCAGAATACAAGCAAAAAATTATTGATGCGCTGAATGCTCGCATGCCTCAACTAGGCATTCACGAACAAATTATGCTTGTCGAAGGTTTTATAAATCAGCCGCTACAAAATGAATTTACTGGTGGTCTTGTTATTGGCGGGCCAGCAATCCCCATGATTGCTGTCGTTGGTAATGATAGCGGGAGAATTTATTACTTCGCATTAAAGGCTTTGATACCAGATATTAATTTTTAGTATGGGGGAAAACGACAAACAGATATTAGAGACAGGGAAGAATGTTGCACAACAACATGGCAATCTTGTTGTTAATGAGAATAAAAATGTTGTCATTAAAGAAGACGAGCAGGCTACATTTCTTTCAAAAGAAGAGGCGGAAAGAATGATAAAGGAGGCTACCGATAAAATTGATCAAAGAATAAGCCCAATTACAGATAAAATAGATAAATTTGAAGACCGATTGGTCACTGATAAATCGAGTTTAATGACCGTCTTCGGTATTTTTGCTTCGATAGTGACCTTTCTCTCTGTTGAAATTCAAATTTTTAAAAACGTCTGCGATGCATTCCGGCTTATTGGTTTTAGCTTGGGTTTGCTTGCGTCATTATTAGCCTTTGTTCTCGTTTTACATTGGATCGCAAACTTTTGGATAAACAAAGAAAAGGAAATAGAGATTCCTAAATGGCTGCTAAGTTCTATTACTTTAATATTTGTTTTAGGTGGCGTGTTTTTTTACTTTGGCAAAGATGAAGTTTCATGTAAGGAAAGTCTAATTTTCGAGCGTTACAGTAATGATTCCAATCAGAGACAGGTTGATTTTGAAAAACAGTTCAGCGATAGAATAAAGAAAGTGGAGGATGAGTTAAAACTCCAAATAGATACTTTTGACAAGCAAATCAAAGCGATCCCTAAACAATAAAGTGTATGGACAAATTGTCACGGTTTTAACTCTCCATTATCTTTTGACTAGTGGTTTGAATTCTATCCCTTTGGTTAACGGTTCAATCTGTATTAATGAGCCACAACCAAAAAAAATCACACATCCAAACTATACCCCGGATTGTGGATTTCGGCGTGGCAGTTGTTGCAGACGAGGATGCATTTTTTTAGTTCGTTTTGGATGTAGGCGAATTTGCGATTCGATAAGGATCTTACGTCTAGTTTGAAATCTTTCTTTTTTGGATCTTGGTGATGAAATGATAGCGCTGACATGTTCTTTTTGTAGCCACATTTTGAACATTTGCCTCCGAACATTTGAACAATCTCTATCTTTCGTTGGATACCCCTTTTCTTTTGCGCAGGATAACTTTGATGCATTTTATTTTTGCATGACATGCTGCAATATAGCGTTTGCCTTCCTTCTAATTTTTTACCGCAAATTTTGCAGGTTATGATCTTTTTCATAACTGCATTATAATTAATTATCAGAATTTACTCAACACAAACTCCCCTTCCCGTATTTATTACCAAAATTCTTTTTTCTGGATTTATTGTGCCGGCTTTGAATTTTTGTATGTATAAGGCAAGGCCTGCGACTGAAGATGGTTCGCATGTGACACCTTCCTGTCTTAAAATGCTGTAAGCTTCGGAGATTTCCGCTTCGCTGATATTGTAAATTTCTGTGCCTCTTCCTGAGAATCCAAATTTTGAGATAGCTGCCATGTCATCATCTTTGAAAATCAAAAATGGCTTAAATCCTCCATGTAATTTGTCTGCCTGGCTTGGATAACACAGCGGCTCTGCGCACAAAAGATCGATTTTCATTATTTCCCGTGGATCTATTTCTTTTGAAAGTCTTGGGTCTCTTGGATTTCCGTATAAATAATCCATTACTATTTTCTTTTGCCAGTACAAATAACAAGCACTTAATCTTCCTGAGCCAAATGGCATAAAAATCTGATCCGGTTTTTGATTGAAGGACTCGAAAACATGCCAATCATAGAAGACAACTTCAGGCGAAAAAAGCCTTGTTGATGTTATGTCTGTGCCATTTCTATTGTTGCTTACTTCTCTTATTTCATATGGCGTAAGCTCTTTTGCACCTAAATCCACTTCATAAATG
The DNA here is from genome assembly GCA_943356465.1 of Candidatus Peribacteria bacterium. Lineage (GTDB taxonomy): Bacteria > Patescibacteriota > Gracilibacteria > UBA1369 > LOWO2-01-FULL-3 > UM-FILTER-38-24. The sequence goes on from CALREX010000005.1 coordinate 23,168, forward strand.
TCTGCATGTAGAGATTGAAGCTGCGCCAATATTTTTGGATGTGTATTTTTGTCCACTACCATTTTCACAGGTGGAAGGTTGAATTTTCGAAATGATTGTGCTAGTGCCCGCCCTTCATTTCCGGCGGTAATTACGGTAAAACGTGGAACTTTGATTCGTGAGACTTCAGCTGTAGAGATCTCCCCACTTCCATGTCTCAAAAGCATCATACGTGCAAAATCCCTATAAAGCGTTGTTACTTCCCATGAAGCTCTGTCTTTGATAGTTCCTGTCGGATTCACGGATTCATCTTTTAATAAAATTTTTCCGTATCCGTATTTTGATAAATCAATTTCACGCACAGGTGTTTCCATCCATTCACGAGCGGTTGGATCGTTCTCGGAAAATAGCGGAATACCATCCGCCCACTCTTCCAACAATCTAAAATCGAGAGTTTCCTGAAATGGAAGTTCTCGTGATGCTAATAACAATTTTCTTAGACCGACCGGCAGTTGTTGTTCTATACTTTCCATTTTCTACGCTTTTAGTTCTTGTATGACTCTTGATGCCATTGCATTCCTTGTGAGCTGTAAAACCCCAAATTCAGCATCAAATGCTACGTAGCGTGCAAGTGCTGTTTTGATTCCCTGACTTGGATTTGTTAGACCAATCGCCTCTGCTAAAACTATTTCAGGCTGTTTGTCTCCAGTTGCCACTGAAACATTGTCTCTTACATGTATTATCGCTTTTTTACAATCTGGATGTTTCAATCCCAGCCCTGTATCCCAGCTATCTAATTCTACACCATCTATAAAACTTCCGTATCCTTGTGCTTCGCTCATATAAAGTTGATTAAATTTTAGGCTGTCATTATGCGCCTATCCTCGATTATGTCAATCGTTTCGGCGCACCGGTTTATATAACTATTTAGAAAAGCCCTCCTGAAATAGAAGGGCTTTTAAAATAGTTTTTATTAAAATCTATTTAGCAATTGCTATTGCATGGGCAAAATTTGTGTAGGCCCCAAACGATCAGGATTACAGGCCAATATTTTGCAAATGTAATGTCAGGAACATATCCCAAAGTTCCGAGCAAAAATGCAACTCCGAATAGGACTAGCATTACTCCTTTACATTTGTGAGAACCGCAATGTCCTGCACCGCAGGATTGTCCTCCACCTGAACCGCAACATTCGTTGTTTTTCATCATATAAATATGATTAAGAAATAATAAATTTTGTTATAAGAATTGTTTTATAGTTTTGACGCTCTTTCCAAGATTTGATTTTTCCTTTGCGTTTAGCGGAACTTTTATGATTTTTTCGATTCCGTTTTGGCCTAAAACACATGGGACGCTTAAGCAAACATCATTATATCCATAATAATCTTTTAATGGAACTGAAAGTGGAAAAACTTTGTGCTGATCTTGAAAAATCGCATCTGTAATTTCTCGGATTGCTGTGGCTATCGAATAACAAGTATATCCCTGATCATTGATAATTCTATATGCGGCTTTGCGAGTTTCCTCGTAGCATTTTTCGGCTTCCTTTTGGGAAAATCCTTCAAAATCTTTTAGAGGTTTCCCGAGTACATTTGCTGAGCTATAAACCGGAAATGATGTATCTCCGTGCTCTCCCAAAACATACGCATCTATTGAATTTGGATGAAGTCTGATTTTCTTTGAAATGTGGAATTGAAGCCTTGAACTGTCCAATAAAGTGCCTGATCCGAAAACTCTTCCTGCTGGAAATTTTGAAAGTTTTATCGCGTGATATGTGAGTATATCAACAGGATTTGAGACTATGAGAAGTATTGCATCCGGAGCTGCTTTTGCGATTTTTGGAATAATATTTTTGAAGATTTCTTTATTTGCTTTTACGAGATCTAGTCTTGTTTCGCCTTTTTCCTGGCGTTTTCCTGCCGTTATCACTATGAGTTTTGAGCCTGCCACTTCTGCAAAATCATCGCTTGCCGTGATTTGCATGTTCGGAGTAAATGGAAGCGCATGTTCCAAATCGAGCATTAAGCCCTGCGCTCTTTTTTTATCCATGTCTATTATTGTCAACTCTGTGACCGTTCCTGAAAGCAAATATGCGTAAGCCGTTGTTGCTCCGACGCTGCCGCAACCGATGATTGAAACCTTGAAAGCACAAGTAGTTTTATTTGTGTGAGCCATTTTTTTATTAAGGATGAGGTTCCTCTTGTTCTTTATATTATCATTTTATAAAAATTTTGCAATTTCTTTGATAAGCTCGTCTATATTTGATTTTTCCACAGCTGAGACAAAAACAGGATGAAGTTTTTTGTATTTTTCTTTTATTTCATGAAGTGGTTCTTTTGGAATTTTTATAGCTTTTGCTTTTTCTCTTGCTGCCTTTTCTTTCTCTTCCCAGCCTAGTTCTTTTGGTGCAATTTTGCCTGCTCTTACTATTCCTTTGTATTCATTTTCCTTTGGCTCTTGAGGAATTTTCCTTACGCCTAAATCTATTTTGTTGAATACATAAATTTTTGGCCTATTTCCTACTCCAATTTGATGCAAAATATCTTCAACAACTTCTATTTTTTTATGTATTTGAGGATCTGTTACGTCTATCACGTGAAGAATTATGTCAGCCTCTACAGTCTCAGCCAGCGTTGATTTGAAGGCTTGTATAAGCGATGGCGGCAAATCCTGAATGAATCCTATTGTGTCGGAAATCAGTAATTCCTGTCCTCTTGTATATTTTCCTTCTTCTTCATTTTTTGGCTTTATATAGAGTTTCCCTACTCTTGTGCTTAGCGTGGCGAAAAGCTGATCGGCGACATATGCTCCTTTGTTTGTCATCGCATTTAAGAGTGAACTTTTTCCAGCGTTCGTGTATCCGACAATAGCCGCTGTTTTCAAATTTTGACGTTTTCTGTGATCGCGGTGAAGTTTTCTGATTTTTTCGTATTGTTCAAGTTTTTGCAAAATATTTTGTTCGCGTTTTCGCAAGTGACGCTTCATTATCTCAATATTTGATTCTCCCTGTCCCGAGCGCACGCCGACCCTTCCTTCTTGCCTCATGAGATCAAGTCCCATTCCAAAAATTCTTGGCCCCATGTGAGAAATGCTAGCTAATTCTATTTGAAGTTTTGCTTCACTTGTTTTTGCATGTTTATCAAAAATTTTCAAAATCAAATCTATTCTGTCCCAGACTTTCATCCCTGTTTTTTCAAGACGTTTTTCAATAGAATAACTTTGTCTAGGCTTTAATATATTGTTTACTATTATAACTTCTACTGATTTTTCTTTTCCTATCTCTATGATTTCATCAAGTTTTCCTTTTCCGATATATGTTTCGTAATCCGGAATTCCACGTTTTTGTATAGCCTTTACCACAACAACCCCGCCAAATGTATTTGTTAAACTTTCCAATTCCTCCATACGGCTTTGAGCTTCGTATGTTGTAGTGTCAGGAGTTATGACATCTATCAAAATAGCTTTCAGTTTTTGATTTTGCATTTTATTAATATATTGACTTTTTTAAAAAATACTTTATAGTCTTTTTCTATTATATTTTAAACTATTTTATTAAATGGGTATAGGTAGCCTTGGAAATCGTCTTACTAATAGAGCACCTCAGTTTCCTGTAGTGCCATCAAGAGATGCTTTACCGACAGTTGTCGATGGTAGTGTTTTTGATAGATTATATACGCATGTGAGGGAAAATACTTTAGTAAGCGGTATTTGTGCAATTGATCATGATGGTGTACGTTTTGAACGAAGAGATGCTCAAGTTTCAATAAAAGCTCCATCTGACAAGAATGACGTTTTGAACGTTTGCGTACGTGTCAGTAGCCTTGTAAGTCTTGTATTTGATATTGGAAATGACGGTCTTGTATCTAGAAGAATGCGTATTCAAAAAAAGCATGGAGAAAGAAGTACTGTTGGTTATGTTCGAAGAGAGGAGGCTTTAGCCATTCTAAAGGATATAGCTAGAGGGCTTAGAGTAACTAGCCCCACTTTTGATGAATCTGCGGAAGACAATGCTGAAAATCTTGAGGTTGAAGGAGCCATGTAGTTTTGCATTTTGATCTGCATATAGTTGTGATAAAATCGGCGCATGAAGAATTTTTCTTTTTATGCGCTGTGTTTTATTTTACTTGTGACGCTTTTTAATCCTGTATTTAATAAATACGACTATGGTGCAGGATTTCCGATGCTTTTACTATTTGGAGTTTTGCTCTTGCCTATGGCTGTTTGTGAACTTCGCAAGAAGCGTGAATGGAATCTGCACGAAGTTTTATTTTTGGGAATTTTTTGTGTTTTCGTGATTGTTTCTTTTGTATTTTCGCAGACAAAGAATTTTGGGTTTAGCGAAGTTTTAGCTTACTTGAGCGCTGTCTTACTATATTTAATTTACTCTAATATTAAGATTGGATTTAGTGAAAAATTTTTGAAAATTGTTATGTGGTTTTCTGTTTTTGCCGTTTTGCTTGGATATATATTTTATTTTACGAGAGCGGAAGTCAGAATGTTTGGACCTTTCTTCAATATTCTTGATCATTCCAATGTTTGGCCAAATGCATTTGCTCTGTTTTTGCTTTTGACATGGCCCCTTGTTGTAATTGTGAACAAAAAAATTGATCTGAAGTTTGCTGCATTGTGTGGATTTATTCTTTCAGGACTTTTGCTCACTTTTTCAAGAGGAGCTTTACTTGCTTTTGGCGGACAAATTGTACTTTTGTTTGTTTATTATTTCAAAAGAATCGAGTTTAAAAAAGTCCCATACTGTCTGCTTGCAGGAGTTTTCGCTGTTGGACTTTTCTTCGGAGCAAATTATGTCAGATCGCTTAAAAATGAGGTAATCAATGTTGAAAACAGGCTTGAGTTTAAAACAGCTGATAGCTCTACTTCAGTAACAGAAAGAATTGATTTTTTGAAAGGTGCGATCACACTTATTCAAGAAAAGCCACTTTTTGGCTTTGGGCCTTTTAGTTTCAGAGATGCATATAATTCAATTCAAAAGACTTTTTTGGCAAATGCCGATCATCCACATAATATTTTCTTGAAGATCGGTCTTGAAAATGGACTTATTGCGTTATTTGGATTTGTTGGATTTTTGGTGACATTGTTTATTGTTTTTGTGAAGAGATTTTTTGGGAAAGATAGGGGCAACATGAGTATTTCCAAAAGAGATGTTTTATTTGCAATTTTTGTTTCAGTACTTGGTGGATTTGCGCATAATCTTATAGATTACAATTTTAATTTTCTGCAAAATTTGATTTTGCTGTTTTTGTTTATGGCTTTTATTCGCAGTATGCTGATAAAAAAAGAGTCTTTTAGTCCCAATTCTTATAAATTTTTGTTGGTTTCATTTGCAGTAATTATTTGTTTCATTTCACTATATGAAGGCTCTGTTCTTGCTATTCACAGATTATATAATTCTGAGGCACTTCAATATTCTCTTTTTCCGAGAAATTATTTTTTGACTTCCGGTGACGAAGCTCTACAAAAAAAGGATTTCAAGAGTGCAATGATTTTTATAGACAAAGAACTTACTCTCAATCCTCTTGATGGACAGGCTTATTATTTGAAAGGAGTTCTTTATTGTAACAAAAAAAATCCCGATGCTGATTTGGCTTTGTGCAGAGAAAATTTCAGAAAAGCAATAAATGTAAATCCTATGAATGATTTTATTTATTACAGAGATTTTATAAGAACTCTTGATCCAAGTAATATAAGTAGCAGTGATGTAGCAATAGTTCATAAAGCGGGAGAATTGATTATGATGTATTTTGATATGGTCGATAAAAATGTGCATTTTACTGGATATACTCTAAATGTTGAAGCTGCTGCAGAAACTGTGTATTGGCTTTTGCCGTATTTGAGACCTCCGTATGATAATGTGTTTAAAACTTTGCGTGATAATATGCTGAAGACTGCGGAGAAACTGAGGGAGGAAAAGAAATATTAAAAAACTTATGTTTGTGTTATTATGTTTTTGAAAATTCCTTAAAAAAATTATCATGGAAGAAGTAAAAAAAGTTGGGATTATAAGATCAGTTTATCTTTACCTTGTGACTGCAATTTCCATTGTTGTTCTTCTTATTTCGGTGATTGGATCTCTAAATATCGTGATTCGTGAATATATTTTTGGTGTTCACGGAAGCTGGGACGTAATGACTTATCCAGTCGATGGGAAAGGGACTGAATGCAGCGAAGAAAGTTTGCTTTATTCTTATGACTCCAAAGGCACAAGATATGAAATAGATGCTTCCTTGAGTAAAGCAGAGAAAAAAGCAAAAGTTGAAGAATGCGTAAAAAAGGCTGAGGAAAGGAATAAATTGCAAAATGACAATCAGATAAAACGTGATTTTGCTCAATATTTGGCAATGTTTTTGATTGCAATTCCTTTATATTTTTATCACTGGGGAATTATTAAGAAAGAAGCAAATAAATAAATGAAAAAATTGTCGAAGTTTAAGGCTGCGATGTTTGATTTTGATGGAACTGTAACCGAAAAAGGAAGTGTTGCTCCATCCGAAGAGATGGCAAAAATTCTTTATAAATTGGCGCAGGAAGTTCCAATAGCTTTTTGCACAGGCCGTCAAAAATCTTCTTTTGAAGAACATGGACTGAAAATAATCCTTTCAAATGTTGAACCTTCAAAGAGACAAAAATTCTTAGAAAATCTTTATCTTATTTCGGAAAATGGATCTATAGGGTATGCATTTAATACCGATATTGATGAGTATGAAGAATTTTACAGAGTGCTTTGGCCTGAAAATTTTGTAGAGCGAAAATGGCTTATGGACAAGCTTTCTGTGCTCACCGAAGGGAGCGGAAAAGTTTATTATGACAAGCATGAAGTTGTCATAGTTATTGGTTCCAGATATCACGATGAGGATAAAGACATCAGAGATGTTTATGCCACTTCTGATAAGATTTATGGCATTGTTGTGAAATTTTTAAAAGAAGTTTCCGAAAATTACGAGGATTTCATAACTGTAGGAAATTCCGGAATCGGAGTTGTTATCATGCCAAAAAATGGTAATAAAGATAAAGGAATTCAGATGTTCGGACAACTTTTGAAAGAAAAAAATGGTATAGATTTTGACTCAACTTTAAGTGAAATACTCGTTGTTGGAGACAATCCACAGCCCGGAGGGAATGATCATGATTTTTTGAAAGGGACTTATGGAACTCCGTATAATGTCGGGGAATACATCAGTGATACAAAATTCCCTTTAAATGTTTATGATAAAAATGGTACAAAACTTCTTCATGCCACCGGCACAATTCGTCTAATTAAAGAATCATTTAATTCTATTGACTAGAGTCTATCGTGTTGTGTAGTATAGTCCCCTGTTTTACATAATTAACAATCAGGATATGTTAAAGAAATTTTTGTCAGGTTTATCTGCTGTTTTAATGGTCGCATTGACCGTACCAGCTGCTTTTGCGTTAAACGTATCTGCAGATCTTGTAAGTAATATTTCAGCTTCTGTAAGCGGTGGAGGAAGTTCTGAGTTTTTTGAACCTTCAAAAGGTCAATCAATAACTTTTAACATTTCTTTCAATACGACAGACTATGCTGTACAGCTTGCAAAATCTGTTGGAACAGCAAAAATTTATTCCGTAAATGCTTCCGGTGCTGATAAAGTTATCAAATCTTTAACTTCTTGGAATATTTCTTCTGGCGGAGTTTTGCCTGATTTGTCAGCTTTGGCATGGGATGGAAAGGCAATAGATAATACAGCAGAGGCACAAGGTGTGTGCGGAATTGCCGGCGGTGCATGTCCAAATGCAGAATATTATCTTAGTGTAGACGTATCAGCCCCTCATGATGCTTCAATAACACTTACAGAAAATCAACAATTTAATTTTCACATCAGACCTAATATCGCTGTAACAAGCCTTGCTACAACACTTTCTTCATTCAATCCATATATTCAAACTTCTGATATCAGTTTTTCAGTTACGAATACTGGATTTGTGACTGTGGATGTTGTTGAAACTGTAAATAACAGCGACATAGTAAAGAATACTTTGATCAACAATAAGAGCTTGGTTGCAGGAAATTATACAAAAACACAAGAGCCTACTCTTTCTTGGAATGGTAAGGATTCAAGCGGAAATATACTTCCAAATAAAGCATATTCGATAAGAACTTCAACTAAAGAGACTGTAACCGGTCCGACTGTGGATACTCAAAAATTGCCTATCACTATAAATGCACCAACAACTCTTGCACTTAGCGTTTTCACTTCAACGCCTACACTAGCCGGAGCGAGCTTCGATCCTTCAACTAGCGGAAATAAGGAGATTTTGACTACTGCTTATACACTCGTTGCACCTGCAGATTCAGTTCAAATTGATATCAAAAATCCTTTAAATAATGTTGTTAAGAGCTTTACAGCTACAACAGTTTCTGAAAAAACTTCATCTTCTTTCCAATGGGATGGACAATTTTCAGGACACTTGGCTGAACCTGGAGCATATACAGTTACATTGACTGCTTCAAAAACAGGAGAAACAAATCTTGTGCAATCAAAGACTGTAACTATAGCTTATAACAATGCAGGCAAGCCTACTTTCGATACTGTTTCGGTATCCCCTGTTTCATTTGATCCTGATTTTGAAGATGCCATTATTGGCTTCAGAAACACAAAAGATGCCACTATAACTCTTGAAATTCGAACAGGGACAACTGTAGTAAGAACTTTCGCTGCTTATGATGGAGATTCGTATAATGCAAATCAAACAAGCTCAGTAGCTTGGAATGGTAAAGATAATTCAGGAAATGATGTAAGCCTTACAACTTACAAAGTAGTTATAATTGGTGAAAATGCGTTTGGAGTTACAAAAGAGGAAAGGGATGTAACTGTAAATAATGCAGGAGGAAGCTTGTCTTCAAGTAATGCTCATATAAGCGATTTTTCACTAAGCCCTTCTTCAACATTCAGACCTTCAAAAGATTCAGATTTGAAGATTAAATTTGATGTAGACCAAGATCTTGATTCTCTTGTTGTTAATGCGGTTAGAGGAACAAAGACAATTGAGCTTTATAATGAAACAGGGATAACAAAGGAAAATAATCTTGAGGCAACTTGGGATGGAACTGATGATAATGGAGATTATGCTGATGCAGGATCATGGAGAATTACAGTAAATTCAAAGAAAGGTTCTACTTCTCTTACAGCTGTAAAATCAATAGAAGTGGCTTATGATAAGCCTTCTATTTCAGATTTATATGTATCAAAAGATAAATTTGATAATGATATCGGAGAAAAAACAAATATTCTTTTCAGATTAAAAAATGACGCAAAAGTTGATCTTATAGTCATGAAAGGTGGTTCTGAAGATGATACTATTGAAGAAAATATGGAAGTTGTTAAAAACGTTTGGTATGCGGTTGAATGGGATGGAGGAAATTATGATTATTCTGATTCTATTTCTATTAAGCTTGTCGCGAAAAATGAAGGAAATGACAAAGTATATGATACAGCTAAAGTAACTGTTGATCTTGCTGAAGATAAAACTTCAAGCGGAAGATCAAACGTAACAAATGATTCTATTACTCCTGTTGTTACTGCCGGAAATGAAGAAATGACTATTGGTTTTGACCTTGAGGACACATCTGATGTAACTGTTACAATCCAAAGAGGAAAAAGCTCTTCAGGATCTGTTGTGGCTACACTTTTGGACAATGTAAAAGGTATGAATGGCGGTCATCAAGAGATTGTATGGAATGGTAAAGATAAAAATGGCAATACATTAGCTAAAGATTTCTATACTTATAAAATTGTTTCTAAATACAAGAGCACAGAGACTGAAACCGGAGTATTTGTTGTTGGCACTGTTGGAGATTTGAGCTCAAGCTCTTCTTCAAGCAGTTCTTCGTCTTCTTCAAATAATGGTACTGTAAGCCCAAATGTCACGATTGTTACAGGACAAGGCGCAACAGATACCACTACTCCTGCTGAAACAGTTATTCCCGAACCTGTAGTTGTTAATGATTGTGGTGGATTTAGTGACGTAAAAAGCTCAAATAAATATTGTGATGCTGTGAAATGGGTATCTGAAAATAGTGTGTTTGGCGGATATGCAGATGGTTCATTCAAACCTTATCAGACTATTAATAGAGCTGAGCTTCTAAAAGTTGCCGTAGAAGCTTTTGGACTTACTATTTCTAATGATGATGGTACAAATCTTGGATTTAAGGACATAGAAAAAGGAGCTTGGTATATGAAATATATTAAGACTGCTAAAGATAAAGGTATTTTTACAGGAGATAAAGGTAAAGGTACTGCAAGACCTGATGCAGTTGTAAACAGAGCTGAAGCACTTAAACTTATATTTGAAGCTGCAAAGGCCAGCGGAGTTACATTCACGGTTGATACGTCAAACTATTCTGATGTAAAAATTGGAGCATGGTATGAAATGTATGCATCTTTTGCCCATAAGCTTGGACTGTTTGATGGAGCTAATCTATATCCTTCAAATCTTATGTCACGTGGAGAGGTCGCAGAATTGCTTTATAGACTGATGAAATAAAGATAGCGAATAAAAAAATTATTCAACTTAAAAACCCTTTTGTAAAAAATACAGAAGGGTTTTTTTCTTTATCTCATGCGGTTTTATGGATATATGATGAAAATGTAAAAATATACTTGACAAATTTTTTATTACAGGTACAATTGTTCCCTTGTCATCAAAAACAAGACATTAATATATATTTTATTTAACCCATATACATATGTGGAAAAAGTTTCTAGCTACTGCAGCTGTACTTGCAATCACAAGTGCTAACCTAGTTGCATTCGCTGCCGGTGCCGGTGTAAACAACCTAAAAGTTGTCCCACCAAGCACATTCAACCCTGCAAACGGGGAAGTTGTTCAAGTTTCTTACGATCTAGTAGGAGCTGCGTTCAACTATAGTGTTGTTGCGACTGTTCAAGACAGCGCTGGTGTAAACCTAGGTAACCTTGTAGATAGCAAGGGTGCTGACGTTAATTTTGTAGCTACTAAACCTAGCACAGGTATTGTATATACTTGGGATGGTAAAGATGCTAATAATGCAGCCTTTGCAGACGGTATATATACTGTTGCTGTAATCGCCTTCGATTCAACTACTGGAGCTTTGGTTGATTCAGATTCTAAAACAGTCACTATTAATAGTGATGTTGTTGTAGTTGCTGGTGCGCCTAAGGTTACTAACCTTACAGCTGATCCACTAACTTTCTCAGCAGAAGGAAATGAAAAGAGCGAAATTTCTTTCAATGTTGATAAAGATGCTTACGTTAAAGTTCTAGTAAAAAGTGGTGCTACAGTTGTAAAGACATTTGATAAATACGATGGAACTAAATACTACGCAAGCACAGATTCTCATTCTATCCTTTGGGATGGTAAAAATTCTACAGGTGCGTCTCTTGCAGATGGACTTTATACAGTTTACGTTTCAGCTACAAACGATTCAGGTGTAAATACATATACACTTCCTGTAACTGTTAAAACTACTGCTAAATCAAGCAGCGGAGCTATCAGCGATCTTACTCTTGATCCTTCAAAAACATGGGATCCAACAAAAGACGGTGAACTAAAGATCGATTTTGAGCTTACATCTAAAGTTAAATACCTTTCTATCGAAGCAAAGATGGGAAATAAGGTTGTTGAAATCCTTAATGACCAAAGCGCTGACGATACAGATTATAAAGAGGTTTGGGACGGAACTGACGATGATGGAAATTATGCAAAACCTGGAGTATGGACTATCACAGTTAGAGCTGACGGAAGCACTGTTTCAAAATCTATAACTGTTGATTACTCTAAGCCAACTGTAAAAAATACTTTGGTAACAAAATCATCTTTTGATCCTGCACAATACGAAAAGACAACTCTTCTTTTCAAGCTTGATAACTCAGCTGTTACAACTGTTGATGCTTACAAAGATGGTAAAAAAGAGGTTAATCTTGTACAAGACGAAACAATGAAGAAGAATAAATGGTACGCTGTATCATTTGATGGATACGATAAAAACGGAGACGAAGTTGACTACGGAAATAACTGGTCATTCAAGATCACAGCTAAGAATGCTACTGACGATAAAGTTCTTGATACAAAATGGGTAGAATTCAATGTTGAGGAAGACACTGCTTCAAGCAAAGCATCAAACATCACTGCTGATGCTGCAATTCCTGCATCTCTAGAAAAAGGAACTGGAAGAAGCTTTGGATATACTCTTGATAGCGATGCACAAGTTTACCTAGCGGTTTACGAAGGTACTACAGCAGGTGGAAAAGCAAAAGCTGTACTTCTAGACTATGCTAAACAAACTGCAGGATACAACGAAGTATTCTGGAATGGTCTTGATACAAGCAATAAAGTTTTGAAAGAAGGACTTTACTCTTACAAGATTATTACAAAATCAACTTCTGGAAATTCTAAAGATACTGAAATCGGAATCTTTGCAATCGGAAATACAGGATATTTTGGAGGAGATATTGTGATAGATCAGGTGGTTCCATGTGGTATGTACTCAAAAGATCCATCTTGTGTTACTCCAGAACCTACTCCAGTAGTTCCAGTTGTAGAACCTACATCTGCTACATGTGGAGAAATCTATTCTGACATGGTTGATAATTCTAGCGAACTTTGTGAAGCATTATCATGGGTTTCTGAAAACGGAATCTTCACTGGATATGCTGATGGAAGCTTCAAACCTTACAAGAAAATCAATAGAGCTGAAGTTCTTAAGGTTGTTCTAAATGCATTTAATATTGATCTTATGCCTTCGAATGGATCTGACCTTGGATTCAAGGATGTTGATTCAAACGCATGGTACATGACATTTGCAAGAACTGCTCAATTCTACGGAATGCTTGAGGGATACAATAATGGAACAGAAGCAAGACTAGAAAACAATGTTACAAGAGTTGAATTACTAAAATTCGTACTTGAAGCAGACAAACAATTCACAGGATATGAATTTGTGAACGGATACTACTATCCACCAGTTGATTACAGCAAATGCGATCCTATGATGGGATGTGGATATGCTGACAACTCACAAACATCATGGTTCTATGAATATGCTAACGCTGCATTCAGCTATGATCTTTACAACGCACAAACATCAGTAGACGGAAAAGTTTATCTACATCCTGCACAGGAAGTAGAAAGAGGAGAAGTCGCTATGCTTCTTTACAGAATGCACAAAGCTGGACTTATGGAGACTAAATAAAGAGAGACCCTTACTACGATATACGATTAGACATTTTTCATAGGAATGAGGGGGAAGGAGGCTCGCCAAAAGCGGGCCTTTTTCCTTTGTGTTTTTTGGTGAATTTGCTATATTTTGCTTATGTCAAAGAAAATAGTATATGTAGATGAGCCGATTTGTATAGGATGTACCCTTTGTACGCAGGTCTGTCCAAAAGTCTTTGAGATGAAGGATGATGGAAAGTCTCACGCTAAGAATCCTGAAGCTGACACCGAAGAGAATATTCAGCAGGCTATCGATTGTTGCCCTGTTAGTTGTATAAAATGGAAAGAAATTAAATGATTTACGATTTCATAATAATTGGAGGAGGTACAAGCGGTCTTTCTGCCGCTATGTATGGGACAAGACTCGGACTTAAGACTCTTACTTTTGCAGAGATGCCAGGTGGTCTTATCACGACTACTCACCTTGTTGAGAACTGGCCCGGTGTAAAAAGTATTTCAGGTCCTGATTTGGCAATGTCTTTATATGATCATGCAATTGCCAGTGGGGCTGAAATCAAGACTGATAAAGTTATTAAAGTTGAAAAATCAGGCGATAAGGCTACCGGCACATGCCCTATTTTCACAGTGAAGACAACAAGTGCCGAATATCAATGTAAATCAATACTTTTTGCCACAGGTTCACATCATAAAAATCTTGGAGTGAAGGGAGAAAAAGAGCTTGAGAATAAAGGCGTTTCTTATTGTGCACTTTGTGACGGGGCTTTCTATAAAGGAAAAATCGTTTCTATTGTAGGAGGTGGCGATGCTGCAGCTAAAGAATCTTTGTTTTTGAGCGAACATGCGTCTAAAGTTTATATAATTGTACGAAGTAATGTTCTTAGGGCTGAGCCTATCAATGCAAAATCTGTTGAGAAAAATCCAAAAATCGAGGTGCTATATAACACTGAGGTTGAAGAAATTTTAGGGAATGAGAAAGTTGAAAAGGTGAGGTTCAAGCCAGGCAAAGGAACTTATTCCGGTAAGGAGCTTGAGATGAATGGTGTTTTTCTTGCGATCGGGCAGATTGCCCAAACAGACCTTGCAAAAGATCTTGGTGTAGAACTAAATGAGCGCAACGAAATAAAAATAAACAAAAAAAGTGAGACGAATGTCGTCGGTATTTTTGCCGCAGGTGATTGCACAGACACCGAATTCAAACAAGCAATCACAGGATCTGCTGAGGCTGTGACTGCCGCTTATTATTCATATAGAGTTTGCAAGAGCGAGGATGCAAAATTCTAGTATTTCTCCAAAAATTTCAGTAGCATATAGAATCCGCTTGCTGTAGCCCCCATTGTTTCGTATGGTTTTGGAATGTCTGTGAATGCTGTTGACGCTATGTCAATATGACACCAGTCATGTTTATCTACAAATTTTTCGATGAATGCAGCACCTTTTGAGCTTCCTGCGATACTTTGTGTTTCTTTGTCGTTGTTTCTTATGTCAGCCACTTTGCTTTCCATAGCTTTCTTATATTCAGGATGTAGTGGAAGTGGCCATCCAAGATCGTCTGCTTCTCTACCTGCCTGCAAAAGTTCACTTCTCATTTTTCCATTATTTCCTATAAGCCCTGAATATCTGTGTCCAATTGCGACGTAAACGGCCCCTGTAAGGGTTGCTATAGTTATGATGCTTTTTGGGTTGTACTTTAGAGAATATGCAACTCCATCACCAAGCACGACACGTCCTTCGGCGTCAGTATTATTTATTTCAACAGTTATTCCTGAGAGCATTGTTATAATATCTGATGGCTTGTATGAATCACTACCCAATGAATTTTCTGCCAATGCAGCGACTCCAACTACATTTTTCTTTATGTTTAGTTTTTTCAAAACTTTGAAAAGGCCTAGGACAACAGCTGATCCTGCCATGTCCTGATGCATTTCGTCCATATGTGGACCTGTCTTGATGCGAAGTCCTCCCGTATCAAAGACGATTCCCTTTCCTACTATTGCGATTGGTTTTTCATCTTTATTTTTTGCTCCTTTATATTCCAAGACAACAAGACCAGGCTCTTTTTTAGAAGCCTGATTCACCGCCAAAATTCCTCCAGCCTTCATATTTGTAAGTTCTTTTTTTCTAAATACTTCTATCTTGTATCCGTTCTCTTTTGCAATTTTTTTTGCTTCATTTACAAGGTAATCGGTATCTATAATATTTGATGGATAATTTACCAAATCTTTTATATATTCCGATGTGTCCGCCATGATTTTCGCTTTTTCCAAGCTCTTTTCGACAAGGCCTTTTTCAACAGATGTGAATATTCTTATTTTTTCAGTTTGGTTGTTTTCTTTTTTTGTGAATTTTGTTTTTAATTTGTCTATTTCATATTGTGAAATCAACAATCCTTCAAACATTCCCTCTGCAAAATTTTTCGCTGCAGCTGGCAAAAACATTGTTGCTTCTTTTGCTTTTGAGACTTTTAACTGTTTACCTATGATCGCTCCAACTTCCTTTGCTGTCCTATATTTGAAATTTTCTTTTTTGCCTAATCCGACTATGAGTAATTTTTCCGGAAGATTTTTATCTTCAATGTATGTATAAATTTTCTCTCCTTTTTTTCCTGAAAACTCCTTGTTTTCGCTTATTTTAGACAAAAACTCGGATATTTTATTTGGCAACTCTTTTACATCTTTTTTAAAATCGCCCTCAAAGACAGGAACCACTAAAACATGTTTTCCTGTTGTTATTTTGTTTTCAAAATTTATTATCATTTTCAAAAGTTTATTAAGTTGATTTTTTTCATCATAACAAACTTTTCGCTTTTTTTAAAAGACTTTTTGCGTTATCAAAAGTAAGTTTTGCAAGTGCTTCGTCATAAGGCAACCAATAATAATCTGTATGCTCATGAGATATTGTCACATTTTTTTCCTCTGTTTCTCCAAGAAAAAATATTACATGTTTGTTTGATAATTTATTTTTTCTGTTATAAATGTATGAGATTTCTTCTTTGTATCCTTCTATAAATTTTAAATTTTTAATCCCCGTTTCTTCCTCAAGTTCTCTCAATGCTGTAGCTCTTTCCGAAGAATCTTCTTTTTCTACGTGACCTTTCGGAAAATCGAAATGTCCTCCTGGATATTTCAAAACAAGAAAAAGATTTTCGTTGTTCTCTTTTCTGAAGACGACGAGCCCGCATGATTTTTCGTCAAATTTTTGCATTTATTTTATTGCCAATTAAGAACTTTCAGTGCATTTTTTGCTGCATCATTTTCGGCTTTTTGTTTGCTTGAACCTGTCCCTTTTGCTATTTGTTTTTCCCTTATATAAACTCCCATTATAAATTTTTTGTCATGATCCGGACCGCTATCTTCTATAAGTTCATAATACGGAGTGAAGTCTTCTTTATCCTGACAAATTTCCTGAAACAATGATTTTTCGTCAATATGTAGCCCTTTTTCGACTATCTCATCCAGTCCTGTTAGTATGAATTTTTTGATGAATTTTTCCGCCATTGAATATCCATGTTCCAAATAAATCGCGCCAATAAGTGATTCTGCTGTGTTCGCCAATATATATTTCTTTTTTCTTCCTCCGGATTTTTCTTCTCCATGACTTAAAAATAAATATTTTCCAAGATTTAATTCTTCCGCAACTGTTGCCAAATTTTTCCCTCTCACAAGTGCCGCGCGAAGTGCTGTTAATTCGCCTTCCTTATCTCCAGGACATGTATCAAAAAGATATTTTGTTGCAGCTAATTCCAGTACCGCATCGCCCAAGAATTCCAGTCTTTCATTGTCTGAAATGCCTTCTTTTTTATGTTCATTTATATATGAACGATGAATAAAAGCATTTTCCAGCAATTTCTGGTCTTTAAAATTTATTCCGATTTTTTTTTCGAGGTCTTTGAAGTTTTGCATGTTGATTTCATTATACTACTTAAAACGCCATTTATAAATTTTGGACTGTTATCATCTCCAAAATGTTTTGCAATTTCAATTGCTTCGTTTATGGCTACTACTTCCGGAACTTCTTTTGAGTATAAAATTTCATAAGCTCCTATTTCAAGAATTGCGCGATCTATTTTTGCAATCTTATCGATTGGCCACTGTGGAGCGAAAGTTGTTATAATTTCTAGCAGTTTTTTCTTATGTTTAATTACACCTTTGAGAGTTTCTTTTGCGAATATTTTATCTTTTATGTTTGGTGCAAATTCGTCCAAAATCCGTTCAATGAATGCATCGGGATTTTCTCCACGAAATTCATATGCGAACAAAGTCTGCATTACGCAAGTTCTGGCAAGATGCCTGAAACTGGACATATTTTTAAGCTTTTACTTTTGTGATCTTGTCTACTTGTTTCTTCTTGTCGATTATCTGTCTTCCTCTGTACATACCGCAATCCGGACAAACCCTGTGAGAAGGAATTCTTGATTTGCAGTTCGGGCATGATATGAGTGCAGTAAGCCCTGAAAGCTTTTTTAATGTTTTTGTCTTAAAGCTTCCGTATCTTCGTGCTGACCTCGCTGCCGAGGTTTTCTTCTTTGGTACTGGTTTCTTTCCCATGATTATTTTTTATTAAAAAATTCTTTTAGTGCCTTAAGTGGCTTATTTTCTTCAAAATCAGCCTCATCAGGCTCTGAACATGTACATTTTGCCAGATTCTTGTTTTTTCCGCAATACGCACATAAGCCTTTACAGCTAGTCGAGCATACCGAAATTGCCGGAAAATGCAATATTATTTCCTGTCTTAGCATTTCTGTAACATCTATAGTGTAATTTTTCATATTTATCAGATATATGTCGTTCTCGTCTTCTACTTTGTCCGGTTTATTGATATTGAATTGTCTTTCTGCAAATGCGACTTTTACTTTTGGAGCAAAGGCTTTTAAGCATTTTGCACAGTTTGACTTTGGATTTACTTCAATATTTCTTGCAACTACGTTAAGTCCGTCCTCTATTCTCATAATTTCTATTTTACCTGTGACATTGCCATCTTTTTCTATTTTATCCAGTGCGATTGGGACATCAAATGAATATACCTCACTATTACCTACCTGGCTCTCTAATATATGCGAAATTTTGAAAATCAGTTTGTCCATCTTAGTTTCTTCTATTTAAGGCCATTAAAAGCCTTAATACGTAAATAAATAAATTAAAAATATCGAGATAAAGCTGAAGTGCTGCATCGACATATCTGTCTTCAGGATACATTTTGATTTTTTGAAAATCGTACGCCGTGAATCCTGCAAATAAAAGCACTCCTATGCCGGCATAAAACATTTCAAAAACATTTCCCCATGGGAAAAATATGCCAACAAGTCCAGTGATAATCATTCCTATTATACCTATCATCAAGAACATTCTCATTCCTGAAAGATCCATTTTTGTCGTATACCCAACTATTCCGACTGCTGTGAACACAAATGCTGTTATAATTAGAGCTTTTGCGAGGATTACAAGCCCTGCAGGAGATGCTGCCACGATTGCGATTAGTGGAGCTACCGTAATCCCACTAATAAAGGTGAATAATGCGAACAAGAAGCGATTTAAAGGCACTCTGGTGCTCCACATTTTAGCCGTGAAAACCAAAATAAGCTCTGCTGCAAAGAACAAAAACATAACCCAAGGAGCCGACATGAAGTAGCTAAAAAGGAAATTTATAGCCACAAAAATTCCTGCGATTGATGAAATTATTGCAACTACAAAAAACAGCATAACTTTTCCAAAAAATGTAGGAGAAAGTTTTGCGCTTGAATAAGCCTGATATGGTGAATTGTTCATGTTTCCAAACATAGGTGAATTTGGTTAGTTCTTTTGGGCTGTCAGTATAGCAAATTGGCGAAATTGTGACAATAGCTTGGAATCTATCCGAATAGAAGATGTATCTGATCTCAATAGGTTATGCCATTTGCAAAATCTAACATGTACGATTTCGCAAATTTGAGCCGATACATGATCGGCTCAAAAGCATAACAAGCTATTGCTCTCAAACACATCTCCTATTCGGATAAATTCCATATTCAAGTGTCACAGGCAATGCAATGATTGCTCGAGCAAAAACTATCTTCTACAAGTCGACTTTTCCTACTTTGCCAATTCCTTGATTTTGCTTACGTCAAGAGTTTGCAACTGCAATGTTTCGTAGGCGTATTCTACGATTTTTGCAGTTTCGGCGCGGTTTATATTATCATCAGGTCTGTACATTCCTGTTGCAGAATCGCCGCTAACAATTTTGTAATCTTTCAATGTTTCTATGTAGTTGAAATATTCATTTGATGTATCAACATCCCCAAAGCTTGAGCTTGAATGTGATGTAGGTGTTTTTAGCGTAGCTTCGACAATCAATTTTGCCATTTCTCCACGTGTGATTAATTTATCAGGATCTAGCAATGTGATGCCCAATTCTTCAGCTTTTGCGTAATATCCTTTTGCCCAATGATTTTTCGCACCTGCATACGAGGTTTCACCTTGTGACTGTCCAAATCCAAATCTTTCAAGTGTGATTTTTAATGTTTCCGCAAAAGTAATTCTGTCTGCACCCGCAAACCTATCCCCTTCTTTTCCTTTCAAAAAGTTTTTCATGCCTTCAACAGGCTCATAATACCAGTCGCTGTCATCGTAATCTTTAAATGAAACTATCCCATTTGTGTATTTCGATTCTTTTGAGTCCTGCTTGAGTGCATCTAATTCTGATGATAAATCTTCAAGTGAAAGAGACCCATCACGAACTTTTCCAAGCATTTTTATTAACTTTTTCGATGCATCTCCGAAATAATTGTATCCAAGAATTGCATCCTTATAATCAGCAATTTTGCTGTTTGTTTTTAAAATTTCTTCATATACATTTGATAGATCATTTTTGTCTTTCAAAAAGTCGCCCTGCATCGTCTCAGGGACTTTGTCTAATATTTTCATTGTTTTTTCCGCCAACACAGGATCTGAAGCTAAAATTTCTTTTATCATATCAGGATTTGCCGCAAGAATTGTTTTAACCAATTCCATTTGCTTTGCATAGCTCATATCTGCTGATATTTCAGTAAACTTTGTGTCGACTTGTTTATCAAATCCCATACTTTCAAATTTTGGTTTTGGTCTTCCAAATAAATCTTCGGCTTTCATCATCAATTGATTTAATTTGTCTTGCGCATCATGAACCGCTTTATCGTCTCCTTTATCTTGAGCAGCTTTACCGTCAGATATGATGCTTTCGGCTGCTTTTATCAGTTCATCAACTTTTGCTTTTTGGTCATCTGTCATATTTTTATATTCTTTTTCTTTCATCATTTTTATGCCATTTTCCACATCATCAAACATTTGACCTGCCCATTTTTGTTCTTGTTTTGGTTGATACCATTGCCAAAAATCATCCATTATCATCCTCAAATCTTCCAAACTACTTCTTAGTGAATCTATAGTGTCCATATCGCTATTCGCAGTCATTGCATTTAAAAGATCGTTTTCCAAAGAAACATATTTCTCGTGATTTGCAAAATATTCATCGATTTTTGCTTTTGTTTCTTTGTCTGCTGTCTTCGACTCTTTTGTCAGAAATTCTTTACTTTTGTCGAATTGTTTTTGATCCATTGCTATTTCTTTTTTGAATCTTTCAATATATTTAGAGCTATCTTTGAAAGAGCTGTTATTGCAGTCTTTTCCTCCTCCTGATGAACAATCTGTTGCATTATTTTGATCTTTTTTATCGTTGTTCCAATTCTTGTGATCACCGTTATCACTGTGATCAGTTTTATCTTCCTTACCGTCCCAGCATTTTCCGGAAGAATCACAATTTGGATGATTTTTTTCATCTGTTGAATTATCCTTGAAATTGTCTTTCGAATTATCTTGCCAATTAGGCTTTTCGCAATTTCCACTTGTGTCGCATTTCATATCAGTACTAGAAGTAGCTCCATCCTTTGTGGATTGATTGTCTATTGAACTGCCTTTTTGATCTGTGGAAGAAGTTGAAAAATCTGATGCCGAACTTTCGCTTATGAATGCGGAAGTTTTGATTTCATTACTTTTGATAAAAGAACAGCCATTAATAAAAATCGCTGTTAATAGAAACAAAAGCGAAAGCTTTTTCATATTTGTTTTGGTTAAATATTTGTTTTGATCGTGTGTATTTTAACATGTTTTCCTATTTCGGTCAACCGTCTGTTTTTGGGCTTTATTCGGCTTTTGATGTATGTTTTCTTCGTTAATAAAATTTTATGGAAAATTTGGTTTGGGTGGAAATATCGAAAGACGCTCTTAAAGCAAACATAAAAACCTTTAGAAATCTTGTTGGAGAAAGCACTATTTTGGCTCCTTGTGTAAAGGCAAATGCTTATGGGCATGGACTTATCGAGACATCTAAAATTTTTCTTGAAAGTGGGTCAGACTGGCTTTGTGTGAATTCTTTATATGAGGCTCGTACACTCCGAGAGGCCGGTATTACTGCACCAATTTATGTGCTTGGATATATTGCACTTTCTGATCTTGAAGAGGTTTTGAATCTTGATCTAAGAATTGTTGTTTACAATAAAGAGACAGTTTATAGACTTGGAGAAATCGCTGATAGGTCAGGGAAAAAAGCAAAGATTCACATCAAAATTGAGACCGGAAATAACAGGCAAGGAGTTATCAAGGACGAAATTGTAGATTTTGTTCAATACATTTTGAGTTTCAAAAATCTTGAAATAGAAGGACTTTCTACACATTTTGCGAATATAGAAGACACAAAAGACCATTCTTATGCAGAAAATCAGCTAAAGAAATTTAATGAAATTGCGGCGATGGTTGAAAATTTGGGAATAAAAATTCCGTTAAAACATTCTGCAAATTCTGCCGCGACACTTCTCTTTCCGGAAACGCATTTTGAGATGGTTCGTCCAGGAATTGCGACATATGGAATGTGGCCATCCGATGAGACTTTCTTGTCTTTTTCAAGTGAAAGAAAAATGAAAATTTCTCTTGCTCCCGCCATTTCTTGGAAAACGAAAATTGCACAGATAAAAGTTATTCCGAATGGTGAATTTATAGGATATGGATGCACTTATAAGACAACTAGGGAAACAAAAATCGCGATTTTGCCTGTCGGATATTACGACGGATATGATAGAGGGATTAGCAATTCTCATGTGCTAATTCATGGGAAAAGAGCCGCTCTTCGTGGAAGAGTTTGTATGAATATAATAATGGTCGACGTGACAGATATCCCTGAGGCAAGACTTGAAGAAGAGGTTGTTTTGCTTGGTAATGATGGAGATGAAGTTATTTCTGCTGAACAATTTGCGAAATGGGCTTCAACAATAAACTATGAAATCACAACAAGAATTAATGACAGAATTCCGCGAATTTATGTATAATAGTCCACGTATAATCTAAATAAATTATGGCAAAAAAAATAAAAATAGGTGTCATATTTGGAGGGCAAAGTGGAGAACATGAGGTCTCTCTTGTTTCTGCTTCTGGCGTAATTTCAGCAATCTCTCCGAAGAAATATGACGTTATAGAAGTCGGAATCACTACTGACGGAAAATGGCTGACAGGAGCGAATTGTCTTGAATCTTTCAAAAAACATAATTTCAAAAATCTTAGCGAAATCACACTTTCTACAAATCCAAAAAAAATCGGATTTTACGTAAAAGATAAATTTTTTGGACTTGATATTGCTTTCCCGGTTTTGCATGGACCATACGGAGAAGATGGCACGATTCAGGGACTTTTCGACATTTTGCATATTCCTTATGTCGGATGTGGCGTTTTGGCGTCTTCAACTTCCATGGATAAACTTCAGACGAAGGCTTTGTGGGAAGCTGCAGGGTTAAAAGTCGTTCCATATATTGGGTTTAATAGAAAAGCTTGGAGACAAGAATCTGCAAAAATCGTTGAAGAAATAAAGAAAAAGATAGGTTTTCCGTGTTTTATTAAGCCGGCAAATATGGGATCTTCTGTTGGAATTTCAAAAGTAAAAGTTCTTGCAAATTTGAAAAAAGCTATCAATCTTGCATGTGAATTTGACAGTAGAATTCTTGTGGAAAAAGGGCTTAATGTAAGGGAAATCGAATGTGCGATACTTGGAAATGATTCTCCTATTGCATCCCCTGTCGGAGAAGTAATTGTTGGTGGAGAATTTTATGATTTTTATGACAAATACGTAAATGGAGTTTCAAAAACTGAAATTCCAGCAAGGTTGGATAAAAAAGTTGCACAAGAAATCCAAAGAGTAAGCGTGGAAGCCTATAAACTGCTTGATTGTTCTGGACTTGCGAGAGTCGATTCTTTTATAGATTTGGATTCCGGTGACATTTATTTGAATGAAATTAATACAATGCCCGGCTTTACCAGCATAAGCATGTATCCGAAAATGATGGCTACATGCGGAATAAAGTATGCTGACTTAATAGATAAACTCATTTCGCTTGGTTTTGAAAGGTTTGAGGAGAAGCAAAAAAACAAAGTTACTTTTGAGAGTGGAACTGAGTGGTATCAGTGATAAATAATAAATTTTTATGAAATCACCCGACTCAGGAGAATTAGACCAAGAAAAACATGATTTGGCTAATAAGCTCACCTTATTGCGTGATGGTTATTCTGATGAGATTCCTGAACAAATCTTACGTGGTGGTGGACTATATAAAGTAAGGATTAACTGGTGGGCCGCTATTATTGGGCCGCTATTATTGGGCCGCTATATTTAGCGCTAGATCTTATTGCTGATCCATTAGTTAAGGCGGAATGCGAAAAGTTTTTAAATAAATATGCAGGGACTGATTACTGGAATAATTGTACGAATCGTACGACTAGAGAAGACATTCAACATGCAAACAGAATTTTGAGTGATGTTATCAGCGATTTGGGTGAAGTATAACTACTGTACAAAGAAAAAGCTTTCCGCCAGTTTGTGGTGTATGAACCATGGCCGAAAGTCCTTTTCCGTTAGAATAATAATGATTTTTATGCAAAGTTCAAGAAAATAGATTTTAACTTTTTTTAATAAAAATTTAATCTTCGTCTGCTACGTTAACCGAAATAACGTAGCGAAAAATGACGAAAGTATATAAAACAAATTGTAAGAAACTTGCGGGAACAGATTTCAAAGAACTTCATCAAAAGACTTTAGACGTTTATAAGAAGATAAGGCGTAAAAGTAAAAGAAGGACGTACATAAGATCTGCATATTTCAAGAAAGACAAGATATTTCTTGAACTTTTTTGGCAACATCTTTTTGATAAAGAAAATTGGAAGGACAGGGCTAGGAGGCTTCGGTATTTTCCTGCGGGGATAGACCTTATTCAAAATACAAGATTTGATCCAAAATCGAAGGAAAATCCAAACAAGTCTGGTGAAATTTTTCATCGTTTTATCGGTATGACAAAAGAAAATGAACTATTTTGTGTGCAAATTAAGGAAAATAAGAAAAACAATCAAAAATTTTTGATATCAATTTTCCCAATTGTAAGTATATAAAGAAAAAGGGCTCTCCGCTAAGTGTGGTGTATAAACCACGGCCGAAAGCCTTTTCCATGTAAATAATAACAATTTTGTAAAATAAATCAAGATTTTCTGTAAACAAATAGTTTAAATGGCTTTTTTGCGTTACAACCTTGCTTTTTGTCCATATTTTTCGTATATTTTGTTAGTTAAAAATCAATAAAAAATATGTTCCGACTTTTTCGTGGAATAAAGAAGAAAACCAGCGACTCGTATTTTTTGGCGCTTGATATAGGCACCGATTTCGTGAAAGCGCTTGTTTGTGAGGCAAATGGCAAGAAAGGACGAATTCTTGGAGTCGGGAAAAAACAGCAAAAACTCGGAGATATGAATAGTGGTGTCGTCACAGATATCGCTTCTGTGATCGCAAATTGCCACAGCGCTATACGAGAAGCCGAGAATATGGCAAATGTTTCTACGAAGAAAATGATTCTTGGAATTTCCGGAGAACTTGTGAAAGGTGCGACAAATACAACAAGCTATATTCGACGTGATGCAAACAGCAAAATCGATCTTTCAGAACTTAAAAATATCGTACACAAAGTCCAATGGAAAGCTTTTGACGCTGTCCGAAGCCAACTTTCACATGAGACTGGATACAGTGAAATTGATGTAAAACTTGTAAATGCGGCGATTGTGGATGTGAGAATTGATGGATATAGGGTCACGAATCCGATTGGATTCCAAGGAAAGGAAGTCACTTTAAGTATTTTCAATGCGTTCGCTCCCCTAGTGCATTATGGTGCGCTTCAGACGATTGCGGCAGAAATAGACAAAGAACTTCTTGCCATTGCGGCTGAGCCTTATGCTCTTACTCGTGCGCTTGGGTATGAAGATGGAGGGCAGTTTAGCGCTGTTTTTATTGATATTGGAGGTGGGACTACAAATGTTGCAGTTGTACGAAATGGCGCAGTAGAAGGCACAAAAATGTTTACAGTTGGTGGAAGAACTTTCACCAAAAGACTTTCTCAAAGTTTGAATATCGCCTACAAAGAGGCCGAAGAGATAAAATTGGCTTACAGCAATGATAAACTCGAAAGGCAATCAAATAAAATAGTACGTGAAGCTATGAAGATCGATGCAGATGTTTGGCTTTCTGGTGTTGTTTTGACACTTGAAGATTTTGCCGAGCTTGATTCTCTTCCTTCAAAAGTGCTTCTTTCAGGCGGTGGTTCTCATTTGCCTGAGATAAAAGAGGCATTGGATAGCCGTGAATGGTATCAAGGCCTTCCTTTTACGAGAAAGCCACAAGTAAATTTTCTAAATACAAAACTTATCAGCAATTTGCTTGATGAGACAAAACTTCTAAAAGATCCTCAGGACGTTATGCCTATGGCTCTGGCAAACCTAGCGCTGGAGTTTATGAACGAAGAACAACTGCTTTCGAAAGTACTGAAAAAAGTTGTTCGCCTGATGCAAATATAATTGCATAAAAAAATCAATGAACGGTAAAAAAATAAAAAAAAGTGGCGATTTAGAGCCTCAGGATGAGGTAAAACAGGACGTAAGTGATTACATCGAAGAAGTTGAAAAGCCCGAACTCATTTCAAAAAAGAAAGTTTTGTATGCTGATATAGATGACGAAATCACAACTCTTTACGATAAAATCCGTCCTCTAAAAATGAAGAATATTTATATTGTTGTTCCGCAAAGATCGATACTTTTTCAAAGTGTTGTAAATTTGAAAATTTTGAAAAGGAAAATGGAAGATGACGGTAAATTGCTGTATCTGATTACCAATGATAAAAATGGCATTTATATGGCTGCGCAGATCGGGATTCCTGTATATAACAGGGAAGCCGAAGGCAAGCCTGTGCTTTTTTCAACTGAAGTAACCGATGAAAAATTAAAAATTACGCCACTAAAAGCAAGCGTAAATTCTTTAGAAGAAGATGCTCCAACAAGGATGTCTGAAAAGAAAATTTCCATAAGTGAGATTTTGCAAAAGTTCAAAGGATTCAAAAAAACTCTGGATATAAAAAAAATAGAATCACAACCAAAAAAAGATAAACCAAAAAGTAAATTTGTTATTGTGGCGCCAAACAGGCAAGCCCTTATAGGGCTTATTGTCGCGACTCTTTGTGTATTGCTTGTTGTTGTATATATAGCTCTACCAGGCGTTACGATCTATGTAACTCCTGCCGCTAGTGTGCTTGAAAAATCAGTAAATATAACACTTGCCGATGCCCAAAAAAATGCTGCGGAACTTCAAGCAAAGGATCCTCATATGATAGCAAGTTATCCTATCGAAACAACTGTCACAAAAACTATTACACATTATGCGACCGGCAAAAAAATATCAGAGAAAGGAGCTAATGCAAGCGGAAAAATCATGATATATAATTTATCAAATAATTCCTGGCCGCTAATAGCACAGACAAGATTTCAGACCAAAGAAGGAATTGTTTTCAGAATTCCAAATGGAACTACTGTTCCACCGGCATCGTCGACAGGTCCCGGGAAAATCGAGGCATTTGTGTCTGCCGATCCAACTGATGCATATGGAAGTATTGTTGGCGCAAAGGGAAATATCGGGCCTACAAGATTTTCTCTGCCAGGACTTAGAGATGACAGTAAATCAAAAATTTATGCAGAAAATACAGCTCCTATGGCCGGAGGTATCACAGATTATGTCAGTTTTGTTTCTGATAAAGATATTGAAGCCGCTAAATCAAGAGCAAAAGATGAGGTCTTGAAAGATGCAATACAGGAATTGAAACTTGTAATGCAAGATAAAGCCAAGCTCGCAGGTGGAGATTCTTCAAAGTACAGTCTTCTAGAAGGCGATGGTGCTATAGAAATAGGTGATGTGAGTATCAATGCGCCTACGGATATCACCAACAAGGAGATGAATCAATTTAATGTTACAGCAAATGTGCATGTAAAAGGGCTTTATTATGATTCCAATGAAATGATTTCTATACTTGTGCAGGAGCTTGAGATGAAAAAAAGTCCGCAGAAGAAACTTCTTCGTATAAACGAGGATTCTTCAACTTATAGAATTTTCCAAAAAGACGCTGCTTCCGGTAAAGTAAAACTCACGGCTAATATCAAAGGTATAGAAGAGTATTCTATAGATCCTACTTCTGATAATGGAGCCAAATTCCTTGAAAAAATAAGACAGCATATTGTCGGGAAAAATATAACCGAGGCAAAAAATTATATTCAAAATCTTCCGGAAATAAATAAAGTCGAAATCGAAAGCTGGCCCGCTTGGGCGCCTACTATTCCAGGTTTGGCAGAAAATATAGATTTTCAGGTGAGGGATGCTGTAAATGCGGAGTAGGCGATTGATGGCTACTTAGCATTTGTTATTTGTGTCATTTTGTGGTATAATCTTGATAGATAAAAATCTAAAACAAAAACAAAATGAATAACAGATATCTAAAAAGTGCTATCATTTCAAGCTCTGTCGCAGTTGTGACCGGAGTTTTACTTTTTGGTATAAACGCAACATTCGGCGCTCCAACATATCAGCCTCCAGGGGCTGACGTAAGTCCTACGTTTAGTGGGGTTAATGTTAATGGGTCTGTTAAGATTGCTGAAACTAATGTCTATGCTTCTCCTAATAATCAAGTTCTTAATGATGCCACTGGAGGAATGCTGACTTTAAAAAACGATCCTGTAAATTCTCCTAGGAAAGGGATTTTTATGGATGGTGATGATATAGTGGCTTTTGGTCAATCGCTATATTTGAATGTTATGGGCAAGCAGCAGGTTGTGATTGGAAGTAAAGATGCTCCATCAAGTTTGGATATACCAGGCGGGTATATTCGAAATTCCAATAATGGCAGTGATCCAGTAACAATATTTGGTATCAAGCTTCCAGGTGGTAATACTGATCTTGATGTGGCTTCTTCAAGTTCAATTAAAAATTCCACAGGTGGATTTCCTGTTGATGTCAGTGATCCTGATGGACTAAAACTTTCAGCTGGTAATTTGGATATGCAAAATGGTGTAATAAAAAATTCAACCGGCAATAATTCTGGAAATGTCAAAATAGATGATGCGCTTGATGTTACTAGTGCTGTTGCTACGAATACTGTAAAAAGTTATTCTGGAGGAACAATCAATGTAAATAATGCATTGGATATTCTTGGTTCTTATCTTGCCACTGACAGTCTTAAAAGCCACACCGGCGGTGGTTCTGTAAACGTAGACAGCCCTCTAAAAATTAATAAGCAAATTGATATTCCTGATCCTGACGGAGGAACGGTTAGTTTAGTTGCTAAGGCTGGAGATCTTCCCTCTTATCTTACGCTTACAGGGTCTTTGCAGACCAACGGAGATATTATTTCATATGGCAAAATTGCTTTGTATGGAGCAGGTTCTCTCTTCATGAAAGGGTTTTCCGCCCTTGGGACCAGTACTTTTGCCGATATTGATGCGACAGGTAAAATATCAAATTCAGTTGGAGATGTAAGCATAAATGATAATCTTGCTGTAACCGGAAAAGTAACTGCGACCGGAGGGTTTGGAACTTATACTACAGAATTTAATGCTGCAGCCTATTCTGTTGCAAATGCAGGATTCGCATCAAAGAATTATGCCTGTAATGCTGGAGGGACAGCAGTAAGCTGTTTTGTGAATTCTTATTCTGCAGATCCTGGTACTACTATATACAGTAATGAATCCGGTGATATGCAGGTTAGTGGTCTTTATATTTACGGTGGAACATGTTGGGCAAATTTTAAAAACAATTCCGGTTCTACCAAATATTTCAAAGTCGGAGCTGTTTGCTACAATCCTAAATTATAAAAACTACTTAACTAAAGATTTACACTTATCAATAATATCTTTTGGACCTATCACATTACATAGTGATGGGTCTTTTTTTGATATTACTAAATCTGAAACTACATTGTATTTGCATGAAACTTTTTGATTTTCATCCTTTATTTGGTCACAAATTTTATAGTTTTTCTGTTCATAAGCTTGTTTTTCTATTTGCGTTCTATTTTCGTTTGATGTCTTTGCATCCAATACTGGCTGCACTTGACTTTCGCAAGCCATTCTATATCTTTCTAGATCAATTTTTTTGCACAAGGTTATGTCGACTTTTGTTACCGCTTCTGCTGTAATTTTTCCGGCATTTACTATGCGTGCACATTCCTCTTTCATTGCCTTATCCAATATTTGATTACATTGACTGAAATCAGTTGTTTTAACACCTTGATCATAAAATTGTTGATCCAAGGCTTTATTCCCTGCCGTGCTTAGGGATTTGTCTGAAGTTTGCGTAGAAAAACTACATCCTGAAAATACAGATAGAACTAAAAATATTGGTATTAATTTTTTCATATGTTTTGTGAGGTTTTAAATATTTTTACAAGCCTAATTGTTTTCTAATAGCTTCAGCTTTGTCCTGATCTTCGTTTTTCTTTTGAGATTGTTCGTATTCAGCCTCCAAATCTATCCATTCGTTATAGTGCTGTTGAGCAAGTTTTTCAAGCTGAGGAACATGTTTTTTTGACAGTGCTGCAAATTTTTCTTTTTCCTCTTCAAAGATACTGATAAGCTCGTCAATTTGAGATTGTTTTAGCTTTGGAACTGATTCTATAATTCTTTTTTTCTCCTCTCTTGAAAGTGAAATCGAACCTGCTAAAAGCTTAACAAAATATGCTTCATCAAAATTCATATCATGCTTTGGCAATTTTATCTTTAGTGGCGCTACAAATTTTGTACCAAGCTGGAAATTTGCAGGAGTAGTGTCTTCAGGCTCTTGTGGTGGCATTCCTCCCTGCGGAAATCCTCCCATTCCCATGTCTCCTCCGAAACCTTGTCCCATATCACCGTACATTCCTCCTTGTGGATAACCTTGTGGCGTGTACATTCCTGGCGGCATTCCTCCCTGCGGATAGCCTTGCGGCGGATACATTCCCGGTGGATATGCGCCTGGCATACCTCCTTGTGGATAACCTTGAGGTGGATACATTCCTGGTGGTACTGCTCCTTGTGGAGGTACTTGTTGTGGTGGTTGTGTTTGCCCTTGTCCTTGTGGATTTTGACCTGCGGGTTGAGCACCTGCTCCTTGAGTATTTTGTGGATCCATATAGTTTTTTTTAATTTCTTCGAGATTATACCTTAATCCTGTTTATTTGGCTAGACAACTTTGTCTATCACATATAGAATCTAGCTCGCTTTGCTAATATTTGTGGACGCTTAGCTCAGTTGGTAGAGCGTCTCGTTGACGTCGAGAAGGTCAGTGGTTCGAACCCACTAGTGTCCACCAAGATGAAAAATCAAAATACTATTAATTCATAGTCTTACCAGGAGAGGTCTTGATAACATTTTCGAGTATTTCTACCATTCTTAGTAGTTGTTTGCTGTATTCTTCGCATGCTTTTCCCTGGCTAGGATTTGCAATCATTGTGGCTTGAGTGTGTCTTGCGATGTTTTGTTTCATAACAGTCAACCTCTTAGCTACGACCTCATTATAACCGTGTTCTCCTGCAGTTAGAGCACGCAAAGTTAAAAATGCACTTATTACTTTTTCTATCTCCCCCTGAGATGACTGTGACGAAAGACTAGTTCGAGATGGTTTCCTGTCACCTTTCATTTTAAACATAAAGTACCCATCATTATCGGGGAATGGCAAAAACTGTAATTCTCTCCTTAGATATATCAAATCCGGTCTCCATCTAAAGACAGTATCAAAAGCAGTTCTCAATTTATGTCTGAAATCTGTTTTTGGCGCCTCACCTTTTAGTTCGTCAAATGCTGTAAACTGTAAATCATCAATATCTTCAATTTGGCCTTCATCATTATTTTCTGCTGACATATTAGTGTATGTTAATAATTTGCACTATTATTTTAACATATATTGAGCCTAAAGTCAACAAATAGCCACTGTTTTCAAGATTATTTCTGCATTGCAATCACTTTTATTTGGCATAGCTCCCTGAATCCGACTGTTCCATGCTCTCTTCCCATGCCTGAATTTTTAAATCCACCAAAAGGGTTACAGTGTAACCAACGACTGACGTTATTTATCTCAACAGTCCCAGCATCTATTTTTGATGCTACTCTTTTTGCGCAATTGAGATCTTTTGAATAAATCCTGCTACCAAGTCCGTAAACAGTATCATTTGCCAATGCTATGGCTTCTTCCTCAGTTTTAAATGACATAATCGGCAGCACGGGGCCGAAAACTTCTTCCTTCCATACTCGCATATTTCTATCTACGTTTGTCAAAAGTGTTGGCACGTAAAAAGCTCCTTTTAAATTCTCCGGAATTTGTCCGACATGAATTACTTTTGCTCCTTTTTCCTTTGCATCCTCAACTTGTTCTTTAATCAACTTTAATTGCCTCTCCGCTACTAAGCTTCCGAGATCAGTCTTCTCGTCATCGGGATCCCCAACTGTTTTTTTCTGAATTTCTTTTTCTAATTTTTCAACTACTTCATGGTAAATTGACTCATGAACTATAAGCCTTTTTGTGGCATCGCATACTTGTCCGCAATTACTAAATCTTTCTGCGTAAATCTCAGGAATGACATTTACCAAATCTATGTCTTCAAATAATACTGCAGGACTTGAACCTCCCATTTCCAGAATTGCTTTGATAAATTTCTCGGCAGCGATTTTATAAAGGTCTTTTCCTGCTAAAGTGCTTCCAGTAAACCAAATTAAATCCACGTCACTTGTTGCTAATTTGCGACCTATGTCCCCTCCTCCGTAAATTTCAGCAAATACGCCTTCCGGTAAATTTCCTGATGACATCACTTCTTCTATAAGTTTCCCGACAAGCGGACATTCTTCTGAAATTTTGTAGACAACCGTGTTTCCCGCAATTAGGTTTGGAATCCCTCCCCAAACAAACATATCCAAAGGATAATTCCATGGAGTGATTACCGCTGCTACACCGAATGGTTCGTAAACAATTTGGTGTAATGATTCTTTATCTTCATAAGTTATTTCATTACTCAAAGCCTTTTCACCATTTTCCAAGAACCATTTGATGTCACTTACAACTTCTTGTACTTCCCCTTTACTCTGAGTGATGGGTTTGCCCATTTCTTTTGTGATAAGAGCGGCAAATTCATCTTTTTTTGCTTCGAATTTTCCATATAGAGGCGCAAGAATTTCTATTCTTTTTTTCACTCCCAATTCTTTCCATTTTAATTTAGCTTTATTTGCTAGTGCTACTTTTTGAATTATTTCTTCATCCGAAGAAACATCAACTTCTCCAATAATTTCGTAATTTTTTGCCGGATTTGTTGAAATGATTTTTTTCATGGTAGAATTATATCATATTGTTTTAATTCTTATGAAATTTCCAAAAAGCATTATCAGATGGGCCTATTATGATTTTGCGAATTCGGCGTATTTTTTGATTTATCCATCTTTTTTATTGCCTGCATTCTTTTCTTCCGTTTTATTAAATCATGGATATTCTCTTAGTTCTTGGGGGTTTGCCAATGCGTTATCCACTATTATCGGAGTTATCCTTGCAATTTTGATCGGCAGATTTTCCGATAAAAGAAGTAAATTCCATGCTTTCAAATGGTCGATCATTCTGTCGTTTTTTGGTATGGCTGCGCTTTCTTTTGCCATAAAGCATGATTTTAATTATGTTGTTTTCTTTTATATTTTCACAAATGCTGTTTTTATTCTTTCCTTATCCCTTTCAGATTCTGTTTTACCGCATGTGTCTACAAAAGAAAATGCCTATGAATATAGCGGATTTGCATGGGGATTTGGCTATATAGGTGGAATATTGGCACTTATTATTGCTATAATTTTGCAAAAATTAACGGGCGATGATTATTCCCCTATTGTTTTTTTGAGTACTGCAATCTTTTATATTATTTTTTCCGTGTACTCGTTAAATGGGCTTAAAGATATACAATTAAATGAAAAATCTCCTGTTGTTAAAACTGTTGAAATTTCAAAATTCAATAAATTTTTATTATTTTTGGGATATTGGTTTATCAGCGAAGGTATTACAGTCATTTTACTGTTTTTCACGATCTATTTGTCCCAAGAATTTGGATTTTCAACCATGAAAATTGGCATGTGTATGCTATTAGTCCAGCTAATCGCATTCCCTGCAACTTGGTATGGAGGTTATCTGACAAGAAAATTTGACGTAATAAAACTTATCGGAGTCACTATTGTTCTTTGGGGAATTTCTATTATGTTTTTAGTTATCAATGCCGGCATAATCGGCTTAAGTATAATCCTTGTATCCGGTGCTTTGGCTGTCGGGAACAGTCAATCGTATTTGCGTTCTCAATATGCGAATATTATTGAACGCAGCGAATCCGGATTTCAATTTGGACTTTTTTCTGTCGTTTCTGAAGCAGCTGTTTTCTTGGGACCTTTGCTTTATGGTTATGGTAGCGATTATTTCAAAAGCCAAAAGATACCTTTGATTATTTTGTACATAACTATGGTTATTGGATTTGTTTTAGTTTGGAATGCTGTAAAGAGAATAAGGAAAAGTTGATTTTGTCAGTTAATTAGTTGCCACCTTTTATTTTCCTGCTAGAATTGCGACATGGCACCTAAAAAGAAAATTTTAAAAAAGAAAAAACCTATTAGGACTTTGTCGTTTGGTTTAATATTTTTATTCGCAATTTTTGTTATTGTTATAGGTGTTTTTGCCACTAATCCTGCTTTGTTTGGCAAGGCTTCTCTTACCAGTATTAAGGCCGGTGCTGCAAAAACAAAAGAATGTAAGTTTGTGCCAAGACAGCATCTGTATGCCCCTATTTTGATGTATCACCATATTGGTTACAGTAAATATCGCAATGCTTATTATGTAACTCCTGAGATTTTCGATCAGCAAATGAAATGGCTTAGGGAAAATAATTATAATGTTATTCCTATGAAACAATTCCATGAAGCTATTTCTTGTGGCTGGGATTTGCCTGAAAATCCTACTGTTTTAACTTTTGATGATGGAGATTTGGATCAATATGACAATGCTGTTTCGATCCTTGAAAAATATGGATTTGATGGCACTTTTTATATAGTGACAAGATGGCTTGGGGATAAGTATCACATGACTTGGGATATGGTAAAGAATCTTAGTAATGCAGGATTTACTATTGGTGGGCACACAAGGCTTCATCCAAATGTTGCTCATCTTGGTGAAAATAGTTTAAAGATTGAATTGCTTGATAGTAAAACAGAAATTGAGGGTGAAACAGGTAAAACTGTCGAATTTTTCGCATATCCAGGTGGTGCACATTCAAAAAATGCTGAGAATCATGTTAGGGATTACGGTTATTTGAATGCTGTTACTACGGAGCATAGAGTTTACCACGATATAAACAAAGAAGATGATTTTTATACTTTGGGTAGAATACATATCGGCGACGAAATGTCATCTTTTATAGACTTAATGCACGGAGTGGGACTATGAAAAAGATATTTATTTGTTCTGTTTGTGTAGTTATTTTGTTTTCCGGATGCGGATTAATCGGTAGAGTTACTTCTCGTGTAGCTGAAAAGTCCGGCAATGATTTAGCTGAAAAATTGATCGGAGGTGATAGTGGAGTTGATGTTAAAATAAAGGGAGATGGCGAAGCTGACGTCGTATGGCCAAAAGGTATTTCTGCTGACATTCCTGAATTTAAATATGGGAAACTAGATGCGACTTTCGATGGCTCTAAAACTGCTGATAGTGGGACTATTATTCAAATAACAAATGTAGAAAAAGATGCTTTTGAAAAATATGCAAAAGATTTGAGAGCGAAAAAATGGGACGTCAAAGATAATGTTTTAAAAGATTACGGTATTGAAGGTGTACGCCTTGAAGCCACAAAAGGAGATCTTACTGTCATTCTTGATAAAGATCCGATCGGAGAAAATACTGCATTTTTGACCATAGAAAAAATTGGACAAGCGGTTCCTGTAGAATAAATATTTTAGAAAAATTTTAAGAATTTTTAATGTCGGTGGTTTATTCTATCGACATGATTTTGGATATTTTATTCCCAAAAAGGTGCATCAACTGCGGAAAATTTGAAGATTTTTTGTGCTTAAATTGTAAAAACTCTCTTAAGGTTGTTGGATTTCAAAGGTGCCCGAATTGTAAAAATAAAAATTTTTGCGGTAAGCTTTGTGATAAATGTGTCGAAAATTTTTATTTTGATCAATTGATTTTGTGTTTTCTATATGACCGAAATACCGTACTTCAAAAACTTGTTGTTAATTTTAAATATAAATTTTTGAGATCCATCAATGAATTTTTTATAAGTACCCTTGAAAATCAATTTTCGAAATTTTTTTATGATTTAAATAAAAATGTTATTGTCGTTCCAGTGCCTATGAGCAGAGAAAAAATGAGATTGCGTGGGGAAAATCATGCAAAAATTCTTGCGCAAAATTTTGCGAAAAAATTGAATTTAAACTTTTGTGATGCGCTTTGGCGAGATCACAGAGAAGATCAGGCCAAATTAAAAAGAATTGATCGCCTTATAAATCTACAAAATTCTATTTTTTTGAAAAAAGAATATGTAAATTGCCTGAACGATAAAACTGTTGTTTTGATTGATGATATTGTGACCACGTGTTCTACCGTTAATGAATGTAGTAAGGCTTTGAAAATGGCTAATATCAAGTATATCTGTGTTTTGGCTCTTGCGAGAGGGCACTAAAAGCATTGTTGATTTTTTGGTATTCTGCTAGAATCCCTCGGGCTAAAAAAATATATGAAAATTGGCATTGATGCTTCAAGATACGGGCATGAAAAGTCCACAGGAGTTGAGTGGTATAGTTTTAATATCATAAACTCGTTGCTTGATATTATTGAAAAAGAGAATGATGAAATTTTTCTTTATTCTAAAGAAAAACTCGAGATTGCGAACAAAAATTTTATTCATAATGTCTTAATAAAATCAAAAAGACTTTGGACTCTTTTTTGGCTTTCTATCGAAATGATGAAAAACAAGATCGATGTTCTTTTTGTGCCATCCCATGTTTTGCCTCTTGTAAGGCCAAAACGAAGTGTAATTACTATACATGATGTTGCATTCCGATATTTAAAAAATGCTTATTCTTCTTTCCAATATAATTATTTGAATTGGAGTACTAAATACGCGGTTAAACATGCCACTTACATTATTGTTCCAAGTACTGCCACAAAAAATGATTTGATGAATTTTTTCAAGTGTCCGGAAGAAAAACTTGTTGTAATCCCCCATGGTTTTACTCCCTCAAAAATTTCAGATGAAACAATTGAAAAACAATTTTCGCAGTCAGAAATTTTAAAAAATTTTCATATAAATAAAGAAATGAAATTTGTTCTTTTTGTAGGACGACTTGAAAGCAAAAAAAATCTTGAAAGACTTGTACAAGCTTTCAAAAAATTCCTTGAGAAAAATGGTGATTTTTATCTTGTGCTTGCCGGAAAAAGAGGACTTGGATTTGATAAAATTTTGAATACTGTGAATCATCTCGGAATTTCCGACAGAGTGATTATGCCTGGATATATCACTCAAGAAGAGAAGGCTGCTTTTATGAAATATTGCAGACTTTTTGCTTTTCCATCTTTGTATGAAGGATTCGGTTTTCCTATTTTAGAAGCATTTTCTTATGGCAAACCTGTTTTGACTTCGCATGTTTCTTGTCTGCCTGAAGTCGGTGGTGATGCATGTCATTACACAGATCCTTATGATGTTCAAATTATCGCTGACGGGCTTGATAAACTCGCAAATGATATAAAATATGTCGAGGAAATTTCTAAAAAAGGCTTTGAAAGATTGTCTTTGTTCTCTTGGGAAGAGTGTGCAAAAAAAACTCTGGATGTTTTAAAAGGGAATGTGTAGATTTATGGATGAAGTTTGGTAACATCCGCCCTCATGGATAATAAAAAAATTGCTTCAATATTTGAAGAGATGGCAGACATCCTTGATATTCGAGGTGATAATTTTTTCAAGATAAATGCTTATAGAAAAGCGGCGCTTGTAATATTAAATTTTGCCTATGATTTGCGTGATGTCGTTGCAAAAGATCCGAAACAACTTGAGAATATTCCTGGAATCGGCAAAGGACTTAAAGATAAAATTATTGAACTTGTTAATACTGGAGACTGCAAAGAATGGGATGAATTAAAAAAATCCGTACCTAAAGGTCTTCTCGAACTTCTTGAAGTAAGAGGTGTCGGGCCTAAAAAAGTGAAAACTTTTTATTTGAATCTAAAAATAAAAAATATAAATGATTTGAAGGAGGCTTGCGAAAAACATAAGGTTAGAGAATTGCCTGGCATGGGAGAAAAAACAGAAAATGAAATACTGAAAGCAATTTCTGAACATGCGTATTTTTCAACAAAAAGACATTTGATTTCAGAAGCAATGCAGGAGGCAAAAATGATTATTGCTTATATGGAAAAATGTAAAGAAGTGAAAAGAATTGAATATGCAGGAAGCCTTCGTAGAAGACAAGAAACTATCGGCGATATTGATATTCTTGTTACAGTAAAAAATCCTAAAAATAGTAGAGATGCCGTGATGAAACATTTCAATTCCTATAGGGAGGTTTTGACAATTCTGTCTAAAGGCGACACTAAATCAAGCGTTGTACTACAAAGTGGAATACAAATTGATTTGCGTGTTATTGCTGATGAAAGTTTTGGTGCTGCTATGCATTATTTCACAGGTAATAAAGATCACAATATAAAAATTCGCGATCTGGCTAAGAAAAAGGGACTTAAAGTAAGCGAATATGGTGTTTTTAAAGGAGAGAAAATGATTGCCGGAAAAAAAGAAGAGGAAGTTTTCAAAAGTGTCGGCCTTCCTTATATAATTCCTGAACTTCGTAATGATAATGGTGAAATCGAATATGGATTAAAAAATAAAAAATTCCCGGATTTTGTAGAACTGAAAGATATACGTGGAGACCTTCATTCACATACGACTTATAGTGACGGTGATGCCAGTATTTACGATATGGCGCAGGCATTTATAGCCAAGGGATATGAATATTTTGCCCTGACAGATCATTCGTCCATAATGGGAATTACAGGTGGAATGGGGACAAAAGATATTCATCGACAATGGAAAGAGATTGATGAAGTTAAAAAAAAACTTAAGGGAAAAATTAAAATTTTGAAAGGATGTGAAGTGGATATTTTAAAAGATGGATCTCTTGATTTTGGAGATGATGTTCTAAAGGAACTTGATATTGTGGTTATTAGTGCTCATATGTATGGAAGGCTGCCTTTTAAAGAGCAGACCGAGAGGCTTATCACTGCAATAGAAAACCCCTATTCTAAAATACTTGCACATCCAACGGGACGCCTCATAAACAAAAGGTCTCCTATGGAATTTGATATGGAAAAAATAATAGATGCATGTATTCAAAATCATGTAGCTATAGAGATAAATTCTAGTCCTTCACGGCTTGATTTACCTGATAAATTCATAAAAATTGCAAAAGATAAAGGCGCTAAATTTGTTATAAATACTGATTCTCATAGCACAGATCAACCTGACCTTATGGAGTATGGAGTTTCGAATGCAAGACGTGGATGGCTTACAAAAGATGATGTCTTAAACACAAAAAGTTTTGAGAAATTTGACACCTATTTTTAAAAATGTATAATTTCTCTTGTGGACTCCCTTATTCTATAATTTCATTAAAATGAAAAAAGGTTTATTAATTCTTATATCAACTGTTCTTTTGTTGTCCGGATGTAAATTAACAAATTTCTTTAGGAGTGAAAAAGATCGTTTTGTTGGTGCAACTTCTGAAGCACTTTGTTTGATTTTCACTTCAGAAAATCCTATGGCTCCTTCTAAGGACACTTCAGATAAAGTAAAAGCTATATACTCAAATTATGGATTTAATGCTGACGATCAGACAGGGATGGAGGCTATAACAAAAAAGTACGAGCAGGATCAGGAAGTGAAAGATATTACTGCTGAAGCTTTGAAAAAATGTTCAGGAATCGATGTAAATGCTCCAGCTAAAGATAGCTCTACAGCGCCTGTTACCGATGGATCAAAAAATGATGTAGTGCCAAAGGCAGATGATTCTAAGATAAAGACTGAAGATGCTACTAAAACACCAGCCGTGAAACCAGCTAAATAAATGAAAATAGCTTTAGTTCATGATTTTTTGCTTAAGCTTGGAGGTGCTGAGCGTGTTCTTAAAGTACTTGCAGAAATGTTCCCGACAGCACCTATTTTTACTTTACTTTATGACGAGAAAAAAGTAGGACATATTTTCCCAAAGGAAAGAGTCCGCACTTCTTCTTTGCAAAAATATCCAAGTTTCATAAGAAAGCGTTATCGTCTCTTGACTCACAAAATTCCACGTGCGATTGAAAATTTTAATTTTGAAGAGTTTGATTGTGTCATAAGTTCAAGTGGGGCTTATTCGCATGGGATTATTACTCCTTTGAACACTAAACATATTTGCTACTGTCATTCCCCTATGCGATATGCATGGGATTATAGCAATGAATACCGCGAAGAAAATGATATTAAAGGGTTTAAGGCTTTTCTTTATGCACCGTTGATTAAATATTTACGAGAATGGGATGCTGTCTCCGCAGACAGGCCGGTAAAATATCTCTCAAATTCCAGACATGTGCAAAAGCGTATCAGTAAATATTATAAAATGGATAGTGACATTGTTTATCCACCCGTTGAAACAGAGATATTTAGAGCGAAAGAAGAAAATTCAAATTACTTCTTGATTGTTTCCACCTTAACTCCGTACAAAAAAATTGATCTAGCTATTCAGCTTTTCAATAAAATAGGCCGAAAACTAGTCATAATAGGCGACGGACCTCAAAGAGAATATCTCGAAAGCATTGCCGGTGAGAATATAGATTTTCTTGGATTTAAAGATGATGAAACTGTGAAAGAATATATGGAAAATTGTCGTGCTTTTATATTCCCCGGTGAGGAAGATTTTGGAATTACCCCTGTTGAAGCAATGGCTTGTGGCAAACCTGTTTTGGCTTATGGAAAAGGTGGAGTTACCGAGACTGTTGTTTCCGGTAAGACCGGAGAATTCTTTTTTGAGCAAACTGTTGAGGCGATGGAGGATGGACTTGCAAGGCTTATGTATAATGAAAAATTCTATTTGCCCCATACTATCCGCCGACATGCTCAAAATTTTTCAAGAGAAATATTTGAAAAAAAGATTAAATATGCAATAAGAATGTGCTAGTATGCTCTTCCAAGCAGAAAACATATGGAAAAAATTGCTTTATATAGAAAATACCGACCGCATAATTTTGATAATCTTGTTGGACAGGATCATATCAAAACTACTTTGATGAATGCATTTAAGTCCGGAAATATTTCTCATGCTTATCTTTTTACAGGGCCGAGAGGGACAGGGAAAACCTCAACAGCTAGGCTTATTGCCAAAGCATTGAATTGCACTGACTTGAAAGATAATTATGAACCATGTGATAAATGTGAATTTTGTACTGAAATAAATGATGGAAGACTTATTGATATTTTGGAAATTGATGCCGCTTCAAATAGAGGTATTGACGAAGTGCGTGATCTTAAAGAAAAGATACAATTTTCTCCAACTCGCAGTAAATATAAAGTTTATATCATAGATGAGGTTCACATGATGACTAAGGAGGCTTTTAATGCTTTGCTTAAGACACTTGAAGAACCGCCAGCTCATGCATATTTTATTCTTGCGACTACTGAGGCACATAAAATTCCTGAAACCATTATTTCAAGATGTCAGCGTTTTGATTTTAAACGTGTTTCCGGAAAAGCTATTATGACGAGATTAAATTACATCGCTCAGATTGAGGGAATAAATGCTGAAGATAAGGCTTTGGAGGCTATTAGTAGATACGTTGACGGTGGAATGAGAGATGCGATCGGTTTGGTCGAACAACTAACTACAAATGGTTTTTTGACGTTCGAACATGTTCAAGAAATTCTTGGCATAACAAGTTTTATTTTGCTTGAAGAACTTTATGCAGCAATCGAGAAAAAAGACGTGAAAGATGCACTTCGTATCGTTCATGACATGCATGACCAAGGAAGTGATTTGAAACAATTTGTACATGAATTTATAGAAGATTTGAGATCTAAACTTATTGAAAGTGTAATGAAAAATGATTCTGTGAAATCATCTTGGTTAATCAAAGTGATTGAGGCTTTTCAATTTGCATACGAGAAAATAAACACAATGAGCATCCCCCAGTTGCCCCTTGAGATAGCCATTATTCGGATCGCAGGAGATTTAAAAGAAGATGTTGTCGTGAAAAATGAAGAAAAAGTTTCTATGCCTGCTCCAAACATTATTCCTAAAAAAACTGAACCGGAAATCACGCGTAAATATGTGCCTATAAATGTTCCTGCTAAAAAAGAGGAACTTGTTGTACCTGTGGATAAAACTGTTACTGAAAATTCCGGAATCACTCCCGACTTTACTCTAGAAAAAATTATTGAAGGCTGGCCAAGAATTGTAGAAAGAGCTAAAGCGCCTGCCCTTAGAATGTCGGTTAAAAATGCTTCTCCTTTCCGACTTGATGGATCAGATCTTACTCTCGCATTTGCTTCTGCTTTCCACAAAGATAAAGTTATGGAGCATGATTACAGGGTTGAACTTGAAAAAATTATAACTTCAGTTTTTGGACATGGAGTAAAGATTCTTTCTACAATTAAAGACATCGAGATAAAGTCTGTTGTAGAGGAAAATGATGATGCCGTAGATAATGCTCTTGAGATATTCGGCGGAGAAGTTATAGATTAAAACATCTTTTTGAACGTTTCTTCATCTATGATATTTATTCCAAGCTTTTTTGCTTTTGCATATTTATCCCCCGGAGATTCTCCAGCCAATACAAAATCTGTATTTTGGCTTACAGATGAGTGGACTATGCCTCCATTTTTTTTGATTAAATCTTTTGCTTCATCTCTTGAAAATCCTTCAAGACTACCTGTTAATACGAATGATTTGCCTTTTAGCTTTCCTGTCGATGTAAGATTTGAAATTTCCAGTACAACACCAACTTTTTGTAGATCTTCGAGCAGTTTTTCGTTTTTATTATTGTTGAACCACTCGTACAATTCATTACCCATTTTTTCTCCTACACCTTCTATATTTTTCATTTCTTCCACTGAAAATGACTTTATTATTTCTAATAAATCAAGTATTGAGGAACAATCCTTTTTTTGAACTATGTATTTTGCAAAATCATAACTTCCCTGCTCTCCCAAATATCTGATTCCAAGTGCAAAAAGGAATTTCTCCAATTCTATTTTTTTTGACTTTTCAATGCTCTTGATTAAGTTATCGGCTCTTTTGTCTTTGAAAAGTTCCATGCCCATCAGGTCTTCTTTTTTTAAGCGAAAAATATCTGGTGATTTTTGTACAAGTCCTTCGTCAATCAGTTGTTCAACAACTTTTTCTCCGAGTCCGGCTATATCAAAAGCTTTTTTTGAAACAAAATGTATTAACTTTTCTTTTTCAACCGCATAGCAATTCTTGTTTGTGCATCTGTATGCAGACTCACCTTCTTTTCTTTCTATGTCAGATCCACAAACCGGACATTTTTTGGGGAAATGAAAAGGCTTTTCATCACCTGTCCTTAGATCTTTTATCACTGAAACAACTTCCGGAATAACGTCTCCGGCTTTTTGTATAATCACACTGTCTCCTATCCTGATATCTTTTTTGTTTATCTCATCTTCGTTGTGAAGAGTTGCACGAGAAACTGTTGATCCGGCGACTAATGTTGGTGTCATTACTGCTACAGGAGTGATAGCCCCTGTTCGTCCGACTTGTAAAATTATATCCAAAATTCTGCTTGAAACTTGTGCCGCCGGAAATTTATATGCAACCGCATATCTAGGGGCTTTTGCGGTATATCCAAGTTTTTCTTGTACAATAAAATTATTCACCTTGATCACGACC
Organism: Candidatus Peribacteria bacterium; assembly: GCA_943356465.1. Taxonomy (GTDB): domain Bacteria; phylum Patescibacteriota; class Gracilibacteria; order UBA1369; family LOWO2-01-FULL-3; genus UM-FILTER-38-24. Next base: position 66,649 of record CALREX010000005.1, read on the forward strand.
CCATCTATTTCAAAGCCAAGAGTTTCTCTTTTTTTTGTCCACTTTTCACAAAATTTTATTACTTCATCTATTGATTCTACTTTTTCATAATAATCACATACCGGAAGTCCAAGTTCCTTAAATTTTTTTAAGATTTCTTCCTGCGTTGTAATTTTTTTGCTTAAATTTGTCTTATCAACATGATAAAAAAACATTGAAAGTCCGCGTTGTGCTGTCACTTTTGGATCAAGTTGTCTGACCGCTCCAGCTGCAGCATTTCTTGGATTTGCGAATTGTTCAAGCCCATTTTTCTTTTGCTCTTCATTCATTTTTTCAAATTCTTTTTTTGCTATATAGACTTCACCTGAAACTTCGATATCTATTTCTTCATTTAGTTGAAGAGGCACAGCTTCGATCGTTTTTACCGCATGTGTCACATCTTCTCCTTCTATTCCATTTCCTCTAGTCAAAGCTCTGACAAATTTCCCTTTTTCATAAAGAATTGTGATATTTAATCCATCGATTTTCAGTTCGCATACAAATTCTTTTTTGTCCGGTACTATTTTGTCGATTCGCTCTTCCCAATCACGTATTTCCTCTTTAGAGAATACGTCAGCCAAGCTCTTTTTTGGAGTTGTGTGTTTCACTTTTTCGAATTTTCCAGAGAGCATGCTTCCGACTCTTTGAGTCGGAGAATCCGAAGTTATAAACTCAGGATATTCTTGCTCCAGTTCAATTAGTTCTTTCTTCAAAGAATCCCTGACTGATTCAGATACTTCGGTTTCGTTTACAACAAAATATTTATAATTTAATTTGTTGATTTTTTCTTTCAGCTTTTCTATTCTTATTTTAGCTTCGTCTTTATTCATGGATTGATTGATTTCTAAGCATAATTCTGCTATAATTTATAGATTAATTCAATGAAAAAATGATCCCTCAAAACAATAATCAAATAGATCCCGAGACACAAAAGGTGCTTAATACTCCTTTAACCATACCTTCAGGAAATGACCTTAAGGATGAGGAATTCTTGAGCTTTGTTCTCGATTTGCTGTCAAAAGGTAAAATTGATCTATATAAACCGGACACTTTGATAAATCATACTGTTTACGACCAACTTCCTGTAGACAAAAAGGGGAAAGCGGATATTGAAGCATTTAATATATTGTCCAAGATTAGAGAGATTAAAGGGCTTAGTGATGCAGGTTTCCGCGGCACTTTTCAGATGCAAAATCTTGTGCATAGCGTAAGAAATATCAAAGAAAGGCTTGAAATAGAGGGTGGTGATGTATTTATAATCTAATAGATGTCACAAGTTTCACAACAAATAGTTATAGATAAAAAGAAAACTGCTGAGCAGTACCTTAAGGAAGCAGAATCATTTTATATTATCCCTAAAATTATCAGGGAAAAATTTCCTGATCTTATAAAACTTATTTTCGAGACTGAATCAATGAATACAGAGGAACGTGAATACTGGCTGCAAATTATGCCAATCATGTCTGAGGAACAAATCACAAAATTCATGGGTATTCTTATAAACGAAAGAGATCAGTTGGCAAAACTTGATCAAGAATACGCTACAGAAGTCGCTCCGTCTACACAACAAGCTCAAGCTCCTGAATTAAAAATCAAAGAAAAGTTTGCTGAGATCAAAGAAAAAGAAACTTTAAGTAAAGTAGCAGAGAAAAAGGAAGAGGAAGAATTACTAAAGAATCTTCAGACTTTGTAAATTTATCGTTTTATTTTGCCGTCGATCGATTTTTCGAGGTCTTCTATGGGCTTTGCTGTCACTACAAGTCTCTTGAGGTTTGTTCCAACAGGAGTACATGTTATAAGCGTCAAAGTACTTTCTGGTGTTTGTTTTAAGATAGATATATCACTTGGAAGAACGACTTTTATGTCGCTTACTTCATATATATATTTTTTGCCTTCCCAATACATTACTATTTTATCCCCCACTATGACCTCATGCAAAAGTGCAAAAACATCTTTAAATCGACCAGGATCCCATGGGAAATATGAGCTATGTCCTGTTATTGCCATGTTTCCTGATTCGCCAGGCACACTTGTTCCTGGATAATGTACAACTCCTTGTTGCAGAGCACCTTGCATCTCTTTTTCAAGTGCATTCCAATCGCGTCTGATAAGACTTTCGCTGCTTATTCTTACCACTGGTATATTCTGATTTATTCGCGGAATTATAAGCCTATTATCGCTTGGAGATATTTCTATGTTTAAAGGAGGTATATTTTGTGTATTTAGTGTGTTTGCTTGAATTATTTTTGCAGATGGTGTGACATCTTTTTTTTCTGTAAGTTTATTTAAAGGACTTTCAACTTGTGTACCTGTAAACTTTTGAACTTCGTTTTTTGCAATTTCGTAGTATGCAGACCAATTTAATGCCAATATACCGATTCCCAATATAACCGCACTTGCTATGATCTGACGCGCTGCATCTTTAAGTATTGTTTTAAGTGTCCTTTTTTCTTCTTGCTCTTCAGCTTTTTGTGCTTGGACTTCATGCTGAACATGTATTTCAGGAACCTCGTGAGGACTTATATGTATTTTGAAATATTCTGTCATTTATTTTTGTTTTTGTTTGAATCTAGATATTGTACTCTTTTTTAAGCCATTTTTCAATGCTCTAATCATTTAAAAAGTTGACTAAATGGTGATTTTATGACATTCTTTTTTCATGGTACAAAGAGATTATAGTAAGTATTTCGATCTTAATGCGTTGATTAAAGGTATTAAGAAATATCTTCCTGATCTTGATGAAAAAAAATTTCAAAAAGCCTTTGAGTTCGCTGAGAATGCCCATTTTGGACAAATGAGGAAAGACAATGAAACACCATATATTGTGCATCCTTTTATGGTTGCGTCAATTTTGACGGAAATACATGCCGGTCAGGATGTGCTTATAAGTGCCCTTCTTCATGACGTGCCTGAGGATACGAGCCATGATATAAATGAAATCAAAAAGCTTTTTGGTGAAAAAGTGGCATTTCTTGTCGATGGTATTACTAAATTGACCAAAGTGCACTATCAAAGCAATATGGCCGAAAGAGATGTTGAATCTCTTAAAAAACTTCTGCTTCATAGCATCAAGGATCCTCGTGTGATACTGATAAAACTTGCTGACAGGCTTCATAACATGAGAACACTTCATTTTATCGATAAACCTGAGAAACGTTTAAGAATTTCGAAGGAGACTCTTGAAGTTTATGTCCCTATAGCCAATCTCATTGGTATTCAGGCTTTTAAATCAGAACTGGAGAATTTGTGTTTTAAATATATTTTTCCGACGGAATATGAAAAATTGAAAGATAAAATTGAAGCAAATAATATAAAACATAAAAGTACGGTTGATAGGTTCATTAAAGATCTTGCTGCAAACCTGAAAGCGGCGAAGATTAAGGCTGAAATTTATGAGAAAGAGAAGAATTTGTACAATATATATAAAAAAATAAAGCTTGAGGGAAAAACTATTGATGAAATAAAAGACAGGCTTGCGGTGAGGGTTGTTGTTGATGACATGTCTAATTGTTATCAAGCGCTTGGAATAATACATGGCGTATACGTACCTAAAGTCGGTAGATTTAAGGATTATATTGCCAACCCAAAAATGAACGGTTACCAAAGTCTTCATACAACTGTTTTTGGTATTGATGGAATTCTTACTGAAATACAAATAAGAACCACTGAAATGCAGGAACAAGCTGATTTCGGCCTAATCCCTTCACTATTAAACAAGAGAAATAAGGATAATGTCTTTTCAACTTGGATAAGTGATGTTCTTGAGTCTGACACACGATTACATGGCAGTGAAAATTTTCTTGAACAATTAAAATCCGATGTATTCCAAGATAAAATTTTTGTTTTTACTCCAAAAGGTAAACGTATAGATTTGCCAAAGGATGCATCCGCCATAGATTTTGCTTATGCTGTTTGGGATGACTTGGGCAATCATGCATGTAAGGCCGAAATAAACGGACGTGTTTTCCCTATTCTTACTGAATTAAAAACAGGAGATACTGTTGAGATTATAACTTCCGACGAATGTACTCCTGAAATATCTTGGCTTTCTTTTGCTAAAACAAATTTTGCAAAATCCAAAATAAGAGAATATCTCGGAGATATAACAGATGAATCGAAAGTTAAGGAAGGGAAAAAAATACTTCAACAAGAGTTTGATATAGCAGGACTTGGTTTAATTAATAATTTTAATTTCAAAAAACTGAAAGATGCACTTTACGCTAATTTACAAAAAGATTTTAAAAATATACAAAGTGTATTTATCGCTATAGGCGAAGGAAGTCTTAAGGCTATTGATGTTATAAGATCGTTAACAAACGATGAATATAGCGGTGTAAAAGTGAATCTTAAAATTTTTGCAAAGAATAGATTTGGTCTTCTTAAAGATGTTTCCGAAATTCTTTATAAATATTCATCTGATATGAATTATATAAAAGGATACGCATCAAACAGACAAGAAGATGCTTATTTTAATGTTCAAATCATAGTGGATGACATGGAAAATATAGAAAAGATTTTTCATGAACTCGATAAAATGGATGGATTTAAATATGCATATAGAGTTTCATATCTTGGTGTTTACTCAACTTATGTTTTTGCTATTTTCACAATTGCCTTATGGATTGTTCATCCTGTGTTAATAAAATATATAAATAATATCCCATCCGCTAAAAATTCCCCTGTTGTTTTTAATGCAATTTTGGATGCCGGTCTTCTTGGGCTGTTCTTATGTGTTTTCTATTTAACAGATATAACAAAAAAGTTTTTTCCCATCGTTAGAAATAAGAAAATGTTTTTGGCGTTTTCTTTGGGCATGCCAATTTTGGCTTCTATATTAGTGTTGCTTGAATTATTTTATTTTGATTTGCAATTAAGCTGGACTACTTTGATGATCGAAATAGTCATGATCTATGCTTATCTTGGATTCAGTTTTGTGAATTTCAAGAAATATATTAATTAGCGAATCTGAAATGTACGCTATCTCCATCTTGCATTACGTATTCCTTACCTTCCATTCTTAAAAGACCAAGTTCTTTTGCTCTTACCTCGCTTCCGGCTTCCAAAAGTTTTTGCCAATTTATAATTTCAGCTTTTATGAAACCTTTTTCAAAATCTGTATGAATTACTCCTGCAGCCTGAGGTGCCAGAGTTCCTATATTTATCGTCCATGCGTGTGATTCTTTTGGTCCTGTAGTGAAATATGTTATAAGACCAAGTGTTTTATATGCTGTACGGATTAATGCGTTTAAGCCGGTTTCTTTTAGTCCAAGCTCTTTTAAATATTCGTATGCTTCTTCTTCGTTTAAATCTCCAAGCTCTTCTTCTATTTTTGCACAAATCGGAATGATTTTGCTTTCATCCTTTACGTCAAGCATTTCCGCGAATTTTTTTATATCTGCATTTTTTATCTCTTCTTCGCTAAGATTTATGATGTAAAAATTTGGCTTCATTGTGAGCAAATGTAGATCTCTTATTTCTTTTTTTTCATCTTCGCTCAAATCTATATCAACAGCCATCACGCCTTTTTGCAAATTTTCCAAGACTTTTTTTATCAATTCCGCGTATGTTTTTTTTTCTTTGTCTCCCGACTTTGACTCTGAAATTGCTTTATCCAGCCGCTTTTCGGTTGTTTGTATATCTGCGATTATTAATTCTGATTCTATGACTTCTTTGTCTATTTTTGGATCAACATTTCCATGTACATGGATTACATTTGAATCGTTAAAAACTCTTACTATGTGTGCAATTGCGTTACATTCTCTTATGTGTGAAAGAAATTTATTTCCGAGTCCTTCCCCCTGACTTGCCCCTTTTACAAGACCTGCAATGTCCACAAATTCTATTGTCGCAGGAATTGTTTTTTCAGATTTTGAAAATTCCGATAATTTTTTTAATCTAAAATCAGGGACTTCAACTATTCCTACGTTTGGATCTATAGTGCAAAAAGGATAATTTGCCGCCTGTGCACATTTTGTTCTAGTTAATGCGTTAAATAGCGTTGATTTTCCTACGTTTGGTAAGCCTACAATTCCTATTTTGAGAGACATTTTTTTAGTTCTTTAACTGTTAATTGTCCTTCCGCTGTCATATCTTTTTTATCCAGCGGAGCGTACATTAAATAATTTCCGAGTAAATGTCCAGCAATGCGAGAAAATTTGCCTTTTTCGCCCATGCACAGGCATATCGCCTTTTCTCCTTCTGATACAAGATCTGATAAAAGTTTAAAAATTCTAAAATTATCCGTTATGTTTTTTGCAAATGTAGCGATCTTGATAATGTCCGTGTTTTTGCTTTTCATTTTTGAAATTATTTTTCGAAGATCTGAATCTTTTGGTGTTTTTTTAAAATCGTGAAACGACATGATTATTTTTATTTTTGGGTTTATTTGTCTTATTTTATCGATTATCGATTTCTTTGTTTTTAAATCTATATCTATATATTCTATATTTTTTCTCAATATTATTTTTAGATTCTCATGATTCCCCTGCCATTTATATATTATTGGAGATTTTTTACTTTTCATTATTTCGTTAAATTTTTCCGCTGAAAAATCAGAAATTTCATCAAACCATATTTCGCTTACATCAGCCGTTTTCTGAGCGGCGAGCATCATTTTAATGGCTTCTTTACTACTAATTTGTCTTATTGGCACGCAAATCATGGCTTTATTAAAACCATTTCCGTGTATCTTTGTCAACTTTAACTTTTTTACATTTTCTCTATAATACGTATAATTCATTGCGTTGTGACGTTGTCACTTCCAAACATATATTAATTTTTAACCTAAGATAGGTATGAAAAAGATTGTACTATCTCTAGCTCTAGTAGCTATGCTTTCTCTAGTTGGATGCTCAGCTTTGAACAAAAGCGCAGCGCCTGCTACAGACGCAAACAAAGCTTCTGACACAACTGTTGTTGTACCAGAAAAAGCTCCAGTTGCTCCAGTTACTCCTGATGCTAAGGCTCCAGTAACTCCAGCTAAGTAATTCTAGAATTACTTTCAAAAAAGAGCCCCGTTCTACGGGACTCTTTTTTTGTTTTAAATTTTTATTACCTAGAAGAAAACTTCTTCTTTTATTCCCGCCTCTTTTCTTTCCCTTATTGATTTGTGTTTTCTTTCTCTTCTCATTAAAGAAAGATGTTTTTTGACCTGAGACATTAATCTGTCTTTTGCGAGATCTACGGCTTTGGTTATCAAATGGCTGGCTTCTGTTGCTACAATTTGTTTTGTAGGCAATATTACTGACAACTCAACCTGATAAGCATCGTGCTTATCGAATTTCTCTATGTTTGCCTTTAGAAGGGTCGCGTTATCCGGAAACGTTTTGAGAAGATTTTCTATCATCTCCTTTTTGGTTTCCACATACTGCGCAAAAGAGCCTTCTTCGGCCTTTGTGAGGTTCTTGTGAAAGAAAGTTATTTCCATAAAGATTTTTTGTTATGGATTACGTTTTCATAATAGTCTTTTTTATGAAAAGAGCTATCGTTATTTTTTGTAAAACATGTTGCTGTATGCTTTTTTGATTACTCTGTCACTGTGACGGTACCTTTCATGCTTGGATGAATATTGCAGTGGTAATTGAATGTTCCTACTTTTGTGAAGGTATAAGTATAAGTGTCCCCTGGTTTTAAAATACTGCTGTTTGGACCTGTTCCTGAGTCTACTGTGACTGTGTGAGAAACACTATCTCTATTTATCCATGTCACTTTAGGGTTAACTCCTGCTATAACCACCCCTTTTACACTTAATGTGCTTGGGCTAAAACTAAAATCTTTGATTTCTATAATCCTGGTATCTTCCGTGTTCGATTTCGATTTTGGAGTTAGTCCTTCCGTGTATTTTACATTTCCATTGTCGTGTGAAGCTTTTGATTTATAAAGAATTACAGCCATTGCACCTCGAGTCATATTCATATCAAGTGCAAAACCATAAGGATAATCTGTGAGTGTATCCTGTGGCATCAAACATAGAGAATCAAGAACACCAATGTATTTCGCATACCATACGTTTGTATCAGATAGAGTAATGCCACTACATTTGTATAAATTTTTCCCATTGTTGTATAAGGCATCTACATCAAAATATGCATTTGCAACTATTTTTGAAGCTTCTGCTACATTTATTGTATTGTTCGGCTTGAAAGTTCCATCGCTGTAGCCATCTATGATGTGATCGGCGTAAGCTTCTCTTACATAATTTATGTACCATGCCTTCTCGTCGATGTCTGTGAATGGCAATTTCGTGATGGTAGGACCGTGCATTCCGGTAGCCTCATAAAGCATTTTTAGAAATTCGGCTCTTGTAACGCTATTTCCCGGTCTAAATGTCCCATCGCTATATCCTTGAACAGCACCTATGTCCTGTAACCATTGGACCGCTTGCATTTGAGCAGAGTCTTTTACGTCATGAAATGAGGCAAATGCTATATTTGAAATAAGTGTGATGGCTGAAATAAATGCTACGAAAAGTGAAATAATTTTTTTCATAGGAAAAAATTTAGAAGATTACATGATGCAAGTTTAGCAGGAAAAATCTAATATTTCTAGGCTGTGATTGTTGAAACATCAGCTGTCAGTACATCTTCTATTGATTCCGGTTGAACTGTTTTTAATTTTTCGATTAATTTTAAAGCCATTGCTCGTGCCTTTAAAAAAGCGGCGTCAGGATCTTTTGCAATCAATTCTTTATTTTCATTTATGAAAGATGTTCTTATTGATTGAAGAAGCGTGCTTATTGCATGGATAAGTTGTTGGTTTACTTCTTCATTACTGTCTAATCCCATTACTTCAAGCAATTCGCCTGCCGCGCTATCAGTTTGATCTTCGAAACTAAAATCTTCACGCATCTTATAAAAATCATAAACAAACAGTGAAGTTATAAGGTTGCGATAATAATTTTCAGAAACTATTTTTGACCAATCTTGGTTTTCAAATTCTGCCTGTTGGCCATTTTCATAACGTGGATAGTTTGATTCTAAAGTACGACCTACTTCTATTTGATCAAGATGTGAAAGTTTTTTAATTAATGTTCCCTTGCCTGCAATTTGAGCGGCTTTGGCATCTTTGACGGTCAGAGGAATTGCAATTTTTGATAGACCTTGCATGTCACTGCCGGTAAGCGGTTTTGCGATCGGTCTTTGCCTTGGCTCATCCGGATTTTGTTTACCTGCTGTCACGATTGTTGCGTTTCCATTCATACAGATACCTGAAACGTCTTGTAATGCTTCATGAGAATAAATAACGGTATTTCCTTTTGCGCCCATGGCCAGTTTGCCTGCAGAACCTCTACATGAGAGATTCAAATCAGAAGCATATGATCCTCCGCAATCTCCGATATATCCGTGAACAATGATAGTTGCGCCATTTGCTGACATACCTACGCTGCCATCTCCGTGAGCTGGTTTCTCCTCACTTCCTACAACGATTCTTAATTTACTTTTACCTTCACCTGCTCCAAAAAGATAGTTACCATTTACCAGTGCCCCAAGATTGTGTCCCGAAACTCCGCTTGTTAATCTTACTTCGACACTTTTGACAGTCTTTTCAAATTCCTCAGGGAAATGATGATAAATTGCATTTAAAGCGCTTAAAACTCCCATGTCCTTGTCGGTAAGCGGCTTATCGATGGTTATAACAAACGGCTCTTTTTGTTCTTTTGTTTTTAGATGTTCAACTAATGCTTGAGCAACTTGTCTTTGTGCCCCTTTGTACGTATCAATAGTGAAAAAGTTTTGCTGTGAAACTATTGCGCGTGGACTTTTTATTGAAAGATTTGCGTCTGTTGAATGACTTGTGCGCGAGAAAAAATTGTCTCTAAGAGCATGAACATTGCCATCTCTTTGAAAGTTTTCCAAAAGTTCCATGATTCTATCACCTGTAATTAATCTTTCTAAAAATTCCTGATGGTTTCTATCGAGATTTCCGGCTCTATATTCAGCCATAAGCTGATCTCTGTCAAAATTAACTTCTTGTCTACCTGAAAAGTTTTTATAACTTTGTTTTAATTTTTGATTAGCTATACCTGCAAAACCTATAAAACTTGCGAGCTGTTCTTTTGGTAAATATGGAACGATGTTTACAATATCTCCAACCAACAAAAAGGCGTTCCTGGAAAAATCTTCTACGGAAACTCCTTCGGCATTTAAAGAAAGATAATTTTGTATTATTTTACTAAGTCCAGCGTGATCAAAATCTGTTTTGCTTATAAATTTGCCAATATCCAGTCTTTGGCTTACATTACATGCCCGATCAACTTCGTCATCAGTATATGGATGACCATCCAGTTCTCGTATATATTCAGATCCTTCGACTTGAACACCTTCTATTATTTTTAATAAATCTCTTTTCCCTCCAGCTTCTTCTATTGTTGTAGCACCAACATTTTTCAATAAAACTTTCATTGTACGCATAAATGCAAGCATGAATCTTTTTGCTCTTTCTTTTTGTGTTTTTACATTAACTTCTTTTGAGTCCGGATCTTCCTCTGTGCCATAGTCCATTATTCTTAATTTTCCTCTTTGCTTTGTACGTTGATCTGTTAATACAGGGCCGCACATTCCTGTGTTGCAATGCCTGCAATTTCCGATAATACATTTCATTGCTCTGAGCATTGCTGTACATAATGTCCAACCATCAACGTTACCTTCCAATGTTTTTTTAAATGCATCGACCGGAGTGGTATTGCTTGAAGCCCAATTTACCGTCATCAAACCAAGCATATCCTGCCAGATGGCATCCAGTTTTTTTGCTTCTGTTATCCAAGGATGGGCGGCACGATTTGTTGCTACAGGACGATTTCCTGTGCCTCCTCTCCAGTCTGAGTCTGTAGCAACCGCTCCAGCTTTTATTTCTCCGAAACGGGCCGGCACCATATATGGATCTGATGCACTCTTGCTCCAAACCATAATTTCTTCATCACCAAGTTCCGGAATTTCTCCGCCCGCTTCTCTGCAAATTGTGTATATTCTTTCTCTTAATTCTTCAATACTGTCGCCGTCGGCGTGATTGAAGAAAGATTTTATAGCATCGTGTGGCGTTACACCGCGTATTTTTGCTATCAAAAAGATTGTTTTGGTAAGCATTCCGCCATATCCGGATTTTGCATATTGAGCGTTTTTTATGCCGATTATACTCAAAAATCTACAAAGTTTTTGTAGTTTTCCATCCTCCATGTCTTGCAAATCTTTTAAAACATATTCAGAGTTAATCAGTTGTGACATAACTTTTTCTATCTCACTAATTTCAGTCTCTTCAAATTGCCCTTCTTGTATTCCTTTTATTTTGAGAATTCCTTCTTTCTGTAAAACTCCACGATCGAAGAGATCACCGTCATTTGTTTCAATACCAAAGCGTCCTGAAGCATATTGGCCGCAAATGTGCATAAGGAATAATCTAAATTCCTGTGCAATACCACCTTCACCAATGCCAGCCAAAATCAAAGTTTCTTTATCATTTAAAAATGGAATTTTGCCTTCTTGTGATTCATGACGAATTTCATAAATTGCCGCAAGCATCGCAAGCCATGTCTCGATATTGTTTGCACCAATGGACATGTGTCCTATTGTTACAGCCATAAAATCCAAAACTCTGAGATCTATATCTTTCAATTCTTCGTCACTAAATTCACGTAAATTTGCAAGGCCGTCAATTGTGACCATATCTTCCATTGTAACTATAGGCATTCCCTCATATTCTTGTGCCTCAAATTTGTAAGAGGCTCCTTCACGTGTCATTCTATCGAGGATTGCTAATGTTTGTGTATTCCACCTCTCCCAACCACTTGTATATTTTGGCAAGTCATCCGGTTTCATGTCTTCTTTCTGCCCGTATTGTAAAAGGCGTGATCTTTGGAATAAATCCAAAGCTGAGAGATCAAGTCCTCCGGCGCGCATTCCAGGTAGATTGCCTATGTATGCATTTAGGTCATCGGCAATTCCAAGTTCGTGTTCTGTTCCCGGTGCAGTTCCTTTCAATGCCATTATGTCATGGAAACCGCTTGATCCTGAGGTAATAGCCAGATCTTCATTCATTCCGATAAGTGTATTTAATCCTCTTTGCATCATTTCCGGTCTATCGGAAGTTAGCTGTCCGTTTAGTTTATCCGGACTAAATAATCCGAGGCCACCATCAATCATTAATTTTGGACAAACCGCATCTGCTCCATGAGCCAAACATTCTTTAACCACTTCTGCATTTGGAATACCATGTAAATCCGCAATTATATTCACCCTTGAACGCAGGCTTTCTTTTATAGTATTTCCATTGGCGTCTTTTACCTCTATTGAAAATTGTTTAAGAGCATTGTGAATTACAGAGCAAGCGATGTCTCCAGGAATTGGAATTTCATCATCACTGATCGTGTCGTCCAATATAATATTTTCTGTCCCTTCTGCTGCCAATGTTTTGGCTTCCTGTATTAACCTTTTTAAGCCTGCTTCCAATTTTTCAGATTTACGGTAACACGCTTTGATTCTTTTTTGATTAGTGAGTGCATCTACGGTAATCGTGCCATATTTTGTAGCTATTTCTGCGAGTAATTGTTTTCCCTCAGGTGTTTCTTCCAAAATACTAGAGCCGACCAGAATTGGAGTACTCAAAATGAGTGGCTCGCTGTCTCCGTTTGAAAGCAATGTGCTGGAACTGAATTCTATACGATTATCTCTCCCGGGGGATACAATGAAAGCCTTATGTTCGGAGCTATGTCTGGCTATGTATGGGTTTCTTGTCAGTGCGCCATCCGGATTTGCATTTCCAAGACCAATTGAATGATAACTTCCTGTATTGCTATAAACCGCCAGCCTGACAACATCGCTATGTTCAAATCCATATAACCCAAAGTTATTTGAAATATTTCTTGGCAACTTTTCGGAATAAAGCTCTTCTGCAAAAGGTGTCTTAGCGACTTTTGGGCTACCATTTTGTGTTACTACTGAAAGCTGTTTTTGATCAAATCCTATTCCTGGCATAAATACTGTAGATTTTTCGCTATCACCATTTGTGGCGGTAGGATTAGGAATATGGAAATCCATGCCGGAATTTGTAATTTCACCTGTATTTGGATCTATACTTAGAGTTTCGCTTGCAGGCACGGGACGAATTTCTGCAATATCATCCGGATGACAGGCGTTTATTATCGCTCCGCCGTTGCTTGCGATGTAAACGTTGTTATCATAATCTTTTGCTATCCATAGGACTCTTGTACGGTCAGGTGTTACCCTGATATATTCCTCTGTTGAAACGATAGTTGCAGCAGAACCTTGATATGACAGTTCCGGAAATGCTAAACGGGCTAATGTGAAAAATTTCCTTTCATTTGCAGGCATACTTTTGATCTGCTCCAAGGAGGGCGGTCTTTCGAAGAAAGAAATCACAAGTGGATCTATACCGTGATTTTTACAACAATCATAAAGATAAGTATGGAGTTTTGCCACTACGGAAGAATCCACACTGTCGATATGACTATATGCAAATTTCTTTGGAGTAACTCCTTTTTTCCCGTATGTTTCGAAGAAAAGCCTTTCGTATTTATGAACACCAGGATCCCGAAGTCTTTCTTTAATAGTAAAAGGATTAACCAAATCGCCGTTATGCATGCTCCAGATTTTGTTTTGAACACGCGGCTGGCTGCTTGATACTCCAGGTCTGCTTACTTGAGTCGGATATCTATCGTGAAGTGCAAATTGTGTAGACGGAAATTCTTCCAAATCGTCTTGAAAGAAAGTATCGAATTCTCTGGCTTGTCCGCTTAATCTATAGCATATCAATCCCGATGATTCTTCAGTGACCTCGCTCCATGACATTACTGTTACCCCAGGTGTGTTTCCTCTAAAAGACTGTTCAAGCTCGACTGCACTTTTTTCCGTTGGATTGTTTACAAAAATTCTTAGGTAGGTCAAAGGAATTTGTGATGGGTCTGTATCTGCAAATGTGCTTTTGAATGTTCTGAAGCTTAAGCCTCTTGGATTTGTGGCAATGCTTTCCACGTATAGTGGTTTTGCGCCTGTGGCTTCTATACCACGCAGAATACTATCAAGGTTTGGATTTAAACTATGGATTTGAATAACTTCCAATTTTTTTGCTCCTGACATATCAACTGTGCGATCATCCGGCCCAAAAAGCCGCACTCTGTTTTGTCTATTCCCTGCGCCTTGTAAAATAGAATGGACTTTTCCATGTGTCATACCATTCATTACCAGCCCACTACCTCCACCTCCTCTGTATTCGCCTTGTGTCTCACGTAATTTACCAGCCACTCTGTGATATTCCACTCCATCTTTTTGATTCCAATTTAAAACGGCCAAAGAACATTCGCTTGTGTTTGGCTCTCTATCAGCTGCCGACTCTGACTGCTGGATTCTGTTTTCATGCAATTTTCCCAAACCTGGATGTTTGAAAATGAGTCTATTTTCTCTTGAATTAAACCGGCTATTTATATGCAACATGTTTGATAAATTGACCTTTTGTGTCTTAATTTAACAGATTGTTGTTTTTTTGAAAGTTCATTGCCACATTTCTTGCTGACCATAAGGTGTTTTTTTGGTATAATAAACGTTAAGCGTATGGTGCTTGCTAACTATTGAAATTTTCGAGTTTCCGGTCCTTTGAATTTCGCCTTAAAATCCTCCAGTTTGGAGTAAAATGCTTTTAGAAATTCATTCTTGAAAATTAACTGAGGCTTTCGTACATGAGGCACTGCTCTTCCGATGTGTTTAACATCTACCAATACCGGGCGGTAATGATCTTTTGCAACCCTTTGAACAAGCAAATTTTGTCCACGAAAAAAAACATCAGTTGAAATTAAATCATATTCAACCATAGCTTCCGCAATTTTATCTACATGCTCCCAAAATGCTTCATTATCTACAGGCCCATATTCCAACATAGACGCGGAATATTGTCCGTCAAAATCTCTTGGCCTAGTCGCTACTAATTGAGTCTTTTCCGGATCACTTGGATCGACCCTCAAATCTATTACTTCAGGCATGTATTGCCTGAGTACTGTCGGAAATTTATTTATAATTCTATTTTCCCTTCTATTCAGATCAGTTTCTCCATATCTAAATAAAAGGAATAACCTCGTTTTTAAAGTTAAACTTATTTCTAGAATGGGTATTCTTCTGGTAACCATTTCTCTTTGTACTTTGGCGCATAAATCGGGATTGTCTGCTACAGCGAAACAATCTCGATATGCTCCCTCGCCAATTTTGTCTCCTAATTTCATGACTAAAAAGATAGAAGACAGGAAAATACATAATCTGTTTTAAAAAATCAAATTTGTGTGTTTGTATTGTGTCAAGAAATGGTGCCGAAGTCGTAGAGGATGTCCGGACCGGATTGTCTTCAATAAACGCATACCTTCCTATTTACTTATAGACCCAATAATGATATTATTCATAGTGCATTAAATAATACTTTATAAAGTACTATGAATAATATTGTAACAGCTCAAGAACTTAAAACCAAAGGTATGGCAGCTCTTAACGAAAGAGCTAAGAAATTCAGTGAAACTTTCATAACCATTCGTGGCGAGAAAAGTTTTGCTGTACTTACTATGGATCAATATAGTTATTTACGTGAATGTGAACTTGAAGCTGCCTTAAAAGAATCCGAAGCGGATTTAGCCAGCGGCAAGTTTAAAGTAAAAAGTGTCGCAAGCCACATAAAAGATTTGAAGAATGTATAAATTGATTATTACCGAAAGTTATCAAAAAAGAGCAAAGAAATTTTTTGCTAAACATCCGGAGATTTTAAAACAATATGAGAAAATTTTAAAGATACTTTGCCTAAACCCTCAACATCCTTCACTTAGGTTGCATAAATTATCAGGAAGATTAGCTGGTCTTTGTAGTGTTTCCGTTACTATTTCATATAGACTGATTATTCACTTTATCATAAAGGACGACAAAATTGTACCAATTGATATTGGGTCACACGATGAGGTTTATTGATTAAAGATGGTGCCGAAGGGCAGAATCGAACTGCCAACGCCTGCCTCTTCAGGGCAGCGCTCTACCACTGAGCTACTTCGGCTTAAAAGTTTTACAAAGGGATTTTAAGTGTATAGCTTTGATAAATCAATGTATTTTGTTATAATTGCTCCCTTTTTTAAATTATATATGGAAATTCAAGAAGGAGAATTAAAGGAAAAACTGATTTCATGGATCGATTCTGCGGACACAAGACCTGTGGATGAACAGCAATATGATTTGACGGAAAAATTTCTTTTGCCGGACATGGAAGCTGTAATTAAAGAATTGACTGATTTGAGAAAAGCATTTGATGCAAAAATAAAGATTGTTCTAAAAAGAATGCTATCCGACCTGCCTCCTCAATATGCAAATGATCCTTCGCTAAGAAATCCCAGAAATTATCCTGTTGGATTTTGCGACACAATTTCCGATGGGATTTGGGTTGAGATCTTGAAAGGCATGAGATTTCCATCGACTGCAGGTATAAAAGCGCTTTCTCATTTCTCCCATCGTGGCGGGCATTTGAAGAAAATTGCCGGAATACAGCATGGTAGATTTTTCCAAAATGCTTTGCAGGCCGGTTCACTTTTTGTTGACACAGCAAATGACAGTGTCGATAAAACAAAACCTCCGGTTAATATTTGTGATTTGTCGCAGTCCGGATTTGCCAATATCGATGATTTTTCTTCGCAGGCCGATATTATAGAGAAATACTGGGGAGATAGAATTTTTCCGCAAAGAATTTTTCCTTTCCTTACTCCTTTATATCCGATTATTCATATTTCAAAATTAGGAAGAGTAGAAATTTTGCCAATAACCCGCGGTGTTATTGCAAAAAATGTTTTTGCTGACTTTGGGTTAGCCGAGGATTTTATTTTTAGGAGTCGTTTTGCCGGAGAAGAACTACCTGCAAAATTACATGCAAAAATGGAACGGAATTTTTCATGGGATGAAGATAATTATGATTTTGACTGTGGAACTGCTCGCGGTGATATTTTTTATCGCAATGGAGCTCCTGATGACTTGGTGAGAGAGGTTTTTGAAAGACTGCGCAATGTCGACAGCGAATACTTACTTGAACTGATTGGTGGCTCTACGAGTTCTGTTCGTGATTTTAATCGGCTTAAAATTCAATTATAAAATTTTATTATCATGTTGTATCTATTGCATGGTAAACTGTGCACTGCATTTTAATATTTTTAATACTTCATTTTTGTATGATAGATAAATATAAACTAAAAAAACTTGCGGCTATAGTTGTAAATTATTCTCTTGTCATAAAAAAAGGTGAAAGGGTTTTGCTGAGAGGATACGGATTTGAGAGCTATCCGTTGATTAAAGAAATTTACGAAGAATGTGTGAAGGCTGGTGCGATACAAATCGATGTAAAATTTTCAAATGACGAACTAAGCAAAATATTTTTTAAATATGCAAATGACAATCAGCTCAAACACTTGAGCGATTTGGACAAGCAGGTAGCCGACAGTTATGATGCAATGGTGCAAATTCTTGCTGATGAAAATCCTTATGAAATGAAAGAAGTTGATTTTAAAAAGCTAAATGTAAGCCAAGAAGCTAGAAAACCTTTGAGCGATATCCTGCATAGAAAGAGATGGTGTTTGCTTGCATATCCAAACAACACATCTGCAGTAATGGCGAATAGAAGCCTTGAGGAGTGGGAAGATTTTATTTTGGACAGTTGTCTTCTTGATTGGAAGAAAGAAGAAAAATTACAGCAAAAATTTATAGATCTTGTCAGTAAAGTTAAAAAAATCAGAATTATCGGAGATGAAACTGATTTGGAAGTTTCTGTCGCCGGACAAACATGGATCACCTGTTGTGGAAAGTGTAATTTGCCTGATGGCGAGATTTTCACTTCACCTGTCCGTGATTCAGTAAATGGAGTTATCAAATATAACGTGCCGACGCATTACCAATCACATGATTTTAATTGGGTAAAGCTTACTTTGAAAGATGGAAAAGTTGTGAAAGAAGAATCAGATCACAAGATTGCTCTCACAAAACTGCTTGATACAGATAAAGGTTCCAGATATTTCGGAGAATTTGCTTTTGGGCTTAATGATCAAATAAAAACATGGACGCGTCAAATTCTTTTTGACGAAAAAATGGGTAAAAGTTTGCACATGGCTCTTGGCAAATGTTATGATGAGTGCCCAAATGGAAATGATTCGAGCGTGCATTGGGATTTGATATTTAATTTCAAGTGGGCGAATGCGGAAATATATTTTGACGGCAAAAAAGTCTATTCAAAAACAAAATGGTGCGATAAAAAATTTGATTTCTTAAATTAAAAAATATGAAAAAAGGTTCAAACAGATTACTTCCCGTCTCGATACTTATATCTGCTATTCTTGTTTCCGGCTCTCTCTCTTATTTCGGGTATGCTTATAGCAATAGACTTACAGATGATGTTTTCAATGCAAAGGTCGAAGAAGGCATCAAGGCTTTTATTGCAAAGCAACAGGCTGCTCAGCCGGAGGACAAAACCGGCACTGTCGTCACTGGTGATTTCACTGATGACGATGCTGTTCTTGGTGACAAAAATGCACCTGTCACAATGATCGAATTTTCCGATTATCAGTGTCCTGTATGCCAAAAATTTCATGCAGAAATATTCCCAGCATTGAAGGAAAAATATATAGATACAGGCAAGATGAAACTTGTTTATAGAGATCTTCCTCTTACTTCTATCCATCCAAATGCTTATCCTGCAGCTCTTGCTGCTGAGTGTGTAAAGGATCAAGGTGGAGACAACATGTATTACAAGATGCACGAAAATATGTTTAAGGCTGAACTTAGCGCAGATTTGACCTCGGATGTTCTTCAAAAAGCCGCTAAAGATTCCGGTGCTGACGTAACTGAATTCAACAAATGTGTTGCTTCTGACAAATTCAAGGATGAAATCGCAAAGGATTCAAAGGATGCCTCAGATCTTGGATTTAGAGGTACGCCAGGATTCCTTATCAATGGCTATATGATGGATGGGCTGTATAGCCTTGAAGCATACGAACAAGTGATTGATAAGGCTTTGGCGAAATAGATCACTCTTTATTTCCAAAGCATAAACTTCATTTTCACTCCATTTTCTTCTTCTTCCTTTATAAGAGTTTTGTTTGAAAATTTGGCTGGGATTTGAGGGAAATACGTGTCACATTCGTAGGAATTTTCTATAAATGTGACATAAATACCTGTTAGATTTGGATAGTCCAATGATTCTTTGAAAAGTGTTGCACCACCGATTATGAAAATTGTTTCGATGTCGTCCCCTGCTGAAGCAATGGCTTCATCTAGAGATTTATAAATATCCACACCTTCTATTTTTAGAGATATATCTCGTGTAAGCACTACATTCTTTCTGTCTTTAAGAGGGCGATATTTCTCAGGCAAAGAATACCAAGTATTTTTGCCCATGATTACCATGTTCTTTTTGCTCGGATCTTTTGTCTTTAAAGTAATTTCTTTGAAATACTGCGTTTCTGTTTTGAAATGCCATGGCATCGAATTGTCCTTGCCTATGCCGTTTTTGCAATCTACGGCAACTATGATGTAAATTTCTTTGTTGCTCATGAATTTTATTATACAGCCACAGGGAATTTTATAAAGGCCTCGTGTGTATAATCCTTCAATTCAAAATCTTCAAATTTTAAATCCCAAAAAGGCTTTTTTGCTATTACCAATTGTGGCAATACATGAGTCTTTCTTTTTATTTGTTCTTTGATTCCATCAAGATGATTTGAATAAATATGGGTATCTCCAGTCGTATGAACAAAATATCTTGGAGTTAAATTACATTCTTGTGCGACCATCATAAGAAGTGTCGCATAGCTCGCAATATTGTACGGCACGCCAAGTGCAACATCCGCACTTCTTTGATAAAGCTGTACATCCAGATATTCTCCGACAACGTAAAACTGAAAGAATGCATGACATGGTGGAAGTGCCATCCTATCCAAGTCCGCAACATTCCATGCGCTTACAATTATTCTTCTGGAATCAGGATTATTTTTGATCGTATCTATAGCGATTTGTATCTGATCTATGTAGCTTTTTTTGTATGTTTCTTTATTTTCATCTAAAGTAAACTTTTCCCATTTTCTCCATTGATACCCATAAATCGGTCCTAGATTTCCATCTTTATCTGCCCATGCATCCCAAATTGGAGTGTGCTGTGTCAAATCTTCATTTATATTTGTAGATCCTTTTAAAAACCAGAGTAATTCTCTTAGAATAGCTCCGTAGCTTACTTTTTTCGTAGTAACCATCGGGAATCCTTCGCGCAAATCGTATTTTTTTTGCGTTCCAAAAATCGAAATAGTTCCTGTACCGGTTCTATCTTTTTTTTCTACTCCATCTTTCAAAACTTCTTGTACAAGCTCCAAATATTGCTTCATAAATTTACTTTTACTGTGTCTGTATCTTTGTGAATTTTGCTTCCTGTTGTTTTGTTTTGCCCCTGATATTTTCCGCTGTATGGATTTTTCGCTGGCGCATCCATGCTGCAACAAACTAGTTGGCATATACGTTTGCCGGCCTGTAGTTTTATTGGAAGAGAGCTCGCGTTGTATAGCTCAAGGGTTATGCGTCCTTCAAATCCCGGATCAACCCATCCTGCGTTTTGGATAAAAAGCCCGATTCTTCCAATCGAACTTCTGCCTTCTACGAAGGCCGTTATGTCAGTTGGCAGTTTTATATATTCTTGAGTTGTAGCCAGCAAAAATGATTTTGGCGGGATTATTATACTCTCGCTATTTATTTCTCTGTATTGAACTTCCGAGTCCAAAGTTATCACCTCCATCTGATTTTCCTGAATAATCAAGAAATGAGTACCGAGCCTCAAATCAACCGATGCAGGCTGTATTGATTTTTCATCAATTGGATCGATTACAATAATTTTCTCTTTTATTAAACGCTCTAAAGTTTGGTCTGAAAGAATCATTTTTATTTGTTATGTGAACAAGAAATTTTTATCTTATTTGAAGCGTTTTGTCTAATATTTCCAAGAATTCTTTTAGTATATTTTTGCCATTTAGGCTATTTGTCAGCTTTCCTTTGATGTAAACCTGTGCTGTTTGTTTTTCTTGATCTCCAGGTAACATTATTGCGATATCTGCTTTCTTGCATTCCCCAGGTCCATTCACGACACAACCCATTACTGCGAGATGAAGATCTTTTGCGTTTTTATATTTTTTTGCGTGATCATTTATTTTTTCCACCATTTCTTGAAAATATTTTTTATTTGTTCTGCCACATCCAGGACAACTTGTTATGTGCGGGCCAAAATTTCGTAATCCTAATGTTTGCAAAATATTTTTACATACTTCCACTTCCTTTGTTCTGCTTTCATTTTTTCCCGGAGTGATTGAAACTCTTATCGTGTCTCCGATGCCTTTTTGTAAAAGTATTCCTGTTGCAACAGAACTTGATACAATCCCCTGAATACCAGTCCCCGCTTCAGTAAGACCTATATGAAGTGCATAAATCTTTTTATTCTTCTTCATTTCTTCTGAAAGTCTTTCATGATCTTTGATAAAATCAACCGCATCCGAACTTTTCAAACTTAGTACAATTTTATTTCTTTTGAGTCCTGTTTTTTCCGCTTTTTCCGCATATTGCAAAATTGCCTTTACTATATCACCATCAAACGATCCCTTATTTAAGCCTATCCTTACGACCTTATCATTTTCTATCGCTATCCTTATGAATTCTTCGAAAGATTTTTCATTTGCGGGATTTATCCTGTATTTATCTATACTTTTTGTAAGAAGCGGATATTTGTTTAGCAAAATATGTCCGTTAAAATGAAAGTCTCCTATCAGTGCAATATCGTTGTATCCTTTTGCATCTAAGATTTTTCTTATTTCAGGTACCGCTTTTGCAGAAGCCTCATCATTTATAGTCATTCTCACCATCTCAGCTCCCGCATCATAAAGCTCTATGCATTGTTGTACTGTTGCACCTATATCAGAGGTGTGAGTATCTGTCATGGACTGAATCACAACCGGAAGTCCTCCTCCAATTTGCACTTTTCCTATTTTTACTATTTCTGATTTCATTTTTAATCTATTACCGCCGACCCCAAGCATAGATCATTTCTATAGAAAACCGCAAACTGTCCTTTTGCTATGCCCTGGTCATTTTTATTGATTTTAACCTTTGCTCTTTTTGAATTTATTTTCATGATTTTTGCTATATACATTTTTTCTCCATGGCGAAGTTTTACTTTCAAATTTGTATTTGAAGGCAAATTTCCGCCAAAAAAATTGTAATCCGAAATCTCGAACTCATTCCTTTTTTTAGTTTTGTCGTGATAGTTTTTTGAGATAAAAACTATATTTTTTTTGAGATCTTTTTCGACGACATACCATGGCCCTCCTCCAAGCTGGATGCCCTTTCTCTGGCCTATTGTGTAGTAATACGTGCCTTCGTGTTCTGAAAGTTTTTTACCTGTTTCGTATTCCACCATATCTCCTTTTTTCTCCCCCAAATAATGTTTCAAAAAGTCGCTGTATTTTAATTTTCCAAGAAAACAAATTCCCTGACTGTCTTTTCTGTTTTTATTTGGAAGATCAAATTTTTCCGCATATTTCCTGACTTGTTTTTTATTTAAATTTCCTATTGGAAATTCTGCGCGTGCCAACTGTTTTTGGCTTAATCGTGCCAAGAAATAAGTCTGATCTTTTATTTTGTCCGGAGAAGTTTTTAGATAATACTTCCCCGTTTTTTTCACAACTTGTGCATAGTGTCCTGTCGCAACTTTGTCGAAACTCTTGTCTATTTTATTTATGAAAAGTCCGAATTTAATATTGTTGTTACACATAATATCCGGATTTGGAGTGCGCCCTTTCTTCACTTCTTCGATTGTGTATTTCACGACAGTATCAAAATATTCCTTTTGCATTGGAACTATTTTCAAAGGAATTTTTTCTTTATTGCATACTTCTCGCACATATTTCAAATCTTCCTCCCATGGACAGTGCCCCATGAATGACATCTCATCCTCAAGCCATATTTTCAAGTAAAAGGCCGTGATATCACAGCCTTTTTTTTGCAATAATTTAAGCGCTACCGAACTGTCCACTCCTCCTGAAAGGAGTACCGCTACTTTCATGATTTTCAATAATTATTTTGCAGGTGCTGGTGCTACAGGTGTTGTCTGAGCAGCAGGACCTTTCTTTTCCCATCCTTCTCTCATTTTTTCAAAACCTCTTCCCCCAAGTTCCGCTGTCAATAATCCTCCAACCAAACCAATAACCAACAATGAAATGGCCCATGTAAACATTTTCTTTTTATCCAAAACTCTAAATGCCCAGATCAAAAACAGGACAACTCCGAGAAATGTAAATAAACAAAATACTGCGTGAACATGCATTCCAAACCATGGATATGCAAAGTTTTGTTGCCAAGCCATCATATGAATGAAGGTTATGTTGTAATTATTATAAGACTATCCCTCCTGTACAGAATGTCAAGATTAATTTAGCCTAAGCCATTGACAGTCCTTTTTTAGCACTCTAAGATAGCGGGTGCTAATTATTTACTAACCCATGTATATATGGAGAAAGGTTTAAGCAAAAGTGTTCTTACCGGAGCTATTTCCGGCGGAGTTACTGCGCTTATCGTTGTTGGGGTTGTTGGTGGTTTATATCAACCAAATCAAAATCCTTCTACTGATAAAGCTGTTAATTCTAAAAATATTGTTCAAAGCGTTACTTCCCAAGAACAAATGATAATAGATGCTGTAAAAAAGGCTAAAAACTCTACAGTATCAATAGTCATTACAAAGGATGTACCTGTTCTTGAGCAATACTATTCAAATCCTTTTGGCGAGAATAGTCCTTTTAATTTCCAAATTCCTCAATATAAACAAAATGGAACTGAAAAAAAAGAAGTTGGGGGTGGTAGCGGCTTTTTAGTTTCATCAGATGGATATATTGTTACAAACAGACATGTAGTTTCTGATGAAAATGCTGAATATACCGTAATCATGAATGACGGAAAAACAAAATATCCAGCAAAAGTTATCGCAAAAGATTCCTTGAATGACGTAGCTGTTGTAAAAATTGAAGCAAAAGATTTGTCATTCTTGAATTTTGCTGACAGTGAAACTCTTCAGGTCGGACAGACTGCTATCGCTATAGGAAGCCCTCTTCTTGAATTCAAAAATTCTGTTTCTGTCGGAGTTGTTTCAGGATTATCCAGAAAAATCACAGCCGGAGACGGACGAGGTATGTCTGAACAACTTGATGGAGTTATTCAAACAGATGCGGCTATAAATCCTGGAAATTCAGGTGGACCTCTTCTAAACAGCAGCGGAGATGTTATTGGAGTGAATGTTGCTGTTGCCAGTGCGGAAAATATAGGATTTTCATTACCTTCGAATATTGTAAAAAGTATTTTTGATTCCGTGAAAAAGACAGGAAAAATAGTTCATCCATTCTTGGGAATAAGATTTGTACCTGTGACAAAAGCTCTTAAAGATGCGAATAATTTATCTGTAGATTACGGTGTACTTGTAATGCACGGGCAAAAACCTGAAGATATTGCTGTAGCGCCAGGATCACCTGCCGACAAAGCCGGTATAGCAGAAAATGATATAATTCTTGAAGTCGATGGGACAAAGCTTGATGACGGCGTTTCCTTGCCAAATTTGATTGCGAAGAAAAATATAGGTGACACTGTACAAATAAAAATCATGCACAAGGGAGAAGAAAAAACTATCCCTGTAAAACTAGAAGAAAAAACTGAGAAATAAATATCGAGGCTAGTATTATATTTATCAGGATGAGTATTATCGGGACGTGGATAAGATATATTGCAAATGAGTGACGTCCTAGAAAAAGCACCGGACGCAAAAATTTTGGACATTTAGTATCAATGATCGGGGCATTATCTCTATAGAGGTAATGCCCTATTTCAAGCCCAAAACATGGCACTGCTATCCATGGAAATATCGGAAAATAATCTAGTGAAGATATTGTCATGTTCTTGAATCCAAGTATAAAAAGAAAAATATTTTCAGATGGAATATCTTTTATGAAAAGCCAGATTGATATGACTGCAAGACCTGAAATCAGCCCCATGTATTTTTTGTTTTTTATCGCAGGCAAAATAAAAATACTGATTGTTATCAAATGAAGAATTCCAAATATTATGAAATAATCACGAACAAAAATGTATGTAAGAATCGTTATTGTAACTGCTCCAGCAAATATTTTTAACGCTCTTTTTATTTGATCTGCATAAGTTTTTTTTGAGATTGCCATCGAAACTCCAACAAGTCCCAAAAATGTAAACTGCACGAATTTCAGATATGGCTGCCATAAATCCGATAAAATATTTGTATGTGCAAAATTTAAAAAATTTAATGCGAAGATGGCGTGATATAAAATCATTCCTACCACAGCGATACCTCTGAACAAGTCTATTTCCTGAAATCTTTTCATTGATTATCTTAGAATTTTTAACGTTTCTGCAAATTCTTCAGGTAAATCAGCCCTGAAGTGCATTTTTTTGCCTGTGATCGGATGAACAAAATCCATTTCTGATGAATGCAGAAAAAAGTGTCTAAATGGCACAATCTTCTGATATTTTACATATTCACTTCTGTCCATATAATCCCGATCCATGAGAAGTGCGTGGTCAAGGATCCTGAAATGTTTTCTTATCTGGTGAAATTTTCCGGAAGTTATTTTTACTTCAACCAATGATGCTTTTACAGTTCTAAATTCCCTTAAAACAATATACTCGGTTTTTGCCGGGATTTTTGTTTTTGGGTCTTCTCTGGATGGTAATGGAATTTTTATTTCGCCTGCTTTCTTTTTTAAAATTCCTGTAACTATCGCCAGATATGTCTTTTCTATCTTATCTAATCTTTGTCTTTGCATGATTGCCATGAAAACTTCTTTTGTTTTCGCAAAAATGACGAGACCGCTTGTGTCTCTGTCAATTCTGTTTACCGGACGAAGTCTTATTCTTTCTTCCTGATATTTTCCTTTCAGTTCATCCAGCAGATTTTTCTGCTTGTTTCCTTTTGCCGCTACAGTCAAAAGTCCACGAGGCTTTGAAACCACGAGGACTGACTTATCTTCAAAAATGATTGTTTTACTTGGCATGTGCGGATATTAGCACATAATTGGGGGTTTGGCGATATTTTCTAACTCCGCAATTACCTCAAGTATAAAGTGCTGGAAGTTTGCCCTAATTCTCATGCAGTCGGGAAATTCCGGTACAAGCTCGACTTTGTGATAAAAGATCTTATTTGCGAGATCTCTAAACTCTTGGCCATGTCCTTTTGAAAAAGCTATCCTGAAAACTTCAGGATGTTGACGGGCCATCAACTGCGCCACCTGAAATCCTCTGTAATTTTCATAAGTAATCCCATCATCCTTAAGTGGCTGATATCCGTTCGAATTTATACTTCTGTCTAGTAGTGCTATTCTTACCCTTTTATCAGTTAAGGTTTGTATGGCCGACTCCAATGTCTGCGGAGCTACAATCTCCCATCCCTCAGGTAAAACAGGTCGCAAGGTATTTACCGCTAAATCGCGAAATTGTTGTTCATCGTCGA
Organism: Candidatus Peribacteria bacterium; assembly: GCA_943356465.1. Taxonomy (GTDB): domain Bacteria; phylum Patescibacteriota; class Gracilibacteria; order UBA1369; family LOWO2-01-FULL-3; genus UM-FILTER-38-24. The sequence goes on from CALREX010000005.1 coordinate 93,223, forward strand.
CAACAAGGATTCTACTTGTTGCGTTACTTTGATTTGTCATAAGGTGTGATTTTAGTCTATTTTTATTTTTTGTCAATGCGTGGTATTATTTGGGTATGAAAATTGGAATTATAGGTGCAGGAGCGGCTGGAATGATGACTGCGGCGACTATAGCTGAAGGATCAAGTAATGCAGATGTTTTCTTGATTGAAAAAAATGACGGTATTGGGAAGAAAGTTGAGATTACCGGAGGTGGAAGATGTAATGTAACTACAGGCTTTTCTGATATAAAAGAAATTTTAAAAAAATATCCAAGAGGTGCAAATTTTTTGAAGTTTGCAATGTATAATTTTTCACAAGCTGATGTTTTTGCGTGGGTTTCTTCGCATGGCGTACCTTTGAAAATCGAGGAAGATATGCGTGTTTTTCCAAAATCAAATAACGGTAAAGATATAACAAAACTTTTCAATAAAATTTTTGAAGAAAAAAAAGTAAATGTTTTGCTTAAACACAATGCTTCTGATGTTATAAAAAAAGATGATAAATTTTTTGTAAAATTTTCTGACGGGAAAGAATTGGATTTTGATTTTATTGTTTTCACCAGCGGTGGCAATGCTTACAGTCATACCGGATCCACCGGTGATGGATATGCTTTTTCTAAAGCCTTAGGACATAAGATTACTGACCTTGCTCCGAGCCTTCATGCCTTTACTTTTGCTGAAAAACGCATGCCTGACCTTGCCGGAATCTCTTTCAAACATGTGAGTTTAAAAATTAAAGGAGAAAAAACTTATGAATTCACCGGGCCATTTGTCTTTACACACAGAGGAATTTCAGGGCCCGCTGTGTTTGCCCTTTCATCGATGGCCGCTCATGAAAAATTTGAGACTAAAGATGATTCTTATTTGTTTATAGATTTTTTCCCTGAAAAAAAATATGAAGATGTTTTTGCTGAAATAAATCGATATGCCATAGAAAATCAAAAAAAAGAATTTATAAATGTTTTGAAAAATTTTGTTCCAAAAGCACTTGCTGAAATAATGTGTGAAGATATGGAAATTGGTACAAAAAAGTGCATGGATGCGAGTAAAAAAGATTTGAATAAAACTGTAGAGTTTTTGAAAAATATGAAATTCAAAATTTCTGGAAAATCTCCGGGCGATGAATTTGTAACTGCAGGAGGAGTGGATTTACGAGATATAGACTCTAAAACAATGGAATCAAAAATTTGTCCGAATTTGTATTTTGCCGGAGAAATCCTGGATATTGATGGATTTACAGGCGGATTTAATTTACAATCAGCTTGGTCTACCGGCAGACTTGCCGGAGAGAGTATTATTAAAAAAATATCATGAAAAACTGGTTTAAAGGAATAACAAGAAATGTCGTTTTATTGGGATTTGTGAGCCTTTTTACAGACTTGACTAGTCAAATGATTTTTCCTTTGATTCCTCTTTATCTTACTTCTGTTTTGGGTGCAAGTGCGACAGTTGTCGGAATTGTTGAAGGAGCGGCAGAGACAACGGCATCTTTGCTAAAAGTAGTTTCCGGATATTTCTCAGATAAATTGCAAAAAAGAAAACCTTTTATATTTTTGGGATATGGACTTTCTTCCATCACAAAACCTCTTTTTGCGCTTGCCACTTTTTGGCCTTTGGTACTTGGTATCAGAGTTATAGAAAGAATCGGAAAAGGAATAAGAGGTGCGCCGAGAGATGCGATCGTTACTGATTCATGCGAACCACAATATTATGGCAAAGCTTTCGGATTCCAAAGAGCAATGGATGGGGCGGGAAGTGTACTTGGAGCTATCATGGCATGGTTGCTTTTACCAATTTTGGGATACAAAAACTTGTTTCTTTCTTCTTTTTGGCCAGGACTTATTGTGATTTTCTTTATTTTTCTAGTAAAAGAAAAAAAATATGAAAAAGTTCCTGAAGCTGAAAAAAAGACTTTAAAATTAAGCATAAAACTTTTACCAAATAATCTAAAACTTTTTGTTTTGGTTTCAGCAATTTTTGCATTGGGACAGTTCGGCTATGCTTTTTTACTTTTGAAGGCTAAGAGTCTTGGATTTTCGGATAGCAACTCGATTTTGCTTTATGTATTTTTCTATCTTATTTATACAATTGTTACCACTCCGGCCGGCGCGCTTTCTGATAAATTTGGGAGAAAAATAATTTTAGTTATAGGATTTTTACTTTTTGCATTAACTTCTTTTGGCCTTATATTCGCGAATAGTATGCCTTCTCTTTTACTTGCCTTCGCGGTTTATGGAATTTTCTATGCAATGGTGGATGGTGTACAAAGAGCCTTTGTTGCCGACACTGCACCAAAACATTTGAAAGCAACAGCACTCGGACTTCTTCAAACTGCTATAGCACTTACTGCACTTCCAGGAGGACTTATTGCCGGACTTTTATGGGATAAATTTGGGCCTAATGCGACGTTTATTTACGGCGGAACATTATCAATTATTTCTTTGGTACTGTTCTTATTTGTTAAAACAAAAGATCAAGCTCCGGAAGTTATGCCTGTTACTGAAATTTAACGGGCAGTTTAAATTCTTGAGCGTTATCTTTTAATCCTGACGGATTACTATTTTCGAAAATCAAGAAACCTGTCTTTGATGAAGTTTTATCAAAAGAGATTTGTCCTTTGAATGGGACAAAATCTTCCGTCATCCAATTCCCAACAGCCTTTACAGTCCCACTCCCTATCTCTTTCCTCTGTTCGTCTATAACTTTTACCGGAGACACTGCTTCAAAAAACCATGTGCCTTTTGCACTTCCTTCTATAGAAACCGGCGTTGAAATTAATGCGTTTGCCAGAGGTTTTGTGACCGTTATATTTTCATTTACCGGTGTTGAAGTTTCCAGAGATTTTTCATATTTTGCATTTTCCATTTTCACATTATCAACGCCTTTTTCTTCCGTCTCACTTTTGTTTTGCATAAATGCCGCAACACCGTAAATTATTGCTATTCCTAAAACCATGCCGAGCAGAAAGAATGTAAATTTTTTCATTTTATTTTGTTAATTTTTTTGCTTCTTGTCTGAGTTTGTCGAGTTGTAGATTCCCAGCTCCTCCTTGATGTTTAGACTCTTTCAACATTTTTACAATATTGTCTTTGTTGATTATTATCTTGTCCAAATTCAATCCTACTTCTCTGTATGCATCTCTAAACATTTTACCTTTTTTTACCAATTCAAAAGCTTTATGTGTGGCAAAAAGTTCAGGAGTCATATCTTCATACAAAGCATCTTCATTCGGAATCAGTTTTTTCACGATTATTGACGCAACCTGAAGTGACATTTCTGTGTAACGTAAGCCCAAAAACAAAGGTCTTTTTATTTCCTGTCCATCTCTGTGATAACCTGAGACTTTGTTTAAAATATTCATTGTGATTTCATTTCTACAAGAAATTACCGTTGCTGTTCGTCCTCTTATCAGCTCTGCGACATCGAGATTTTTCTTTTGTGGCATGATCGAAGAACCTGTTCCTATTTCATCTGTGATTGTGAAAAATTTGAATTCCTGCGTCGTGAAAAGAAGGAAATCACTAGCCATTTTGTTTAACGTAAGCATTATCTGGCAACATGCCTCAAGTACCATGCCTTCGATTTTTCCGCGTGAATTATGACAATAAATCACGTTGCTCTGTGTACGTGATAACCCCAAATCTTTTGACAATTTATCTCTATCAAATGCAAATGGAGAACCGTATCCAGCACCACTTCCGAGCGGATTTTGATCCACCAAAACATCGCTTATTGCAGACATTATTTTAATGTCGTCGAGTAGGCTTTCCGCAAAAGATCCATACCATGTGCCAAGCGTTGTCGGCATGGCTTTTTGCATGTGCGTAAATCCAGGCATTGGCACAAATTCATGTTTTTGCGCCATGTCTATAAGGTCATTTACAAGCGCCAAAGAAAATGATTTCATCTCTTTCATTTTCTCTTTCATAAAAAGTCTCATCGTAACCAAAATCTGATCATTTCGTGAACGTGCTGTGTGAATTTTTTTACCGATATCTCCGTGATGATCAGTCAAATAATTTTCTATTTTTGTATGACAATCTTCATCTTCGACTTTTAATTGAAATTTTCCAGCCTTATACAGAGCCATTATTTCATCAAGTCCTTTTTCTAAAATCTTCAGATCAGCGTTCGTCAAAATGCCATGTCTGTGAAGCATTTTTCCATAAGCATATGATCCTTGAACATCATAAGGAATAAGCTCCTGATCGTAGATAACATCGTCACCGGAATTATATAACTCGATCATTGGGTTTAGAGTAAAACCTTGTTTCTGCCAAAGTTTTTTCTGTACAGACTCTTGTTTTGTTTTTGTGATTTTTTTCGTCATGGCAAAGATTTGTTAGTTAAGTTTCATGGTTTTGCGTCCGTTGATTGTGGCCATTTGTGCCAATTTTTCTATGTCGTAAAATCTAATTGCGCTCGCAAGTGAAATAACTTCTTCAAATAAATCTCCATTATCTTCCGGTACGAAAATGTCTGAAATATTGTCCGTGCCGAGAGATACGTTTACTCCATGTGCCAGCATTTCGTCGGCTTGTGCGATGGAATTGTGAAGTGGAGCTATCTTGTCTTTGTGCTGTTTCATGCTGATCGCAGCTTTTGGACAAACTGTGACATTTACTCCAAGACCTGACATTTTTTCATATATTCTTTTTCTATCCGCTTCCATTTGCGCCGCGACTGAAATCGCGTGAACAAAAGTAACACGTCCCTGCATTCCCGCTTTTTCTATTGTCTCTAAAACCCATTCACTGTCTTTTTCTTCCGGATTATTTTCCTGATCTATGTGCATGTCGATATCTTTGTCGAAGTTTTTTGCCATGCTTATGAGAAAATCCAAATGTTTTTTATCTCCATCATTTTTATTTCTATCTCTCGATGGAAGTCCTCCGACTACGTCACAGATAGCACATGCTTGCTCAAAGAGATCCATTTTCTCTTTGCTAGGCTCTGTCCTGTCTTCGTTCATGAAGCCTTCAAGTGGATGCGCTACTAATTGAAGTACAAATTTTCCTTTGTATTTTTCCCTCACTTTTGCGGCAGAGTTTACTACCAGCATTCCAACTATACTGTCGGCATCAACGTGCGTTCTGCAAGCCGTAATTCCTTGCTTCATAAAATCTTCAATGCAGTATGTGAGCCTTTCTATAAGAGATTCCTCTGTATGCTTTCTTTTTATCTCGCGATTAAGCACCCATTTTTCCTCCATCAATGCTGAAGCCTGCTTCCAGATTTCAGGAGTCAGCGTATATGCGCGATCAAGATGTGCATGGCAATTAGCCATTCCTTTAGTCTTTTTGACCTCCTCAAAAAAAAGTTCTTTGAATGGAAATTTCTGTATCATTGCAAAATTTTTTAACAAAAATCTGTTTTATTTATTCTCGTTGTATTTGGAAGAAATTGCAAGAGTGTTTTGATTCAAAATCACCGCAATATCCCCAACATTTGTGCCGGAAGGACCTGTGTAGATGAGGCAATCTAAGTTTTTCAGGGCACTATATGAATCGTTATTCTTCAGATATTTTTCGATATCTATATTCTTTTCTTTGCAAAGTCTTTTTAAGTCACCTGTGATTATTGCACCGGCGACTGGAACAGGTGCTATACCATCTACTCCGTCTGTCGCTAATGTCATAAGTTTTGCTGTTTCCGGAATTTCTTTTATCGCGCTAAGTGCTAATTCCTGATTTCGTCCGCCAAATCCTTTCCCAATAATTTTCACTACTGTTTCACCACCAAAAATATAAATTTTGTTTTTTTCCGATGGTGGTTTCTTTTGATTTTTAACTTTTTCAAAAAGTTTTTTTGGTATTAATTTCGCTTCTCCTTCAAGAAAATCTGGAAAGATTTCGACTGAATATTTTTTCTTTTCCAAGAATTTTCGCAAATGTTTTAGTGCAACTGTATTACTTCCGATTACATAATTTTTTACTTTTTTATTGTTTATAGATTTTGGAGTTTCGTTTACTTCAAGTACTTTTTCGGCTTTTGTGTTCTTTATTCCGTATTTTTTTAAAATATTTAGTGCGTCACTTGAAGTACTTTTATCAAGGACTGTTGGACCTGAAGCGATTATGTCCAAATCATCGTTTTTTACATCCGAAATGTATAGAGCGATTAGATCCGCCGGCATTATTTTTGCCGCCAGATTTCCTCCTTTTATTGCTGACAAATGTTTTCTGACTGTGTTTATTTCGTGAATTGTTGCTGTCGATTTCAGGAGTTGTTTTGTTATTTCCACTTTATCTTTCAGGCTTAATGGAGCGATTGGTGCAGGCAACATTGCTGATCCTCCGCCGCTGATGAGGCAGATTACGAGTACTCTTTCTTTTGTTTTTTTTGCGTGCTTACTAGCTTTTTCTGCAATTTTTAAAATTTCTTTTGTGCCTTTTAGGCCATTCTCATCCGGAAACGGATGTCCTGCGCGATTTACAATTATTTTCCCGAGTTTTTTTGTGATTGCTTGCGGCACATTTATAAATCCCTCCGTTATGCGGTTTTTTAAAAGTTTATTTATTTCTTTTGCCATGAAATAAGTGGCTTTTCCTGCTCCGATGACGAAGATTTTTTTATAATTCTTTAAATCAAAAATTTGCCCCTCTATTTTAAGTTTTTCTCCTTTCAAATGTATAGAGTTTTTTATCAAATTTTCAGGAGACAAAAAGCGCAAGGCCTCATCGGCTAAATCCAAAAGGAGACGTGAATCCGGAAAGGCTTTCAGAAGTTTTGTTTTGTTTTTTATCATATGGCAAATTTCAGGTTATATCATACACTACCATAAATTATTCAACAATTTTATGTGAAAACTGTAACTTTATTTTGCCAACACTTCCTGATTTAAAATAGACACAGGTGCTTGCCCTTCGATCAAAACTCCAATAATATTTTGTGCTGCAACTTCAGACATTTTTGTCCTTGCTTCCCATGTAGCTGAGGCTGTGTGTGGAGTCATTACCAAATTTTTGCATTTCTCAAGTCCTGCCAAACGTCTTGGTTCTTTTTCGAAAACGTCAATTCCAGCACCCCTTATTGTCCCCTCTTGAAGAGCTTTTAGAAGCGCCTCTTCATCAACAACCGGCCCACGTGCGGTGTTTATCAAGTATGCACTTTTCTTCATCATTTTTAATTCTTTTTCTCCGATGAAGTGTCTTGTATTTTCATTTAATGGCACGTGTACACTCACAATATCTGATTCTCTCAAAAGTTCGTCCAATTCAACTTTTCTTGCTCCTCCTGTGCTTTTTTCGCTGTGATCCATGTAAATAATTTTGCAATCGAATGCTTTTTCCATCATTTCTCCAAGTTTTTGACCGATTCTTCCATATCCGATAATTCCAACCGTTTTGCCTTCAAGCTCTGTTCCAAGCATGTACATCGGCCCCCAGCCAGGGAATGAATCTTCTCTCATCACCATGTCTCCTTCGTTTGTTCTTTTCGCGACCGACATTATCAAAGCAAGTGCGTGTTCTGCTGTAGATTGAGTTAAAACCTCAGGAGTATTCCCAACTGCAATGCCTCTTTGCGTGGCCTGCGGAACCTGGATATTGTCGTATCCTACTGCGAAATTTGAAATTACTTTTAAATTTGGAACTTGATCCATGAGTTCAGCATCCATTTTGTCTGTCAAAATCGTCAAAACACCATCACAGTCTTTTAGTTCTTCTATCAATTTATCTCTTGGAATCGGGCTATCTTCTCTTCTTACTTTCAAATCGAAGTGTTGTTCAAGCATTTTAAGACCCGCTTCCGGAATTTCTCTTGTGACGAATACTTTTTTTCTTGAATCCATTGTATTAGTGTTAAGATAAACCAAAGGGTCTTTATACCCCCTCTGTTGTCAATTAAAACATCTTTAGAAGTTAAATGCAATCAATTTTTAAAAATGTCAAATACGGCTTCTAGCTATGCAAACTTTGTCATAATTTCATTTAAAAATCCAACGGGATGTTTTCTTAACATAAGGGATGACAAATCTTTTTGCATTTGGATTGTTACAGGATTTTCATCTCCCGCTTGAAAAATAATCTCACCTTGTGCATTTCTTATTGTTCCAACTCCTTTGAATCCCATTGCCGTACCTGTAGATACTACTTCTGCTGCTCTTTTTAATTCATTAAGTGTTACCGCTCTTTCTTCTACCTTCCATCCTTTTGCAGCAGCCAATTTTCCAAGTAGTGCTACCGTCGTGCCATCCAAAATATCTCTTTTGTCAGGCATTGCAATAGTATGGTGACCTCTTGATCCGTGATATACAACTGCAAAATTACTTCCTGTTCCTTCCTGTAATCGTCTGTTTTCTCCACGGAAATTTCCTGTAAATAACGCTTCATGATAATCAACTGAAGGATCTTGCGCTTTCAAATCTGCTACTGCTTGTAAAAATGTTCTCACCGGTCCTTCATAATTTCTCACATCTTTTCTTTTTGCCGCTTCTTTACTTACAGGACGATCACCAAGCTGGACTATGTTTAACATATCGACTGTCTTATATGGACCTATAGGGGATCCTTCAAGAGCGATTTTTCTTCTTGCCGTAACCAAAGGCGGAGCAAATCCGTCTGAATTTGCGGTGAATCTCAGATAATATCTATTTCCAAATGTTTCTGAGTTTGGATCTTCAGGATTCGCAATGTTTGCGTCAGCTGATGGAACCCATCTTTTATTTGCTATCAAATGTTCCTGCAACATTTGACGAATCATCTGGTCTGACGCTCTATTAAATCCTATTTCTTTTATATTCCTTAGCAATCTCTCGATATGAGCATCCGGATTTAGTATGTAAATTCCATCCTCAAATTGGTATGCAACAATTCCTGTTATGGCTCCTGATGCATAATTTTCCGGAGTTTGCCATGGATGTCCCGTGTAACTACCAAATGGTACATTTTGTGCTGTCCAATCCTGTGTATTCGGATCGAAAAATGCAAGTGTCTGAAAGTCAACAGCATGTGATGCAAACACCAATGGTTTTGAATTTATATCACCGGTTGTTATTTTTTTATCAGTTCCTGACATTGTTCCCGGAGGTATATGACTTACCACTATATCTTCTCTTTGCACTCCGTTATCATATTTTGAAGCCCTGCTTATTCTTCCGTAAAAATCTTGGGATGTACGTGAAACCTCATTAACTGTTTCTTCTGTTACAGGAAGTCCGTATGGATCCTGTTTATCTTTTGAGTGAGAAGTGACAGATAGTGAAGAGCCTGAAGCTATTGGAAGATCTGCATGTGGATTTACAAAATGTTGTGCGCTTTGTATATCTTTTCCTCTGAAAAGTATTCCAGCCGCATCTACTTCCCCTGCTTTTAGTTGTGGCAATACTCTTGTTTTCCAATTTCCTCTGCTTGCCGGATTTCTTAATTCCGGGACCCATTGTCCAGCTCTATTTTTATAAACTTCCACATAACCTTCAATCGTTTGAGCCACATCTAATCTACCTTGAAATTCTTGAGAAACCTTATCTGGTTTTACCATACCGTGAATTTGTTTACCGTGTTCGTCCAATTCAGGATAGAGAGCAGGATCAGGAGTATTTGGTTTTATTTGTTCGTGTGACATAATTATGTAAATTTTAAAACGAGGCATTATTTTATATCGTTTATTTTTTTATACAAGAGAATTTTCCCTTGTGTTAAAGCTATTTCCGTGTAGAATGGTTTGGCTTTATCAGCAAAATATTATGGATATTCGAAATATTGCCATCATAGCGCACGTAGATCACGGAAAAACCACACTTGTGGATGCTCTGTTAAAGGCCGGAGGTGCTTTCGAAGATTATCAGCATGTTGATAAGTGCGTAATGGATTCTTATGATCAGGAAAAGGAAAGAGGAATCACGATTTATGCCAAGAATGCAGCTATTTTCTACAAAGGGACTAAGATCAATATCGTTGATACTCCCGGGCATGCGGATTTCGGATCAGAGGTGGAACGTATGCTTCGTACAGTAGATGCCACTCTTCTGCTTGTGGATGCCTATGAAGGCCCTATGCCACAAACAAAATTTGTCTTAAAAAAATCTCTTGAGCTTGGACTTAAAGTTCTTGTTGTTATAAACAAAATCGACAAGCCTATGGCTCGTCCTGATGCAGTAGTTGATCTTACTTTTGATCTTTTCTCTTCTCTTGGTGCGAATGATCAACAGCTTGATTTCCCTTATATCTATACAATTGCGAGAGAAGGAATTGCTATCAGACAGCTTACAGACGAGAAAAAGGATATTACTCCTCTTTTTGATTTTATTCTTGAACACGTAAAACCTGTTGAAGTAAATCTTGAAAAACCTTTCCGTATGCAGCCTGCAACGCTTGCTTATGATAATTTCATAGGTCGTTTGGCTATCGGAAAAGTAACTGATGGAAAAGCTGTAGAAGGGACGAATGTTACTGTTATCGGTTACGATGGTAAAAAAAGAAAAGGAAAACTTACAAAAATTTTCACATTTAAAGGACTGAAAAAAGTTGAAACACCTGAAATTGTATCTGGAGATATCGTTGCTATTGCCGGAATTCCGGATATCAGTGTAGGAGAAACTATTAGTACTGATGAAAATGCCGAGGCTTTACCAGCCATAAGGATTGATCCTCCTGCTATTGCTATTGAATTTTTAGTAAATGACTCACCTTTTGCGGGCAAGGAAGGGAAATATGTGACAGGTCGTCATATTCGTGAAAGGCTTGAGAAAGAGCTTGAGACAAATGTAGGATTAAAAATTGAAAATGTTCCAAACTCTGATGCTATAAAGGTTTATGGACGTGGAGAAATGCACATTGCAGTTTTGATTGAAACTATGAGACGTGAAGGGTTTGAGCTGCAAATCTCACAACCTGAGGTTATTATGCAGGAAATAAATGGTGAAAAATGTGAACCTATCGAATATGCTGTTTTAAATGTACCTGATGACATGAGTGGAAAAGTGATTGAGGCTTTGTCTAAGAGAAAAGGTGAGCTTAAGAGCGTAAAATCTGAAAATGGAAATACCGCTCTTGAATTTGAAATTCCTACACGTGGATTACTCGGATTCCGTTCACTATACATGGTAATGACTCGTGGAGAAGGTACGCTTTATCATTCTTTTGATCATTTTGCGCCTTATAAAGGGCAGATCGATAAACGTGGAGTTGGATCAATGATTTCCGCCGAGACCGGCAAGGCTATGGCTTATTCTCTATGGAAACTTCAAGAAAGAGGACCTCTATTTATCACTCCTACTACTGAAATTTACGAAGGTATGATTATCGGTGAACATAATCAAGGTACTGATATCGTTGTAAATGCTATCAAGAATAAAAATCTTACAAATATTCGTGCATCCGGTTCAGATGATGCTATCCAGCTTACTCCTACAATCGAAATGACTTTGGAAAAAGCTATCGAATACGTAAAAGAAGGTGAATACGCTGAAATCACTCCAAAGAATATTCGTCTACGAAAGAAGCTTTTAACTGAGAATGATAGAAAACGTGGAAAGAGAGCGTAAAGCTTTATCTTCCTCTGTTTGCACCTCTGCCTCTTCTGAATTGGCGTTTTTTGAAGAAATGTCTTTTTTCTGAAGGATGAGATCTTCCTTGTGAAGCATTAGGTAAATCTTTTGCGTCTCCGAAAACTTTCATCTTAGTTTTTGTAAGCATTTCTATTCTGAAAATTTTATGTCTTTGATCAGCTGTCGCAATTGATATTGCACGACCTTTTTGGCCTGCCCTTCCTGTACGACCGATTCTGTGTACATAATCTTCAGGGCTTTCCGGTAAGTCAAAATTTACTATCAATTGGATACCTGTAACATCTATTCCTCTTGATGCAATGTCTGTAGCTACAAGCACACGATATTTTCCTGTCTTAAATCCATCCAAAGCCTGTCTTCTTTGCATAAGAGACCTATTTGAATGAATCTCTGTAGCCTTATGCCCCATCATTTCCAGCTCCTTGCATATTTTTTGAGCACCGTATTTTGTTCTTGAGAAAACCAATACCGACCCTGTGTGTTCGTGCAAAAGTTTCTCAAGCAATTGCATTTTTTGATCTTTTTTCACGAAGAATATTTCCTGTTCAATATTATCCCCTACTGATCCTGCACGTGCTACTTCTATACGCACCGGAGTTTTCATATATGTTGTTGCAATAGCCGCAATATCATCCGGCATTGTTGCTGAGAATAGTAGAGTTTGGCGCTCTTTCGAAGCTTCCATCTCTTTCAAAATTTCCTTTATTTGTGGAGCAAAACCCATATCCAACATTCTATCCGCCTCATCCAATACAAGTACTTTACATGCATGAAGCCTGATATTTCTTTTTTCCAAATGATCGATAATTCTACCCGGTGTTCCAATAATTACCTGTGGATGTCTTCGAATTGCTGCTATTTGAGGGCCAAATGCGGCTCCTCCGATCAAAACTGCTGTAGTAATTCCAAGAGATCTTCCAACTTTTTGGAAAACTTCGTCAACCTGCAAGGCAAGTTCACGAGTTGGAAGTACAATCAGCGCTAGCGCTTTGTCTTCTATTATTTTTTGCATAATAGGTATTCCGAAAGCTAGAGTTTTACCTGTTCCTGTTTGCGCAATACCGATTACGTCGCTTCCCTCAAGTCCGATTGGAATCGTTTTTTGTTGAATAGGAGTTGGAACTGTGAATTTTAAATCTTCAAGTTTCTTTAGAATTTTTGGATTGATTTTCATGTCTGAAAATTTTGCTTCCGGTAATTTTACCGTAGCCTCGTCCTTCTTTGTTTCTGCCTGAAATGTCATCTAATTTTGTATTTATATACTTAGACTGTTAAATTACATGAAAAATACCTTTGTGTCAACAAGGAAAGCACTTGGTTCAAGAAATCGCTTATTTATGCCGCCTGATTAAATGTGCCATGCATTCTTTTGGCTCGCTTTTTCATTCTTTTTTCCACTTTTGAAATTACTTTAGGATCGTTATCTACATAGTAAGAATGTAGCAATCGTTCAGCTTTCTTCCACTTGTTGGAGTCTATAAGATAAGAATATCTTCGGCGGGCTCTGGAATGTGAAATCATATGAACATCTATACCAGAAGAAGTCAGCATTAGATCTGTGAAGCCTCTAACATCTCTTGCATCCGGATTGTTCATCAATTCGCTTCCTGTCAGAGAAACAGTAGCTTTTTCCTTGTCCCAAAGGAAATTTTCTATTTTATATATTTCTCCACTTATGTTTATCATTTCCAATTCACTTTGAATTCTTCGAATCTTTTCTCTGCATTCTTCTTGATCTGCTGCATCTTTTGGCAACACCGTTGTAAATGTCATGCTTGTTCCGTCTGTTCCAATCTGATCGATCGATAATTCATATTCTGCGAATTTTGCTGATATTGCTGCAGCAAATCCATCTTGATCGGCCATTTGTGAAAGAGTGATTGTTATCGCATCTATGCGTGGATTGCTTACGATAGTTTTGAATAAACGTTTACCAACTGTTTCACCTTTTGTTATGTTTGTTCCGAAATCAGGATCAAATTTCTGTATATTACGTATGTGTAGATCAAGTTCATGTTTGGCCGCAAGTGCAAGCGCTCCCACATTGATTAAGCCGCTACCCGCAGAAGCATTTTCGAGTGCCTCATAGTATGAAATGTCACGATGTAGTTTTGGCTTATGTTTGCCTTCTTTTTTGCCTTCTTTCACCTTCAAGTTTTTAGGATTAGCTGTGTAGTAGCCATCCACGTCTTTCCAGAACCTTGTTTCTGTCAAATCTTCGCCCATGTCTTTTACTGCAAGTGCTGTGTCTACAGCCATAATATCGCTATATCCACGTCCTTGATGAGGGATCAATCCTTTTGGTGTTCCTGTCATATGTCCTTCCAAAATTCTTATTACATTTTGTCTTGTTTCTGTTCTGAGTGCTTCCGTAATACCCTTTTTCTTGGCTTCGTGCAGTCTTTCCGGCGTGATCGGACCTTGTTCCAATATTTTTTTATCCGCTGTCACATTTTCGAAATGTCGAGATAATTTTCCTTCCTGCTCAAGGTAAATATTCAAAAATGCCGCGGACATGTGTTCTCCAAAGCCTATTACCTGATCGCGAATTTCGAAAGAACCTTCTTTTGGTTTAAGTACATTTGACACTTGTTTGTGTGTCATCAAAGATTGTATTAAAGTCCCAAAATCGGTTTCGTATTTTGCTTTTACCTCTGCCGCACGTTCTCCTGGGAAAAACTTTGCGATCATTTCGTCGTGTTTTGCCTGTACCGGCAAAAAAGCGGTATCGATATCCTCTTCTGAGTAATCCGTGCCGCTAATACGGTCCATCGCTTTTGTAAGAAGATCTGTAACTCCTTCAAATGCAGATACGACAAGAACCATGTTTTCATTGCGTGATTCAAGTGTGTCGACGAGCTGTTTTACTACGTCCAGCTGCGACATATTCGCACCACCAATTTTATTTACAGTGGTAGGTTTATGTGTACTTATTGAGGCTGTTTCTATCATTTGCTTGATTAGAATATGCCGTCTTTACTACTTAATACCTTTTGCAAAAGATATAGCGTCTGATCATCATGATCAGCAGGAATTTGGCATGCAGCTGCTGCGAGTGCTCTTGCATTTAATCTACCTGTGACATCATCTGTTTCAGATGTTTGCTTTTCTGCTTTTGGTCTATTTGCAATTTTTACAAGTGCTGATTCAAGCACCCATCTGTATGCCATATCTGCGTTAAAATTGTCTTTATTTGTGGCAAAATCCAAAAATAGATTACGTGCAACAGTGATTGATTCTCTTGTCGGTTCTTCTCCGATTAATGCAATAAAACAATCTGTCATTGCGTTTATTGTAGATATTACTTCTTCCGCAGTAAGATTAGGTTGATCAAATGCTGCGATTGCTGCTTGTAGTTGCGCTATTTGTGTTTCTTTTTCTGAAAATAGTGCTTCATCTGCGACTGCTCTTGGTTCTCCTGCCATATGTTTTTAATTAAAAATTGAGATTATAGACTATCACGATATGTTTTTTTGTCAATTGCTGTTAAAAGATCCCAAATAATGCTATAATATTTGGATAATTTTATAATTCGTTTATGTCTATTGAATCAGGCAATCAGTTTTCTGAATCACCTAAGTCCACAAAGATAAGGGCGAGCTATACACGAAATTTTCTGAATGAAAATGAAATTTCTCTGTCAGATTTTATTTCCAATGCCGGAAAAGTTGGAGTTGTTATTGAAGAAAAGGATTTCACTGATGATCAATTACTTGTGAATAAAGTTGTGGCTATTCAAAAACAACTTGGATTTTCTGAAAGTGATGACAGCCATGGGCAGGATGGAATGTTTGGTCCTTATACGATGGAACAACTAAGAATAAAGATAGGTGCTCAAGCTGAAAGGAAAGATCTTTCCGGAAAAGTTGCAGAAGGTACACCGCAAGTAGTAGCAGGTATGGATGATGCAGGAAAACAAGATCGAGTTGTTGTCGCCGCTGAAGATACCACGCCAAAACCACCTGAGAAGAAAGATGATAGCGCTGACAGAGAAAAATCCCGTCCAAAAGAAATTCCTCCCGAACTTTGGAAAAAATATCTTGATCATCAAAGAGAACTTGTAAAAATGCTTAATCCTGCAAAAGTTTCCCTTATTCCATATACTCCTCCAACAAAAGAAATTCCTGCGAAAGGAAATATGCTGGCAATTGCACTTGCAGGCGATTGGGATGCGAAATTGGCGGGAAGATACAAAGATGCGAAAGATAAAATCGCTTATATGAGAAACAGTAAATCTCCAAATTTAGCTGAATTTCAAAGTCATCTTAAAGAATGGGATATAGATCTTGTTGTTGGACTTGGAGATATGAAGCCTGACGTCATGAAAGACGGACAAGATCAGCATGATCCAAGCAACTATGATAGTCTTATAGATGGAGTTATTGGTGGGCTGAAAGGATTTGATAAGGTTACAAAAAAGGAAGGACAAGCTATCGCATGGGCTGCAATTATGGGAAATCATGATGTTATAGAAAAAGGACGAAAAGTTTCATATCGTGATCTTACTCCTCTTTTCAAAAAAACTTTGGAAAATTATCAAGAAGCTCGTGTCGATGGAAATGTCGAGGCATTCAGTTTTCAGGCGCAAAAAGATACGAATTTAACAGTTATTTGTTTTAATAAAGGAACAAGATTTATTTCTGAAGATCAAATTAAATTTTTTGAAAAAATTTGTAAGGAGGCTTCAGCAAAAGGACATAGTGTTATGTTTGCAAATCACATTCCACCATTTCAACATTCTTATGGTTGGGGGCTTGCACATGAGGGAAAAGAAAGCGGAAGATATTTAACTCAATTCGGACGTATTCAACAAATTGCGAGAACTTATATAGAAAATAAAGGCAGAGCTTTTTATATCGTAAATGGCGATAATCATCTATCAAATGTTTATGGAAATGCCATAGATCCAGGTGCACTTGCTGCGAATTATTGGTATCTGGATGACGGTGATGCTACAAATGGAAGAGGAAAATCTGCGCTTCGGTCTGTGCCTTCTTCTGCAGTTTTGCATATTGATAAAAGTACTGGTTTTATAAAAGGTGTTTATTTCAGAACCCCGAGGTCTGATTTTGGCGATCTTGCCCCTGATAAACATGCACTCGCGTGGGGAGTGAATCGTGTGGAAAGTGATTCGAATATTGCGAAAAAATAGGATTTAAATCAGATCAAAAATCCAATCTGGCGTGTGATGGTATTCTCATGGCAGGCTAAAAGTCGGTTACGTACTGAATCGGCCAACTCTGACGGATCCATAGTTCGTTGATTATTTAACACATGTACACCATGCCACTCTTCAGCTGGATGAACTGGGCTTGATTCATTTATTGCAAAATTAGTTCTATTTATTTGATTATCACTATGTTTTGTGCCTCTTTTTCTATCCTGCTCTGTTTGCATAAGATGATCTATTCTTGCTTTAACTATGAGGATATTAGGAATTATTCCTTGATACTGAAAATATTTCAATGAAACATCTCGGCCCAAGCTTGTTGTTAAAGATGCGCCCGGGAATATGATCCTTTGATCTTTATTTTGCTTTGCTTTTTTCGCTGCACTTTGAAGAGCCGAATGTTGTGCACAGTAAGAGATGACAGATTCAAAAACTCTTGGTTGTGTAGATAGAACATGTAAAAGTTGAGACTCTGACATTCTGAGAAGATTCAGGACTTCACCTCGTAGATGTCTTGATGTTTCGAATCCAGGAAGGTGAGTAGATGCTATAAAATGCCCAAGGATTTCACGAAGTGTTCTACTGTCATCACTTCCTGTGTGTAATGCTTCTATTATTCTATTCTTGTGATCATCTACTTCTTCCGTATGAAAATCTCCGGAATCAGCAAGCGCACTGCAAAGACTGCTTTTGCCTGCACCAGGAAATCCAGCTACACATACAATATTTACTCGTTCTCCCATAAAACTATAATATTTAACAGGAGTGCGATGGTAACACTAAATTACTGACGTGTAAAGTGTCTAATTCCCGCCAACATAATCAAAATAGCACTTTTCACAGTAGACTATAAATTCGCTATCCTTTGGATAACTGCTTGTGAGATTTATGCTGCACTTATCACATGTTCTTTTGAATAATCGTTTTTCATTTCTTAGGCTACTTCTTTTTTCACGTCTACATTCGGGGCAGTTTGATGGCATTGGGATGCCTTTTTTCTTATATAAAGCACTTTCCTGCTCTATCACAAGAAATTCTTTTTTACATTTTTCACATTCGAATTTTTGGCTTTTTTCTATCATTTTTTTAATATTAACCGATGTGTTTCCAATAACAACTTAAACAATAAACTCTGTATTTCGTGTCCAGAGGATATATGGTTATCAGTGTTTTCTTGCATGCATCACATGTGTTTTTGTACATTTTTCTTTCTGGTTTTAAATCATATCTTTGTTTCATGCGACATGAAAAACAATAAACTGGATATACTATTTTCTTTTTTTCATAAAATTCTATCTCTTGATTTGTAAGATCAAAATTTTCTTCGCAAATCAAACATTTTCTTTTTGTATCTTTACTGTCGTCCAATAGTGCGGGATTTTTGGCTTTTGTTAGATCTTTATGTATTAGGTCATATATTGTATATATTCCATTTTCTAGAAGTATTTTTTTTATTTCCGCTGTTGTTTTTTTATAAAAATCTTCATCTACTTCCTGATTCAAAATATAAAATTTTCCTGTTTTGTGATTCAAATAGTTACATCCGAAAAGATGATCTCCTTCGAAACAGTTCGTAGAGTATTCACAATCTTTTAAACGGCTGCAAAAATAAACGTGGTTGCAGTTGAAAAGATAATCCACATAAGCGCAATCATAACATAACTCCAAAACCGTAGGTACCGGACCGCAGTCGTAACTGTCGTTTGTGCCTTTATCGAGGTTTGCCTGAGTGATGTACCCACTATCTTCAGTATGACGTGTGTCGAAGCAACAGAAACTATTTTTGCTGTGATAGATGTAATCTCCTGTACAATTTTGAGTGTCTAATTGATGAGTGAACATCCTTGGGATTTTTCTTTTTAAATCTTCCGTTTTTTTTGCAATAACTTCCAAAGTTTTTTTATTACTTAAATTTAGATTTTTTAAGGCTTCTTCGTATTTTTCTTTCGTGTATTGTTCGTTAAAAATGCAATATTGCTTGTCCCTTAACCCCACACATCCGATACAATTTTTACATCTTCGTACGTCATAACAAAAACTTATGTCATTTCCGTTATTACAGTCCTGACAAAAATTTGAATTGTAACAATTGTTGCAATCAATGCATTCATAGCAAAGTTCACAATTTTCACAAAAGGTACAATCTCCTGAATCGTTTAATGCACGTCCATCTTCGCAATAATAGGCGTTACGACTATTACCTGTGTTGAAGCACATATAACAGTCTTTCGACATTGTAAGAATGTCTCCGTAATCGCAATTTTCACTGCCACGTGTCCATGATCCACATTGCGGAGATTTTAAAAATAGGGCTCTGAAATCCTGAATAAAAGTCGATGGATTTATCATTTTATGTTGCTGTTTTTACGTATCTATAAAAAATTCTTTTGCCGATTTCCACTGTTATGAGATATGCAATGACTATTATTGATATCGCAAATAATACATCTGAAGACAGCGGAGAGAATCCGAATATTTTTCCGAGAGAAGTATATGGCAATATCGCTCCAAGTATAACAACCAACAGCGTACCGAAAATCAAACTTGCTGTAGCTGTGCTCTCTATGAATGGTGTCTTTTTTGTCCTTATTATGTGGATAATCAATGTTTGGGTAGCCAAAGATTCTATAAACCATCCTGTCTGGAATGTTGCTGCATTTGCATTGAATACCGCATATAAGACATAAAATGTTATGAAATCATAAATCGAGCTGATAAGTCCAAAAACAATCATAAATTTTTTGATAAAACTTATGTCCCAATGTTTTGGAGAAGTCACGTATTCGTCGTCTACTTTGTCATTTGGTATTGGTAATTGTGAAAAATCATACATCAGGTTATTAAGTAAAATTTGAATCGGCAACATCGGCATATACGGCAAAAATATGACGGCGCCGATAATGCTAAACATATTCCCAAAATTTGAGCTTATGCTCATCATTATATATTTCATTGAATTACCGAAAGTTTTTCTTCCTTCTAATATTCCTTCAAGTAATTCTTTTAAGTTTTTGTGTGTAAGCACTATATCTGCCGATTCTTTTGCGATATCAACTGCATTTTCAACTGAAATTCCTACGTTTGCCGCTTTCAAAGAAGGTGCATCATTTATTCCGTCACCCATATATCCTACTATGTGACCATTGCTTTTTAATGCATTTATTATTCTATTTTTTTCGTCTGGAGAAAACCTCGCGAAAATTGTATTTTTTTCTACTGAAACTTTTAGCGCATCATCTGTCATGCTCGAGATTTCCGCACCAAACAATATTCCACTGATTTCTATATCCAACTCACTACAAATTTTTTGCGTAACTAATTCATTGTCGCCTGTAATAATTTTTATTTTTACTCCTGAATTAGCGATATTTTTCAATGTTTCTTTAACATCAAATTTAGGAGGATCAAGAAATGCAATAAAACCAAGTAACGTAAGATCTTTCTCGTCTTTTACTTCATATATATGTTTTTGATTTTTTATTGTTTTTTTTGCAACCGCCAAAACTCTATATCCTTCTGCACTAAGTTTCTTGTATTCAACTAAAATTTTATTTTTGTTTGAGCAGTTTTTACATACATTTAAAATTGCCTCAGGAGCTCCTTTGCAAATCAAAAAGCGTTCTTTCTCGTTTTCAACTACAACGCTCAATCTTTTTCTGAAAAAATCGAATGGAATCTCATCTATTTTTCTGTATTTCACTGTGCTTATTTTTTCATATTTTAAGACTGCATCATCAAGTGGGCTTTTGATACCTGTTTGATAATGACTGTTTAAATAAGCGTTTATCAAAACATCCTGAGATTCTTTTCCCTTTATATCAATGTATTTTACCAATACGATTTTGTCTTCTGTTAATGTTCCTGTTTTATCCGTACATAGAATATCCATGCTCCCAAAATTCGGGATAGCCATGAGCTTTTTAACTATGACTCCTTTCTTTGACATTCTTACCGAACCTATACTCATGGTTACAGAAAGTATCATTGGTAAAAGCTCAGGGGTAAGTCCAACAGCGACTGCAACTGCCAACAAAAATGATTCCAGAATATCATGCTTTAATATCGAATTAATTAAAAAAACCATTAAGACCACAACGAATGTAACCTGCAAAATAAGCGTGCTGAATTCTTTTATTCCTTCGATAAATCCAGATTCATCTTCTTTTTGATTTAGATTCCTTGAGATTTTTCCAAATTCCGTATTAGCGCCTGTTTTTAAAACAATCGCCATTGCTGTACCTGTCGTAACATTTGTGCCTGTTAGTATTATATTATCAAGCTCTTGAAATGAATGTTTTTTTGATTTTATTAACGCTCCTGTTTTTTCTACAGGAAATGATTCTCCCGTCAGAGCAGATTGATTTACGAAGAAATCTTTGCATGAAATCACTCTTGCGTCCGCAGGTATTAGATCTCCTGCTTCCAGAGAAATTATATCTCCGATACAGATATTTTTTATTTCTATGATTTGTATTTTTCCCGATCTTATTATTTTTGCTTTGCTGCTCAAATGTTCCTGCAATTTTCTTGCTGCATTGCCCGCCTTTCGCTCCTGATAAAAATCCAGTACTGTACTTAATATTACGATAAATACTATTATGATGGCATCAGCAACTTCTTGAATGAATGCCGATACTATTGCTGCGATAAGGAGTATTATAATCATCGGATCTTTGAATTGTGCAAGTAATTCAAAAAGCCAAAAACTATTTTTATCTTCTACAAGTACATTTCGTCCGTACTCCTTCAAACGTTTTTCTGATTCTTTTTGTGTTATTCCTTTTAAAGAAGATTTTAATTCTTTTATTACGTCAATTGACGGCATTGCAGAATAATAGCTTAAAGTCTTGCTTTTTGAATGGATCATTTTTTTATTTTCAAACTGTAACGAGTATGAGGGAGGCTCATTACTTTGTCAATTTTGAGAATCTAAAGTTTGGATTCTATTTCCTCTGATTGTTGCTCCTATGTACTTGCGACTTTTTTGTTCTTGTGCCCATACTGTTGAAGCTATTACTTTTGTATTTGGATCTGTGTTAAAAAAAACTGCTTGTCCCTTTCCAAGAAAGTATACTTTTATTAAATCTATAATTTGACGTGCATTTTCATCGTTATCAATAACTTTTCTTTCAATAAATGTACTGACAGTATCTTTTTGTTTGTTGTAAACAAATGCAATTTTTGCAAACTCATCGTCCTTTAAAGGCTCGCCAGCCAGTTGAAAAAATCCTCTCCCAAGAGAGATATCTGTGGCTCCATTAATCAAATTCCTGCCGTTTATTATTCCGGTAAAATAAAAAATATTTGGATTTGTAGGCGCAAGCACTCCCTGCAATTTTATCCTTGTATGTAGACGATTTGAATTAATCATTGCTTGAATCTCTAATTCTTCCAGAGTCTCCATAGGAGCAGATGGAGTTTCAAAGGTGAAAAGAACTTCTCCTGATTGTCTTGCCGTATTTCCCACGCTTGTATTTTTTAGATTGCAAGTGTGTTATACTATGCCGATAGTGGCTTTTTGTCAATGTGATGATTGATACCTAAAAAAATGTACCAAGATTTAAAAAAAGACCACTACTTTTTATCGTAATGGCCTCTTTAATTGGCGGTTTTAAGTGCCCATTCAACTTTAAGCACGTTGAACATTAACAGCGTTAAGCCCTTTTGGGGACTCTTCTGTTTCGAAAGAGACTTGGTCTCCCTCCTGAAGCTCGTTGAATGTTACTCCAACTAGAGAATTGCTGTGAAAGAATAAATCTTTCTGTAGACCTTCTCCTGTGATAAAGCCGAAGCCTTTATCTGTAATCTTTTTGATCGTTCCGACCATAAGTGTTGCGTTAAAATATTAGATACAAAGGATTTTTGGTCTTTTGCTAAATGTAACTTAACATTAAATCAAGCGGCTTGTCAAATCTCGTTTTGCCACATGTTTACATATTTGGACTGTTTTTCTATCTAGCTAGCAAAATGAATTTATTGCCTTCGTGAGCAGGACGATAAAGTTGTCCTTCTCTTATTGATCTGGCATGCGGTCTAAATGGAGGAATAACATAAACATCATAATCTTTTGGAGACATTGCAAGCACTCTATTTCCTGGAATTCCTGTTTGAGATCTTTTAATGATATCAAGAAATACTTGATGATAAAATTTTTCTTGTGCATCAGCTCCATCTCCAAAATCAAAAAATAAAGTCCTGATTGTATTCCAAGCTTGAGAAATTTCGTCAATTGTACTTTGTCTACCTAATGCGAGTCTCTCTGTTACTCTACGAATGTGTTCCATAATTGGAAGACTTTGACCTTCAACAATTTTTTCATTTAAATCAGCTACATGTATTGGGACTGGTTCTAATACTCTATCAAGTTCAAGTAGTTGAGGAATATGTCTCATTAGTGAATCTGATATTGCCCTTGAAACATCTTCCGGTCTGGCAAAGAGAGTCGGTATTGTTGATCCTAATGATAGATTAACAGCATAAAATCCACCATGCATATGCCAACCACAACTTGCCAGATTTCTATTAGCTTTTTGTGGTCTTTGACAAAGTTCATGTAAGGCATCTGGACTTAATGTACCTTTGGTAAAACCTACGACACCAGGATGCCTTGTTCTAATCTCATTTATAGCATCAACCACATCTTCGAAGCCGATTGGTGTGCTCGGAGTTACCTCCAAAAGTGACGTGTCATCACTTGAAGGATCTACTTTATGGTTTTCGTTTAGAATGGACATTCTAAAAAATTTGATTTAAGTTGCTGTATATAATAACCGTTTTTCTCAAATTGTCAAGAATTGATTTGACTGTTTTGTGATATAGGGTGTAATAGAGAAAAACTGACTAATAGTTTGGCTTCACGCGAATTTCTTGCAATGGTGGAAGATATGGCCGGATCAAAGACAGGGCTTGGACTGCGTACTGCCCATGGTCCGGTTTTTGAAATAATGCGCATAGACAATACAGTTGGTGGTAATTATATACCTTGTCGCTTAAGTCGTGAGGTTGTGGCGAATGGTGAATCGTTGCCTGAACCATTTAAATTTTATCTTGATTTTACTGTAAATGCACGTGCCGCAGACACAGAC
This sequence comes from Candidatus Peribacteria bacterium, assembly GCA_943356465.1. GTDB lineage: Bacteria > Patescibacteriota > Gracilibacteria > UBA1369 > LOWO2-01-FULL-3 > UM-FILTER-38-24. Next base: position 117,007 of record CALREX010000005.1, read on the forward strand.
TTTGAAGAAGCGGAAGAGGATTGTTTCGAATGTGCTCAATGGAAATGTTCTACTGCGCTTGCAAATAATCCAAATCTTAAAGGGCGATTGTTGTCACGTAATAGTGATATGCCTCATTATGCGTGGAAAGATAAAGAATTGGTTATGATGGCTTCCAGTATTGGAAAATTCTTTTTCTTAGATCAACCTGTATACAGCAACAGTATTGAGTCAAGAATGTTTGACCCCTCTACCGTTACTACTCAAGAAATTGACTTTGCGCTTGCTAAATTATTCGGGGATTCTATTCCGACCGACGAAATTATTCCTGACGAATCTGTTCCATCCGAATTCAGGGAATATGAAATCGGTCATGAACCTGTGGACGAGATAGCTACAAATTCCCTGAATAATCCAAAGTTTGTCAAAATAAAAAATGGCACGATTGCTTATGGAACAGATAAAGGTGTTGGTTATAAAGATCACAATGAAGATGTTGTCGTTGTAAATTCTGAAAAGAACGGCTTTGCAGTCGTTGATGGCATGGGAGGACAAGGGCATGGAGAGGAAGCGGCGGGCTTACTTGCTATTGAACTTAAACGTGGGTTTCAAAAAGGTAAGAATTTTGATGACGTTCATGTTAAAGCGCATAGGAGTATGGTTAATGCGAATGTCCGCAGTGGTGGTGCATGTTATATAGGGGCAAAAATTGAAGGTGATAGGCTGAATATCGGTCAGGCAGGCGATGTAAAGCTCATGGTTATTGGTGTCGATGGCAAAATAAAATATGAAACCACGGATCAGGGATTTGGAAATATAGTAACCAATGCGGTTATGGGCAATTCACATAGTAATGGAACAACAAAATTGCATAGTGTCGATCTTGCTGTCGGGGATCGCATTCTCGTAGGATCTGATGGGCTGTTTAATAATATTCCACCTGAAGAGATTGCTGAATTTGTTAGTGGTAAAACTATTCAAGAAGCAATACAAATTTTGAATTTGCATGCCAAAGAAAGGATGCGTGATGCGGTAGAACTGAAAGCAGCAGGACTCAAGGTCAATGTATCTGATGGAAAACCGGACAATATAAGTATTGTAATATACGATGTTGAGAATTTGGGGTGATGGTTGTTTTTTTTTGGAGCTGCTTTATGGAACTAATTCAGACTTGGATATCACTTTAATATCAATAGAATCAATCCAATCATTCTATCCTTGTCTTTTGGATTACTTTCAGCGACTAAAATCGTTAATGCGGTAAGAGCTTCCGATGTCATGCGCAGTGGATTTAATATCCCTGTTTTTTTCAGAAACCAAACGAATGTAAAAGCACCAGAACGCTTGTTACCATCAATAAACGGATGATTTTTAACTGTAAAATACAAGAGATGGGCGGCTTTTTCTTCTATTGTCCTGTATAAATCTTTTCCTCCAAATGACTGCACTACATTGCCCCATATTCCATCGATGTTTTGTTCTTTTCTTGCGATACCAAATAGATCGCCCGCCTGTCCACTTTTTGTGAGTCTTATTTTCAGATCCAAAAGCGCATTCGTCAGTTCATTTGCTGTGATTTGAAATTCTTTTTTTGTTTATTGTATAGCCGTCAACAATGTGCTGATGCAGAGTTTTGGTTGCCCACTTACGAAACTTTGTAGCGTTTATCGAATTTACTCTATATCCGATCGAGATTATCAAATCAAGATTATAATATTCAATTTTTCTGGAAATTTTTCTTTTTCCTTCTGACTGAACTGTTTCCAAAATGGAAACAGTTGATTTTTTGTTTAACTCTCCTGTCTTAAAAATATTTTTAACATGTTTTGAAATTGCAGCTTTTTGTACATTAAAAAGTTGTCCAATCTGCTGTTGAGTAAGAAAAATTGTCTCCTCTGTTTTATCCAGTCTCACCTCTATGCCTCCAGTTTTTGATTGATAAATCACAATCTTGTTTTCTTTTTCCATATATTTGGTATTTAAAAATAAATATATGAAAAATCTTAGCCTTGTGAGATTAAATTTTCGTTAAAAATTCTTAAAATTTTTGTGAAAGATATATGAAGACCCTTTTTTGGAGCGAGTAACGAGAATCGAACTCGTGTTTCGACCTTGGCAAGGTCGCGTAATAGCCATTATACCATACTCGCAGGCTTTCTAAATATTTTAAAAAGATGCGGAGGAATAATAGTTATCATTCCTCCGCCGGTCAACTTTTTTTAGTGTTTTTTTACTCTGCGAACTGAGGACGTGCCATCTACAAGATCATCGTCGATGCCATTGCTATAATTTGATTGTGTAACCGTTCCTCCTGTTTTAGGGGCAGCTCCTTCTGTCAAAGTAGCTTTTCTTGAGAGATTATATCTGCCTTGATCGTCAACCTGCATCAGTTTTACCTTTATCGGATCGCCTAATTTCACTACGTCTTCAACTTTATTTACTCTCTTTGCATCAAGCTCTGAAATGTGAACCAATCCTTCTTTTCCCGGAACAAATTCAACAAATGCACCAAAGTCCATAATTCTTGTGACTTTTCCATCAAATGTATCCCCGACTTTTGGAATATATGTGATTTTACCAATCCAATCCAAAGCTTTGTTTCCCTTTTCCTGATCCGGAGCTGTGATTGTGATAATTCCTTCGTCACTGATATCCATCTCAACATCACATTCCGCAGTGATTCTTTGAATTGTTTCACCACCTTTTCCGATAATAACTCTGATCATATCAGGGTCAACTTTTACAGTCATTATAAGCGGAGCATATTTTGAAAGCACTTTTCTTGGTTCCGGCAATGCCTCAACCATCTTAGCCATGATGAAATCACGACCTTCTTTGGCTTGTGCAAGCGCATTTTTAAGCAATTCAATTTGTAATCCTTTAATCTTGATATCCATTTGAAGAGCTGTGATTCCGTCACGTGTTCCTGTGACTTTGAAATCCATATCTCCTGCAAAATCTTCCATTCCTTGAATGTCTGACAAGATTTTATAAGCACCTGTTTCTTTGTCGGAAACAAGTCCCATAGCGATTCCGGCAACCGGTTTTTTGATAGGTACACCCGCGCACATAAGTGAAAGCGTAGATCCGCAGACAGAAGCCATTGAGCTTGAACCATTACATTTGATAATTTCTGAAACCAACCACATTGTATATGGGAATACTTCTTTTTCAGGAAGTACAGGAAGTAGAGCTCTTTCAGCTAAATCCCCGTGTCCGATTTCACGTCTGTTTGGACCGCTCATACGTTTGATTTCTCCTGTTGCGTACGATGGAAAGTGATAATGATGCATGTAGTGCTTCACTTTATCTTTATCCATTGTGTCAACGATTTGGGCGTCAGTAGGCCCTCCAAGCGTTGTGATTGTTAAAGCTGTAGTTTCCCCTCTTTGGAAAATTGCTGATCCATGAGTTCTTGGCAAAACATCCAAAACGATACTGATAGGACGTACTTCTGTAAGGCGTCTACCGTCCAAACGAATTTCTTTTTCAAGAATATTTTTTCTCATATTCTTCTCCATCAATTTGTTTAGAATTTCTGCGATTTCTTTTTGTGAATATGTTTTTTCTTCTATTTCTTTTGCAAAGTGTGCGAAAAGCTTGTCTTCGATTGCATGAATTTTAGTTTTTACTTCTTTTTTTGTTGTTCCGGAGATTGAATTTAATTCTTCAACTGAAACTTGTTCTGCAACTTTTGCTATGAGCTCCTCGTTTGCAACGTGTAAAACAGGAAGTATTTTTGTGATTTCAAATCCTTTCACGTAATCCAATTGGAATTGGCATATTTCTTTGATATATTTGTGAGCTTCCGCAAGCGCCTCAAGTACGATTTCTTCAGTAACTTCTTTCATTCCCGCTTCAACCATTGTGATGGCATCAAGCGTTCCTGCAACGATCAAATTCATTTGACCTTCCTCACATTCCTGGTATGTAGGGTTGATAATAATTTTTCCATCTTTGTATCCTACTCTGACCGCACCTAGAGGTCCTTCAAATGGCGCACCACTCATCATAAGTGCTACCGAGGCTGCATTCATAGCCGTTGTAGCCGGATCCACTTCAAGATCTGCTGAAAGAGCACTACATATAAGTTGTACTTCATTTGTTGTCCCTTTTGGAAAAAGCGGACGAACTGGTCTGTCGATCATTCTTGAGATCAAGATCGCATTTTCTGAAGGTCTTCCTTCACGTTTAATAAAACGGCTTCCTTTGATTTTTCCTGCCGCATACATATTTTCTTCGTAATCGACTGTCATAGGGAAAAAATCCGCTCCTTCCAGTCCTTTTTCATTCATCAAAGCATTCGCCATGATAACTGTGTCTCCAAGAGAAACAACAGCACATCCGTTTGCATACGACGAAATTGGGGAATTCGTGATCTTAAATTCTCTCCCCGCGAGAGTCATAACACTTGTTTTTGGTTCCATATTTTTTTGGGTTATGGAGATATATAATACCCAAGTTGGAACCTTCCTTAAGTTACAAGGTTTAAGGAAACGAGTATTCGTTTGCTTGAATCTTGCTACTTAACCGAAGGACTTCCTGACTTAGGTTTGACTAAAAATTTTAAAGAACGTTTTCCCTTTTTATCGGATTACTTTCTTAGCTTCAATTCTTTCAGAATTTTCTCGTAAGCATCTTTGTCATGGAGTCTCATGTAGTTTAGGTGTTTTCTCCTTTTTCCTACAAGTCCGATGAGACCTCTCCTTGAGTGATCGTCCTTTGCATGTGCTTCAAGGTGACCTGAAAGTTCATTGATTCTCTCTGTCAAAACTGCTATTTGCACTCTTGACGAACCAGTGTCTTTTTCGTGTACACCATATTTTCCAATGAGGACTTTTTTCTTTGCTCTATCCATGATTTTCGAGTAAAAATGTATATAAAATTGATAGCGGATGTTAGTTTACACAAAAAAATTGATTTTGGCAAGAGTTAATGTAAAATGATCTCCATGGACTATAAAAAAGTTATCGTAGATTCGTGGATTTACACTCAGAGCAATAAGAAGCTAATCGTCTGGTTTGGCTTTATTCCATCAATATTAACAACTACTGTAGGTATAGGGTATATCGCCTATCAGATTTTTGCATTCAAAAAATCTTATATTTTCGGAGACGAACAAGGCAGCGCCCTTAAAGATGTTATTACTTTTATATGGGATTTTATTCATACTCATCTTACTTGGACGGTTCCGCTTGTTGTGGTGCTTGTAATTTTTGGTGTTTTTTATTTTCTTTTTCCAACTCTTGCAAGGGCGGCATCACTTCAAATGATAGCAAGACAGAGGAACGGACAAGAAGCTTCCATCGGAACAGGTTTAAAATATGGAATAATGTCTTTTTTGCAATTGTTTGAATACCATATGGTTATCAAGACATTTTCCTTTTTCTCTTTACTGATAGAGATGTCATTTGTGGTCAGAAATCTTGGTCCTGTTATGTTTAAGCTTTTGTTACCAGTTTTCCTACTGATGATAATAATAAGTTTCGTGCTTATGCTGCTTTTCACATATGCTGATTTTTTTATTGTTATAGATGGAAAAGGTGTTTTTGATTCCATGAAGGCCAGTGCGAAATTGGTTGTTTTAAGCTGGAAACACACTTTTTTGATAACTATTCTTATGATACTTATAGGCGTAAGAGTGTTTATACAAGCCGTGATGGTCTTCACCATTCCTGCTCTTATTATTGCGATTACCGGATATATTGCGACGGTTACCCTGCCGATTACAGGACTGCTTATAGGTGGAATTGTCGGCTTGATATGCCTGTTTTTGGCATCTTATCTAAACGGGGTTATTGATATTTTTTCATATACTGTTTGGACATATACCTTCCTGGATTTGACTTCCGAGAAACATCTTTCCGCTAGAGAGGCTGTAAATGAGTAAAAATTGGCTTGCCTTAAGGTTTGACGTTTTGGTGTTTTTGTTGTATAATAGATGTGTGAAAATAAAAATAAACCGTATAAATGATTCATTTGTCACAGAATAAAAAAATAGCGTTTTCTGCTTTCGGCTTGTTTCTTGTGTCATTTGCGATGATGGCTTTATTCCTGAGAAATAGTGGTGAACTTGGCCAAGGGGAAGCCAATGTTTTAAATGCTCAAGAATCAGCCATCGTTCACCTTACGGATGATGGAAAGGCTGATTATGTTAAAAGTATAGGAGCTACTAATGATCCTCTTGTTGTTATAAATGCGGAAGGGAGCGTAGAGTACTCAAACGGAGCATTTTGCAGTATGATTGCTGTAAAATGTGAAAAATTTCATAATGTTTTGTTTTTCGATTTTATAAATTCGAAAGATCTTTCCGGTTTTGTTTCAATTCATGGAAAACTTTTGCAAACCGGAGAAAAAATTGACGGTATAGGGCCGTTTAGACTACTGAAAGGTAAACGTGAAATTATAGTTTTGTTTGATGCAAAACCTCTACTTAAGGACGGAAAAGTTTTTGCAGTTTCTCTCTATGCAAAGGATATTACAAATAAAGTGAAAGAACTTAATAAAGAAAAAGGGGCAACTACTGAAAACAATCAAGAAAATCAAAATTCGAATTGGATTGAAAATATTTATCCCAATTTAAAGGAGATAAAAGATAATATGGATATTAAATTAATGGTGAATAAGCTGGGCTAAAGGCTTTTTCTTGATTGAATACAAATATCCGAGTAGAATTCTGCTTGGTTTTTTTAATTTCAAATTTTATGTACCAGGCACGAGAAATTGAGCAAAAATGGCAGAAAAAATGGAAAAAAAGTGAACTTTTTAATACAGATCTGAAATCAAAAAAACCGAAATTCTATAATCTTGTGATGTTTCCATATCCATCAGGAGACAAACTTCACATAGGACATTGGTATAATTTTGCACCTGTAGACAGCTATGGAAGATACATGAGGATGAAAGGATTTAACGTTCTTCAGCCTATGGGATTTGATAGTTTTGGGCTTCCTGCCGAGAATTATGCTATCAAGACAGGTGTACATCCAAAGATCAGTATCTCCAAAAATATTGAGAAAATGATTACTCAGCTCACGGAAATGGGAGCGATGTGGGATTGGAGTAAAAAAGTCGTAACTTCTTCACCAGAGTATTATAAATGGACTCAGTGGATTTTCTGTAAACTTTATGAAAAAGGCTTGGCATACAAAAAAAATGCACCTGTAAACTGGTGTCCTTCATGCCAAACAGTACTTGCTAACGAACAGGTTAAGGATGGAACTTGTGACAGATGCAGAAGTGAGGTTACAAAAAAAGATCTTAGCCAATGGTTTTTCAAAATAAGTGATTATGCTGATAAACTTTTGGATTACGAAGGATTAGATTGGCCGGAAAAGACAATCTTGATGCAGAAAGATTGGATTGGAAAAAGTGAAGGATGTAATATAAATTTTCCACTTGAAGACAACAGCGACATTTTGACTTGTTATACGACTCGTGCGGATACGATTCATAGTGTGACATTTGTAGTTATTGCTCCCGAACATCCGCTTGTAGATGAGCTTGTTAAAGGTACAAAATACGAGAAGGAGGTTTCTGATATGCGTAAAAAAATCAACAAACAAACTCTCATAGAAAGAGCTTCTGTGAGCGGAAAAGATAAGCTTGGATGTTTTCTTGGAAAATATGTTATCAACCCAGTAAATGGAGAAAAAATTCCTGTTTATATGGCCAGTTTTGTTTTGATGTATGGGACAGGAGTTGTAATGGCTGATGCACATGATCAGAGAGATTTTGAATTTGCGAGAAAGCATAATATCCCGCTTAAGTTTGTGATTTCCAAGGATGGAAATGAGATAAATCCCGATGATTTTGAAGGTGCTTACACTGAAGATGGAATTTTATTTAATTCAGGGAAATTTAGCGGAATGAATAACCGCGAGGCTTTGCCTAAAATAATGAATTATATTGAAGAAAAAAGGCTCGGCAATAAAACTATAAATTTCAAACTTCGTGACTGGCTTCTTTCACGACAACGATATTGGGGCGCACCGATTCCTATTGTTTACTGCAATAAATGTGGAGAAGTTTTGGTTCCTGAAAAAAATCTACCCGTGAAATTACCTGACGACATAGATTTTGCTCCAAGTGGAGACGGCAAATCACCTCTTGAAAAACATGACGGTTTCAAAAATTGTAAATGTCCGAAATGTGGAGGAAAAGCTACTCGAGAAGTTGATACTATGGATACTTTTGTGTGTAGCAGTTGGTATTATTTGAGATATCCTTGTCATGATTTTGATGATAAGCCGTTTGATAAGGCGACTTTAAAAAAATGGCTTCCTATAGACATGTATTGTGGTGGACCAGAGCATGCTTGTATGCATCTTTTGTATGCGCGTTTTATTAATATGGTTTTAAGCGACCTTGGTTATGTGCCTTTCAAAGAACCTTTCAGAAAGCTCGTGCACCAAGGAATGATTACGAAAGATGGCGCTAAGATGAGTAAATCCAAAGGAAATGTCGTTAGTCCTGATAAATTTGTTGAAAAATATGGAAGTGATGTTTTCAGGATGTACTTGATGTTTATGGGACCTTTTACTGACGGCGGCGACTGGAATGATAAGGGAATTACCGGTATTGCAAGATTTGTAGAAAGATTTTGGAATTTGATAAATGAAGGAAGTGAAAAAGTTTCAGATAAGGATTTGCTGAAGAAAAATTTGCATAAACTTATAAAAAAAGTTGGAATTGATATTGATAGTTTTCATTTTAATACTGCGGTTTCCGCGTTTATGGAATTTTTGAATTTTGCTGTAAAAAATGGAATCGATGCAAAATCTAAAAAAGTTTTGGTGCAATTGATTGCACCTATGGCCCCTCATCTTGCCGAAGAATGTTTTGAAGTTTTGGGAGGAAAATATAGTGTTGTTGACAGCAAATGGCCGGAATATGAAGAAAAATTAACTATCGATGATAGTGTAAAAATTGGCGTGCAGGTAAATGGAAAAATTCGCGGAGAAGTTGAGATTTCAAAAGATGCTAGTAAAGAGGAAGCCCTTGATGCAGCGCGTAAACAAGAAAATGTTTTGAAATACCTCACCGAGGGCAAAGTCGTAAAAGAGATCTATGTTCCTGGCAAGATTATCGGGTTTGTTGTAACTTAAGGTAATTTTTTGAGTTGTATGTGTGGATTTCCTTCAGCGAGAACACCTATTGATTCCACTGCAATGGTGATCTCTTTGTTCTTATAATTGTTGGTAACATCTTTTCCTTTAAAATAAAGGCTAAAATATCTCAACCCCTCTTTTTCTGTTATTTCTTTGGCTAATTCAGCCGGTAAATTTCCTGTACTGTCGTCTATAACATCAAAGAAATATTTCCATTCATTATAATATTCCCGTTCCACCACTTTTCCTTTTAAAGTAATCTCTTTTCCTGTGTATGACACTACCGTATCTGTATTACCCGACTTGATCCAGCCATCTGAAGTTTTTTCTTTTTTGTCCTGTGTTACTTTTTGTTCTTCGGGTTTTACATTTTGTGCTAATGGTGCAGTTGTTGTCACTGTTGGGGCTTCTACTTTTGCACAAGCTGTCAAAAGCAAAATTGATATCGGAATTATGAGTAGTTTTTTCATATTTTTTTGGTTAGTTGTTAATTAATCCATATTACACTTCTGTAGGATTTTGCAAGCATTTTCTGTTGTTGGAGCTACGACAACACTTTTTTTATCGATTTTTTGTTTTGTAAAAGCCAAAATAATTTTTATAAAATTTTATTTCTTTGACTTTTTTGATTTTGGATTATCGTATGGATGCTAGATTTGGCTTGTAGATGTATGGATCACCTCTGATTCCTTACATATCGCTGAATTTATTTCATTCCTGTGAATGTTCTGTAATGAACTGTTCACGAGATGTTCTTTGACATCTTGGTATAGTTTTAGTTTGGTTGATTTGAAAGGACTTCTGTGGAGGGTTCTACGGAAGCAATAAGTGCAAAAGCAAAAGAAAGGAGATACAATGCGTTCTTTGATTTTGGCTACGATGTCTGTGGTTCTCGCCTTCGTTTCAGCGTGCGAGACCTCGGAAGTGAACAACAACTACTACGGCAACTCCAACGAGGAGGTGATGACCGGCAACTGTGAGACGATCAACGGCTCCACCGACGAAGACTACAATTTGGAGTCCGTGGATCATGGCGGTGGCAACGGCGCTACTGACTTCAAGGTCCCTCTCGACCCCGAGTACAACTGGGAAGTGACCCAGTCGTGGGCGAGCCACTGCAAGACCTGCAACAACAAGGGCTACGGCAAAAATGATGGGAGCGATTCCGACATCTGCACGTGGAGCCATTCGACCTGTGCATACTGTAAGTATGGCCTGGATTTCAGCCTGCCCGGGAACAAAGATGAGGGCAAGTCGGTTCTGGCCACTGCTGAAGGGACTGTGAAAAACACCGGATACAGTGATGCGTGGGGCAACTACGTTGTCATTGACCATGGCAAAAACGTCTGTTCGCGCTACGGCCACATGCAGAACAATTCTGTCACCGTTAAAAATGGTGATGGAATCTGCCAGGGCCTCATCATCGGGAAAATCGGTGATACCGGTTCTGCCGAAGGCTTTCATCTGCATTTCCAGTTCGAAAACTGCACTGACAGCAAGCCCATTGCAAAGAGCTTCACTGATGGCAACGGCACTCCGATGTGTGTGATCGGCAAGGATATCTACGATTCCAAAGGCAAGTACAAGGCTCTCAAGCTGACGAACAAGCCCAAGGAATCCTGTAGTATCCTGAGCGATTTCGCCAAAAAGAAGTTCAATAACGGCGCGAATCTTCCACTGCCCGGCATCAAGTCGGTCAGCTGTGGCCCGCTCCCGAATTGTCCACTGATCACTACCTGCAACTCCGAGAAGAACCACGTCTTCTCCGATGACAAGTACCTCACTTCTTCTGTCCGCAATGCTGCACAGTATCTCTATGGGGAATGTGCATTGGGCGGCAAGGACGACGGAGGGCTTCATCAGAGTGACATCATCACTAATGCCGAGGGACTCAAGATCGCAATGTACCTCTTCGGCAATGTGAGTGACTGTGGCAATGGTAGCGGGTACGTGCCTTTTTCCGACGTGAAGACTACGGACTGGTACTATCCACTCGTGATCTGCGGCCTGCAGAAAGGGATCGTCGACTATGGCGCTCTGCTCTTCTGGGCAAATAGTTCACTCAGCTTCGAGACCGCAGCGAAGTACCTCGTGAAGTCGGCTGAAAAGGCTGGTGTCATCACCTTGAAGAATCCTTCCAAGGGAAGCTTCTCCAAGATTCCATCCGATCATCCGGCATACAAGTACGTGGAGACGCTCTATGCATATGGGGCAATTGACACATACTTCACGACGTACTATCCGGAAACTTCCATCACGCGTGGACAGTTGATCAGGATGGCAGCGAATCTTTCACCGTGCTACTGCGACAACATCTCGTGCGATGGCGGTTGCAAGTGTGATCAGGTGAATTTTGCCTGTGCTGCGACTCCATCCGGTAATGATACAGGTGGTGGGCCTGTAACCGGTGGGTCAGGTTCTTCAAGCCCGGATGCTTCAAGCTCCAGCGACAGTTCAACTGGCGGAAGCGGCTCTTGCAATCCTTCATGTTCCGGCAAAGAATGTGGAACCGATGGATGTGGTGGTTCATGTGGCGGCTGCGGTTTAGGATTCTTCTGCAACTCGAAGAACTACTGTCAGTGCATGCCCAAGTGTTCCGCCGGTCAGTGTGGTTCAAATGGTTGTGGCGGCATGTGTGAATGTTCTGCCGGCTACTTCTGCAATGCTAGTAGCCAGTGCCAAAAGATCTGCGTTCCAAATTGCTCAAACAAGACCTGCGGGTCTGACGGTTGCGGTGGAACGTGCGGTCTTTGTCCTATCGGTCTCTCGTGCAATGCGAGCGATCAATGCGCTGTGCCCGCTCCTACCTGCAAGCCTATCGATTGCACCGGAATTCTGTGCAGTCCAGATGGCTGTGGTGGAGTTTGCAGCAACTGCAAAAATGGATTGAAATGCACTGCCATTTCGATTCCCAATCTACCCGCAAAGTACTTCTACTTCTGCGGCCTTCCCTCCAAGTAAAAACCCAAAACAAAAACACCAAGGTGCGAAGGGGGCGTTGAAATATACGCCCCCTTTAGCCTGCAAAAATTATAAGATATGAGAATTGAATAAATATCCTTGATAACTTATGTTTCCTTGGATTATTACCGATCTTTTTTCTATATAGAACACAATGCGTTATCAAAGATATTTATTCAATTCTCACACCAATGATAAAATTTGTTGCATGCAGGCTAAATGGAGCTCTATAATAAAATTATGAAAAAAGCTTTAGGATTTACCCTCATTGAAGTTCTGCTTGTTATCGCTGTTATTGGAATTCTTTCTGTTGCTGCACTTAATTCTTATTTGAATTCGACGAGGACTTTTGCTTTTGTTTCAGCGTATAAAGACATTATCACAATTTTGCGTGAACCAAGATCTTATGCAGTAGCAAGCCAAACTGTTAATAATCAAACCGTGCAAAGATTTGGAGTAAAAATTTCTCCCGACAAAAGTACAGGTGATGATTTTACTGTTTTTGCTGATAATGGAAGCAAGCCTTTTGAGCTGGATGGGAGTGACACCACTTTTTCAAAAAAAGAAATTGATGGACTTTCCGGTGATCCTTCCAAGCCTTATGTTTTTTCAAAAGATGGCACTGTTACGTCGATGAGCGGTATTGATTTTCCTGTTTATCTTTTTTATGAAACCGGCACTGGAAATCTTTCCGTTTATGCAAAAAAAGCTTCTGTAGTATCTTTAATCTCAGCTTCTGAAATGAGATATTTGGCTTTTAATTTCTTACAAACAGGCACTGATTTTTTGAAATACATAACAGTTTTTCAAACTTCAGGAATGGCCGAAGGATTCGACAGTAAACCAAGTTTATGATTATTTAAAGTTTAGTTTATGAAAATTTTCAAAGAAAAAAAAGGGTTGATTCTTACGGAGGCTATTTTAACCATTTCTATTTTAGTTACTTGTGCGCTTATCGCAGGAGGAATGTTTACCAATGCTGTAAATACAACTGCTGTTTCGAAAGATTTTCTTATCGCGAATGGTCTTGCGATCGAGGGGTCAGAGGCTGTGCGGAATATTACTTATACCAATAAAATGCTTCATCCAAATGACAAAACTTGTTGGTTGAATCTTGATCCTGCTGTTGATAATTGTGGAGCTAAGGCAAGCGCAGGATCGAATTATCTTCCTGTTGAAAAAGCCGATAATTCTCAAACGAAAGGGAAATGGAAACTTGGAGATGGCAGTGTAAAAAATTTGGATTTGTCAAAAGGTGATGCCGCAAATACCACTTATTTGCTTTATATAGACAATGTTACGAAAAGGTATACCACTTCTTCTGTCAATTCCGTCGCGTCAAAATTTTATAGAAGTATAAACTTCTCCACGGTGAACGACACTTATGCAACTTTTGAGGTGAAAGTCTCCTGGTATGAAGGCACGAAGGCTTGGAGTACGACTAGTATTGTGGATGTCGTGAATCAATAGTTTTTATGTCGCTACTATTTTTTTCTCCGTGAATAGACGGCGGAAACCATCATTGCAAAACCTGCCAATAATCCCTCTACTCCTTTGCGTGATGTTGGGTTTGCTGAACAATCTGTGTTATCTCCCGGATGATTTGAGCCAACATCTGCTTGTTGTTTTATTTCAGAGCCATTTATGCCACCATCAGCGGATTTTATTTCCGGACTTCCTGATGATGTGTCTGGTGCTCTATTTCCTGAATCAGGTGTTTTATTTCCCGAGTCTTGTGGTAGTACTGTTGTGTCTTCACTTTTAGGAGCGTCTGGGGCTTGGTCTTGATTTTCTGAAGCATCTGCTGCGGCGATTTCTGCAGCTGCATCAATTTCTGCTAAAATTGCGTCTATGTCTTTATTTGGGTTTACTTCTGGTGCCACAAAGATGTCATCTGCAACTTCTCCTGCACCAGCATCCACATCATTTGTTTGGGCAATTTCTGTAGTTCCTGAGTCAGGTGTAGGTTCAGGATTTGGTTCCGACTGTGGTGCTCCTGCATCAACTGGATCATCCGCCGGTGGTGGTGGAAGTTCTGATCCTGTGTCTTGCGGTGGTGGCAACTCTGCTGCCGCATCCTCTGCTACTTCCGCTGCTGCGTCTGTTCCTGGTGTACCTCCATCAACTGTGTCTGCATCTTGTGGCGGTGGTAATTCCGATCCTGCATCAACCGGATCATCTGC
>CALREX010000006.1 GCA_943356465.1 Candidatus Peribacteria bacterium
TGAACATTGCTCTCTCGACGGATTATCACCTAACCAAGCCCTCAGCCTAAAAGTGCAAAATGTCCGTACCTAAAACATTCCGCCCAATTAAATTCTCCAGACTTATAAACATGATAGCGACTCAACTTTTCTCCAGTTCGATCCTCCATATCCAGTAAAAATTTGAAAATATCATTCTGTTCAACATCTCCAAGCTTTGCAAATTCGGCACTCCATGCAGAAACATTTATAAGAGCAGGGGTTTCAGCTCCAAGACGTAAAGCACTTTCAATAAGAAACTTGGATGCACCAGACAATCCATTCACTTCAGAACCACTTTTACTTGCTTCAACAGGCTGAGCAATACCAGTCATAAAGATTAATTAAAAACTAGATGACCATAATAACACGAATTTAAAATAAGTCAAAGGGTATATTTTTTATACTTATTTTTACAAGGATTTGTCCAGCAAATTTCCATATTTTTTTCTTTCGGATTCATTATTACAGATGCAATAGTTATGCCATAATCCGAGTGAAGTTTATTTAAATGAGCACAAATTCCAGCCTTATGATCAGATAAAATTTCTTTTAAAATTTTTCTGTCATATCCCTTTTTATCCATCAAAATCTCTTTTGCTCTATTGTAACGTCTTATTGATTCAGCCTTTGTATTCGCTTTCGTACGATCTTTTTTTAATATCGGATGATTGGTATGCACCAAAAATTTATCAGCATAAAATTTTTCATTATGTCCAAAATAATCTTCGATATCCAAAATTTTGGAGTTTTTCCAAACATAAACCATATTCGTGGAGATACTGCTATCTTTGAGATCAATTTTCGTAGCATCTTTTTCATTTTTGGCATCCAAAAGAGCACGAAGTTGAAATTTGACGGGAACACCATAGCGAAAACGACGACAATCGATGGAATTTGCCGTATAGCAAAAATTTTCATTCATTCCGGAACTTGTCCCAGCCAAACTGCCGATATAACTTAATGCAAGAAATTTTTGTTGTCCGTTTTGTCCAGTTTTACCACCAATTTCCCATTTTACAAGATAAAGTCCATTATTCTTATACGCCGGTAACCAGTCTTCATTATGCCCAAGAAGAGCTCCATTTTTAGTTTGTATCGCAACATTTGTACAATGAGGAACCCTAAAATCCAAAAGTTCTTCCTCGCACATCAAAACCAAAAGTTCATCAAAATCCACTTTCGCACCTTCACTCATTCCTCTGAGCTCAGAGAAAAGATGAGGATAGTATTTTGAAATATCCGGCAAAAATTTTTGAGCGGTTTTTATAAGCTCAGAAAAATCTTTCATTCGCTCTTTTTTATAGAACTTTTTATTGTCAGCAATTCTCTTTTTTATTTGCAAACGAAGTTTTTGCCCGAGCTTAAGCCCAAACTCAAAATTATCTTTCGCTTTGATTGAGAAAAAAGGAATGTGATTCATACAAAGACATTTTGCTACAAATCGCTTTCACAAGCAAAACAAAAAGACACAGATTGTTTTAAATGGTGGAGCTGAAGGGAGTCGAACCCTTTACCTCCTCGGTGCAAACGAGGCGCTCTAGCCAAGTGAGCTACAGCCCCATATATCAAACAACCTGCACTTCTGATTTTTCGATATCGGACTTTGCGATAAAATCCTTTAAAATTCCAAGCGTAGTAGAGAAGCCGGTCAATCTGGTTATCACACCAGACCAACTCAGCTGTAATAAAACAACTGACGCATTCTTCAGATAAATCTGTAGAATGCTCGACCTAGAGAAACTAAAAGCTTCTCATCATGCTCTATAAAAGAGATATTCCATCCGCAGGTTCTCCTACGGATACCTTGTTACGACTTCACTCCAATCAATGGTTTCACCTTAGGACCCCGCCAAAAGCTAAGGGTACTTCGGGTGCTCCCATCTTTCATAGTGTGACGGGCGGTGAGTACAAGACCCAGGAACATATTCACCGCGCCATGGCTGATGCGCGGTTACTAGCGATTCCAGCTTCATGAGGGCGAGTTGCAGCCCTCAATTCGAACTAAGATCAGCTTTATAGGATTGGCTCTGCATTGCTGCTTTGCTACCTGCTGTACTGACCATTGTAGCATCTGTGCGGCCCTAGGCATAAAGGCCATGCTGATTTGACGTCATCCATACCTTCCTCCGACTTTGAATCGGCAGTCTGCTGTGAAAAATGCAACACAGCACATGGGTTGCGCTCGTTTACGGACTTAACCGAACACCTCACGGCACGAGCTGACGACAACCATGCAGCACCTGTCTTAGAGTTCCGTGAGGCACTCCTCTGTTTCCAGAGGATTCTCTAGATGTCAAGCCTAGGTAAGGTTCCTCGCTTACTATCGAATTAAGCCAGATGCTCCACCGCTTGTGTGGGTCCCCGTCTATTCCTTTGAGTTTTAATCTTGCGACCGTACTCCCCAGGCGGGATACTTAATGCGTTAGCGTCGGCACAAATCGGGGTCGAGCCCGACTTACACCTAGTATCCATAGTTTACAGCGTGGACTACCAGGGTATCTAATCCTGTTTGATCCCCACGCTTTCGTCCATGAGTGTCAGAAATTCTCCAGTGCGCTGCTTTCGCTTTTGGTGTTCCTCTGTGTATCTACGGATTTTACCCCTACACACAGAATTCCACGCACCTATAGAACTCTCTAGTATGCCAGTTTTGAACACAAACTCGGAGTTGAGCTACGAGATTTAACATTCAACTTAACAAACCACCTGCGGACGCTTTACGCCCAATGATTCCGGGTAACGCTTGCACCCTCCGTATTACCGCGGCTGCTGGCACGGAGTTAGCCGGTGCTTATTCTTGGGGTACCGTCAGAATTCTTCCCCCAAAAAAGAACTTTACGATCTTACGACCTTCATCGTTCACGCGGTATCGCTCCATCAGGCTTTCGCCCATTGTGGAATATTCTTTACTGCTGCCTCCCGTAGGAGTCTGGACCGTGTCTCAGTTCCATTGTGACTGATCATCCTCTCAGATCAGCTACCCGTCATAGCCTTGGTGGGCATTTACCCCGCCAACTAGCTGATAGGCCGCAGGCCCCTCCAGAACCGCAAAAGCTTTACCCTTGCGGGACCATCCGGTATTAACCCGTATTTCTACGGGGTATCCCTGAGTTCTGGGCAGGTTCCAACGTATTACTCACCCGTTCGCCGCTCCCCCACTCAATCTACAAACTAAATTGTAAACTGGGTGGGGGCGCTCGACTTGCATGTATTAGACATACCGCCAGCGTTAACCCTGAGCCAGGATCAAACTCTTCTTTAAAAAAGTGATCCTTTGTTTTTTCTGACCTAAGTCAGAAATAAAAATTTTGATTTAAAACTTTTCGGCTTCTCTATTACGCTCAAAATGTTAAAGAACTTCCATTCGCAGGAGGCAGTTTATTTAAAATGCCTAGCAAAGTCAACATCATTTTAACAAAAAGAATTAAACAACATGCAGGTTAGCACGTCAAGAGCATTGGGCTGACTATTAAGCCAATATTTGATATAATGATAAGAGTAAAAAATATAAAAATAATAAAAAAACATGACAAATTCATCAGCACAAAATATTACAAGTTCGATTTTAATACCTACTGTAATAGAAAAATCACATGCGGGAGAAAGAGCATATGACATTTATTCAAGACTATTAAAGGACAGAGTGATATTTCTTGGAACCGCGATAGATAGCATGGTCGCGAATTTAATAATCGCTCAATTACTATTTTTGGAGAATGAAAACCCAAACGAAGACATTATAATGTATATAAACAGCCCGGGAGGACACGTCACGGCCGGACTTGCGATTTATGACACAATGCAATACATCAAACCTAATGTATCAACAGTTTGCGTCGGAATGGCCGCATCAATGGGGGCAGTTCTTCTTGCAGGAGGAGCAGATGGCAAAAGATTTGCACTTCCAAATTCAGAAGTAATGATTCACCAGCCACTCGGCGGAACAGAAGGACAAGCTTCAGACATAAGAATTCATGCAGACCACATAATGAAAACTAAAGATTTGCTAAATAAAATCCTTGCAAAACACACAAAGCAACCTCTAAAGAATATTGAACGCGACACAGACCGCGACAATTTCATGGATGCAGCAACAGCAAAAAAATACGGTTTAATCGATGATATTCTTGTAAAGAGGAAATAAGGGAAAACTATTCGAAAAAATATTGCTAAAAAGGACGAGCATCATGATGCGAGTCTTCGCGAAGGGCGTACATGTTAGCCCGAGCGATGCGCGAATGCGCTTTAGCTATTTTTGAGAGTGGTTTTCCCTTATTTTCTTTTCGAAGCATATTCAATCGCATGCGTGACTATTTCTTTCGCAATATTCTTGCCGGTGGCAACTTCCAAAGCTTTGAATCCAGGATTTGAATTTACCTCAAGCACAACGGGAGATCCGTTTGCCCTTATTACGTCAACACCTCCATACTCAAGTCCTAATGCCTCAACTGAACGAATAGCAATATTAGCCTCCTGTTCGGTAATATCAACAGTCACACCCTTGCCACCAAGTTCGATGTTTGACCTGAATTCACCTTTTTTTGCAGACCTCATCATAGAACCTACAACTTTTCCATTTACAACAAAAATTCTAAAATCACGACCTTTTGCATATTTTACAAATTGTTGAAGCAAATACATCGGCTTATCCCAAACCAAAAAAGAATTTAACGCACGCATACTTTCCACGATCACAACACCGTTTCCAAAAGACCCGTAAGGTTGTTTCACGATCACAGGAAATCCACCAAGATGTTTCACGGCACTCTTCAAGTCATCCTGTCTCTGCAACACGACAGTTTTCGGAATCGGAATATTTTTACTATCCAAAATTTGCATCGTTTTCATTTTATTTTTCGCGAAAAGGATAGAATTATAATTATTAAAAAGAGGAATTCCCATCATTTCCATCTGATCTATAAGAGCGATGTGAAGCTCAACATTTGTCAAAACAGACGGCCTTGTAATCATCACATCACATTTAGAAAAAGGTTTTCCGTCATAAATAAGACATGGCGAAGATTTGTCATATACCATGTGAAAATTGGAAACCCTGTAAATTTTCGCAGAGTGCTTCAGCTCTTGAGCCTCTTTCTTAAGCCTTATTTCTTCCTTTGAAGCCTTGCGGTCAACAGGACGAAATGAAAGAATACCTATTTTCATTTAATTTTCTTAAGATAACGAAATTTCATGTTATACATGTTTTTTACAAAGTCAAGAAGCTGTGCTAACATTCCACAAAACATATTCATCAATATAAAAAAATCAAATGACAAAAATATCAAAAATTTTATCAGCAAGTGTAATTCTTTTATCTTTAACAGGATGTTCTTTATTTTCATCAAGCAAAGATGCTGCTACAACAACATCATCATCAACAACTCCAAGCAAAGTAACATATGAATCTTCAGATTTTAAAATTACAGTTCCAAGGGACTGGGAAGTCTTAGACGGCGAGAAATTACCTGCAGGAAGCCCAAAAAGCGTAGCAGTAGCTTTCAAAAACAACATAAAAAACAAGAAATTCATAGCAAACATAAATATATCCGAGTACAACGCAAAAGACGAAAAAACAACTTCTGAAGAAGTTGTAAAAAGCATGAAAGATAATTTCAAAAACACGCTCATAGATTTTACTGATTCAGGCGACACAAAAGTAAACATAAACGCTACAGGAAAACCTATGGAAGGAATATTAACAAAGTTCTCAGGCAAATCCGACGCCGCTGAAAATTTAAAAAATTTCAAACAATTGTACGTAAGATACAACAACATCTCCTACATCATAACAACTTCATACGGCCAAGACGAAGATCCTGAAGTAGTAGCAAAAATCGATGAAACTATAAATAGTTTTGAGTTGAAGTAAGGCACAAAAAAAACCGCTGATTTAAGCACCAGCGGTTTTTCAATGATTATTTTTAACCTCAGTTTTTTAACGTCCAAGAACTCCTTTTTGAACCAATTGCTCATGCGCCGCATCACCACCCCAAGGTGCTGCGACTCCAGGACCCTTTTTCTGAAGAGTATGACCGGGATTACCACCATCTCTAACAACATTCGCAGATTGTCCTTCATAAACAGTTTTACCAGTTGCAGGATCATATACCACATTTCCAGGTTCAAAATGCCAATTTTCTCCTCCAAAAAAGTCTGGGCTTCCTATGTTTCTAGCAGTATCACTAAAGAAAGTTGCTCCAACACGAGTCAAAGTATGATACATAATACGCTGTGTCTGCTGCCAAATTTTCCATTGTGCAGGAGTAACATCTCCTGTTATACCCTGCTTTTCCAAATGTTCACGAAGCATAGGATTAGATTTCACACGCGTTTTAAAAGCATCAAAACTATCATCTTGTTCCAAAAAGTCCATTGCCGCCTCAGGCCCAACATGATCAAAAGGAACATGACTATTTAACATACGACCACTTCCATCATATAAAAATGCATCAACAGCTCCTCCTCCAGCATGGGCATTATTATTCGCATTTAAAGGAACGTCCATATTCAGCGGCGTAACAGGAGCATTGGGGAATACATCAGAAGCTTTACGCAAATTTGCACATATATCTGCAAGATCAATTGCAACATCTGCAGGCGACTTACCTAACTCCTCAGCAAGATGAATAACTGCCTGAGAAGAAACCATATCTTTAACAAATTCAGTATAAACAGGATTATTTCTAAAAGGCCGTACGGAAGAAAAAGTACCATCAGCAGTAATACCAGCTTTATATAACATAGAGATATCAGGATTCTGATTTCCATCAAGAACTTCAATAGCTTTACGTGAGAATCCAGCTACTTGTCGTCCCTTGCTTCTAAAAGCATCAACAACCCCTATTTGCATACCATTAGCATAACGTGAAGACAAATAAGCATTTGCAGCCTTCAATGCTTCCAATACAGAACGTCTAGCATAAACACCTTCTGTTCCAGCAGGCAATACAAGTCTATTATCAAATTTTCCAGTAACTTCATCAAATCCATCATAACTTGGCCTTGTCATAACATCACCATCAATTCTCACAAGATCTTCACCGGCATCAGTTACAGGAACATCACGATACCCACCATCATCTCCAGCAAGAGCACCGGTAGCGTCAAGCTTTTCGAGCAAAATTGGTTGATCATGAAAATTCTCAGGCGTATTTGAAAATTCTGGCATAGAGTTTTAATTAAGATCTAAGATGGCAACATACCACCAATCGCTCAAATGTCAAGAAAAAACCATATTGATTTTATTCCTAAAAAAAGGAGAATGGACATGACCAATTTCTTGAAATTTTATATGTCCGGGTGGCGGAATTGGTAGACGCGCAGGACTTAAAATCCTGTTCCAGCAATGGAGTGCGGGTTCGATTCCCGCCCCGGGCACCAATATCAAACTTAGCGAACACGATACATTGTCATCGCAAAGATTCTTGTACAACATTCTTTTAAACGCTCTGCAAATATCCGTCTCTGCGAAAGAAGCTTATCTTCTACAACAGAGCGACCAATGCTTCCACCTACTCCTGGAGTTTTAGCCATACTATTAAAAACAAAATCAGACCAACGTGGAAGAAGTTTAGCAACCTCCCTCCATTCGTTTCTAGATAGCAAATCCGGATTTTTACTCATATCCTCAAGAGCAGAAACAATCGTCGTAAGTTCATAGGTATACACAGAATTTTGTGGAACATCTCCATTTGGACTTAGGGTATACAAATTCCCTTGATGGTGCGTCGTCAACATATGAAGAATCTGAAAAGCAGCATAATAAACTTTTGGATCTATTGAACCTTGCGGGAATGGATACTGTTTATTAATTTTCCTCCAAAGATCACTTTCTCCATCATGCTCGCGCTCCGGTGCCGTATGAAGCACAAGCCGTCCATCATCCGGATTATACAAATAATCACCATCAACAAAAGACGGAGCAAGTGCTGTGTGACATCTGATTGCCGTAGTTAATTGATGACTTATAACACCTCGAATAACAGATCTGGATTCTTGTCTATCTAGAACTTCACTATCACGATCCTCTGTCTTCCTATTAATCACAACAGATCTAGAAATTTTACCATCAACTCCAATCCCGGAAACTTTATCTACCTTAAGATTTACTTCATAAAATCCATCAAGTTTTTCATCTTCAAGACGTAAAGACATAAGTAAGCATATTAAAACAAGGCTAAGTCAGAATATTACTATCTTTCCTGATTCTGTCAAATTTTAATCTAACTCAACCCAAAAAACGAACTCGCAACCAAGATAACAGTTGCAACTATGATTCCTATAATTGTAATCCAAGAAATCAAGTTACTCCAAAATCCATTCGTATACTCCCCCATTATGCTCTTGTCGTTGATAATTTTCAAAACGAACAACAAGACAAATGGAAGCAAAATTCCGTTTATATCCTGAGACAAGACCATAATACTAACCAACGAAATCTTCGGAATCAACACGACCAAACATGGCAAAATTATCGTAATAAGAATAATTGAATAGAAATATTTTCCGCGACTCCAATCAGTATCAAATCCATCTTCCCAGCCAAACGCCTCACATATCGCATAAGCTGTTGCAGTAGGCAAAATAAACGCTCCAAGCATAGAGGCGACAAACAACCCAAACGCAAACAAAAACTGCGCTAAATGTCCCGCCAAAGGCTCAAGCGCCGCCGCCGCATCTCCGGCATCATTAATACGAATTCCATATTTATATAATGTCGCCGCCGTACTTATAATTATGAAGAAACTTACTATATCGGTAATAAATGCACCCACATAAACCTCAACTCTTTCAGCGTTATAGTGCTGAACATCCATTCCTTTATCCACAACATACGACTGTATAAAAAACTGCCCCCAAGGAGTAATAGTTGTACCGATCAAAGCGATCATTGTAATCAAGAATATAGGACTCCATTCGATGGTAGGAGTGACCATATCCTTCATAGCCTGACCAAAATCAGGCCCGATTACAAAACCGTTTATTATGTAAACAATATAGAAAAATGAAAAAATCAAAAATATTTTTTGTGTAGTCTTAAATGAGCCTTTAAAAAGTATGAAGAAAACAAAAAATGCCGAAACCGGCACGGCAATGTATTTACTGATTCCAATAATTCCAAAAGAAGAAGCGATTCCGGCAAACTCGGCTGTAACAGTTCCCATATTCGCAACAAGCATGAGCAACATCACAAGAGCAGTAAGCTTAACTCCAAAAGTTTCACGAATAATTCCTCCAAGCCCCTGACGTGTGACAAGTCCGATTCTTACCCCCATCTCCTGAGTCACAGCCAATGCAAAAGTGATAAGAAGTAAAATCCAAAGCATTTTCGTTCCAAAATGCGCACCAACAACAGAATAAGTCGTAATCCCTCCGGCATCATTATCGGCATTCGCAGAAATAATTCCTGGACCTACAACTCCCAAGAAAAATATCAATTTATATTTAAGCTGAAACCATTTATTTTTTATCGTCGCAATCATTTTTATGCATTAGGAACTAAGTGTCTCATAACATCATCGATCGAAACGATTCCAAGAAGCTTACCAGAATCATCCAAAACAGCTGCAGTGAAAAGATCATATTTTGTCATCACTTCCATTATTTCATCTATGTCATCATTCGCCTTCAAAGTGGAATTCCTATGGAAATCATCTTCATGCGTCAATTCATTCATTTTTTTCTCATGACCGGCAACGATAAGAGACCTCAGAGACACAACCCCTTTAAATTTTTCATCATCATCTATAACATAGACATATAGCACAGATCTATACTTTGCAGAATGTTTCTTTATATCATCCATCACATGCCTGACGGTCATATCCGGCTTAACCTTCATAAAATCCAAAGTCATAAGTCCTCCGGCAGTATCATCAGGATAAAGCAAAAGTTTTTCCACATTTTTCATTTTTGATCCCCTCAAATGAGATAAAAACATCTTAGCTTCTTCTCTCGGTAAACTTTTCATAAGGTCAGCAACTTCATCCACAGACATTTGAGAAAGAATTTCAGAAGCCTTATCAGGACCAAGATATTTTACCAAAACTTTTTGCAGTTTTGGCTCTATCTCCTCCAAAACCTTCGCAGCCTCTTTTACATCCATAGATTCAACCAAATTTCCACCATGTTGAATATTCAAATCCTCAATAATATTCGCAAGATCCGCAGGGTGAAGCCTATCAAGATCATTTGAACTCATACTAAGCTTAAGCTCCCTGCGTATAGGCTGAGCTTTCCTCCAATCAATCATATTAACCTTGAACCAATTAAACACATCCATCCACTCCATTCCAAGCCTTCTCAGAAGCCCTCTCGTACTAATATCAATCCCCAAAACACACATTTTGCCGTTCACTTTTCCCATTCTCAAATCATTCACACGCACAACACGAATACCGGATACATCCACAATTTGCTGATCAAGAACATCCCTATCCAAGAAAACAGATCTATCCGAAACATGTTTTTCAATCTCAACTTTTCTAAGCAAAGTATTCAAAGAAACCTCTTCTTTGCTGAAATCATCAACATATTCATATGGAATAAAAACATCCTTCTTCCCATTTACAATTTTCACAACCAAAAATCTAACAGGAGCATACTCACCTGTTTTAGGAGAAATAATCAAATCCTGCAGAATGCCGACAACGTGATCAGCACTATCCAAAACTTTTGTTCCAAGAACATGACACAAATAAAGCATAAATCAAGTTTAGTTCTTAAGAACAAATTAGTCAAAATTCCACGAAAGAATCAGCTATAAACATTTGACAAATTACTTAGAAATAGAGAAACTACGAAACTAAATAATAAAAATATATGGACAGATTAGATTCGTCACAAGAAGCGGAAGAATCACAAAACGCATTCCCTCTAAACTTAACAGTTGAATTAAATTCAAATAAACTTGCACAAAAAGGCCAGGAAAACATAACACACGGAGGATTAAAATTAATGAGATTAGCCGGAAGAGATGCAGAAGTAAGGTTATATCCACAGATAATAAAAGCAAGAATAACAGCCGCTGAACAAATGACACTTGAGGCAAAATTTTTTCAGGCTCTTTATGAAATCGGAGATCTAACCGGAAGCGGAATATTAAGAAGACCACAGCGTCCAAAACCATTTAATCTCTCAATGACAATTCCAAGATTCTTGGAACCATCAATACAAACCGTACTACCGGCAACAGCCGAAAATCTGGCAAGTGGATTTCCTGATTTATTCATGGATGATGAAGAAACCTCTAGATTGAGAGATGCGTTGGCCTTTTCACTTACGGATTCAGGCACTCCTCCATCAACAGAATTGGTACTTGAAACTCCTGAGATGGGAATACATGAAGCTCAAGACACACCTTTGATCATAAACTCGTTTGGGAAACAATTCGGATACGACCTACAAATGCGAGAACTAGATCTTGCAACAGCCATACAACTCGCCGCTCAAAAAATAGCCCCAATAGAACAAGGTTCACCAACCATCCTTCTCACAAACAGAAAAACAAACGACAGTAAAAGAATAGCCGTTTCAAGCATCCCAACCCACAAAATAATGCTTAGAGAAGTTACAGACGAAAAGGAAGCAAGGTCCGCACTACGCGAAATAGTTTTTAACACAGCGACACAAGCAGTCTCCACGACAGCAGTCTTCAGACGGTTAGCTTAACATAAATCTCTATTTCAACAATTTGAATGTTCCAATAAACGTCTTCACTTCAGCATCCGTTGGATAAGATCCAGTCGCCAACATCTCAAGTTCATAAATTCTATTTCCAACAAGGTAAGTTTGTATTACACCATAGGCATTATGATCAAGACTTTTTATTTTATAAAATAATCCTGCATAGCTACCATAATTTACCTCTTTTTCCTCATCAGTAGCATCAAGTCCGGCAGAAGACAATGTTCCATTTTTTTCATCTTGCAGTAAATCCTTTGCAGATTTAGATTTCAGTGTCTTATCAGGTAAATCCATATAATTTACAAAAAAAGTTACTTTATCATTTTTATAACCATATACATAAATAGTAATATCACCGTCGGCAGAAGTCAGAGGATACGAAGCACTAATAGGCTTCCCTGGGAATGTAACACCAAAATTTCCAAGCTTATTAGTAAACTTATTTGGCTTTCTCACACCCAAAATATTGCTTATAAGTTGAGCCATTTTTCCACGTGAGATTTTTTCATTATTGTCATTGCTTACACCAACTCCAAGAGTACTGGCAACATCTAGATAAGCCTGATACCAAACATCACTTTGCTTCATTGGATCATAATAAAACGCTGTCAAAACAATTTTCAACGCTTCAACATAAATTATTTCATCGTTAGGCCTAAAAGAAGTATTTGAACCATTGATAATACCTTTGTCTTTTGCAAAACAAACATATTTTGCAAACCATTCATCTTTGACATCAGAGAAACAATTCTTTCCTGTCGCTTGTCCAGGATAAACGGCCTCAACAACAATCTTCGTCAATTCAGCCCTGTTTATTTTATTATCAGGTTTAAAAGTATTATCAGAATATCCGCCAATAATACCTTTTGCCTGCAATTCTTGAATAGCAGTGGCATTCTCGTGAGACGACGGAACATCTTTAAAAACTATACCAGCGAGAGTATCCATTGCAAACACCGGCTGCGACATAATAATCAACGACAAAAAAGCGGAAAGAACCGCAGAGAGCTTGAAATTTTTCATAAGGTTTTAGTTAGGTAACAAATTTAACTCTACATCTAACAAAAAAAGTGTCAAAAAAAACAATTTCTCATATTTGTCTTTTGTGTTGAATGTCTGCCTTTGGCAGAACTGTTTTATTCTGGTGGGCCAGCCGGGATTTACCCCTCCGGGGCATAAACTTCTCATCCCTCTTGGCAAAAGAATAAACCATGTCTGCCTTTGGCAGAACTGTTTTATTCTGGTGGGCCAGCCGGGATTCGAACCCGGGACCAATTGCTTAAGAGGCAACTGCTCTACCAGCTGAGCTACTGACCCACGCTATGCGACAAATTCGCACGGGAAAAGTTACCACCTCTTGAATACTTTATCAATAAAAAAAAATCAGCTATACTGCCACACGTGAAAAAAATCTTACTTTACACAGACACGCCACTTGCCGGAGGAGCAGAAATTCAGATGTTTTTGCTGGCAAAATTTTTGGATAAAAACGCGTTCACTCCGATAATTGCATTAAGCAATAATCAATCACTTGATAAACTTGTAGAAAATTTCGACAAAGAAGGGATAAAAGTCATCAGGATCAATGCAAAAAGCAAGCACAATCCAGTCCATTACCTTTCATTAAAAAGAATTATTGCCGAAGAAAAAATAGATATTTTACATTTGAATTTATGGAATCCGGCAAGTTGTCGCTACGGATTTTTGGCGGCCAAATCAGTAAATATCCCTACCATTGTGACAGAACATGATCCATTCGAACTCACAGGATTTAAAAATGCATTCAAAAAATACGGACTAAAAAACGTTTCGAAAATCGTGACAGTTTCACTGGAAAATCAAAAACTTTTAAAGAAACTTTTCCCTGAACATAAAGAAAAAATCGAAGTAATCCAAAACGGAATCGACACTGACTGGTGGACATCTCAAACTTTAAGATTCACAGAAAACGACAGAGAAAAGATAAAAACCGAGGTTTTCGAAACAAACGAAAACACATTAATAATAATTTCAATCGCAGAACTTCACGAGAGAAAAGGGCTTAAGTATCTGATAAAAGCAGTATCGGAAGTAAAAATAAAATATCCAAACATAAAACTCGTCATAGTCGGCGAAGGTGGTGAGAGAAAAAATCTCGAAGATCTCATAAAAGACCTAAAATTGGAAAATCATATGATACTCATTGGCCGCAGAAAAGAAATTCCAAAACTTTTAAAAAGCTCAAATATTTTCGTCCTTCCATCACGCAGAGAGGCTTTTGGATTGGTAAATCTGGAAGCAATGATCACTCCCCTGCCCGTCATAGCAAGTCACATCGGTGGAATTCCTGAAATAGTAAAAGATGAGGAAACAGGAATTTTAGTAAAGCCTGAAGACGAAAAAGAGCTTGCAAAAGCCCTCGAAAAATTAATCTCCGATCCAAAACTTCGAGAAAAAATGGCAGAAAAAGGATTTTTGCGCGTCAAAGAAAACTTCTCCGCAAAAGAAATGGCAGAGAAATACGAAAAACTCTATACTAACGTATACGTTGAATTATAAGCCACAAACGGCTTTTGTCTACACATATTAACCAGACATAAGCTTCGTTATCTTGACGGTGAGCGTACGCTCACCTATCATATGGCAAAGAAAATGAAGTCCTAAAAATAGATTTTTTCTATACCACCTATGAAATTAAAAACTGTTTATATTTGCTCAAATTGCAGCCATGAAAGCCAAAAATGGATCGGCAAATGTCCAAACTGTGAAGCTTGGAATAGTTTCATGGAAGACGTGATAAATGTAGGAAAACCTCTAAAACAAGGAATTTCTTCAACACCAAGATCTCTAAAAATCGAAGCACTATCCCCTGCCTCACTCACTACAAATAAAACATCAATCTCAAGATTTCTTACTGGAATAGAAGAATTTGACCGCGTAATAGGCGGCGGGATTGTTGCAGGAAGTTTGATTTTGCTCAGCGGTGAGCCTGGAATCGGAAAATCAACACTAACTCTTCAAATCGCAAATAATATTTCAAAAATTAAAAAAGTTTTACTGATCTCAGGAGAAGAATCTGTGGATCAAATAGCTGAACGAGCACAAAGACTAAATCTAAATGAAGAAAATCTCACAGCAGTAAACGAATACAATCTCGAAACAATGCTGGAAACAATCCGCAAAGAAAAACCGGATTTTGTAATAATAGATTCTATCCAGGTAATTTCCAGCATCGATATTCCTGGCTCAGCAGGATCAATAACTCAAGTACGTTATTGCACAGAACGTATCATGGAAATAGCAAAAACTTCAGGCATTGCAGTTATGCTTATAGGACATGTGACAAAAGACGGAAATCTCGCAGGCCCAAGAGTTTTGGAACATCTGGTCGACACAGTAATGCAAATCGAAGGAGATAGATTTCAGCAATTTAGAATGTTACGCGCTTCAAAAAACAGATTCGGTTCATGCAATGAAGTCGGGATTTTCGAAATGACAGAAAGAGGCATGACGCAGGTAAAAAATCCATCCGAACAATTTCTTGAAGGCAGAAAAAAAGACGCGATCGGAAGCATAATAACAGTAGCCATGGAAGGAACAAGACCATTCTTAGTTGAAGTGCAAGCCCTTGCCTCAACCAGTCCATTCGGATATCCAAAACGCACAGCGAACGGTTTCGACTTAAACCGCCTACAAATCCTCATAGCCGTTTTGGAAAAACACGCAAAAATAAACCTACAAACTCAAGACGTATTTATAAATATAGTTGGAGGAATCCGCTTAAATGAACCAGCCGCAGATCTAGCCGTCCTCATGGCAATAGTATCATCACACACACAAAAACATATATCGGACAACACAATAATTTACGGAGAAGTCGGACTTTCCGGAGAACTTCGCAAAGTCAGCCATGCCGAAAAAAGAGCTAAAGAAGGCGAAAAACTAGGATTCACAAACCAAATCACTCCAAACAAATACAAAGAGATAACAGAAATCATCAAAAACCTATCGACTCATCAGGAGAAATAACAGAAGCTACCAAAATTTTCCTGCCTAAGTCATCCACACCCTTAATATCAATTTTTAAAGATATCCCATTATCAAACCTATACTCATTGTACAACTCATCATCCGCCAGTCCCCTCATAACATAAAATCTATCAATCGAACTAAGTCCCATATACCCTGGAATATTTGATGCAAGTTCAATTCTTCCATTTGCCAAAACATCAGTTATAAGAAAAGACGGATAAGCATTTAGGTAAACATAAGTTCCAATATCTTTGGACGAAAATTCAAAAACTTCCCTGCTATTATCAACATTATCCATTCCCATAATTAATTATATTCTTAAATTAAACAAGGACGGATTATAACACCAACGGAAGCTAAGTCAACAAAACTCGGTAAAAAAAGATTACAAATCAAACCTTTTAAAAAATCTCTTAGCATTTTCAGTGGATTTTTCACAAACCTCTTCGTAAGAAATATTTTTTATTTCAGCGATTTTTTTAGCGACCTCAGAAACAAAGGCAGGCTCATTTGTCTTCCCTCTGTACTTTTGAGGGGCAAGATAAGGACAATCAGTTTCAACCATAAACATATCCAAAGGAACATTTTTAGCCACCTCTTGCATTCCTTTCGCATTCGGATAAGTCACAATTCCGGTAAAAGAAGTTAGAATATTTCGCTCCCATAATTTCTCCGCAAAATCAAGAGTTCCACTATAACAATGAAAAACAACACGTCCTAAAAATCCATTTTCCCCATATTCTTCATCCAAAATTGCTAAACAATCATCGTAAGCATCTCTACAATGCACAATCAATGGCACATCAGCATCTTTTGCAAGACCTATTTGAAGCCTAAAAGCATATTTTTGCACATCCTTGGAAACTTCTGATTTAAGATAATCAAGTCCACATTCCCCAACAGCAACAATCCTTTTATTTTCAGAAATAAGTTTTTTCCATTGTTCCATTAATTCAATACTTGCCTGTACAGCATCATATGGATGCACACCGACTGTTGCATAAAAAATATCATGTTCACTAGCAAATCTTACAGTATTTTCAGAAGATTTCGTATCACATCCGACATTTATAATCTTTCCCACACCAGCTTCTTTTGCCCTGGCAATAACATTCTCTACGCCTTGAGAAAGAAGTTCTTCAAATATAACATGTGCATGGGTATCGATGAGCATAATTACATTTTGTTAATAATTTTTTCGCTTTCTTCAAATGCTTTTTTCGAAAAATCTCCAAGAAATTCACTTACATCGGAAAATCTTTTTGATAGTTTTTTTATATCATTTTTTAGAATAAGTTTTTCATAATCCACCACAACTTTTGCAAGAAATTTTATCAAATTTTTAGAATAAGGATTATTTGCAATAATAGCAGTAGAAAGACCAGGGGCACGCGCAAAAACTCTTCCAATAAAACTCATTTCAACTTTATAAATAGGCGTCCCAATATCGTAAAATTTGTCAGGATTAATTCCAAAAAATTTTATCATTTCTCCAGCAAAAATTATTTTCAAATGAGGAATAACTTGAATAAGAAGCATCGCTTTATCATGCTCCTGCGGAGTCATTACAACAATATTAAAACCAAGTTTTTCAAAAAGCTTCTTCATTTCCAAAAACACTTTTTTATCACATCTGCCTGGACAAAAAACAATATTTAAATTTTTAAAATTTTTCAATGTAGGCCCAAACAAAGGATGCATTCCCACAACATTTCCATTCGCCTTATTCATAATCTCAACCTGGTCTTTTTTAAGAGAAGTAACATCCATAACAATCTGATCTTTTCTAATACAATTTGAAATTTCCTTCTTCATTATTCCAACACTCTTTTCGATAGGCACACTAAAAACAACAATGTCAGATTTTTTTATAAGCTCTTTATTCGAAAGTTTTGTACCAAGATCAGACACAATAACATTAAAGCCCATCTTTTTAAAAATTCCAGAAAACTGGCTTCCAACCTTACCTTTTCCACCTATTACACCAACAACTTTTTTCATAAATTTGACTTTATTCAGAATTAATCGTAATATCTGACACGTCTTACTTTACAATGTCTATGCAAAAATCAAAAGTAAAAATAGCAGTCCTAAGAAATCCAGTACAATGGATCGTCGATTTATATTGCTATTTTTTTGATCTACTTGGCATGAGATAAACATTTAAAGTAAGTCACATTATCTCATCACCAAGTACGACGAGATATTTTTTTACATGCTTAACCTGAAAAATAACAATGATAATAGTAATGAAATCCGGCACATCGAAACGTGTAGCCCAAAAAATAATTGAAGAATTAAAATCAAAAGGACTCAGTCCACTTCTCTCATTTGGAGTTGAACGCACAGTAATCAACGTAATAGGCGAAGAAAGATTTTTGAGCGTTGAACACTTCGAATCTCTAGAAGGAGTCGAAAAAGTCATGCGAGTCGTAAGCCCATACAAACTCGTAAGTAAAGAAATCAAAGAATCACCAACAATAATAAAAGTAAACGGAATCAAGATAGGAGACCAAAAAACATTTGCAGTAATTGCAGGTCCATGCTCTGTAGAATCAGAAGAACAAATGGAATCAGTTGCAAAAGCGCTTACCGCAATAGGGGTAAAACTACTAAGAGGAGGAGCATTCAAACCAAGAACAGGCCCATACGCTTTTCAAGGACTTGAATTAGAAGGGCTGAATATAATAAAACACATCGCAGATAAATACAAAATGGGAGTTGTAACAGAAGTTACAGATATAAGATTTTTAGATGAAATTTGCACACATAGTGAGATAGTTCAAGTCGGCGCGAGAAACATGCAAAATTTTCAATTATTAAAAGAGCTTGGAAAAGTAAAAAAACCCGTACTCTTAAAACGCGGACTATCGGCCACAATCGAAGAATTACTACTTGCCGCTGAATATATTCTTTCACATGGTAATCCAAATGTAATTTTATGCGAAAGAGGAATTCGCACATTCGAAAAAGAAACAAGAAACACACTTGCACTCGCAACAGTACCACTTGTAAAAGAACTCTCCCACTTGCCAATCATAGTAGATCCAAGTCACGGAACAGGAAAAAAATCACTAATAGAACCGATGACAAAAGCAGCTATAGCATGCGGAGCAGATGGAGTCATTATTGAAGTGCATCCGAATCCGAAAGAAGCCCTGTCAGATGCACAACAACAACTAACTCCGAAAGAATTTCAAGAATTATTGAAAAATTCAGACGCAATTATCAAAGCTGTAGGAAAAACAATGCAATAAAAACATGACAAAAATTAAAGTAAAAATATCAAATAGACCGCAAGACAAATACACAATTTTTATAAAAGAAAATTGCAGAGATTCTCTTCCGGATTTTTTGAAAAAAAATCTTAGTGCAAATAAATATGCAATTCTAACAGATTCAAAAACAAAAAAAATTTATGGGGACGCATTAGTCAAATTTTTGAAAAAGAACAAAATTAGCGCCGAGTTGATATCATTTGAACAAGGGGAAAAATCAAAGAGACTTACAACAATTGAAAAGTTGGCGGAAGAAATGATAGAGAAAAATTTCGACAGAAACTGCGCATTGATAGTTTTAGGAGGCGGTGTTACAGGAGATATCGGAGGATTTCTAGCATCAGTTTTCATGAGAGGCATAAGCTATATACAAATTCCTACAACACTTCTAGCGATGGTAGATTCATGCATTGGCGGAAAAACAGGAGTAGATCTTCAGTGCGGTAAAAACCTGATAGGCACAATTAATCAACCAAAAGCTATATTCATAGATATAAATTATTTAAAAACACTCCCGCAGAATCAAATCATCAATGGCCTTTCTGAAATAATAAAATACGGAGTAATAAAAGATAAAAAACTTTTCAAATATATAGAAAAAAATCTCGAAAAAATATTAGATAAAGACATTTCCGCACTTCAATACATAATCGAAAAATCAATAAAAATCAAAGTAAAAATAATAGAAAAAGATGAGAGAGAACTAAACAATGAAAGAATTTTATTAAACTACGGACACACTTTGGGACATGTATTAGAAAAAATGTCGAATTACACCTTACTTCATGGATTTGCAATAAGCATTGGTATGGTTATGATAAATCGCATTGCAGTAGAAAAAAAATTTATGAAAGAAAAAGATGCAGAAAGAATAAAAACGTTACTAAAAAAAGCTGGATTACCTATTACAAGCATGAAAAAACCTGAAGCAAAGGACATATTAAGCGATAAGAAAAGATCAGGAAATTTCATTAATTTTGTATTCGCAAAAAAAATAGGCAAAGCAATCATACATCAAGAAAAAATCACAGATTTACAAAAATACAGATAAATGTCCTCAAAAAAAATCATAAGAATCTTAGTACCAGGTTCAAAGAGTATTGCAGCAAGAGCAATAGTTCTTTCAACAATTCACGAGAAAAAAATAAAATTAAAAAATATTCCAAAGTGTGACGACACAAAATATTTGATAAAGGCATTGAAGAAACTTGAGAATAAAAATTTTACAAACAATAAAAATATAAAAATTTTCACAGGAAATGCAGGAACAACTACAAGATTTTTGACAGCATTTTGCGCACTAAAAATCGCGCAAAAACAAAAAGGAATAATCACAATATATGGAGATAAAAGAATGAACGAGCGCCCAATAAAAGAACTTACCTCAGCGCTAAATCAACTTGGAGCAAAAATAGAAACATCAGGAGGAAAAGAAAAAGATTGTCCTCCAATAAAAATATATCCAGCAGAACTTATAGGCGGAAAAGTAAAAATTCGCGGAGATATTAGCAGTCAGTATATTTCCGCACTGATGATGATCGAGAAATTTACAAAGGAAAAAACAACAATAAAAATCAATAAAAAACTTTGTTCAAAATCTTATGTAAAAATTACAAAAAAACTTATAAAAAAATTCCAAAATAAAAATTTCAAAGAATTTATCATCGAAAGCGACGCATCCTCAGCATCATACATCGGAGAATACGCACTACTAAATCCTAACAAGAAAATAATACTCGAAAATATAACAAAAAATTCCATTCAAGGAGACATAAAATTTCTAGAATATTTATCCAAAATGGGATGCAAAATCACTGAACACAAAAATTGCACGGAAATTGAGGGAACAGGCATCGTAAAAGCCTTAAACCATATCGACATGAACGAGACTCCAGACCTTGTTATGACATTTGCAGTCCTCGCAATGTTTGCAAATGGAATCACGAAAATCACAAATATTAGCAATTTGAGCATAAAAGAAACAAATCGCATACAAGCATTAAAAAATGAAATAAAAAAATTCGGAATAAAAGTTAAAACAGGAAAAGATTTTATAAAAATTCATGGAAATCCAAATTTTATTTCAAAAATAAATAAGTCCAGTATCTCAATAAACACTTACAACGATCACAGAATTGCCATGGCATTTGGAATCCTAAAGAGTAAAATACCAAAGTTAAAAATCAAAAATCCAAAATGTGTTTCGAAAAGTTATCCAACATTTTGGAAAGACTTAAATAAACTACAAAAATGAACAAACAAATAATAAGAATTTCAATTTTCAATGGAATTGTAAGGATGCTAAAAACTGCACTATTCTTTTTTTGGGGAATTTATTTTTCATCAATTGGTCTTTCAGGGCTTGAAATAGGCACATTTTTCTCGGTAAATTCTTTCGCAAGCATACTAACAATCTTACCATCAGGACTTTCAAATGACAGATTTAAGTCGAAAACTTTGATATCAATCTCTCTAGTAATGGCAGCCGTATTTTATTTTGGAATGGCATCTACAACATCTTTCCCAATACTGATATTATTATCAGTATTAATAGGAGTAAGTTTGAAAATCTACGATTCTTCCTCAGACAGCCTTTTTTATAGAACAGCAGAAACAGAAAATTTCAACAAGCATTTAGGCCTATTTCAAAGCTTTAACTATATCACAATTTCGCTTGGGATAATGCTAACAGGGTATATGATCGGAGCAAATATAGATTACAAAAGTATATTTACAGGGGTTGCAATAATTTTTTTAAGTTTAGCAATCATAGGATTTTTCATTCTTCCAAAAAACGACACAACAAAATTTGAAATCATACATTACAAAAAAGACATATTCAAAAAAGACGTACTTGTTTTTCTACTTGTTATAGGGTTATTCGCAATCCACTTCGGAGTTGAAGGCACATCATACGGATTATTTTTGAAAAAGACTCTACATCTTTCATCTCTTCAAACCGGCTTATATATGGGACTTGCAATATTACCTATGGCAATAAGCGCATTAATAATTTCAAAAAAATTAAAGAACTGGAAGCCAAAAAACATATTGATTTTTGGCTTACTTTTGAGCGGATTCGGACATATTTTGATGACAATAAAAATCGTAGAGATATCGTTTTTATTCAGAACAATACACGAAATCGGAGATTCGGCATTTTTCTTTTTCCTGTACTACGGAACATCAAAAATATTCGACATGGACAGAATCGGAGGCAACACAGGAATGATAAATTTTGTTTCAGCAATCGGAGGAGCAGTTTCATCAGCATTCTTTGGACCAATAGGAGAAAATTTCGGGTACGATATTCCAATTGCGGTAAGCGGCGGAACAACACTTTTAGCAACAATAATAGTCATATCATTCATCAAATATTTCGATCATAAATGATAATAGCCATAACAGGCCTTCGTGGCAGCGGAAAAACAACAATCGGCGGCATAATAGCCAAAAAACTTGGGGCGAAATTTTATGACTTAGACAAAGAAATTGAGAAAAATATAAAAACAACAATACAAGATTTTGTAGAGAAAAAAGGATGGGAATTTTTTCGTAAAACAGAAAGTAAAACATTAGAAAAAGTAATAAAAAAATTAAAAACAAAAAAACACACTAAAGAAAAAATAACAATTTTATCTTTAGGAGGCGGAGCAATTATCAAAGAGAAAAATGCAAAATTTCTCAAAAAAAACTGCTTTATAGTTTATTTGCAAGATACTCCAAAAAATTGTACAAAAAAAATCTTAGAATCAAATAAAAAACATAAAAACAACAATCGCCCAGCATTAACAAGGCAAAAAACACTAATCACAGAAATGGAAGAACTCTACAAAACACGTCATAAAATCTACAAAGAAAACGCAAATTTCATTTTAAAAAGATCTGATGACACAGAAAAAGACACAGAAAAATTATTTTCAAAATTAAAACGCTCGGCTGTTAAGATATTGTTAAGTTAGTGGTATACTTTTAACATGCAAACAAATTTTCTAGTAATAGGCTCCGGAATTGCAGGATTGAATTTTGCCTTACAGGCAGGTAAAAAAGGCAAAGTTACAATCGTGACAAAGAAAAAACTAATTGATTCAAACACAAACTTCGCGCAAGGAGGAATTGCCGCAGTACTAGACCAAACCGACAATTTTGAAAAACACGTTGAGGATACTTTGAAAGCAGGATCATATCACAACAACAAAAAAGCAGTTGAGTTCATGATCAAAAATTCCGCAGACGCAATCTACAGACTTATAGATTTGGGGGTCGAATTCGAGAAAGAAAACGGAAAACTTTCATTAACAAAAGAAGGAGGACACTCACATAGAAGAATCGCATTTGTGGGAGACTACACAG
This sequence comes from Candidatus Peribacteria bacterium, assembly GCA_943356465.1. GTDB lineage: Bacteria > Patescibacteriota > Gracilibacteria > UBA1369 > LOWO2-01-FULL-3 > UM-FILTER-38-24. The sequence continues at coordinate 23,349 of CALREX010000006.1, forward strand.
GAAAAGAGATCGAAAGAATTTTGGTAAAACGCGTAAAAGAACATCCAAATATCACAATCTTAGAAGACGCATTTGCATTAAAATTATTAATTCAAAAAAAAATTCTGTCCAAGAAAACATGCATAGGTGCACAAATAATTCGCGGCAGTAAAATTGAAAATATTTTAGCAGACCAAACAATTTTATCAACAGGCGGAGTAGGACAATTATTTTTACAGACGACAAATCCAAACATAGCAACAAGTGACGGAATCGCAATGGCAAGCCAAATCGGATGCAGCATAAAAGATATAGAATTTATACAATTTCATCCAACAGCATTAAATAAAAACACATTTCCAAAATTTTTGATTTCAGAAACAGTCCGAGGAGAAGGTGCAAAATTAGTAAACGAAAAAGGCGAAAGATTTATGGAAAATATTCATCCATTAAAAGAATTAGCACCTCGAGATGTAGTTGCACAAGCCATTTATCAGCAACAAAAAACAGGGCAAGTTTTCTTGGATATACGACACAAATCACGTGAATATTTTAAAAAACGCTTCCCTCAAATTTACGAAAAATTAAAAAAACTCAAGATCGACATGTCAAAAGATTTGATCCCCGTAACTCCTGCAGCACACTATGAATGTGGCGGAGTCGAGGTCGATTTAAACGGACAGACGAGCGTAAAAAACCTCTTCGCATTCGGTGAAGTTTCATACACAGGAGTCCACGGTGCAAACAGATTGGCATCAAATTCACTTTTGGAAGCATTGGTTTTTAGTAATCAGGTAGCCAAAAACCTAGTTCCACACCAAAAAATCAAACAAACAAAATTCGATGCACCAAAAATATTAAGAAAAAACACCAAAGAAACACTTCTAGCAGAAAAATTAAAAAAAGAGATAAAAAACATAATGTGGGAATACGCGGGAATAGTAAGAAACCTGAAGAGAATCAAAAAAGAAGCAATTCCAAAAATGGAACACATACTAAAAGAACTCAAAAAAATCTCCGGCACAAACCAAAAAATCGCAGAAACACTGAACATGGCAATCACCTCCCTCCTAATCCTAAAAGCAGCATACAAAAGGAAAAAATCACTTGGATGCCACTTCGTAGAAAAATAAAATTAAAAAAAATATCTACTTCTCCCCCACCTTCTCAAGCATTTGCTCCTGATCTGCAGCATGAAGACTTTCAACGATATCATCAATTTCTCCTTCCATAATCGCAGGAATATTGCTCCAACTTTTGTGAATTCTATGATCGGTGATACGATCTTGAGGAAAATTATAAGTTCGAATTTTATCACTTCTATCTCCAGTTCCAATCTGACTTGCACGATTATCTCCACGCTCTTTTCTAAGTTTTTCCTCTTCTAGATCATATAATCTCGTCAAAAGCACTTTCATCGCCTTAGCTCTATTTTTAATCTGAGACCTTTCATCCTGACATGTCACTACAACTCCAGTTGGAATATGGGTAATACGAACAGCTGATTCAGTCTTGTTTACACTCTGTCCTCCAGATCCACCGGAACGATAAACATCAATCCTCAAATCATTTGGATTTATATTAACATCAACCTCTTCCGCCTCAGGAAGCACCGCAACACTAGCTACAGACGTATGAATTCGCCCTTGGCTTTCTGTAACAGGAACACGTTGAACACGATGAACACCACTTTCATATTTTAAGGTTCCATAAGCATTTTCTCCACTAACAGAAAAAATAACCTCCTTAATACATCCAGGTTCCCCTTCACTTTTATCCATAATTTCAACCTTAAACCCATGTTTTTCAGCAAAACGAAAATACATTCGACAAAGTTCTCCGGCAAAAATAGCTGCTTCATCTCCACCAGCTCCGGCACGAATTTCAATAATACAATTTCTCGCATCATCAGGATCTTTAGGCAAAATTTCAAGCTTTGCAAGGGCATCAAGCTCAACAATTCTTGCATCTGCTTCATTTTTTTGCAACTGCGCCATTTCTCGAAGTTCATGATCACTTTCCATCTCCAACATCTCTTCTGCATCCGCCTTAGCATTCAAAACTTTCCTATACTCAAGCGTCAAAGAATGAGCCCTCTCTAAAATCTTATATTTCCTGGATAAAGTCTTATACTTACCCAAATCCGAAGTAACAGAAGGATCAGACAATTGATTTTGAATATCAAGATATTCTTTATCTATTTTTTCAAGCTTATCAAACAGCATAATACGATTTTAATATTTTTTCTTAACAACGAACATTCTTTCAATTCCAGCCAAATCCTTGTAAATCCCCCACTCATCTTGTTCAAAATATTTACTCAATAGCTCTCTCATCTTTTCACCCTGTGCAAAGCCAAATTCTCCAATCATCAGTCTAAACTTCACATTTTTTTCCTTGATCTGTTGAAACATTTTTTTATACAGCTCTAGGCCATCATCTCCTCCAAAAAGTGCCACATTCGGCTCAAATTTTTCGACATTTTTTTCAACAAATCTATTTTCGACTTCACCAATATAAGGCAAGTTCGCGACAATAATATCACAAACCTCATCATCTTCCAAAAATTCAAGAAGATCACTCTGCAAAGGCTGAATTTTATTTTCAAGCCCATGCTGTTCCACATTTATTCTGCAAACATCCAAAGCATCTTCACTTACATCAACAGCAAAAACTTCATCCAAAGGATCATCCAGATAATCACGAAAATGTTTCGCAATCGAAATAGCAATACATCCACTTCCGGTTCCCACATCAACAAGTTTTAATTTTCGCCCATCATCTGCATATTTCACAACACCTTCAAGAAAGCTAATAACCATTTCCACAATCATTTCAGTCTCAGGCCTTGGCACAAGAACACGCTTATCAACAAAAAAATCATTTCCATAGAACTCTTTATGACAAGTTATATAAGACACAGGCTCTCCTAAAACAATTCGATCCATGTAAGAATCGAAAAGCAAAGCATCTTCCTCCGAAATTACTTCATCTCCATGCGCCAAAAGATATTCCTTTGACACTCCAAGCAAATAAGACAAAACAACCTCACAATCAAGAAAAGCGGCACCCCTAACCAAAGAAATTTTGGAGTATCCGCTTTTAAGTAATTCGCAAATCTTCATCTTAATAAAACTTGCTCTTCTCTTTCTGTGATCTGTATCTTTCACGCATGATCGCAGCAACCTTTTTAAGCCTCTTTGTAGGAGCTCTTTTATTATATCTCTCCGAACGAATCTTCAAAAGTTTTCGGCTCGATTGAACCTTTTTATTGAATCTAGTTATAAGCCTTTCATTAGATTCCTTCTCATTTTTCCAAACTGTTACTCGCATAATTTATTTAATATTAAGCAAAAGAATTATATTGAAGTTTTTTGGAAACGCAATAGAAGTTTTATATATCCAGATTTTTAACTTTCTTAGCGTATGATTGTATAAACTTTTTTCTAGGTAAAACTTCAGCTCCCATCAACGTATCAAACACCGCATCAGCTCTCTCAGCATCTTCAATAGTCACACGAAGAAGAAGTCTCTTTTCAGGATCCATAGTAGTTTCCCAAAGCTGCTCAGGATTCATCTCTCCAAGACCCTTATAACGCTGAATAGAATATTTCGCATCCTTGGAAAGCTCACTCAAAATATCCTCTTTTTCCTTATCATTGTAAGCATATTTCAAAGCTTTACCAACAGTAATCTTGTAAAGCGGAGATTGCGCAATATAAATATACCCATCTTCAATCAATTTCTTAAAATACCTGTACAACAAAGTCAAAATAAGAGTTCTAATATGCGCTCCATCTACGTCGGCATCGGTCATAATTACGATCTTGTGATAACGAAGTTTCTCGATATCAAAACTTTCTCCGATTCCAACTCCAATAGCAATAATCAAACTTTTCACCTCATTATTTGCAAGAATTTTATCAAGTCGTGATTGTTCAACATTCAAAATTTTACCTTTCAAAGGTAAAATCGCTTGGATATCACGGTTTCTTCCTTGCTTTGCACTACCTCCAGCAGAATCTCCCTCAACAACAAAAAGTTCACAATTCGCAGGATCTTTATTTGAACAATCAGCAAGCTTTCCGGGAAGAGTCATTCCCTCAAGCGCACCTTTTCTAATCACAGTATCTCTCGCTGCACGAGCAGCTAAGCGGGCTCTTGAAGAAAGCACACACTTCCCAATAACACCTCTTGCATCAGATGGATTTTCTTCCAAATATTGATTAAACGCTTCATTAAAAACCGCTTCAACAGCCGTTCTCATTTCCGCATTTCCAAGCTTTGCTTTTGTTTGTCCTTCAAACTGAGGATCACCTAATTTCACAGAAACAACTGCCGTAAGGCCTTCGCGAACATCATCAGCAAGCAAATTATCATCTTTCTCCTTCAAAATTTCAAAGTTTCTAGCATAGGCATTTATAGTTCTCGTAAGTGCGGATTTAAAACCGGTAAGATGACTTCCACCGTCAACTGTATGAATATTATTCGCAAAAGTATAAATTGTTTCTTGGAAAGTATTGTTATATTGAAGAGAAATCTCAACAACACCTTCCGGCACAGTCTTTTCGACATAGAAAATTCCACCAATATTTTCCTTACTTTTATTCAAATGCTCAACATAAGATTTGATTCCTCCCTCAAAATAGAAAGAATATCTTTGGCCTTCTTCACGCTCATCCAAAAGTGAAATCTGTACGCCTTTCGTAAGATACGCTTGCTGCCTAAGTCTAGCCAAAATTGTATTAAAATCGAAAACAACAGTATCAAAAATACTACCATCCGGATAAAAATGGATTTTAGTACCACGCTTTTCAGTCTTTCCAACAACCTTAACCTCAGACACAGCATCACCTTTTTTATATTCTTGTGTATAAACTTTAGAGTCCCTATAAACTTCAGCAATCAATTTCGTAGAAAGCGCATTAACTACAGAAACTCCAACTCCGTGAAGTCCTCCGGAAACCTTATATCCACCATCGCCGAATTTTCCTCCGGCATGCAAGACGGTAAGAACAGTTTCAAGCGCACTTTTGCCTGTCTGTTTCTGTTTATCAATCGGAATACCACGACCATCATCCTCAACACTAAGCGACCCATCTTCATGAATAATAACAGAAATATTATTACAAAATCCCGCCATCGATTCATCAATAGCATTATCCACAATTTCCCAAACAAGATGATGAAGACCGGTAACATCAGTTGAACCTATATACATTCCAGGACGTTTCCTGACAGCGGTAAGCCCCTCTAAAACCTGAATCTGATCGGCACCATAACTAGCCGCCGAATTTTTATTTTCTTTTAAGTCTGCCATAAAAAATTGAACCTTTAATAAATCTTAAAGCAGAAAGATTCTAGCACGTGAAATTTAGAATGTAAATGTAAGAGTTATAGTACGGAAAACCTACCTCTGAATCTTCCCTGAAAAATCCTTCTCCGCAATCACGACTTTTGCAAGCTCATCAAGCGTATATTCGCCATCCATCACAAGAGGATTTCCATTTATTGAAAGATATACATTTTTTGCCTTTTCACCATTGGCCACAAAATCAAAAGTAACCTTTACGTCTTCATAGTCTTTAAGAACGATATTTGAAACTCTATATACAGATGAAACTTCATCTGCAACAGATATATTTTCAAGATCTACGATAAATCCAGCCTTAGCGACTTGTTTCGCAACATAAGTTCTGGCGAATCTTTGGGCATAACTTTCTTCTTTTTGTTTATCGGTTGTAGGCTCCTGAGTAGGTGTAAGCTCAGCAAATTTGCTCTTCAAAAGAGAAAGCAGATTGTCTATTTTAAGAGGCTTATCAGACAATGTTTCTCCATAAGCCATAACATCCTTCAAAACAACTTTTTCCCTGTCATAAGAGGCGGTAAATGCATATCCGCCGGCAATACCATCAACAGCAACATACCTTTCCTTAGGATCTTTGATCTCACTTATTTTCAAATCAGTAATATCCTTAACCGCGGCAAAAGCCGCCAAAACTTCTTTGTTAACATCATCTGCAGTTTTTTCTTTAACATTCTCTTCACCCAAAACATCAGCCTTAAGACTCATAATGTCCCAGATTTTACTTTTATCATCTATATATGCGCTATATCTTTCCTTATGAGTAGGCCCGTAAGCGGTAGAATTTGAATATTCAGGAGTGTTTAAATAACCCCAGAAATTTCCAAGATCTTTCAACTGAGTTTCAAAAATTGAAATAACAGCAACATCGCTACTACCAACAGGCATAAGCTCATTCACCTGAGCAAAAAGAGAAGAAACAATTTTTTTTGCATCTGCAATTTCCACTTTTCCTTCAAAGAAAAATTTCACAAGTCTCTTCAAAAAATCAATTTTATCGCTTATCAAATCTTGTTTCAGTTCAGCCTTAAGCTGTCCATCCCCATAAAGAGAAAGAAGTTCCTTTTCAAGCACAGCTTTCACAGTAAAATATTCGTCTTTATAAAAAGTCGGATATTTCATAAAAAGATTATCAAAAAGTTGATTTTGATAAACAACAAACATTTGATAAAAATCAAGATCTTCCTTATGGCCAAGCACTTTATCCAATTTGTCATAATAAGCGTCAAAAGCGGTCTTTGCATAAGCATCGCTCACGTTAAGCCCCTTATAAACCCCTTTCCACAAGTCCCCTATCACTTTATATTTATCAGCACCACTCACAAATTTTTCATCTAAAAGTGCTTTATAAATATCATATTGCTTATCATCAAGAGTAAAAACACGAGTCTCGCGAACAGAATCGTCAAATACCTTATAGAAAAAAGGTGAAAAAATAGTATTCAAAGACAAAGTTTTCAAATACGAATTAAATGCATCAAAAGCAGTTTTCGCCTTGGCAATGTCATTTTCAGAAGAATTATAAAGCGCATCATTAAAATATCCGGAAAATTTATTCAGCGACATATCTCTTTTCTTAGAAGGCATAAACGTAAGATTTTCCTTAATCCAAGAAACAAATCCAGATTCGGAAAATACTGCCGATCCACCTGTTTTTTTAATATTCGAAACAACTTCCTGTTTCGCTTTTTCAATAAACTTTTTATCTTTGGCCAAATTTGAAAAAGCCCATGGAGCATCTTTTTCAGCCTGCGGGATGATGGAATATTTAAATTCTTTTATAAGCTTTGAATAAAGTAATTTTGCGGTCCTGTCGTCGATTTTATCGACAGAAATGCTGACTTTTGAATCTCTTGGAACAAGCACTCTATTAACAAAAACAGGACTATACCAATCCAAGTAATTTTTAAATTCAAAATCTTTTGGCAAAATACCTACATATGTATCTCCATCATAATTGGCAATATCAAGTTTTTTGCCGTCAAAAGAAACATCAACAGCACTTGCATCCGGCATAATCACAATTCTATCTGCCACAAAATTAACCTTCGCATCACTCAATTCAAAATTTCCCCAAAACTTTCCAGAATTAATTTTTAAAATATACGGATCTTTACCTGGATTTTCTCCTGCAAAATTAACATCATTTTTTATTCCACTATCCTCTTGTTTTGCAAAACGCAAAACGCCGCCATTACCGGGGAAAACCATCTCATTTTGATAGTTTACAAACAAAATTTCATTTTCAGATTCCAAATTCTTACTTTCAAAAGAAGCCTCCACGAAATAATTCCCAAGAACCAAGACAAAAGAAACTGTCGCCAAAACAATAGTTTTTACAATCCTACCAACTTTTCCATCAAATTTAAATCCCACCATGCTTGGAATTTCTTGATTTTGTTGCTGATTCAATATCTCCATTTATTTATTTTTATATCAGGGAATTATACCATAAATAAGCACAAAAAACAATTGGACATAAAGACAATCAAGTCCTATCATGTAGCGGCATTTTTTGGAAATTACCTCATTAACACTTTTAAACACATGCGAAACAACATATTTGTCAAAAAACTTAGCGCAATTTGCGTAATTGTATCAATTTTTTCACTAAATCTCACAAATACAGCTCTGGCATTCTACTCAGACGTATCTGAAACAAACACTTACTATAAAGAAGTACAGGAACTATACAACGCAAAAAAACTGCCGGAATATCCAGAAAACAAATTAAATCTTGATGAAAAATTGAAAACTGTAGACTTTTACCAACTACTTTTTACATACGCAAATGCACCATTATCTACAAATATAAATCTACCATTTACAAACACCGATAACGCGGCAAATTACGCAAAATACCTTCAAACGGCGATCGATTTTGGACTCGTAAAAACCGATGATAAGATTTTCGATTTAGATCAAACGATAACAAAATACCAAGCATTATCAATAATGTTTAAAACTCTTGGCATAGGTGCGAACTATTTTTTTGATCAATCAAAATTCACATTCAAAGACCTAAATAAGACATCAGAAACAGCTGCAATCGCAATGAAAGCTTTGGAACTTGGAATAAAAGAAACAGATAAACCGGAGAATTTCAGGAAAGCAAAAAGGATAACAAAAGGGGAAGAAATAGACTATCTGTACAAAATATACAAATATTCTCCAAGCGCAACTTTCACAATACAAATAATTCCATCTAAAACATCGGAGACAAGTCAGTCAAAATACTCAAAAACAGATAAAGAACTCATAAACAGCGATGGATTTGCAAAACTTCTCGACATATGGGGGAAATTAAAAACACAATATTACTACAAAGATAAAATTAACGACACAGATTTGATAAATGGCGCAATCACAGGAATGGTAGAAAAAGCAAACGACATTTACACTGTATATCAAGCCCCTACAGAAGCCGAAAAACTACTTGGAAGCCTGGCAACACAAGAATATGAAGGTGTGGGAATGACACTCGAACTTATAGATAACAACATAACAGTAGTATCTCCATTCAATGATTCTCCTGCAGACAAAGCAGGCATAAAAGCAAATGACATAGTCATCGAAATAGACGGAACAAATGTAGTTGGAAAAACACTCGAAGAAGTAACGGCAAAAATAAAAGGAAAAGCCGGAACAGTCGTAAAAATAAAAGTATTGCGCGATAAAAAAGAACAAACATTTTCCGTCACAAGGGAAAAAATCTCACACAAAAGCGTAACATCAAAAACTCTTACAAAAGGCAAAAAAAACATAGGATACATCCAAGTAAATATATTTGGAGATGATACATACAATGATTTTGTTACTCAAGCAAACGACCTGATAAAACAAAAAGTATCAGGATTTATAATCGATTTAAGAAACAATCCAGGCGGATACATGGACACAGCGATTCAAATGATCAGCTTATTTACAAAAGAAAAAAAGACAGCGGTAGAGCTAAAATTCAGCGATAATAGTATACAAAAATATGACACTGACGGAAACGGACTCCTTGCAGGATACAAAACAATCGTACTTATGAATAATGGCTCAGCTTCAGCATCCGAGATATTGGCAGGCGCACTAAAAGACTATAATTTTGCAAAACTTGTAGGAGACAAATCATTTGGAAAAGGCGTAGTGCAACAACTTAACACGTACAAAGACGGATCACTTTTCAAATTCACAATTTCGGAATGGCTGACTCCAAACGGAACAAGCATAAATAAAACAGGAATTACGCCTGACATCTCAGTCACAGACGCAACAAAGCAATTGGACAAAGCGCTGGAGCAATTTTGAGTATAAGGGAAGCGAAGTAGCAAAAACTTAAAAAATATTGCTAAAAAAGACGAGCATCATGATGCGAGTCTTCGCGAAGGGCGTACATGCTAGCCCGAGCGATACGGCTATGCCATTTTAGTTATTTTTTAAGTTTTTGCTACTTCGCTTCCCTCTGGGTCAAAAGTTCTTCAGGATTTGTAGTAACGATCTTATTCTCAGTGAAAGATGCGATAATCTGTATCGCAACATGCTTGAGTCCGGCAAAGAAAAGTCCCTGTCCGACTCCACTATTTAGAAGGACATATTTTTCTCCCTGAGTAAGATTAAACAAGCTTCCAAGCATATCAATAGCAGATGGAGATTGCTTTAGTAGAAGCTGAATAGACGAATTTGTAATAATAGGTTTTCCATAAGAACTCTTCAAGAAATCCTCAACATCCTGAGTAATAGTCGTAACCCCAAGATAATATTTTCTCGCACGTTTTACGAGTCCGGCAAGGAATTTTGCGCTATCTTCGTGCTGCATCATTGTCCATGCCTCATCAATTACAAGAACTCTCTTCTTTAGCTTGCTTCTGATTCTATTCCAAATGTAATTAAGAATGATATACATCGCAATAGGACGTAGTGCATCTTCAAGATCACGAATACAGAAGACCATCATTCCACTAGAAAGATCCAAGTTTGTAGGTTTATTGAAAATTCCAGAATAAGAACCAGTCGTAAATTTTGAAAGTCTTTGTACAAGCGACTCCGCTCCCTTCATAGAGCCAAGAACCTTGTATAAATCCTCCATTGTAGGCGGTTCATATGTAGAAGGATCAGTAAGTTCCATAGTAATTCCTTTAAGCGCATACACATCTATAAGGGCTTTATCCAAAATAGATTCCTCCTCAGGAGTAACACCTCCAAGCATAAGCTTAAGAAGTCCATGAAGAGTGATAACATTTGATCTGAGCAAATCCCCTGGCGCACTCTCTTCTCCTTCAAAAGGTTGTGGCAAGTCAAAAGGATTGATTCTACGGTCACTATTCAAACTAAGTCTTAAATAAGTTCCTCCGACCGTATTTGCAAGGGCTTCGTACTCATTTTCCGGATCAATTACAATCACATCCGTACCCATCATCATAAGACGAAGCATTTCAAGCTTAACGGCATAAGATTTTCCGGCACCGGATTTGGCAAACACGACGCTATTCGCATTTTCAAGCGCAAAACGATCAAAAATAATCAAACTGTCATTGTGTCTGTTTAATCCATACAAAATTCCCTTATCAGAAGTAAGATCTGAAGAAGTAAATGGAAACGTTGTGGAAAGTGGACTCGTATTCATATTTCGAATCACATAAAGCTCATCCAAACACATAGGCAAACATGCATTTAATCCATGTTCAGCCTGAAGTTGAGTTCTTTTTGTCATCACCAAATGTCCTGCAAGCAAACTTTCAAGCTGTTTTGCCACCTTTTCAAGCTTCTTTTCGTTGTCGGCATAAACTGTAAAATAAAGCGCAAATTGGAAAAATTTCTCCTGTCCTCTTTGAATTTCCGTACGCAATTGTTCCGCATCCTCAAGTGCAGTTTCAAGCGCAGGATCACGCACAATCCCCTTCTCCTGTAATATTTGAATACTTGAATGCATCTGTGCAACTTTTTTTCTCAAAGTTTTCATTATTTCCTCGGAAGAAATTGGATAAATAAATTGTGAAATATCCATAGTCACATCAAAATTCACAACCGGAGAAAGCCAGTTTGCTTCCAAATATCGAGGATACGCATAAACATAAAAAGACCTCGTATAAAGCCCATCCAGGCATAATGAATCATAATTTATCTCCATCGCAGACGGAGAAATCAAATCCTTTATTGCAGACAGTCCTTGCTGATAAATTTTTTCAGCTTCAATATATTTCTTTTTTTCTTCAGCTGACATCTTTGATTTTGCCGCTTCCAGTTCGTTCGCTTTAGACATTTCTTCCTTTTGCTTCACATCACTTGATACAAATAAAGATTTCAAATTATCAAAAACTGATTTCTTCTTTGTAGAATCAGTAGCAGCCGAAATAGGCGCTGCCGTGACACCGGCAGAAACAGATTTCATAGATTCGGTAGCTTTTGATTCAAGATCACCAGCCATTTTTTGAAGACCAGAAGTAAGCGAAGTAACAGAAGAAAGAGCCTCGGACAAAACATCCTTACGCACTTTTTTACCTGTTTTCGGATCATATCCAGCTTTTTGAAGTTTCACAGTTGCCTCAAAATCAGCCTTTTGAACAACTTCAAGAGAAGGTGTTACCTCAATCATAGAATCAGGATTTTCACCGATCTCAGTCATAGTAGGCCTATCAGACTTAATATCAACCTTTGCATTTACATAGCTTATTTTGTTATCACTAGGTGCTTTTGAGGCATCTTTAAGCCAATCTGGAGTTTCCAGATTCTGCACATTCTCTTCAGAAAAAACATTTTTATTTAAATCTTTTGTTTTATCATCCGTAATTACAGCTGAATTTGTACTTTTAGGATCCATTTAATTTTTGTTTTTTTACTATTTCGAAATATTCATATCATTTTAGCAAAAATTAAGCCCTTTTACAAGGGGGAAAAGTATGCTACGATGTGGCGGCAAAAAAATTTAAATATAAAACGATGACTCCTAGAAAGAAAAACGATCAAATAAATAACGAAAACGAAGAGAATCAAGACAAAAAGAAAAAGAAGAAAACTCCTAAAGAAGAGACAGAAAACGAACAGGAACTAGACCTCGAAGAAGAAGGTCTTGATGACGGCGAAGGAGATGAACAAGTAGGTGGATATACAAAAGAGGAAGAAGTCGAGCAAAAATTATTCACAGGAGGGAATGTTCATCCTACAAACATCTCAACAGAGATGGAAACGTCATATCTGGAATATGCCATGAGCGTTATCGTTTCACGCGCACTTCCGGACGTAAGAGACGGACTTAAGCCTGTACACAGACGTATTTTGTTCGCCATGAATGAAATTGGACTAAAATCCTCAGGTGGATTCAGAAAATCAGCAGCGGTTGTGGGAGAAGTGTTAGCTAAATACCATCCACACGGAGACAGTGCCGTATACGATTCAATGGTAAGAATGGCGCAAGATTTTGCCATGAGATACACGCTCGTAAGAGGACAGGGAAACTTTGGTTCCATCGATGGAGACTCAGCAGCCGCAATGAGGTACACAGAGGCAAAATTGGAAAAAATTACAGATGAAATGCTTCAAGACATCGATAAAGAAACTGTTTCATTTAGAGATAATTATGACGGAAGACACCAAGAACCAACAGTTCTTCCATCAAAGCTGCCACAATTGCTTTTAAACGGTTCTACAGGTATCGCAGTCGGAATGGCAACATCCATTCCACCGCATAATTTAGGCGAGCTCGTAGACGCATTGATGCATCTTTCAAAAAATCCGGAATGTACAATCGAAGAGTTGATGCAATTCATAAAAGGACCTGATTTCCCGACAGGAGGTCTAATTTACAATATTGAAGACATAAAAAGAGCATACATGACAGGTCGTGGAGGAATGGTCGTAAGAGCAAAAACAGATATCGTAGAGAAAAAAGGAGGAAAGTACGCAATCATCGTCACAGAAATCCCCTACCAAGTAAACAAATCAAACCTGGTCAGCAAAATGGCGGAATTGGTAAGAGACAAAAAAATAGTTGGAATTTCAGACATCAGAGATGAATCAAACAAAGACGGAATTCGTGTAGTTATAGAGCTAAAGAAAGATTCTTTCCCAAGAAAAATACTAAATCAATTATTCAAATACACACAGCTACAATCATCATTCAACATGAATATGATTGCTCTAGTTGATGAGATTCAACCGCATCTTTTGGATTTGAAACAAGTTCTTGAGTATTTTATTACTCATAGAAAATTGATGATCACAAAAAGGACGGAATATGATCTGAAAATTGCAAAAGCTCGTGCACATATTTTGGAAGGATTAAAAATCGCTCTCGACAACATCGACGCAGTAATTCAAACAATCAGAAAATCTCCAACAAAAGAAGAAGCACACACAGCATTGATAAAGAAATTCGAACTTTCGGATGAACAATCAAAAGCTATTTTGGAAATGAGACTCCAGACTTTAGCAGGTCTTGAAAGACAGAAAATAGAAGATGAATTAGCTGAGAAAATGGCCTTAATAAGCAAACTTGAAGCAATCCTTGCGGACGTCAAGAAAATCTTAAAAATAATGCAAGACGAACTTGCCGAAGTAAAAGAAAAATATTCAGATAAAAGAAGGACAGAGGTAATACCTCACGCTGTCGACAGCATTTCAAAGAAGGACACAATTCCAAACGAAGAAATGATTGTCATGCTAAGCCGCGAAAACTACATAAAGAGAATGCCGCCAAGTTCATTCAAGACACAAGGCCGCGGCGGAAAAGGCATAATCGGAGGAACAACAAAAGATGAAGATGAAATACGCGTAATCGTATACGGAACAAACCATGAAGAATTACTGTATTTCACAAATCGTGGACGCGTTTTCAGGCTTCCCGTCTATGAAATCCCGCTTGGATCAAGAACAGCAAAAGGGCAAGCTATCGTAAATCTTCTTCAATTACAAGAAAATGAATATGTCACAGCAATTCTAAATAGTGGAGAAAAATTCACAGGAGAAGACCTGCTTATTGCAACGAAAAACGGAACAGTAAAGAAAACACCTGTCGCAGATTTCGCCAACGTTAGAAAAAGCGGGCTTATAGCGATAAAACTAAGAGACAACGACTCTCTTGAATGGGTAAAAGAAACTTCAAAAGGAGATGAAATCATCATCGTCACAAAAAACGGAAAATCCATAAGATTCCACGAAGATGATGCGCGTCCTATGGGAAGAGCTTCAATCGGAGTAAGAGGAATCAAGATAAAAACAGACGATGAAGTTGTAGAAATGAATGTAATAAAAGACAAAGAAAACGCACAACTTCTAGTAGTAATGGAAAACGGACTTGGAAAAATGACATCAGTAAAAAATTATAGGACACAGACACGTGGAGGAACAGGAGTGAAAACAGCAAACATAACGCCAAAAACAGGAAAAGTCATAGGAGCAAAAATTCTAGACAAAGACTTGGATGCAGATTTAATAATCGCTTCTAAGGTCGGACAAATCATAAGGCTTAACATAAAAAACATTCCTTCTCAAGGAAGAGCAACACAAGGAGTTTACCTCATGAGAATGCATGAAAATGACAAAGTAGCATCAATCTCATTGATAGAAAACATAGCTCCGTCAAAAGAAGTCAAAGAAGGAGAAAACGTCGAAGAACAAACAAAAATCGCAGTAGAGGAAGAAAAATAACCTAATCCTACTTTGGGAAAAATTGCACAAATTTTTGCAATAACAGTTTTATCACTTGCATTTCCTTTGACGGCTTTTGCCGCATACACAGGAGATATTTCCATAAATTCAAAAGATATAAGATTTTCTTCCGATACATTTATGGAAGGGAAAACCATAAGGATATATGCAACAGCTATCAATCAAAGCAATCTTGATTTACTAGGTGTGGTGAGATTTTACGCAAATGGAAACCAAATCGGCGGCGATCAGGCAATTTCAATTTTCAGACATAAAACAGACGATATATTCATGGATTTCGTCCCTTTAAATTATGGCGAAGTAAAAATAGCAGTGAAAATTTTTCCATGGGAGCCAGACATAGACGACCCAAGTAACAACTGGATCGTTGATTATATAAACATAGTCCAAGACTCAGACCACGACGGGATTCCAAATTCAATAGATACAGACATGGACGGCGACAATGTTCCAAACGAAAAAGATGCTTTTCCTCTAGACCCAAAAGAATGGCTGGACACTGATGGTGACGGGAAAGGAAACAATGTAGACACAGACGACGACAACGATGGTGTACCTGATACATTAGACGAAATGCCTCTCGACCCAAATGAAACATTAGACACAGATCACGATGGAATAGGAAATAATGCAGACACAGATGATGACGGAGACGGACTTTCGGATGCAGAAGAATTGAAACTTGGAACAAATCCTTTAAAAGCCGATACAGATGGAGACGGAGTAAACGACAAAACAGACGCATTTCCATTAAATCCAAAAGAACAACTCGACACAGATCATGATGGAATAGGGAATAATACAGACACAGATGACGATAACGATGGTATTCCAGACAAATCAGATCCATTTCCATTAAATAATCCACCTATTCCTAACGTAACAAATGACACACCAATCGTCGACTTAAACGGAAAAATCACATTCGATGCTTCACCATCCTACGACAAAGATGGAGATATCACATCCTATATGTGGGAAATAATAGAAACTCCTGATTCCGCTAACAACAATCCATCTCCATCTACAACACAACAAGAAAATCAAAAAATATCCACAGAAACTCAAACCTCAACCTTAACACTAAACCAAACACCCAATCAGCAGAAATCCACAATAAAAGAAGGAAAATCAGTATCATATAATTTCAATGAACCTGGGAAATACAAAGTCAGACTCAAAGTAAAAGACAATTCAGGAGAATTCGCAAACAAAGATTTTTATGTAGACGTAATCAGAATAACTACGTATAAACAAATAGCACTTACAATTATTTCAATTTTACTTGCAATAATAATTATTCTAAAGTATATTACCGGCACAAAAAATCAAAAAGATCATAATTCTTGAAACTAAGTATATGAAAGCTGAAATACACCCAAATTATAAGAAAGTAACATTTAAATGCGCTTGTGGAGGAGAATTCATAGCAGGCTCAACAATGGAAAAAGACGAATTTCATACTGAAATTTGTTCTAACTGTCACCCATTCTTCACAGGTAAACAAAAACTTGTTGATACTTCAGGACGTGTTGATAGATTCGTAGCAAAGATGAAAAAAGCACAAGATACTGCCTCAAAGAAAGTAAAAAAAGTGGCAAAAGGCAAAGCTGAAGAAATCGCACAAGAAACAGCAGAAGAGGGCGAGAGTGTAGAAGGCTAATTTTTATTCATACGATTCATGAACAAAAATAATGAAATTTCCGGAGATACATACGGAAAGGTCTTTGTCATAACAACATGGGGAACATCACACGGCCCGGAAATGGGAGTACACATCAACGGATGCCCAAAGGGACTAAAAATAAACCAAAAAGACATACAAAAAGAGGTGGATCGGAGAAAACCAAAAGATCCAAAAATTTCGACTACAAGAATGGAAAAAGATGAAGTTTTGATCAAATCCGGCATAAAAAATGACAAAACAGACGGAAAAACCATAACTTTAATAGTAAAAAACGAAAACACACGTCCACAAGATTACAAAAATATATCAAATGCCTTCAGACCGGGACATTCAGACGTCGCATATTTTATCAAATATGGAAATAGCAAAAAAAATACAATAGCACACGAAACAGGAGGCGGAAGGGCTTCAGGAAGAGAAACAGTTTCAAGAGTAATGGCGGGAGCGATAGCAAAAACAATCTTAATGAAAGAAAACAAAACAGAAATCTTCGGATACACAATACAGATCGGCAACGTCAAAGCAAAAAATTTCGACAAAAATTTTATAGAAGAAAATCCACTACGAACTGCGGATAAATCGGCATTTCCAAAAATGATGAAAATAGTAGAAAATGCACGAAAAATAGGAGACTCTGTCGGTGGAATCATAGAAATTATCATAAAAAATCCACCAAAAGGCCTCGGAGAACCTGTTTTTGATAAATTAGATGCTGAACTCTCAAAAGCATTAATGTCAATCGGCGCAGTAAAAGGAATAGAAATAGGTGCAGGATTTGAGTCTGCAAAACGAAATGGAAGCCAAAACAACGATCAAATGGAAATAAAAAACAGAGAAATTCACTTCTTATCAAACAACGCTGGCGGAATCCTAGGCGGAATTTCTACAGGCGAAGATATAATTATACGACTTGCAATAAAGCCGGTCCCTTCAATAGCAAAATTACAAAAAACAATCACAAAAGATCTAAAAAATACAGAAATTCAAGTTCTCGGCCGTCACGATTGCTGTCTTGCACCTCGCATAATTCCAGTAGCAGAAGCCATGTGTGCAATCGTACTTACAGATATGCTGCTGAGACAGCAATAACAATTACAAGAGCAAAAAGATAGAAACAAGGTTTGCTGTTTTTGCATTTTTGTGATAAAATATCCGGATTTAGAAACGTGCAAAAAGCACGAAAAAAACAAAAACAAAAATGAAAAACAAAATTCTTGCCGTATTGGCAATAGGACTGATGAGTATCGTATTTTATTTTCAAACAAATCTTTCACAGAACTTGAAAACACAAGTTCTCATAAATATAAACGAACAAACAAATCCTCGTTCTAATAAAATACAAAACTACGATTATGCCGTAATTTCTCAAACTCAAAATCTTATCAAACTTGACAGAAATGAGGAAAAAACACTCACAATAATTCTTCAAAATACAGGAAAAAATTCATGGGATCTTTCAAAAAATTCAGAAACTCCATTGTATATACAATCAATTTTCCCAAACGACACAAACAGCAATATATATGATGCAAAAGGCGAAAACTGGCAGTCCCCTACTCTATACAAAATACAGGACGAAAACAAAAAAGAAGAAATAAAAACGAACGATACATTAACATTTCAATTTAGAATATCATCTCCAAAAAATCCGGGATATTACAAAGAAAAATTCGGACTTTTGATTCAAAATAAAAAATTGATAAAGACAGAAACCTTGGATTTTGACGTACTAGTAAAAGGAGATTTTAGCAATTCATATTCATACGAATATACAAATCCTATAATGAAAGATAACTATTTGGCAGACAAAGAAAAAAATATCCAAATCAAGCTAAAAAATACAGGAAAAACACCCTGGTACAATTCTGGGGATTACAAAACATATTTACAGGAAAATACAGCAAATACAGAGACGGAACTTTCAGAATATAAAGTAAATCCTGGCGAAGAAGGCACATTTTTAGTAAAAACTTTAACACCATCAAATATAGGATCATACGAAAAACAATTCGTTTTCAAAATAAAAAATCTTATTTCATTCGATTCATCTCCAGTAAATTTTGAAATGAATATCACAACAAAAAAAGTAGCCTTAACCTTTGACGACGGCTACGGAGAAATCGATCCATTCATAGACACATTAGATCAAAATAACGTAAAAGCCACATTTTTCATGCTTGGATGCGTCGCACAAAACCGTCCGGAGCAAATGAAAAGAATCGTAACAGACGGACATATGCTTGCGAATCACAGCTACAATCATCCGGATTTTCGTACACTTCCCGCAGATCAAGTCCTATGGCAAGTCGAAGAAACTCGCAACATAATGAAAAAAATCACAGGAGTAGACGTATTCCCCTATTTCAGATATCCGTATGGAGCACACAATGCCTCCACAGACAGCCTAGTTGAAGGAAACGGCTGGAAACATATTTTTTGGACACAAAGCACAGGAGATTATCAACATCACGAAGATAGCGCAGCAGGACGTCATCAAACATATTACTATGCAACATTAAACCCTCCAGACACTTCAATCGTACTGATGCACATTATAAGCAAATCCACACTGGGAGCGCTTCCAGATGTAATAAAATGGTACAGAGAAAATAATTATGCATTCATAACAGTTGATGAATTATAGAATAGATGTTATAATGTGATACTGATTAAACAAAAACCCTATGTCAGATCACGGACATGCACCAGAGGCTCACGGACACGATGCTCACGCAACTCCGGCAGCAGATCACGGACACGATGCTCATGCACCGGCAGCAGATCATGGACATGACGCACATGCCGCTCCGGCAGCACATGCAGATTCTCACGGAAGCGCGGGAAATCAGCTTGAGGCAATGCGTAATCAAATAGACTCACAAAGAGCACAAATAGAAGGAAAAGTGGCACAAACAGCAAGTAAAGTTCACGGATTTTTGAGATTTGGCAAAGCCGGAGCTCCAGAAAGACACAATATATTAGTTGAACCAATTTATGCCGCAGGAGATATATTGGATGCAACAGCCGGAACAGCTGGAAGAAGAGTCTGGGAAATAGCTGAAACAACAGGAGCAGCAATCGGCTCAGCATTAAAGATAGGAATAAATCCAATTCTTCATCCACTAAACACATTAAAACATCCATTAAAATATATGGCGAATTTCGGAAGAATATTCACAACTTCCATCGAAAATTACGCAAATATTTTTAATGCAATTCCAAGAAGCATTCAGGAAATATACGAACGAGGTATCGCTCGTCCATTACAAAGAACCTTGGAAAGATTTCCAGTTATAGGCAAAGGTATTGAAAAACTAAGAAGCGGACTAGGATGGTTAGCGGAACAACCTCGTAATTTCACAGAATTTATTTCAAAACCGATCTACGGATTAGACGATTGGATGATGCATGCACAAGCATAATTTTTAAATTCACAAAACGATAACAAACAAGTAGAATACGCCTATAAAAGCGCTCTATAGATTTTTTTCAATGTTCGATTTCAAAATCACACACAACCAGAAAAATAAGAAGTACAGAACAGGAATTTTCACGACTCCACACGGAAATATTGAAACTCCGGTATTCATGCCGGTAGGAACAAAAGCAAGTGTAAAAACACTTTCACCGGATGATCTAAACGAAATAGAGGCAGAAATAATTCTTGCAAACACATATCATTTATTTTTGCGTCCTGGAGAAGAAGTCGTAAAAAAAATGGGAGGACTGCACAAATGGATGAACTGGAGCAAGCCAATTCTCACGGATTCAGGGGGTTTTCAAGTTTTTTCACTTGCCGAAGAAAAAGGTTTTACAAAAAATAAAGATTTCAAAACTCAGGTGAAAATTACAGAAGAAGGCGTAAAATTCAAATCATTCATCGACGGACAAACACATTTTTTGACTCCGGAAAAAGTCATGCAAATCGAGCATGACCTTGGCGCAGACATAATCATGGCATTCGACGAATGTGCATCAGCGCAAAAAACGAAAAAATATTATGAAGAATCTATGCTGAGAACACACAGATGGCTTGAAAGATGCGTGAAAGAACATCAAAAACTTTCAAAGAAATCTTCAAAAAAATCCCTGCCACAAGCCTTATTTGGAATCGTCCAAGGAGGACTTTTCAAAGATTTACGCATTTCATCAGCAAAATTTGTTAACTCACAAAACCTTCCAGGAAATGCAATTGGCGGACTTTCTGTCGGAGAAAGTAGAGAAAAAATGCACAAAATGATTGAAACAGTTATCCCCTATTTGGATGAAAATAAACCAAGATATTTGATGGGGGTCGGAACACCACAAGACCTCTTTGAATGCGCAGAAAGAGGCATAGACATGTTTGACTGCGTACATCCAACACGAATGGCACGTCATGGCTCATTTTGGGATTTAAAGGGCCGTCACAGCATAAAAAAGAGCGAATACAAACTCGATTCATCCCCTCTTCAAAAAGATTGCGAATGTTATACATGCAAAAACTTTTCAAGAAGCTATTTGAGACACTTGATTTTTGAAAATGAAATTTTAGGACTTCGTTTAATGACTATTCACAACCTTCACTTCCTGATAGAATTAATGCACCAAATCAGGAATGCAATCAAGAAAAATAAATTTGAAAGTTTCAAAAAAACATTCCTGAAAAAATTTCAAAAAAAATCAAATGAACAAATTTGAACATTTTGAAAAAATAGTTGAAAAAAAGTACAGCCGGAAAGACAAGAAACATAAGCCAAAAATGAAAGTTTCAGGAAAAAGTGTTTTCACTCTTCAAAAATTAATCGCACGACCTAAATGATTGCATACTTAAAAGGAAAAATCATAAAAAAAACTTCAAAAGGAATAATAATCGATACAGGAAATGTAGGATATTTCGTGAATGTTTTTAGAAATCTTTTGGCAGACATGGAGGAAAAAACAGAAACCGAAATTTTCGTTTACACAAACGTAAAAGAAGACGCAATTGATCTTTATGGGTTCAAAACAGAAGATGAACTCGAATTTTTCACACAACTTATAAGTGTTAGCGGTATTGGCCCAAGAACCGCAGTAGAAGCCTTAAATACACAAATAGACAAACTAAAATCAGCGATATTAAACGAAGACGAATCATTCATTACAAAAATTCCAGGGATAGGTGGCAAGACTGCAAAACGTCTTATTTTAGAGCTAAAAGACAAAGTGGAGATTTCAGATATATCAAATCTTTCACGCATTCACGGAAAAATTGAAGTAAATAAAGAAGTAATAGATGCACTCGCAAAACTCGGATATCAAAAATCAGAAATTTTGGAAGCATTAAAAGATCTTCCGAAAGAAATTTCTTCACCGGAAGAAATAATAAAATATTTTTTGAAACACGCCTAAACAACAAAAATGAAAAAACAAAAAAACCTTTCTTTCACATCTATTGTGACCGACAAATCAAATATAAAATACCTCTCAAACTTCACAGGATCAAACGGAATTTTGCTTGTTACAAAGCAAGGAACATATCTCTTCACTGATTTCAGATATATAGAACGTGCAAAAAAATCTGTAAAAAAGGGAATACAAGTCATAGAACTTACAAAAGAAAATTGGCAAGGAATTTTAAAAAAAGAAAATACAAAAATCATTGGAATAGAAGAGGATAACTTAACAATATCAAGATTCAAAAAAATCAAAAAACTTTGCCAAATAAAAAATCAAAAAATAAAATTTCAAAACATTTCAGGATCTATAGAATCAAAACGTGAAATAAAATCTCCGCAAGAGATAAAAGACATAATCAAAAGCCAAAGAATAAATGAAAAAGTATTCACAGTGATCAAGAAAATTATACAAGATTCTATCTCAGACAAAAGCCAAAAATCAAAACTTCCAACAGAGACGGAATTAGCATGGAAAATTCGCGAATTAGGATATAAATTTGGGGCAGAAGACATGTC
This sequence comes from Candidatus Peribacteria bacterium, assembly GCA_943356465.1. Lineage (GTDB taxonomy): Bacteria > Patescibacteriota > Gracilibacteria > UBA1369 > LOWO2-01-FULL-3 > UM-FILTER-38-24. The sequence goes on from CALREX010000006.1 coordinate 45,964, forward strand.
TTTCGACCCAATAATTGCTTTTGGAAAACATACCGCAATCCCCCATCACAATCCAGACAAAACAAGACTTAAAAAAGGAGACATAATCATGGTCGACATGGGCATGAAATACAAAGGTTTTTGCTCTGACATGACACGCATGATTTTTACAGCACCTCCAACAAAATTAGAAAAAGAAATTTACGAACTTGTTTTAAAAGCTCAAGAAAATGGAATAAAAAATATAAAAGCCGGAATTACGGGGCACAAAGCAGACGCACTTTCTCGCGATATGATAGTAAAACAAGGATACGGTGAGAATTATGGCCATTCAGGTGGACACGGAGTCGGCCTGGATATCCACGAGCAACCATCATTGTCGAACAAATACAAAGAAAAAATACAAGAAAATTCAATAATAACAGTAGAACCTGGAATCTATCTCACAGGCAAATTCGGAGTTCGCATCGAAGACATGATTCTGGTAAAAAAAGAGAAATCTATAAATATCACAAAAATCACAAAGAAACTCTAATACAATAGATTGCTTTTTAGCCATATTTAATATAAAATCAACAGGTTAAAAATTCAAATATATGTGCGGAATATTCGCCTACTACGGAGAAAAAACACACTCCCCTAAAATCGTTATAGAGGGGTTAAAAAAACTTGAGTATCGCGGCTATGACTCATGGGGCATCGCATACAAAAAAGACGGAGATATTTCTATTCATAAAGAAATAGGCAAGATAGGAGAAATACATGACATCGAAGAACTAAAAGACGAATCTTCGATAGCAATAGGCCATTCTCGTTGGGCAACACACGGAGGAGTTACACAAAAAAATGCACATCCGCATTTTTCGGAAAACAGGGAAATAGTTCTTGTTCACAATGGAATTCTTGAAAACTATTTGGAAATCAAAAAAAATCTTGAGAAAAAAGGACACACATTCCGTTCACAAACAGACACTGAAGTCATAGCACATTTGATTGAAGATCACGCACGAACACATTCATTTTTCGACAGCGTAAAAATGGCAATGGCCGAAATGGAAGGCAGGTATGCAATAGTTGTCATGAAAAAAGATGAAGACACTTTGATCGCGGCAAGACGCGGCTCACCTCTTATTCTTGGAGTCGGGAAAAAACATGGAGAATATTTCGTTGCGTCAGACATTCCGGCATTCTTAAAATACACAAATAATGTAATTTATTTGGACGACAACCAGATATGTACATTAAAAAATCAATCAGCACACTTTTATGACACAATCAAAAAAACTGAAATTGAAAAAAGAATTATCGAAATAGATTGGGACGTAGAAAGTGCAGAAAAAGGAGAATTTCCACACTTCATGATAAAAGAAATCACGGAACAAAAAGATACGCTGACACGCGCAATCAATCAGGATCCGGAAACGATAAACCAAGTAGCAAAAAAAATTGAAGGAGCGGAAAATATATTTTTGGTCGGATGCGGAACAGCAGGAAAAGTCTGCATGGTGGGACAATATTTATTTTCAAAAATCTCAAAAAAACAAGTTTCTTTCGCATTCGGATCGGAATTTGAAAATTACAAAAATTTCATAGATAAAAAAAGTTTAATAATAGCAATTTCTCAATCCGGAGAAACAGCAGACACGCTTGAAGCAATCGAAATAGCAAAAGAAAAAGGCGCAAAAGTTGTATCTATTGTAAACGTCGAAAATTCAAGCATCGCAAGAATGTCAGATTTTGTAATTCCAATCAAAGCCGGCCCGGAAAAAGCAGTCGCGTCGACGAAAGCGACAACATCTCAAATAGCTATTCTTATGCTGCTTGCATATGCATGTGACGGAGGGGTAAACATCGGAAAACAATTGCTTGTGAATACTGCAAGTCAGATAAACGACATGTTAAATCCAAGATACGAAGAACATATTTCAAAAATCGCAGAAAAGATAAAAGGCATAGAATCCATGTACATCATAGGTCGTGGAGAAAACTATCCGATGGCGCTTGAATCAGCAATAAAACTACAGGAAGTCTCGTATATCCATGCCGAAGGATTCGCAGGTGGAGAGCTAAAACATGGCCCAATTGCTCTCATATCAGCAAACACACCGGTAATAGCACTAGTCGCAAACGACGAACAAAAGAAAAACATTCTTTCAAACACTATGGAAGTAAAAGCCCGCGGAGGCTTTATCATCGGAGTTTCACCGGAAAATCAAGAAGTTTTCGACTATTGGATCAGAGTCCCTGACGTCGGAGAGGCATCCCCTATCGTAAACATCATCCCAGTTCAACTTTTGGCTTACAAACTGGCAGTTTTGAGAAACACAGATCCAGACAAGCCAAGAAATCTTGCAAAAAGTGTAACAGTGAAATAAAGACATTTTACGCAAATTGACAAAATAGCACATTTGAAGTATAATATAGTCAAAGTTTTATATACAAACAAAAACAAAAATGAAGAAAAACACAAAGATTGTAATAGGAAGCCTGATTGCCGTAGCCGCAATCGCTACAGGCTTATTTGCTTCGAATTCAAGCTTATTTAAAGGAGCAACAATAAAAAAATCATCGAGACAAACAATCAACACGCAGATATATTGCGGGCTAACAGCCGTGGAAGCAAAAATGGAACAAGGCGTAATACAATCCGGAACAACATGGACGCAAATAGGAAAACCAGTTGCCTGCTTAACAAAAGGAAAAAGCTACAGCTTAAATGCAGGATTTTACATAGACAAAAACCCAGGAACACCAATTGCAGCTCCGTCAGATATAGCAGTAACATGGACATCTACAGATATAAAAGGATTATTTTATAACGCATCGCCGGAAAAAGACGGAGAAATAACACCAACAGATCCATCCATCATGCTAATAACACATCTCTCAACAAATTACGCAGGTAATGGAATTGGAGATATAACAGCTACATTATCTGGATATAAAAATACTTCAGGTCAATATTTTATTCCTTCAGGAGCAGCAAAATGCATCGCAACAATTCCTCAATGCAAATAAATACAACATTATAAAACAAAAAGACCGTTAACCATACGGTCTTTTTTATTCTTTTCTATTTCAATACAAGCACAATTTTTGATATAATTTTTGCGAATAAATTTCCCTCATTTTTATGTTCCAAAAAAACACAAAAGTAGTTTGCACACTCGGACCAGCCAGCGACAGCGTAAATGGAATTGTGGCTTTAATAAAGGCAGGAATGAACGTCTCAAGGTTAAATTTTTCACATGGAACATATGAAGATCATGCAAAACTAATACAAAATATTCATAAAGCCGAAAGTCTTACAAAAACAAGAATAGGAATTTTACAAGATCTTCAAGGACCAAAAATCAGGATCGGAGCAATGCCGGAAGAAGGCATACACATCAAAAAAGATGAAGTGTTCACAATCACAACAAAAGAAATCACAGGAGAAAGAACAAAGAATAAAATAATCATTCCACTCACTTACAAAAACATTTGTCGTGACGTAAAAACAAACGCAACAGTTTTGATAAATGACGGATTACTCGAAGCAATCGTTATAAAAAAGAAAAAAGATGAGCTGGTTCTAAAGGCTAAGACCTCAGGAATAATAAAACACGGAAACGGAATAAATTTCCCAAGTTCAACAATCTCAGCAAAAACAATCACGGAAAAAGATTTAAAAGATCTAGAATTCGGATTAAAAAATAACGTCGATTTTATAGCACTTTCATTTGTAAAATCAAAAAAAGACATCGAAGAACTACGAGCACTAATTCAAAAAAAAGGCAAAAACACACCAATCATAGCTAAAATAGAAAGACATGAAGCAGTTGCACATTTGAAAGAAATCATAAAATCAGCAGACGGAGTCATGGTCGCACGCGGAGATTTAGGCACAGACATACCTCCGGAACACGTTCCACTTGTACAAAAAAGAATTATTAATATAGCAAACAAATACGGAAAACCGGTAATAACTGCAACGCAAGTACTCCAATCAATGGTAAAAAATCCAATTCCGACAAGAGCAGAAATTTCAGACGCAGCAAACGCAGTTTTTGACCACACAGACGCAATCATGCTTTCAAACGAAACAGCAGTTGGAAAATATCCAGCAAAAGCAGCCTTGGTCCTTACAAAAGTTGCGCACTCTGTAGAACAGGAAATGCAAAAACACGAAGAATTAAAGGAATTCACATTTTCAAACACGCAAAAAACAAGATCCTCACTTATCGCATGCGAAAATGCATGCGATCTTGCTCTCAGAGCAAAAGCCGGCGCAATGGTGGCATACACAGACGACGGTTTTACATCAAGGCAAATCGCAAAATATCGCATATATACGCCAATAATCACATTCACGTCATCTGAAAAAACAGCACGAGAACTAACATTAGTATGGGGAATAAACAAAGTTTTTGTAAAAAAATTCCAGGAAGATGCAAACAAAAAATTGAAAAACATAGTCGATTTTATAGCACGAGAACACCTTGTAAAGAAAGGCCAGAAAATAGTCATCATATGTAACGCAAGCAGTACAAGCACAATATCAACATATAAATTATGAGAATAATCGGAATAGATCCAGGCACCGCAATAACAGGATTCAGCATCATAGACTCGATTAAAGGAAAAATAAGTCTGTTGGATTATGGCTGTATAAGAACACATTCATCACTTCCACAATCCGAAAGACTAAAACAAATTTCAGAAGATTTGGGGGTTTTAATAAAAAAATGGGAACCAGCAATGGCATCAGTCGAAAAACTTTTTTTTCAAAAAAACATAAAGACAGCAATGAAAGTTGCAGAAGCTCGTGGAATAGTCTTGGGTAAATTAGCAGAAACAAATATTGAAATCGGCGAATACACACCACTTGAAATAAAATCAGCAATTTGCGGATACGGGAAAGCTGATAAAAAGATGGTGCAACAAATGGTTAAAGCAATTTTGGGACTTCAAAAGATTCCAAAACCTGACGATGCGGCAGACGCAATCGCATCAGCAATTTGCATGGCAAACAGCCATAAATTAAAACAACGCATACAAAGATAAATTAATGAATAAATTCCTAGCAACACTTTGGATAATAATAATCGCAGGATCAGTTGTGATCACCGTGGGCTTACTAAAGCCTAAAAATGCAGGAGACATAGCGAACATCAACACAGGAAATATTCAGGCAAACAAAAAACAGGAAACAACTCCACCAACTTCATCGGCACAAGAAGACGTCAATGAAAATTCGCCATCATCATTAACAAAACTTGGAGACAAATATTTATCTGAACACAAACCAAAAGATGCACAGGATGCCTATCAAAAAGCCGAGAAACTCGATCCATCTTCAATAAAAATAAAATTAAAAATTGCACAAAGTTATCTCAACCAACGAAATATAAATGCAGCAAAATCTCTAATTGGGCAGTTAAACAAGGAGGATTCGGAAGTCAAATATTACACAGGAATTATCCTATCACTTTTCAAAGACCCGGAAGGTGCAAAAAAAATATTTACAGAAATTTCAAAGAAAGCAAATGATCCAAACAAAACAAACGCACAAAATTTTGTGGATGCATTTACAACATTTTCATATTACAAAGGAGGAGAACAAATTTTTCTAGAGACTTTGCTCGCAAAAGCAATGACAGAGTCAGGGCAGTACGAAGCGGCAATTCCACTATTATATGATGTTATAAATCAAAAAAATGATTATAGAGATGCATGGCTGGTTTTAGGGTATGCATATCTAAACACAGCAAAATATCAAGATGCAACAGATGCATTGATACAAGCCTTAAAACTCGACAACGAAAAACCTGAAACATTATTTTTCTTAGGAATTTCATATTCATTTATAAAAGACACAGACAAGGCAATTTTTTATCTAGAAAAAGCAAAATCATATGGCTTCACTCCAAAAGAAGAAATAGACATCAGGCTTGGAGATTTATATACAACAAAAGGAGAATACAAAAAGTCAGCCATGCTTTATGAAACAGTATTGGCCTCATACAGCCAAAACCTAAGCCTTTACACCAAAGCGGTCTGGGTAAACATAGAAAAACTAAACGACACAAATAAAGCCTTGATATTAGCAAAAAAAGCACTTTATGAAAAACCATCTGAAGCCGCAAGTTTCAATCTCGTAGGATGGGCGCTTTCCAGCAAAGGGAACACAGAAGATGCAAAAGCATACCTTACAAAAGCAATAGAATTAAATCCAAAACTGGACGCAGCATACTTAAACCTTGGACAAATATACGAAAAAGAAAATAAAGCTACATTGGCAAAAGATTACTACACAAAAGCATATTCTCTAGGCCAAGGGAACAGCATCTCAAAACTTGCAGCAAGAAAATATCAGGCTTTACTTAACAAATAATTAACAAAACACAATGGTAAAATTATTCTTAACATTAGCATTCATCCTCGGAACAATTTTCGGAAGTTTTTTAAGCGTAATAATTTACAGAACCAAAACCGACAAACCAGGCATCGTACTTGGACGTTCTATCTGCCCTTTTTGCAAAAAGAAATTAAAATTCAGATATTTAATACCTATTTTAAGCTGGCTTTTCTTACGAGGGAAATGCGGATATTGCGGCAAAAAAATCGGAATACATTATTTGGCACTAGAAATAATAACAGGCTTGGTGTTTGTAACAACATTTCTCACTTTCAATTTCATAGAGATAAAATTCGATCAATTTTTCGTAAATTACGAAATGTTAAAATTCTTCATTTTTTACACGATAGAATTTTTATTTTTAATAACAATCTTCTTCTACGATTTAGAGTACAAAGAAATTCCTGATAAATTTTCAATCACAGCAATATTCATTGCAATAGCAGGAAATATTATAATGCACACACTCTCCCCACTTAATATGGCAATTGGTGGAATTTCAATTTTCTTATTTTTTGCATTGCAGTTTTTACTTTCAAATGGCAAATGGATTGGAGGCGGAGACCTTAGACTAGGCATGCTCATAGGAGTTTTACTTGGATGGGACAAGGGACTCGTAGCCCTTACAATAGCTTATATAATAGGAGCAATACTAAGTCTGATCCTAATTGGAATGAAAAAATTAAACAGAAAATCCCAAATTCCTTTCGGACCTTTCCTTATTACAGGAACACTGGTAGCATTTTTCTTCGGACAACAAATACTTAATTGGTACCTAGGTGGCATTTTTATAGGACTTTAAAAACATGAGAAACATTCCTGCAAAATCAGAAATCGACAAAAAAGTTTTACTTATAATCCTTGACGGATACGGAGAAGGTAAAGATTATAAGTACAACGCAGTAACACGCAGCAACACTCCATACCTGAATATGTTACGCAAAAATTACCCTACAACATTACTTAGAACAGAAGGAAATTACGTCGGACTTCCAAAAAATTCCATGGGAGGAAGTGAAGTCGGACATTTTACTATAGGCGCAGGAAGAATTGTTTTTCAATCACTGGAAGAAATAAATAGATCTATTAAATCAAATAAATTTTTCAACTTAAAAGAACTCAAGAAAGCGGCACAACTTTGCAAAAAGAACAATTCAAAATTCCACATAATGGGAATGATTTCAGATCAAGGTGTACACTCACACATAGATCATCTTTTTGCACTTCTTAAATTTGCAAAAAAAGAAGGATTAAAAAAAGTATATATACACGCCATTACCGATGGCAGAGATGTACCGGAAAGATCCGCAGGCGAATTCATAAAACAAATAAATCAAAACATAAAAAAATTCAAAGTTGGGAAAATTGCGACAATTATAGGTAGATTTTATTCCATGGATCGCGACAAAAATTTTGCAAGAACAAAAAAAGCATATGATTTATTAACAGAAGGAAAAGGAAAACCTGAAAAAGATCCATTCACAGCAATAGCAAATGACTACAAAAAAGGCACAAAAACAGATTACTATTTGCATCCAATCCTTCTGGAAAAAGATGGCTTGATAGAAAGCAAAGACACTGTCGTATTTTTCAACTACAGGACGGACAGGTCAAAGCAATTAGCGGAATCATTTACAGAAAAAAACTTCAAAGGATTTAAAAGAGAAAAAGTCATACTCCCTCACTTCGTATGCTTCGGCCCATACTCAAAAACTTCTCCAGTTTTATTTCAAGCAAACATTGTAAAGAACAATCTTGGAGAAACACTTTCGAAAAACAAGATTCATCAATTAAGAATTGCGGAAACGGAAAAATACGCACATGTAACATACTTTTTCAATTCACAAGTAAAAGAACCATATAAAAATGAAACTCAAATAATGATTCACTCGCCAAAGGTGTCATCTTACGCACAAAAACCAGAAATGAGCGCCTTCAAAATCAAAGAAAACCTGCTAAACGCACTGAATAAAAAAACACAATATGGATGCATAGTGCTAAATTTCGCAAATTGCGATTTAGTTGGACATAGCGGAGACTTTCAGGCCACCGTAAAAGCCGTGGAATATGTAGATAAATGTTTGGCGGAAATTATTCCTGAAGCACAAAAAAAGGGCTACACCGTAATAATAACAGCAGATCATGGGAATGCAGAATATAAGAAATATGCAAATGGAGATCAATGTCCTTCGCATTCATTGAATCCAGTGATTTTTATTCTCATTTCAAAATTTGGCAAAAAAATATCTTTATTAAAAAACAAAGAACTCGGACTTTCTTCAGTTGCACCAACAATATTAAAAATCATGAAAATACAAAAACCAAAAGAAATGACTGGAAAATGCTTAATTAAGTGATAAAATCAGCACCATGAAAGCAGTAATACTAGCAGGAGGAGGAGGAACGAGACTTTGGCCACTTTCAGTAGAAGAAGCCCCAAAGCAGTTTCAAAAACTTGTGTCTGAAAAAACACTTATAGAGGAGACTTTAGATCGACTCTCATTTTTAGACCCAGATGATATATATATAGCCACAAACAAGGCTCACAAATCACTTGTACAAAAATTTTGCGCAAAAGTGCCAGAAACAAACATAATAATAGAACCGGCACTGAGAGATACGGCCTCATGTATAGGACTTGCAGCAGCAATTATTGAAAAAACACATCCTGGGGAAGTCATGGCGGTCATATATGCCGATCATTTAGTAAAAAATAAAGAGGAATTTGAAGAAAAATTAAAAATTGCAGAAAACTTAGCAAAAGAAGAAAACACTCTAAATATAATAGAAGTAAACGCTTCTTCTCCAAATACAAACTACGGATATGTTAAACTCGGAAAACTTCACAAAAACATAAACGACACGGAAATTTATATATTAGACAGCTTCAAGGAAAAACCAACTCTTGAACAAGCTAAATCCTTTATAGAAAAAGGAAATTACCTCTGGAATACAGGTATTTACGTATGGAAATGCTCTACCCTCCTACAGTATTATAAGGAATATAAACCGGAAACATACGAAAAATTAGAAAAAATATCAGAAAATTTTGGTACACAAGCCTATGAAAGTACGCTAGAATCCATATATCCAACGCTGGAAAAAATATCAATAGATTACGCAATTATGGAAAGTGTCGATCCAAAAGATGTAGGAATCATCAAATCAGACTTGGGATGGTCTGACATAGGAAATTTTGAAACAATATGGGAAGTACAGGGAAAAGATGCAGAATCAAACGTAAAACGTGGAAAAATATCATCCCTGGACGTAGAGAATTCATTAATATATAACGATACAGATAAAAAAATGGCCGTTATCGGACTAAAAAACGTAGTTATCGTAAACACAAAAGACGGGATCTTAATATGTGATAAATCACAATGCAAAAGACTTAAAGAATTAAACAATGGACAAAGTTGAAATAAAACTCAAACCATGGGGCCAAGAAATATGGTTCGCACACACAGACAAGTATGCAGGAAAAATCCTTGAAATAACAAAAGGACATCGCTATAGCCTGCAGTACCATGAGAAAAAATCAGAAACTCAGTATATTCTCAGCGGAAAAGTGAAACTTATCTACGGCACAGAGATAACAAACCTGCAAGAGAAAATTCTAAATCCTGGTGACAAATTTGACATAACTCCATATACTATCCACCGCTTAGAAGCCTTAGAAGATAATACTAAGGTATTTGAGGTATCAACGCCGGAACTCGATGATGTCGTAAAACTGGACGACGATTACGGAAGATCAGGAAAAGGAAATAATGCAGAGCTTGATGAGAAATTACATAATCAATAAAAATTTAAATACTAATAATAAACAACCATGAAAAGATTTTTACCTTGGAAAATAGTCGGAATAGTCCTTATTGCTCTAGTTTTAGGATTTTACGATTTACCACCAAACATACAATCAAAGATCCTTCCATTTACTCCAGAAGCAATAAAGACAACAAGATTGCAACTTGGTCTTGATCTTCAAGGAGGATCACAACTTGATTATAAGATCGACCTTAGAGATGTACCTGATAAATATCAAAAAGATATTGTTGACGGAGTTACAGACGTAATTACAAAACGTGTAAATGCACTTGGAGTTGCTGAACCAAACATTTATATTTCAGATCTTCCAGGTGAAAAACATATCATTGTTGAGTTGGCGGAAAATGCTCAAATTACACAAGCAGACGTAGACAAATATTTAAACACAGGAAAAAAAGAAGCAGAGAAGAAAATAGCGGAGGCTCTAACCCCTGATGAAAAGAAAAAAGTAAGTTTGGAGAAAGCAAAAGAAACAGTAGGAAAAACAATTCAATTGGAATTCAAAGAACAAAAACCACCACTTGACCAAAAAGAAAAAGACAAAGAAAAAGAACTAGTAAAACAAAAAGCATTAACAGCTCTTAATGAAATCAAAGGTGGACAAAAATTCGAAGTTGTAGCTCAAGAAGAATCACTTACAAATCCTGAAAAAGCAAAATACAACAAACAGGATTATCAAGCAGAAGAAAGCGTTCCTGCCAAAATAAAAGATGCTCTGTCGAAACTAAAAACAGGAGAATACACAAAAGATTTAGTTGAAACAGGAGGAACTTTTGTAGTTGATGACACCGGTGCAGCTGTGGAAGATACAGGACTTGGAATAATAAAATTAATCGACAAACAAGAAGAAAAACTTGATAAAAAAGAAGTATCTGTAAGCCACATCTTGATTGCATACAAAGGTGCAACAAAAGCCGATGCATCTGTCACAAGAACACAAGACGAAGCATCAAAATTAGCTGAAGAACTGAAAACAAAATTACAATCAGGAGAAGATTTTGCAAAACTTGCAAAAGAATATTCAGATGACAAAAGCAATAAAGACACAGCCGGAGTCCTAGACAAGGCTGTAAATGGAGACGGAACATACGCATATGATTTTGAACAAGCAGCTTTAAAGTTAACCAAAAAAGACGAAGTAAGCTCTGTTACAAAAACAGAATTTGGATACCATATTCTCAAAGCCAACGATGTAAAAACATCAGTAAATCAAGTTAAGTACAAATATGAATCACTGGTGTTCTCAACACTTACAGATACATGGCAGAACACAGATCTAACAGGTAAATACTTCGTACACGCAGACGTACAATTGGATAATTTTTATCAACCATATGTATCAATTCAATTCAACGACGAAGGAGCAAAATTATTTGAGAATATCACAACAAAAAATGTAGGAAAACCTATCGCAATATTTGTTGGAGGAAATAAGATTTCAGCTCCAAAAGTTGACGAGAAAATATCAGGAGGAAAAGCTATAATCAAAGGAAACTTCACACCTGAAGAAGCAAAAGATTTATCAAGAAACCTAAACACAGGAGCCATACCTGCACCAATAATTCTTTCAGGAGAGTACACAATCGGAGCAACACTTGGACAAGAAGCTCTAGACCAAAGCATGTTTGCAGGACTTATCGGACTTATTTTAGTCATGGTATTCATGCTTTTCATGTATAGATTGCCTGGAGTTTTCGCAAGCATAGCGCTCATTGTTTATATCAGCATTTTGCTTTTCGTATTAAAATCACAACTCCCAATGTGGGCAGCATTATTGATTTCAATCGGAGCATTCATATTCCTGCTGACAAAAGTCATAAACAGCAAAGAATCAGGATGGGAAAAATTCATTTCATTCGTCTTAAGCTGTTTGGCATTCTTCTTCCTTACATTCCTGCTAAGAAGTGGAGTTGTAATGACACTTGCAGGTATTGCCGGAGTTATCATGTCCATCGGAGTTGCTGTTGATGCAAACGTTCTTATTTTTGAAAGACTAAAAGAAGAACTAAAATCAGGAAAAACTTTCAACGCTGCACTTGAAGCCGGATTTGACAGAGCATGGGCAGCTATCAGAGATTCAAACTTCTCAACACTTATTACTTGTGCGATTTTGTTCTATTTTGGAAGCTCAATGATAAAAGGATTCGCAATAAACTTGGCAACAGGTATCGTAATTTCCATGTTCACAGCAATCACAATCACAAAAACATTGTTGAAAACTATTGTAGGTAAACAAATAACACAAAACTTGAAATTGTTTGGAGTAAATATGGAAGCAAAACAAAGAGAACCAATTCACTTCATAAAGAACGCGAAGAAATTCCTCACGCTTTCAGGAACATTGTTTATTCTTTCAATTCTTTCCTTCTTCATCATTGGAACAAATCTAGGAACAGATTTCACAGGAGGAACATTGCTAGAATTCAAATTTGAAAAACCTATAACAAAAGATGAAATATCAAAAGCATTGGTAAATGCAGAAGTAGACCTAAAAAATCTTTCAACTTCAATCATAGAAACAAAGAAAACTGACAAGTCTACAGATAAATCAGTAATCAACACCCCAAGCAGTTCAGTGACAGATAAGGCCATAACTACCGATGATTCACAAAAATCGGAAGAAGTCTTAGACCTTGCTTCAGCCAAAGTATTAGAGTCAGGAGAAAACGGATTCATAATCAAAACAAAATATTTGACATCTGTAACTCACGAAAAATTATTATCAATACTAAAAGACAAACTTCCTGCATTTGAAGAAAAAAGATTCACAACAATGGGAGCAATAGTCGGATCAACAATGCTTCAAAAAGCACTGATCGCGGTACTCTTGGCTTCGATAATGATAATTCTTTATATCTCATTTGCATTCAGGAAAATTCCAAAACAATTAAACCCATGGAGATTTGGAGTATCAGCCGTCGTAGCACTTATACATGACGTCACGATCGTAACAGGTATTTTCATCATTCTTGGAAAAGTGTTGAATGTAGAAATAGATGCGCTCTTTATAACTGCAATACTTACAGTTCTTGGATATTCGGTAAATGATACAATTATCATCTTCGATAGACTACGTGAAAATATTCTTATTCACGGAAAATTCGACAACTTCGCACAAGTTACAGATGACGCACTAAACCAAACATTAAGAAGATCTATTGGGACAGCATCATCAGTAATCATCGCATTGATTTCAATACTTATCTTTGGAAGCCCAAGCATATTCTACTTCATATTAGCTCTTACAATCGGTATTATACTTGGAACATACTCATCAATTTTCATCGCTCCGCCAATCATGGTTTATTGGAAAGCATGGGCAGACAAAGGAAAACAGAACTAAAGTGATAATAAGAAAAGAGCTCCGCATTGCGGGGCTCTTTTAAAACCGCTATAATTTTAAAAGACAAACCATGCACCCGTAGCTTAACGGATAAAGCCCCGGTCTTCGGAACCGGTGATGGGGGTTCGATTCCCTCCGGGTGCACCACATGAGACAATTCGCCTACAAAATCCCCTCCTTCGTAATCGGTCTTTGCTCCCTCGATCCATTATAAATCATCGTAAAAGCCGTGATTCCCTGATCAAAAGTCTTTTTAGAAACAATATTTTTCACAACAGACTTTAGCAAAAAGTCCAAAACCTTTTCCCAGTTTTCAGAGTATTTAGGATTAGAAACTCCCAAAACCTTTCTCACAAATTCACTTCCATATTCGTGCAAAGAATCCAAATATTTATCACGATGTTCCATAACATGTAGCAAAAGTCCATCATTTGAAATCACCAAGAAATCAAAAATCACATCACAAACTCTGTCATATCTCTCATCCAAAACTCCGAGCATATCTCTCAAATGAGCCATTCCATGTCTGACATACTGATCCAAAAAGAAATCAATATTCGCAACAACACATTTATAAAGAAGATTATTTTCAAACACCAAATAATCAAAGATCACATCAAATTCTTCCTCAGTTAAAGAAATTTCCTCCTTAAGCTTTGAGGGCCCAAGAATTATATACTTACGAATAAGTTCGTCTTCATGTCCTTTTGCGAACCTCTCAAGAACCAAATTTTTATCTCGTTTATTCAACATTCAAATCAAGTTAATTAAACCTAAGAGCATAACATAATACATCAACCAGCGAACTTGTCAAGCCCCAGGAATCAAACAATTCAATCCCCTTTCAATAAAAATTTTCCGTGTTTTAGGTACGGACATTTTGCACTTTTAGGCTGAGGGCTTGGTTAGGTGATAATCCGTCGAGAGAGCAATGTTCA
>CALREX010000007.1 GCA_943356465.1 Candidatus Peribacteria bacterium
TGATTAAAAACCTGAACATCGGTTTTTTTGTCATTAACAGCCACATCAAAAGCCGCTTTTTTTGCAGTGACATAAAGCTTATTTGCCTCAACAGTAAAAGAAGAATGACTTTGCACAAGATTAAGAACCCTCGTCCAAAGTCTTCCCTCTTTCAAAGAAAGTTCTATATAACTTCTCACATTACTATCATCAACTTTATCAAGTTTATTCAAGACAACAACAGTATCATTTGAAAGTCTGCTGACACTGTCATCAAAGAAATTTATCGCCGCATATCCATCATTTCCTGTAACAACTTGATCTTTTTCTTTAAGTTTCATGTTAAGAGAAAGAGGCATAGCCTTACCATCTCGCAAAACAGAAACATAACCTTTATAAGAATTTAAAACTGTGAAACTTTCGGCTCTCGCAACACTCGCATCAAAACTCAAAAAACTGAAAACTGAGAAAGACATCAAAACACTAAGAACTCCTGCAAAAACTTTTTTCTGCAGAGCAAAAAAGTTTTCCCAGAAAAACCATTTTTGTTTTTTCTGAGAAATAATAGCAAAAACGGCTTCCTTGATTTTAGCCGCATCGTATGGGCTCACGTGCGTGTTTGAGGCTGCCTCCCTTAGACTTTCCGCTATTGGGTAGTCAAGGCGCATAAAAATACGATCCTTGAGTCGTGCTTTCGCACGAACGTCTAAGGAAGGCACCGCAATCGCAGCGAGAATCTGCTCCACCCTGTCTGTTTCTTTTTCTGTTTCCATACTAACCTTTCAAACGGATTAAAATTTCATTTGTTACTAAATTTCATACTTAACTCCCATTTGCTCAAATTCTTGTTTTAGAGCCTTTAGCGCACGGAATTGAAGAATTCTGATACTTCCCTCGCTCTGACCCAAAACCTCGGCAATTTCTGCATTCGACAAATCATTTATAAATTTATAAATCAAAATATCCTGATATCCTTTTTTAAGCCTGTTCAAAGCGCTCCTCAAAACCTCCTGATCCAAATGTTTTTCAATTTTTCGCAAAGGATTGTGTTCTCTATCCATATCAGGAATCGAAATATCAATCTCTGAAACCATGCGATCTTTGGAAGCCCTGTAATAATCCACTACAACATTGTGAGCTATTCTAAAAATCCATGACGAAAAATAAGTATCTTTTTTTTCTTTATAACTTTTTATATTTTCCCAAACTTTCAAGAAAACAGTTTCAGTAAGATCCTCACTGTCTTCATTTTTCACCCTGTAAAAAACATAACGATAAATAGCATCAATAAAGATGTCGTAAAGCTCGGAAAAAGCATCATGACTGCCATTTTTCACTTCACGAACCAACACTTCGATCCTCTCTCGTTTTGCATTAATTTCATTCATCAAGCCCTATCTTTTAAGATCTGCCCTATATTATTTAAACCAGCTTATCAAATCCTTGATTCTGGAAACATAACCCCATTCATTATCATACCACGAAATAACTTTGATTTTGTTACCCATAAGAACCTTGGTACTAAGCAAATCCACAATCGAAGACCTGCTGTCTCTCCTGAAATCCACTGAAACAACTTCATCACTCGTAGTTCCCAAAATTCCTTTCATTTTTCCGGTTTCGTATTTTTTAAACATATCGTTCACCTCTTGAGCTGTAATATTTTTACCAAGTTCCGCGACCAAATCAATACAAGAAACTGTTACAACAGGTACACGGAAAGCCATTCCATCCACTTTACCCTCAAGCTCGGGAATCACTCTTGAAATCGCTTTCATCGCTCCTGTGGTCGTAGGAATTATGGATTCCGTAGTCGCACGAGACCTCCTGAAATCTTCAGGATTTGAATTATCCAGCAAGTTCTGGGTAAAAGTAAACGCATGAATAGTCGTAACCAAAGAATAATTCACACCAAATTCATCATTCAAAACTTTCAGCACAGGCGCAAGACAATTCGTCGTACAGGAAGCGTTTGAAACCACTTTGAAATCGGCGGGATTATAATCTTTTTCATTCACTCCGATCACAATATTAGGGATTTCTTTTTCCTTGCAAGGCGCAGTAATAAGCACTTTTTTCGCACCCGCTTTCAAGTGTTTCTCGGCATCAGCCATAGTCGTAAAATTTCCCGTAGCTTCAATAACAATATCGATATCATGCTTCCCCCACTCGATTTCCGCAGGATCTTTTATCTGATATACATAAGTTTTTTTGCCATTCACGACCAAATCATTTCCATCAACTTTTATATCCGCATCAAGGATTCCATACAAAGAATCATACTTCAAAAGATACGCATGGGACTTCGCATCAGACCTCGAATTTATCGCTGTAATCTCCATATCATCACGGCCGATAAGCTGTCTGTGAAGATCTCTTCCAATCCTTCCGTATCCGTTGATAGCAATTTTGATAGGCATTTTTCAGTTTTTTAATAATTATTTTGCGCTTTCATCCAGCATTTTCTGGAATTTTTCAATCATTTTTACCGCCTCGGCTCTTGGTCTTTTCCAGACATTTCTTCCAAAGATAAAACCGAAAGAATTCGCATCTATGCAGGCATTTGCATTTTCGATCAAATCCTCGTCTCCAATTTCAGACCCACCGGAAAAAAGAACAGGCACTCCTTGTGCCGCTTCCACAACACGTTTTGCACGTTCCCATTTTTGTTCTTTTGGAGAAAGTTCAGATAATTCTTTTTCAAGTTTTCTGTAATATTCGGGAATATTTTTATTATCAACAAAATCTGCATCACCTGCCACAGGCAAATTTGCTTTGATTATAGTCGCCCCCATTTCCATGGACATTCTGACAGCGGATTCTATGGCATAACTGCTCTCTTTTCCGCCTTTCGCATCGATAGCCTCTCCACGCGGATAGGCCCACACAATCAGAGGCAATCCAGTAGCTTCACATTCGCTTCGCACATTCGCCAATTGTGGCAAGTCCTCATCCTGCCTTGGTGATCCATAAAACATAGTATATCCGACCGCAGAGGCTCCGATTTTCGCCGCATCCTCAACAAACGAAGTGTGAACGGAAAGAGCATGAGCTTGGGAAGGAATCGAGGTTTTACCGTTCACTTTCAGGATAAGCGGGATTTTCCCTGCATATTTAGTCCAAAATCTTTTCGCTACACCATAATGAAAAACAACCGCATTACACCCGCTTTCTATGGCAAGTTTCAGGATATAATCCGGATTTGCCGCTTCAGGATTCGGATCTCTATGCCTGTTATCATGTTCAATAAATTGATCGTACGGAAGAATAATAGTTTTCCCGCTCGGTCGCACCAATCCCTTCACATGAGCAAGCTCTTCACCCGAATAATGCAAATTTTGAAAAAAACTTAAACTTTTATCCATATTTTTGAAAAATTAAATGCCCTTAAACTTACGAGCACTTTAGCACAAAAAGAAGGTTTTTAAAACAAAATTTTTACCTACTCGCAATAGAAGTCTCCCCACTCAAAAACACTACAGTGCTAGGATTTCGCATCTTAGATACACGAGGAAGTTCTTGAATGTGTCGCAATGAACGTGAATCTGAAAGCCTCATGTCCATCTGTTCACCACTTTTGATAAGAACCTGATGAGCATCTTCAAGGGAATTCAAAACATATCCCTTTGTAACCTGTCTTGTTGAAAAAACAAGCGTTATCACTGTCACCAAAGCCACAAACGAGACCAATGAAAACATCAGGAAAAATGACCCGAACTCAACGTTTGGGAAAAATTTTGTTAAAAGGTTTTTTACGCCTGATCTATATGGTGTTCCTCTTGAGAGGATAAGTTGTGACATTTTTTAGGAATTTAGTATTTTTTGTAAGTTAGCTTTGAGGAAGCTCTCTCACTTTCTTGTAAACTCGCAGTTTTGCGCTCCTGCTTCGCCTGTTTTGTGCTATTTCTTCATCTGTCGGGACTACCGGTTTTCGTGTAATTGGTTCAAAAATGCTATCTCCATGGTTTCTGTAAATCGATTCTTGCATGCTCACTTGCGGCTGCTCCAATTTTTTAAAAAATTGCTTCACGATACGGTCTTCAAGCGAATGATATGAAATCACCGCAATCCGACCACCTATGTTTAGCATTTCCGCCGCCTGATCTAGCGCGTCAGATAGAGCCTTAAGCTCATCATTCACAGCTATTCTAAGCGCCTGAAAAACTCTCGTCGCAGGATGGATTTTTTCCCTCCATTTCTTCCCTACTCCTCCACATACAGCCACTTCAATAAAAGTCGCTAACTGCAATGTAGAAGTGAATTTTTCAGTTTTTCTGTGAGAACAAATCTCTCTTGCGATCTTGCGGGCATATTTTTCTTCGCCATATTCATAGAAAATTCTCGCAAGGTCTTCTTCTTTCCATTCGTTTACCACAACTTCTGCTGTAAGCGAGTTTCTCTCGTCAAATCTCATGTCGAGAGGTCCATCATTCAGGAAAGAAAATCCCCTATTTGAGTCGTCAATATGAGGCGAGCTCAAGCCCAAATCAAACAAAATCGCATCTATCTTTTTGATTCCAATTTCGGTAATCCTTTTTTTCAAGTAACGAAAATTGTCACTTATATAGAAAACATTTTTAGTTTCTCCTTTCGCAAACTCTTTTATCCTCTTCTTCGCCTCTTTAAGATTCCTTTCGTCCTGCTCAAACGCTACAAGTTTGCCGGTTTTCCCAATATTTTTGAGTAGCATCATGGCATGTCCACCAAGTCCGAGCGTCGCATCCACCACAATCTCACCTTTCTTCAAATCCAGTAACTTTTCGACATCACTTTTTAACACAGAAACATGGTCCATATTGGCTTCGTATAAAGGAATTTTCAATGTGCCGCATAAATCTCTTGTTCAAAACTTGTGCACAACGAGTGTATAACTTTTTTACACTCCATTTCTTAAAAGATAATAGGAGGAATCACGCAGGCAGTCAACAAAACATAGACGAACGGTTCAATAAAACTGAACAACAACCACCCAAAATCAACAAAAACAAGCATAAAGAAGCCAAAACCACCACATGTAAAATAATATTGAACAAACTTTGATCTGTTGTGTAATTTTTTTGATCACAAAGTCTTTTTTTGAAAAATCTCTTTAAAACACATCAATAAAAAAGATAGAATATAAAGACATAAAGAAAAACCAATGCCACCGGAACTAATAGTATTTTTCACAGCAATGACACCATTCGCCGATATAAAATTATCGATTCCTTTGGGCATGAAACTTGGCCTTACAGCCTTTAGTTCTGCACTATTCTCAATCGCAGGAACAATGACAATTTGCGCAATAGTATTGGCCTTACTCGGACCGGTCTCAAGATTTGGCATGAAAAAATCAAAATTCTTCAATAAATATTTTACAAAATTATTTGAGACCACACGCACCGCTCATGCCGAAAGAATCAGCAAATACGGGTCTGTCTTCATCCCAATATTTGTAGCATCCCCTCTTCCTGGAAGCGGAGTCGTCGGAGGCGCAGTCATGTCATTCATTTTCGGCATAGAATACTTCAAAAGCCTCGCGCTGATCTTCATCGGCACATCAATTCCGGCATTAGTGATAACACTCGGAGCAAAATCAGTATTTATGCTGGTACATCACATATTTTAACATCCCCCTGCCTTAAAACAGTCACGCTGTCTCCATCAACCTTCACAATTGTAGATGGCTTGTTTAAAGGAATTTTCCCGCCATCGACAACCAAATCAATCAAATCTTTTGCCTTAAGTCCGCCTGAAACAGGCACATCAAATTTTGCCATATCAACTTCATACATCGCATCTTCACCGGCCAAATTCGCACTAGTCGTAACAATAGGTCTTTTGAGAGCCTTCACCAAATCTGTTGAAAATTTATCAGATGAAACCCTCATCGAAACAAATTTTTCATCTTTATTTAGAAACTTTGGCAATTTTTCAGTCCTTGGCACGACAATCGAAAGCGCTCCAGGCCAAAATCGTGCAGCCAAAGCTAAAGCCTTCTCACAAAAAACTCCATATTCCATAGCCATCTCAAGATCAGCAACCAAGATCGCAAGCGGCTTACCGGCATCACGCCCCTTTATCTCATAAATTTTCTTAAGAGCTTTTTCGTTAAAAGCATCGCATGCCAAACCATAACAAGTCTCAGTCGGATGCAAAATAACGCCTCCGGAAGCCAAAACCTGATTTGCATTCAAAATATCCATCACCAAACAATTTATCACAAATCAAAAATTATTTCGCCCCCCTTACTCCTGGAATTTTTAAACCAATAGTATCCAAATTAAATACAGGATTAGGCAGCTCAACTGATGACGCAGGAACCTTAATACCAAAAGGCCATCCACGTTTAGTATGCATTCGCACTTCTTTTCCATCTTGAAGATCAATGCGCAATCTATCCATAGGCTTAAGAGCATCAGCATTCATAGTACCAGCACCATCATGATAACGCCCGATTGCATTCAAACAACCATCACGCAACGCAGCCCTCAACTCAACTAAAGACACTTTTCCACTCTTAAGATCTTCGAAAGCTCTTTTTATCCAATCACGATTATCATCAATGCCGGAATAAAAACCACTTCGTAAAGCAGCAAGCGGCACATCTTTCGCATCACATCCAGACATCATTAACTTAATAGCCTTTCCAGTGCCATACTCATCACCACCTACATCATAATTCTCACAATAAAGCTTATTTCCATTTCTAATAAATCTAGAAGCAGATTCCCCATAATAAAAACCCATATCTTCATCAATAACAGGCACAGGGAAAGCAGCTCCAGCAATAGAAAACTTTCGGCGTAATTCACTCAAAACCACTCTCGCCTCAGGGTTATCAGCCTGACCATTGGCAACAGCATCAATCATTTCCGTAGTCCCATCCATAATATCACCAAGACTAGATTTCTGCCCCAAAAGCTTCACAAACCATCTGTCACAAGGCATTCGTAATGGAACAGTCCTAGGAGGTTCTCCATATAAATCACCAATATCCGCAATACCATCTATATGTCCTTCACAATAAACAGTTTCACTCATAAAAAATATAAATATAAGACAAAACTATGACACAGTAGGCACCAATACGTCAAGCCAATTTGAATACAAAATAAGTATAAAACCAATATAATTTATCAGAAAAAACTAACCCCTCAAAAAATGTTAAAAGTTGCAATAAACGGTTTTGGAAGAATCGGTCGCCAGATTTTTCATATAAACTCAGAAAAAAAATATTTTGAAATAGTCGCAATAAACGACTTGGGAGACACAAAAACACTCGCCCATCTGCTGAAATATGATTCAAATTATGGAATCGCAAAACAAGAGATTTCTTCAACGGAAAACGAAATAGTCGTAGACGGACAAAAAGTGAAAATCTTCAAAGAAATGGATCCAGAGAAATTGCCATGGAAAGACCTTAAAGTGGATTTAGTAATCGAATCAACAGGCGCATTCACAAAAAAAGACGGCGCAGATAAACACATAAAAGCCGGTGCAAAAAAAGTAATTGTAAGTGCCCCAGGTGAAGACCTAGACCTAACAATTGTACTTGGTGTAAACGAAAACATGTACGACACAAAACTACACAATATAGTTTCGAACGCATCATGCACAACAAACTGTTTAGCTCCGGTCGCAAAAGTCCTAAATGATAATTTCGGCATAGTAAAGGGTTCCATGACAACAGTACATTCATATACAAACGACCAGAGAATCCTGGATTTGCCGCACAAAGACTTGAGAAGAGCACGCTCAGCAGGCCAATCAATCATCCCGACTACAACCGGTGCAGCAAAAGCAATCGGCTTGGTAATTCCTGAATTAAACGGAAAACTAAATGGAATCTCCATCCGCGTCCCTACTCCAACAGTTTCAATTGTTGACTTGGTTTGCGAACTTAAGAAAGAAACTACAGTCGAAGAAATAAACGCCGCACTCAAAAAAGCCTCAGAAACATCAATGAAAGACATACTCGGCTATACAGAATTACCACTTGTTTCAATAGATTTCAGAGGAAATCCTCTCTCATCAATTGTCGATTCACTTTGCACTCAGGTCGTCGAAAAAAATCTGGTCAAAATCTACGCTTGGTACGACAACGAATGGGGCTACAGCAACAGAGTAGTTGATTTAGTAAAGTTCATGGGAGAGAAAATGGCGAGGTAGCCTGCCATAGGCGTAGAGTGTTTTAGCTCCGCGAGATCACACCCTTGCCAAACCTGCATTTAGCACTGTATAATCGCAACTGCTAAGTTATTTTGAACAAATTTTGACAACGCCAAACTATGTCGGAAGACCGCAAAAAACAAGTACTGCAAGCCATTATCAATCATTTCATCCAGACCGCTGAACCAGTCGGATCAAACACGATTTTGATAAGTTACAAATTTCACGTATCCCCTGCAACCATCAGAAATGACATGATGGAGCTCGAAAACGAAGGATATATCTCTCAACCACACACGTCCGCAGGAAGAGTACCGACAGACAAAGCATACAGACTTTTTGTAGACGAAATGGCCGACTACGAAAAAGCCCGAAAAGAAGCCCTAAAAACTCTCGCGCTTATCCAAGGGAAATACGCAGCGGAAAAAGTCAGAGAAAATCTTCACGATGCAGTTTCAGTGCTTTCCAGAGCCACAAATCAAGTGAGCTTTTCAACAACTCCAGACAATCCACGAACATTTTTTTTGGGAATGAGTAACGCATTTCTTCAACCGGAATTTGCAAACAATCCTATAAATGCCAGCGAAGTTTTCGAAGTTCTTGAAAGAAGCGACAAATTCGTAAAAACTCTCGCAAATCTTGATATTTCAGATCAAATAAAAGTATTCATCGGAGACGAAAATATTATTCCGCAGGCACAATCTTGCAGCATCATCGTAACAAAATATCACAAAAACGGATTCGACGGATTCATGGGAATCCTCGGCCCAAAACGCATGAACTATGCATTTAACATCGTGATTTTGGAAGAAATTAAAAAACTTTTAGAACAATAATTTTTACTTAAAATGGCTGACAAAAAAGACGACAAAAATCAGAAAAACGAGAAAGTTGATTTAAAAAAGAAACTCGAAGAAGCGCAGAAAGAAGCCGAAAAACTTGACGAGGCTATTTCAAGCGAACAAGGTTCAGACACAACTCAGTCAGATGAACTTTCACAAATGACAGAAACCGCAAAACGCACGATGGCGGATTTCCAAAACTACAAAAGACGAGTTGAAGAAGAAAAAAAATCTTGGGCGATTTTTGCAAATCTAGAATTGATAAAAAATCTTTTACCAATTTTTGACAACTTCAAAAGAGCGCAGACACATGCGCCAAAAGACGCAAACGAAGAGACCCTGAAGTGGCTTCAAGGAATCGGAATGTCTATAAACCAACTTGAGAAATTACTTCAAGATTTCGGCGTCAAAAAAATCGAAGCCCTTGGTCAAAAATTCAATCCGGACTTCCACGAAGCCCTAGCCCAAGACAAAGGCGAAAAAGACATCGTCATAGAAGAACTCGACGCCGGCTACATGATGGGCGACAAAGTCCTAAGACATGCCAAAGTGAAGGTAGGAAACGGGGAATAAGGTTTTACTCCTGCACCCTGCTTATTAGGGGTCTATTTGGATTAGCAGAAAGAGCTTTATCTATCACCATAGCAATCTTTGCAGCTACAGCTACAACAGTTTTTATGGTCATATTTGGGGAAGCATAAAGACGGAGTGTCTCTTTAGAGTAAGGCCCATATCCACCACCAAGCTCAGCAATATCAGTTGCATCATGCCTGATTGCACCTTGATCTCGATCCACGGCTGTAGCATGAAGAAGCACGTCAGAACGATCTCTCGAATCATGAACTGCATAAGAAAGATGTTTCACTTCAGCAGAAGAAGTCGGCGCACGATTTCCATTATCTGTTTCATAATCAGACAAAAGAGCAGCGGACAAAAGACGAATTTTCTGCTTTGTTTCAAATGCAATATGGTCAATTCCACCCCTTAAAATAAAATCATCGAGCGCTCTTTCAACTTGCAAAATTCCCCTCAAATTATGAAATTTTCCAGCTTTAGCTTCTTCAAGCATCTTCACAAAAGTGCCATACTGCGGAGCTTCAGGTAAAGCAACTTGTTTTTTACCTTTTACATTAGGATTTCTTTCGGAATGATATTCTTGAGCCCTCCTCATAGCACGAGGAGAAACAACCATAAAACCAATACCGGAAGGTACTCCAAAAAATTTTTGGAAAGATCCAAAATAAATATCCATGTCTTCAAAAGTTCTGGAAACAGCTCCAGCCTCAGAAGTACCATCAACAATTTTTAAAATACTTGGATCAAGCCTCTTAGAAAGCGCTGAAACATCAGCCTGTACGCCAGTTGAAGTTTCATGACCTGTCATAAAAAATCCACAATTTGATTCTCGAAGAGATCTAGGCTGGTTACTCCTCACCTCGCCAACAACAGTATCCATTCTACTATTCGGCCCTGTTCCCCATCTCATTTGAATATTTTTAACCTTGGATCCTGGTTTTGAAAATTTACCAACAACAGACTGTTGCCTATCACCAAAAGCCCCCATACTAAGCACAATAGAATGATCCAGCCCAAGACTTGCCACAATTTGCTCCATAGATTGAGTGGCCGAACCACTAAAAAATATTTCGTAATCTTTCGGAATTTGTAAAAATTCACGAAGCTTGGCCTTAACAGCTTCAACTTTTGCTATTCTAGTTTCAATACTGGCAACACGGAACGAATCAGCAGAAGCATTTATCTCTTTAGCATTTTTTATAATATCAGGATGTATTTGAGAAGGACCTGGATTAAAAGTAACAAAACTTTCCTGTTTTTGAAGTTTTTCAGCATCAACTTGAGGAGAAATATCTCTAGTCTGTCCATTCATTTCCGCAAGCGCAAGACCCAGTTCAGCAATAACCTGCATTTTCGGAGTCTCAATCGTAGAATGAGGCATCTTATTTAAACCGTCAAAAGCATGAACATATCCAACATTATTCCCTTTCTTGGCTAGCTCTCTCGAATACTTCACGGCAGCCATAGAAGTAATAATAATTCCCATTTCTCCGCCCGTCCCAAAAGATTCAGCACTATAAACAACAACATCAGCTTTTTTCCTGTCTTCAACAGAAATAGCCACAGAACCATCAATACATAAAACCTTCTTCATACCCGCAAATCTTTCATCATCAAGAGCTTTTGTGTCAGACAAAACAACAGTAGAAACACCTTTCAAATCAGCAGAATCAGAACTCCTCAAATCCGCTACCTTTCCTCCATTTTTATAATCAGTAAGACTAACAAGCGCCATATGCAAAGCTTTTTCCGGAGACTGCGCATAAAAAATTCTGTCATCAAAATCAAGATTAAAATAATCACGCAAAAGACCAATAACTTCAGTAAAAACATTCATGGCTTCCGGACTTCTGTGAGAATTTTGACACCAAAGAGTAATAGATTTTGCAAGTCTTGCCCGCAAAGAAGGATTTTCATGTACACCCTCATCGGCCGCAAAATAATTCAAAAGTCCTCCAGGCATTCTTATAGGACGCGCATGAAGTTTAAATTTATCATTTCTTGCACCAAAAGTAGCACCACCATATTGTTCAATATAATCAAAAATATCCGCCGCTTCTTGAGGTTTCTTCTCTTCCAAAAACCTCGTATACTCGGTGGAAGAAACATTTCCTTTTTCCCCAGCCGCAATAGTAATTCCAGATTCTCCATCAAGAGAAATCAACCCTTCATACATCTTAGCAAGACGACCTTCCAAAAATGCCATATTTTCAGCAGCTCTACTCTGATGATCCTGTTCCTTCAATGGGAAAGTTACACGAATATGTGCATCGACTCCTCCCCCGCCAATTTTATCACTATTTCCGGGATAATTATGTCCATAAATATAAATCTGGGCATCACGGGCATCAGCATCTTGAACATAAGCATGATAAATAGCCCAAATTTTTTGGTAAGCAATTTTCGCCATTGCAGGATCTTGAAGAGAAACCTTCAAATTTAAATCAGTCGATTTTGTAGGACCTTCTTTTTTTGATTCTCTTGCCGCAACAGCAACGCCTTCTCTTGCCTTTCTGAAATCATTCATATCTCCATCACTAAATGGAATAACTCCATCAATATTTCCATCATCATCGACAGGCAAGAGACCTGTACCAACGAATTCTCTTAAATCATCAACAAATTCACCTTGAGAAATATCCGTCTCTTCATACAAACGTCCAAGATATTCTTCCAATTGTACACGCGGCATCGAGGTACGACCATTTATCATAAGCCCTGTTTCACATCTTCTATCCCTCATAAATTGCAACATAGAACCAACCCCACCTTTTCCATCAGCACCTTCCTTCATCATATCAAAAGTAGCATGAATACCTTTTCTAGTGACAATCTCAAATCCCTTAACATGTAAATTTTTATCATGTTTTCCACGTAAAATTCCGTCACCTACTGCACCTTGCACATTACGTTTCTCAGATTCTGTGAATTTTCCCATCGCAGCCATAAAACTCGGGAAAGCCTCAGTCAAACCATGCTCAAGACTTCCGGGAAAAGGAATAAAAAGTCCAAATTCATAAGGTTGTTCCTTCACAATTTCCATATCAACTTCTGAAATTGCACCAGCAAGACCACCAAGTCCAACCTGTCTTTTCGCCTCCTGTCCTTTCAAATGATGAATTTTTCCATCTTTATCAATAACAATAAGTCCATGTAAATTAAATCCTGCATCCTCTCTCACAGGCCCCTGCCCTCCAGTTGCAACAACAGCAGCAATACGGGCAGAATCACGAGTAGTAAGATCAAGATAAATACTATGACCCTTACCAAGATGCTTTACCAATTCATCATTGATGTCATCCGGAATCGTCCCACCCCAAACCTGAACCCTATTAGGAACTCCGGCACTCTTGCTCTTTAAAATTCTTCCTTGTCCTTTTAAAATAGAAATCGTTTCATAAACATTTCCATCAACCTCGATTTTTTCAAATTCATCAGGTCTTCCCTCTCCGTCTATCTTTATACCAACCCATCCTTTAAGCCCGTGTGTCGCAGCAGACTTAAAAGCGCTTACAGCGCTTGTCAAAGACCCAATCGGCATCACGCCATAACCCATTTCCTTTGCAATTTCAACAATTGTTGCTATATCGGATGTAGATTTAACATTACAAGTACATTCCACTTCAACTCTATTTCCACCATCATCAAGAAGAGGATCGTTAGAATGAAAAATCCCAGCTTGTTCAAGTGCCTCTATCATATTCTTAGGAACTTTGGTCTCTATATCTGCATTTCCTAAATCAGGAACATCATTTGCCATATAAAAAAGTTATATTTACCCGCTTTTGAACAAACAGGAAATGGATAATAAGTTAAGCACAGCACATTCGTCAACGAAAATTTCTCTTGACCATTCTTTTTTAGCACTCTATAATTACGAGTGCTAATAACGACGATGACCATAAACATCGTAATCACATAAAAATTTAACTTTAAAAAACATGTCAAAAATAATAGGTATCGACTTAGGAACAACAAATTCCTGTGTTGCAGTAATGGAAGGAGGCGAAGCGATCGTCATCCCAAACTCTGAAGGTGGACGTACAACTCCATCAATTGTTG
This sequence comes from Candidatus Peribacteria bacterium, assembly GCA_943356465.1. GTDB lineage: Bacteria > Patescibacteriota > Gracilibacteria > UBA1369 > LOWO2-01-FULL-3 > UM-FILTER-38-24. The sequence goes on from CALREX010000007.1 coordinate 13,611, forward strand.
CGATCAAAGACGGCGAAAGACGCGTCGGAATTTCAGCAAAAAACCAATCAGTCACAAATCCTGAAAACACGATCTACTCAGCAAAACGTTTCATTGGTCGCCAATTCGGCGAATCTACAACTGACATAAAAAGAGTTTCATACAAAACAGTAAAAGGAGGAGATGGAGAAGTAGAAATAATTCTTGATGGAAAACAAAGAAGACCTGCCGAAATTTCCGCAATGGTCCTTCAAAAACTAAAAGCAGACGCAGAAGCGTACCTTGGATATGAAGTAAAAGAAGCGGTCATCACAGTTCCTGCATACTTCAACGATTCTCAAAGACAAGCCACAAAGGACGCCGGAAAAATCGCCGGACTTGATGTAAAAAGAATCATAAACGAACCGACTGCCGCAGCACTTGCATACGGAGTTGATAAAAAAGGAGGTGAAAAGAAAGTCGCAGTCTACGACTTTGGTGGAGGAACTTTCGACATCTCTATTTTGGAGCTTGGAGAAGGCGTTTTCCAAGTAAAATCTACAAACGGAAACACTCAACTTGGAGGAGATGATTTGGATGCAAGAGTCGCAAAATGGCTAGTAGATGAATACAAAAAACAATACGGCGCAGACATTTCTACGGATAAATTGGCAATGCAAAGAATCAAAGAGTCGGCAGAAAAGGCAAAAATCGAACTATCATCTTTGCACGAAACTACAATTTCACTTCCATATATCACTGTCGACAAAGACGGTCCAAAAAACTTTGAAGCAAAATTAACTCGTTCAAAACTTGAGGATTTGGTTATGGACTTGATTGAATTAACAGAAGAACCATGCCGAAAAGCGATGGAAGATGCGAAAATTTTCGAAAGCGACATTGACGAAATTATCCTTGTTGGAGGTATGACTCGTATGCCGGCTATCCAAGAAAAAGTAAAATCAATCTTCGGAAAAGAGCCTAGCAGAGGATCAAATCCTGATGAAGTCGTTGCACTTGGTGCGGCTATCCAAGGAGGAATTTTGCAAGGAGACTCCAACGTAAAAGACATTTTGTTGGTCGACGTGACTCCCCTTTCACTTGGAATCGAAACACTTGGTGGAGTTAACACAATTTTGATTGAAAGAAATTCAGCGATCCCTACATCAAAATCACAAGTTTTCTCAACAGCCGCCGACAATCAAACATCTGTGGAAATCCATGTTGTCCAGGGTGAACGTCCGATGGCAATTGATAATAAATCACTTGGAAAATTCGTACTCGACGGAATCCCACCGGCTCCACGAGGAATGCCACAAGTTGAAGTTTCATTCGACATCGATTCAAACGGAATTTTGAATGTAAAAGCGATGGATAAAGCCACAAATAAAACACAGCACATCACGATCGCCGGAAGCTCAAACATGAGCAAAGAAGAGGTCGAACAAAGACGCAAAGAAGCTGAAAAATACGCAGAAGAAGACAAGAAAAAGAAGGAAATGATTGAGATGAAAAACCAAGCAGAAAGCCTGATAATTCAATCCGAAAAAGCGATCAAAGATGCCGGAGATAAAGTCTCTGACGAACTTACAAAACCAATCAAAGAAAAGATTGAAACTTTGAAAAAAGTTTTGGAAAACAAAGATGCTTCAGTCGAAGAAATCAAAACACCTTACGAAGATTTGAGCCAAGAGATCCAAAAAATCGGTGCTGAGCTATACAAGAACGCCCAAGCCAGCGGAGCCCCTGCAGGCGCAGAAGGCAGCGAACCTAGCCACGACGCAGGTGGAACAGAAAATGCCGACGATGACGTCAAAGTCTACAAAAAAGGTGACAAAAAGAAAGGCAAAAAAGGTGCTGATGATGTAGTGGAAGCGGAAGTTGTGGATGAAGAGAAAGAGGACAAGGAGGACTAAAGGGAACAACAAATAAAATATGTCTACAACCAAAATAGAAGGATCAACTCTTGTAAACAGTCCTATAATCACGGATTCACACAACATCTCCACAAGAGAAAAAACTAAAAAGAAAAAATCTTTTTGGTACAACCCTTGGACCATCGGAATTACGACAGTTATACTTAGCGCAATTCTTGGGATAATATTTGATAATCCATTCCAAATGTCAAAAGTTAACATTCAAGATTCACAATTACAAAACAGCCCAGTAATAAATGAATCACCAGGAGCAAAAGTAAATTATAATCTTCTAAATTTTTTTACAGACAAAGACTCATTTGACGAGGCTACAGGCATCAAAGATCCGTTAGGAATATACCTAAACGGTAAAAAAGTTGGAACAGTAATAAATCCAACATTTAACGAAGCAAAAAAAACTTTTGTATTTGAAGAAGTAAGGTTTAGTCAACCAATACCAAACAATGACTTATCTTATCTTGCTTCAGAATTTCAATTCAACAAATATACAATTAAAGGAAACCACATTGATTCAGCCCTAAACACAGGATTTTCGCCAATCATAAAAAACATGCAAGGCTCAATTCTTGATGATACGAAACAATGACCACACACTGGATCTATTCCAAAACCTCCAACAACAAAGCAAGATTTTTACTTGGGGAAAAAGGTAACAGAACTTTAATCTGTATTGGCATAAATCCAAGCACCGCTGAACCTGACAATTTAGATAGAACCTTGGCAGTTGTAAAAAGATTTTCTCGTGATTTGGAATACGATTCATGGCTTATGTTAAACGTATATCCGCAAAGAGCCACATATCCAAACAATTTGGATATAGAAATTAATAACGATTATCATTCAGAAAATTTAAAACAAATTGAAACTTTCTTGAATACTGGAAAATTTGATATTTGGGCGGCATGGGGAACAAACATAAATAAAAGAAAATATTTATTTCAATGTTTAAAAGATATCGTTTCCATAACTAAAAAACATTCAATAAAGTGGCACACAATTGGTGGAAAAAGCAAAGAAGGTCATCCACATCATCCATTGTATTTAAACAAAAATTCAAAACTAGATTCATTTGATATTGATAAATATTTAATTTTACAAAAACTTTATCTTTTTTTAACAAAAATTTAATCTCCGCCTGTTACATTCACCTCGACTGTTAAAATGGGACTAGGATGGTTCCGCAGGTAGGGTCGACACCTGCCTTGCCGGGGTTCGATTCCCCGTAGCTCCACATCTAACAGTCAAAGAGCCCTTCCACACAATGTGAGAGGGCTCTTTTCTAAAATGCTCGCTAGGCAGGATCGACACCACAAATATTATACAAAAAACACCAAAAAAATTCAACAAGCACGCAAGAAAGAAGCTCTCCACCAATTTGTGGCTTATTCAATTGCCACACCAAAAATTCCGGCATATGATATCTAGGACATTAACCATAATCATATGAACGCAAAAATTCAAAGTGTACTAGCAGAGCTTAAAGAAGCCAAAGCTCAAAAATTACCAAACGCAGAAACAGTTGAAATTGCTGAAAATGGTAAAACATGGAGTGGCAAAAAATCAAATGGAGACATATGGATCCTTACCAAAAATAGCGAAGACAGTTTCAATTGCACTTGCTAAGAGTATCATAAAAAATTCATAACTATATGCAAAATTTACCAGACGAAAATTCAAAACGTTTCATCGCCGTACTAAACAAAAAAGTTGAACCGGGCCGCATAATGAATGCACTTGGCCACATGACAGCAGGTCTCGCAGGTAATTCAGTAAAAACAGAAGATATGTGTTTTTTGCAGTACGAAGACAAAAATGGCGGAAAGCATCCAAATATCTCACACTTTCCATTCATCATTTTAAAAGCGGATAATTCAAACAAAATTCGCACAGTACGAAACGAATGTATAACTCGTGGCATTCCATTTACCGATTTCACCAGCACAATGACTATCGGAAAATCGCAGGAACAAATGGACGCCACTCGCGCAACACCGGAAGAAGAACTCGAATACTATGGTATTGTAATGTTCGGAGAAACAAACATTTTACGAGAATTCACAGGGAAATTTTCGCTGTATCAATAATTTAAAAAACATTAATGTCCAAATTTTACCTGCTCATAGCGGCGATGAACATATTTGATTTAATAGCCGTCATGTGCGCAAAACTTTGGAATACAAATAAAAATCCGATTTTTCTTGCACTAACTGCATTATTTTTTTGTGGTGCAGGACTATTTTTTGCACTCTCTCTCAAATATGAAGGCGTAGCAATAACTAACATCCTATGGATCTCGATTTCAGTAATTCTAATAACACTTGTAGGATATTTTTTCTTCAAAGAAAATATCACGACTCTCCAATTCATCGGGATCGCATTAATCACGACAGGACTGGTGCTTGTAAATTTAAAATAAAACTTTTCTTTTAAGAGCGAAATCCGCTATATTAAGACAAGAAATTAATACTTGTTTTCCATATGCTCACTCTCGATCTGAAAAATACAAAACCGGCAGAAAAAAAAGAGCAAAAAAAAATCCAGGATTTTTTGAAAAACATCGAGAAAAAAAATCAAGGATTTTACAAAGTTATCGACGATAAAAAAGCATTTGAAAAAATCGAAGCACTCGCGAAAAAAATAAAAAATAATTTTGAGTTTTTTGTAGTTCTAGGAATCGGCGGCTCGGCACTAGGGACAATTTGTCTTAAGAATGGACTAAAACCAACCAATCACGAAAAACTTTTTATCATCGACAACATAGATCCGGATTTCATAAAAGAAATAGAAAATAAAATAGACATCAAAAAAACACTCTTCATCGTAGTATCAAAATCCGGAGATACGCTGGAAACATTGTCACAGTTTTTTTATTTTCAAAAAAAGATAAAAGATAAAAAATTAGAGGTAAAAAAACATTTTATTTTTATAACAGATGCGGAAAAAGGTTACCTTAGAGAACTTGCAAAAAAAGAAAATTATCAAACACTAGACGTCCCGGAAAACGTGGGAGGAAGATTCTCGGTTTTGACAGCAGTAAGCCTTTTTCCAGCAGCATTAATTGGGATTAATATCAAAAAAATTATCAATGGCGCAATAAAAACACGCGACATGTTTTTATCAAAAGACACAAAGAAAAATCTGCCATTTTTACTCGCAAAAACGCAATACGATTTTTACAAAAAAGGATTTAAAACAAATGTTTTATTTCCTTATTCAAATTCTCTTTCGAGTTTTTCAGACTGGGCAAGACAACTAATTTGTGAAAGCACTGGTAAAAAATCCACAGGAATAACAATAGTCTTTAGCCTCGGCGCGACAGATCAGCATGCGCAAAGTCAACTTTTTCACGAAGGCCCGAATGATAAACTTATAATATTTTTTGAAATAGAAAAATTCAAAAACACACTAAAAATTCCAAACAAAACTTTAAGAAATATCACATTTAACAAACTTATAAATATCGAGAAAGCATCAACAGAAAAATCATTACAAGAAGCAAACCGTCCGACAATAACAATAAAATTATCGGAAATTTCCGAAGAGACTTTTGGTGAATTATTTATTTTATTTGAAGGAGCAACAGCATTCTTAGGAGAATTTTTCGATATAAATGCATTCAATCAACCTGGAGTCGAACATTCAAAAAAACTTACAAAACAAGCCATATTAAAACTATAAAAGATATAAATTTTTTATGAAAAAAATAAAAAAAACAATTGCAGGAAATCCATTTCTGGATCACGCCAGCGTTGGAGAATTATTAAAACGTAATGATTTCAGAGTTACAATTTTCGGATCAGCAAGAATAAAAAAAGACGACAAAGTTTACAAGCAAATCTATCATCTTGCAAAAAAAATCGGACAAGAAGGCTTTGATCTTGTAACAGGTGGCGGCCCGGGGCTTATGGAAGCCGCAAATGCAGGGCATGAAGCCGGAGACAAACCACGCCGCGCCCAATCAATCGGTCTAACAATTCACCTTCCATGGGAATCAGAAAAAAATAAATACCTTGAAGTCCACAAACATTTCGCAAAATTTTCAGACAGATTGGATCACTTCATGGCGCTATCCAGTGTCGTCATCATAACACCGGGAGGAATCGGAACAACACTCGAACTCATGTACACTTGGCAACTTGAACAAGTCAAACACATCTGTCCTTTACCAATAATTTTAGTCGGACGAATGTGGGAACCTTTGATCAAATGGTTTAAAAAATATCCATTAAAACACGGCCTTATAAGCGAAGGAGACATGGATAACATTTACATAGCACGCAGTAACAAAAAAGCCATGGAAATAGTAAATAAAACATACAAAGTTTTCCAGAAAGAAGGCAAAAACTACTGTTCAAATATCAGAAAATACAAACTGGATTAATTCTTGAAACGACAAAATGATTTACGACAAAAAGACAGCAATAGAGAGAAATAAACTCACTAAATCATTAAGAAGTTTTTTTGAAAAAGAAAAATTTTTGGAAGTCGAAACTCCTATAATGGTGAAAATTCCCGGCATGGAACCGCACTTAAACGTATTTGAAACAGACCTGATAGTACAAAATAAAAAAACAAAACTTTTCCTAAATCACTCTCCTGAACTTCAAATGAAAAAACTTTTAGGAGCAAATTTTGGAAATATTTTCACACTGACAAAAACTTTCAGAAATGGTGAAATTGGTGGAAAAACACACAATCCGGAATTCACAATGTTGGAATGGTATCGCATAAAAGCAGACTACAAAGACTTGATGAAAGACTGTGAAAAATTAGTAAAAACGCTCGCAGGAAAAACACAAATAACATACCAAAACCAAAAAATAGACATAAAAACTCCATGGGAAAAACTTTCATGTGAAGAACTTTTTAAAAAATACTGCAAAATCTCACTTGACCAAAATCGCACATTCAAACAGCTAAAAAATGCAGCAGAAAAAAAGAATTTAGACACAAAATTTTGCAAAGATTGGGACGATATTTTTTTCAAAATTTTCTTAAATCACATAGAACCACATCTAGGAAAGAAAAAACCGACTTTTGTCTATGACTACCCATCCACACAGGCTGCACTTGCAAAAAAATCATCAAAAAATCCATTTTTTGCAGAGCGTTTTGAGCTCTACATCGGAGGCATAGAAATAGCAAATGCATTTTCGGAATTAACAGATTCAAAAGAACAAAAAGCACGACTTGTAGAAGAACAGAAAATGAGAAAAAAACTAAAGAAAACGATATTTGATATTGACGGGGAATTTTTAGCTAGTCTAGAATCCATTCAGCAAAATTGCGCAGGCATCGCGCTCGGAGTAGATAGATTGTTCATGATTCTCATGGATAAAAAAAATATAGAAGAAGTTTTGCTCTTTCCACTAAACAAAATTCTTAACTAAAAAGATTATGGCAATGACAACAGACATCAAAAAAGGACTCGCAATAAATTTCAAAAACGGCACATGGCTTGTTATTGAAGCACAATTTGTAAATCCCGGAAAAGGCGGAGCTTTCACAAGAGCGAAGATTCGCAACCTAAAAAGCAATCAAGTAATTGAATACACTTTTAAAGCCGGTGAATCGGTTGACGAAGCAGACATCAATAGAAGACGTTGCCAGTATATGTACAACGACGGCTCAAATTTTTATTTCATGGACAATGATACTTACGAGCAATTTTCTCTTCCTGCAGACGTAATCGGCACAGATAAAAAATTTTTGATAGACGGAATCTCATGCTATGCAATGCATATCGACGGCGTTCCTGCTAGCATCGAATTACCTCCAAAAATGGACTTCAAAGTGATAACAACAACTCCTGGAATAAAAGGAGATACCGCAACAGGAGGCTCAAAAGAAGCTATTATTGAAACAGGTGCGGCAATAAGAGTTCCATTATTTATCAAAGAAGGAGAATTGATAAAGATTAATACAGAAGATGGATCTTATGTAAGCAAAGCCTAAAATCACATCACCTCAAAATCTTATGCAAGACGTAAAACATATTATCGAAAATCCAGAAAAATTTATCGACGGGGCAAAAAATAAAAATGTCGACGTAGATATCAAGAAATTGCTAAAACTCTACGAAAAAAGAAATAAATTAATACAGGATTTAGAGAGTCTTCGCGCACGCCAAAATGAAGTTTCAAAAGAAATCACAAAAACTACAAACAAAGATGCTCTTTTGGAAGAAATGAAAAAAGCAAAAGAGGAAATAAAAAATCTTGAACCGCAAATCGAAGAATTGGAAAAAGAAATAGATGAAATCGCAATAAGAATTCCAAATCCGACTCTTGAGTCGACACCACACGGAAAAGATGAATCAGAAAGTGTAGTCGTCAAAACGCATGGCAAGAAGCCAAAATTTGACTTTAAGCCGCTGGATCATATAGCCCTTGGAAAGTCACTCGACATAATCGACATCGAAAGAGGAACACGAACATCAGGAGCAAGATTTTATTATCTGAAAGGCGACGCCGCACTTTTAGAATTCGCACTTCTTCAATACGTAATGAACAAATTGGCACAAAAAGGTTTCACTCCTGTGATTCCGCCGGTTTTAGTAAAAGAAGAAGCGATGTATGCAACAGGTTTTTTCCCTGCAGATAGAAACGAGATCTACTCTGTAAATCCGGGCGAAGACAATCTTTTCCTTGTCGGAACATCAGAAGTCCCACTAACAATGCTTCACGCAACAGAAATTCTGGAAGAAAAAAAACTGCCAACCAGATATGCAGGATTTTCAACATGTTTCAGACGCGAAGCAGGTTCATACGGGAAAGACACAGCAGGAATAATCCGCGTTCACCAATTTGATAAAATAGAAATGTTCTCATTCTGCGATCCGGAAAAATCAGAAGAAGAACACGAACTTATCAGAGCAACAGAAGAAGAAATCATGCAGGAACTTGGATTTCATTATCAAGTTTTAAATATTTGTGATGGCGATTTAGGTTATCCTGCAGCGAAAAAATACGACATCGAAGTTTGGATTCCAACTCAGGAACGCTTTCGAGAACTTACCTCTTGCTCAAACTGTACAGATTTCCAGGCAAGAAGATCAAAGATAAAATACAAAGATAAAGAAGGAAAAAACGAGTACATCCACACACTAAACGGAACGGCTATGGCGAGCGCAAGGACACTTGTCGCTATTATCGAAAATTATCAGACAAAAGAAGGAAACATAACCATCCCCGAAGTACTACGTCCATACATGGGAGGTCGTACAGAAATCACAAAAAAATAACACACGACAAAGTCGCGAAAACTCATGATCGTTCTTCAAGAAATTTACAAAAAATTCTCATCCGGAAAAATAAAAACGGATGCACTAATTGATGTAAACATAAAAATCAAGGAAGGCGAATTCGTGGCATTAACAGGGCCTTCCGGCTCAGGCAAAACAACTCTTCTAAACATAATAGGCGGACTTGATTCACCTACCAAAGGAAAAGTGCTCATCAATGATTTTGATTTGAAACACATGACAGACGATGAACTTTCATCATACAGAAACAAAGAAATTGGATTCATTTTTCAGGAATTTTATCTGCAGCCATTTTTAAATGTAAGAAAAAACATCCTACTTCCAACACTTTTCGACGGACACACACACGACGTAGAGTCTTACGCAGACGAACTTTTGAAAGAAGTAAAACTTCTCAAAAAGTCACACTCAAAAGCAAATGAATTATCAGGAGGTGAGAAACAAAGAACCGCTATAGCAAGGGCTTTAATCAACAAACCAAAAATTATAATTGCAGATGAACCAACAGGAAACTTAGACCAGGAAACAGGCGAAGCAATAATAAATTTGCTGAAAAATTTACAAAAAATGCACTCTGTAACTCTTATCATAGCTACTCACGACAAAGAAATTGCAAAACTTGCAGATCGTATAATTCACATTGAAGACGGAGTAATAAAACGCCATTAAAATATGATATCAATCGCACTAAGAAGCATCATCGCACATCGTTCACGCACACTACTTTCAATAATTTCGATAGCAATCGGTGTAGCCTCGGTTTTCCTTTTTGTAAGCTTGATAAACGGCATCAACAAGGCGTCAACAGAAGCAACTGCAAAACAAAATCCATTAAATCAAATCATTGTCAGACCACGCCTCGACAAAACCGGTCTGGTTTCATTTTTAACAAAATCCGAGAAAGGACGCCTCACAGATCAAACGATTGAAGACATCAAAAAAATTAATGGAATAAAAAATATTTATCCGGAAATTCAATTTGGAAATTTCGCATCAATAGAAGTAAAACTGGCAGGCATCGGCGTGCTCACAGACTCAATGATTTTCGGAGTTCCATACGAATTCATAAAAGAAGAAATTCCAAGCGAATCAACTTGGAAAACAAGCGAAGAACCATATCCAGCAATTCTTCCACGAAAAATTCTCGAATTATACAATCTCTCTGTCGCCTCTCCGCAAGGTCTTCCATTGCTTTCAGAAAAAGATTTGATTGGAAAAGAAATGATTTTTTATCCAAGATATTCAACATTTTTCGGATCAGGAGAAAATGACAAATCAGAAGAAGTTATGTTAAAAGTCCTAGGTTTTTCAGACAAAGCAAGTTTGCTTGGTCCGACACTTTCGATAGAAGCATTAAAAACATTGAATAAAATTTACGCACCATCAGGAAACAATTCTTACACAGAGCTTTTTGTTGAGACATACGACCAAAACAGGACTACACAAATTGCACAAGAAATAGAAAATCTGGGACTTTCGACACAATATTTCACAAAAGACATGAAAGAAGTTCAAGCAAAAATTTCATACTTATCAATGGGATTGGCACTCATCAGTTTCATAATTATTGCACTTGCAGCAATCACAATAATCAGCACATTTTTGAGCCAAATTGCGGAACGAAAAAAAGAACTCGGACTTCTCCGCGCAATCGGATCAACACGCAAACAAATCAAACTTCTCATAATGTATGAAGCCGCAATAATAGGATTTATCGGAAGCATTTTGGGAATTTTAGCAGGCATTCTAGCCGCAATCGGATTCGATAAATACGTGACAGTACAGCTGAAAAATACGATTCTGCTTCCGGACACACTCTTTCAAATCACTCCAAGCATAATCATCACAGTTCTCGCATTCGGCGTATGTCTAAGCATAATAACATCCTCTATTCCTGCAAATATCGCATCAAAAATTGATCCGATAACAGCGTTGAAATAAACTTCACTACTTCACCGGTGGATGTTCGACAATAAACTTAACCACTTCATCTCTGTCGTCAGAAATGGCTAGCATATCATGATATTTGAATCCTTTAGACAAGTCCTCAACCAATTCATAAACTTTTGAGTCCTCACTCCAAAATTTCTTTCCAAAGAAAATCATGGGACTAACCCATCCAAAACTCACATAGTGATCCTGCGCCGCATCAGTAAAGACTTCCTGAACAGTGCCCGCGCTTCCTGGCGCATAAATAATTCCATGCAAAGCAACCGCCAATAAAATATCTTCACGAATCGCATTTGAAAAATATTTTGCAATACCGGTCGCAAAAAGGTTTGAAGGCTCATGTCCATAAAACCATGTAGGAATGGCAATATTCTCCGCACCGGTAGGATACATCTCCATGATTTTTTCGGATTGTTTTACAAAATTTTCATCTTTATAACTAGGTGCAACTTTCAAAATTTCAACAGCTTCCTTTAATTGAGCCTCAGTTTTTCCTCCAAGATAAGCCCCAAGATTCGCCGCCTCCATAATTCCAGGACCTCCACCGGACAAAATCAAATAACCTTTTTCAGTCAAAATTTTCGCGATCATTGCAGTTTTTTCATAAGCCGGATCGTCACGCAAAATGCTGTGCCCACCCATGATTCCAACACATTTTTTTTGAGTCATTCCATCCTCATCCATCCCAATAATATTATAAAGCGCATCATCAATCGCATGGTCGTGAATCCTCTCGCAAAGGGATTCATTTATATCTCCGGAATTTTTAAACGACAAAAAATGATTATAAATTTTTAGATCCAAAGTATTATCATTTTTTATATCATATCCATCCATCAATTCTTGCCAAGTATAAAGACTTTTCCTGTATGGATCATATGGAAGCCCGACCATTTTCGGATAAATTATCGCTCCCCTCTTTCTTAAAATCATTTCTGTTTCATCGTCCATTTTACATCCAAGAAAAGTCGTATTTCCCAATTTGATATTCGCCCAATCGAGTTTTTCCTTTTTAAAATCCAAATCAAGAATAGTCAAATTCAAAAGCGTATTCCCCTCACTCAAAAGATCTTTCACAGATTTTATTTCTTTTATTAATTTTTTTGGAGCTGGCATTTATTAAAAGTTAGATTTTATGAACAAAGTATAGTCCACAAGACGAAATCTTGACATATAAAAATTACAGCACTATATTTAGCCTCCGTTTAATTAATTCAAAATCAAAAATATGACAGGAACCAATATAGCACGAGCAACTATCGATGGAGGTTACGAAGATGGAATGGGTGATTTCATCGCAAGCACACTGGATTATAGTAAAGGCGGACAAAACGCAAAAACAAAACATAGGATGGAAATGAAAATGCAGCCCGATGGAAGAATGGACATAACCGTGGAAGGCATGGACGACCAAACATTGGCAAAAATATTGACCAACTTAGGCCTTAGGCTTACACAAACTTCCACTCCTGAAGAATCAACTCAACCACAAATGCCTACACCAACACTTAGCGAAAATACGGAATTAGTTCCCACCCTAAAAATAGGCTGGAACATAGTTGAATGTTTAAATTGGGTTGAAGCAGTTGTTGCATCAGCAACAGATAAGAGGCAAGCGTATAAAAATGCAGTAAAAGAATTGGTGGGAAATATTAAATCTCAAGTTTCAGCAAAATATCAGCAACACACCCCGGAAGATCAACTCCAATCAAGTTTTCATACAGCTTTTGCACAAGAAATTTCCAGACGCGGTGGAGATGAAGCATGGAAACACAAACACGGAATAGAACTTCCAGCATATCCACACCAAGAAGCACCTCAACAAAGACAATTAGACCATGGGGACAGATTAGCAGCAAAATTTCTAGGGCAATAATCCAGTCATAAAAAATCATCTTTAAAATTCTCTTGACTTCCTGTCAAAATAACATAGAATCAAACGGTGATTAGTCGCGACGGCGATTAAACGACAAAGACCTCCAGATATGAATGTGTTATGGCAAGTTTGGTCTTGATAAATACGCAAACTTTGACCATTTTTTTATTATGCCAAAAGCAAAAAAAACACTTAAAAAATCTCCAAAGGAGCTTTCAAAAAAAGATTCAAAGACGAAAAAAACCGCTGTAAAGAAAACAGTCAAGAAGGCGGAAAAACCTTTGAAGAAAGCGGAAAAAAAGACTCAGAAAGTTTCAAAGAAAGAGTCTGCAAAACAACCTAAAGTAGTAGCTCCACCAAAGAAGAAAGATATGGTTTTGCCATCAGAAATTTTGATTAAGCAAGACTTGATTATTCAAAGGAGCAAAAGAAAATACATAACTCCACAAATCGACAGAAATGTAGCGATTCCAGGACTTATCGAAGTACAGACAAATTCATACAAATGGTTTTTGGAAGAAGGAATTCGTGAACTTTTAGACGAAATCTCCCCTATCCAAGATTTTTCGGGGAAAAAACTTGAACTTCAATTTTTGGAACATTCTCTAGGCGAAATCAAATACAACGCCGAAGAGGCAATGAAAAAAAACATCACTTTCGAAGCTCCATTAAAAGTACACGTACAGCTTATCAACAAAGAGACAGGTGAAATCAAAGAGCAGGATGTATTCTTGGGAAATATTCCACTCATGACAAATCGTGGAACATTCATCGTAAATGGAATTGAAAGAGTCGTGGTGAGCCAAATCGTACGTTCACCAGGTGTTTTCTTCTCAAGAAATCCGGCAGCTCCTGGAATGCACAGCGCAAAAATTATTCCAAAACGTGGAGCATGGCTTGAAATCGAAACAGACAAAAAAGGAATTATCACGGTAAAAATCGACAGAAAGAGAAAAATCCCAATCACTTCCCTACTTCGAGTTTTCGGATACAAATCAGACAAAGAGATTGGGGACCTATTCAAAGACGACATCAAAGATATAGAACATGATCCGATCACATTAACACTTGAAAAAGATCAGGCTGCAACACCTGAAGAAGCATACCAAAATATCTACAAGAAGATCCGTCCTGGAGATTTGGCAACAGCTGAAAACGCTAAAAACCTTATAGACTCAATGTTTTTCGACTATCGAAAATACGACATGGGACCGGTTGCAAGATACAAATTAAACAAAAGATTTAACCTAAGCCTTCCAAATAAAAAACAGAATCACACTTTCCAAGTCAGTGATTTGGTACAGATTCTTAAACATTTGATCAAATTAAACAACGGCGAAGGTGCTCCGGACGACATCGACCACCTTTCAAACAGAAGAATTCGACCGGTTGGAGAGCTTGTACAAAACAAATTCCGCGTTGGACTTCTAAGAACAGATCGAATCGCAAAAGATAGAATGACTGTTATGGATCTTGAAACTGTAACTCCTACACAGCTTGTAAATTCACGTCCTATCACAGCGGCACTAAGAGAATTTTTCGCAAGCTCACAGCTTTCACAGTTCATGGATCAAACAAATCCACTTTCAGAACTTGAACACAAACGAAGACTATCAGCGATGGGTCCCGGAGGACTTTCAAGAGAAAGAGCATCATTCGATGTTCGTGACGTGCATCCTTCTCATTACGGAAGAATCTGTCCTATCTCCACTCCTGAAGGACCAAATATCGGTTTGGTTGTCCATTTGGCGACATACGCAAAAGTAAACGAATATGGCTTCATTGAGACACCTTTCCGTGAAGTTTCAGATATTAGCAAAAATGGCGAAAAAGCTCTTGTCGGAAGAATTCTACGAGAATCAATCGACGACAAAGGCAAAGTAATCGCAAAAGCCGGAGACGTTGTCACGGAAGAATCAGCAAAAAGAATTGCAAAAGTAAATATTGAACAAATCAAAGTTCGTCCATACATCACAGATCGTATCAAATATTACGATGCTGATGCGGAACAAGAGCTTATTATCGCACAGGCGAATTCAGAATTGGACGAAATCGGACAATTCACATCAACTCGTGTTTCAGCCCGAAAAAACGGAGAACCTACTCTTGCACACGTAAATGACATTACACATATCGACGTATCTCCAAAACAGATTATATCAATCACTACAGCGCTTATTCCATTCCTTGAGCATGATGATAATACTCGTGCATCCATGGGTTCAAACATGCAACGTCAGGCCGTCTCTTTGGTCTCTCCAAAGGCACCTATCGTCGGAACTGGTATTGAAGAAATAGCAGCAAAAAGCTCAGGACAAATCATCCTGGCTGAAATGGATGGAACGGTTTCATACGTTGACGCAAGCCAAATCACAATCGTGTATGAAAACGGAAAACAAGTTACATATAAAGTTACTACATACCAAAGATCAAATCAGGGAACATGCATTCACCAGAGATCAAAAGTTGAAAAAGGACAACAAGTAAGAAAAGGAGACGTCTTGGTTGACGGACCTGCTATCGACAACGGAGAGCTTGCTCTAGGGCAAAACCTACTTGTCGCTTATCTTCCATGGGAAGGTTACAATTTTGAGGATGCAGTAATTTTATCAGAAAAAATCGTAAGAGACGGACTTTATGACTCAATTCACATCGAAACATTTACAGTAGATGTACGTGAAACAAAACTTGGAGCTGAAATCATCACAAGAGATATTCCAAATGTCGGAGAAACAAAGCTAAAAGACTTGGATGAAGATGGAATTGTCAGAATCGGAGCAACAGTCCATGAAGGAGACATCCTTGTAGGTAAAATCACTCCAAAAGGAGAAACAGAACTTACCGCTGAAGAAAGACTTCTTCGAGCAATTTTCGGGGACAAGGCAAGAGATGTAAAAGATACATCTCTAAGACTTCCGGGAGGAGAAGGAGGAAAAATCGTTGGAATCCAATTATTCACAAAAGAAAACGGAGACGAATTACAAACAGGAGTGCTAAAACAAATCAGAGTAGACGTTGCACAGACAAGAAAAATCTCAGTTGGAGATAAGATGGCAGGACGTCATGGAAATAAGGGAGTTGTGTCTATCATAGTTCCACAGGAAGACATGCCATTCTTGCCTGATGGAAGACCTGTAGACATTGTACTAAATCCACTTGGAGTCTCCTCTCGTATGAATATCGGACAGATTCTTGAGACACATTTGGGATGGGCGGCAAAAGAACTTGGAATCACAGTTGCAACTCCTGCCTTAAACGGAGTTCCAACCGCGGAAATCACAAAAAAATTGAAAGAAGCAGGACTTCCTGAAGACGGAAAAATCACACTTTATGATGGAAAAACAGGAGAAGCATTCGACAGAAAAGTCACGGTCGGAATTGCGTACATGATGAAACTTCATCACTTGGTTGAGGACAAGATTCATGCAAGATCAGTCGGACCATACTCTCTTGTCACACAACAACCACTTGGAGGAAAAGCTCAACATGGAGGACAAAGATTCGGAGAAATGGAGGTGTGGGCGCTTGAGGCATATGGAGCGGCACACGTTCTACAGGAAATGCTTACGATAAAATCAGATGACGTTTATGGAAGATCAAAAGCTTACGAATCAATTGTAAAAGGAGAACTCATCAAGAAACCACGTATCCCTGAATCTTTCAACGTTCTTGTGAAAGAGCTTCAGAGTCTTGGACTTTCTGTCAGACTTCTTCAAACAGGAGAAATCGAAGAAGAAATGGATGAAGAAGAAATACTTGAAGAAGATCCTGAAATCAGAGATGAAGTTCCTGAATCAATAAGAGACGAAATCGCTCTAGAAAGCGACGATACGTCATTTGGAGAAGGAGCACTTGAAGGAATGGATGAAAATAATATAGACGAAGAACTGGGGCCTTTAGCCGAAGATTTAATGTCTGACGAAGAAGAGAAATAGTTTTCATTCTTAAATCCACATAAAATAACATCAAAATAATGAGATCAATAAACAAAGTAATCATCATAGGAAACCTTACACGCGACCCTGAAATGAGACAAACTCCAAACGGACAAAGCGTAACAACATTCGGAGTTGCGACAAATCGCCAATGGGTTACAAAAGGAAATGACAAAAAAGCATCAACAGAATTCCACGAATGTGTAGCATGGGCGCACCTTGCTGAAATCTGCGCAAACTATATCAGGAAAGGAAATCTTGTTTATGTTGAAGGATACCTAAAAACAAGAAGCTGGGACAGCCCGGAAGGAATAAAAAAATTCAAAACAGAAATCGTAGTTCAGGATCTTGTAATCTTGGAAAAGAGAAAAACAGGAGAAGGAGAATATATTCCAAGTGAGGAAGAAGTCGCTACAGGCACGCATTATGAATCATCATATGAGCCTTCCGACGAAGAAACTCAAAGCATCCCAAATAATAATGATATCGACAAAGACTTAGGTCTTTAATTAAAAAGCCATTAAAACCTTATAAACATTATGGTTAAAGAAAAAACAACCAAAGAACAGATTTCAAAGGATAAAAATCCAAGGAATCAAGACAGGCATCAAGATCAGAACAAAAATCAGAAACCGGAAATCTTCAATGCGATTACACTTGCAGTCGCATCACCTGAAGAAATTCTCGGATGGTCTCACGGTGAAGTAAAAAAACCGGAAACCATAAATTACCGCACACAGAAGCCGGAAAGAGACGGCTTATTCTGCGAAAAAATATTTGGTCCTACAAAAAACTGGGAATGTTATTGTGGCAAATATAAAAGAATAAGATACAAAGGTGTAGTGTGTGAAAAATGTGGAGTCGAAGTCACAAAATCCGCAGTAAGAAGAGAAAGAATGGGCCACATCAAATTGGCTGTACCGGTTACACACATCTGGTTTTTGAGATCCACTCCTAGCAGAATCGGCCTTCTCTTGGACCTTCCGATAAAAACTTTGGAGCAAGTTGTATACTTTGCGGCATACGTAGTTTCTCAAGTCGATGACAAAGAAAGGCTTTCAGCACTTGAAATGGTTCACAACGAATACAAGACTCAGAAAAAAACAATCCAAAAAGATTTCAAAGACGAACTTTTGACTGCAGAAAGCGCAAAAACAGCAGACGAGAAAAAGAAAAAAGAAATAGAAATCGAAAAAGAATTTGCAAAAAGAACTGAAGAATTGGACTACCAACATTCAGAGATGAAAGAAGCTTTGGAAAAATTAAAAGTTGGAAAAGTTTATTCAGAAATTGAATACAGAAAACTTGCGATGAAATTCGGACATGTCTTCAAGGCCGGAACAGGAGCCGAGACATTACGCGAAATCATCGGATCGGTTGATCTTGAAAAACTTATTGAAGAACAAAAGAAAGAATCAAAAAAATCAACAGGACAAAAACAGAAAAAAATCATCAAGAGAATCAAATTAGCAGGAAGTCTTCTAAAGGCAGACATAAGGCCTGAATGGTTCATCATGACAGTTCTTCCTGTAATTCCGCCTGATCTTCGTCCTATGGTACAGCTTGATGGAGGAAGATTCGCAGCTTCGGATCTAAATGATTTATACAGACGTGTAATCAACAGAAACAATCGTCTAAAAAGACTTCTATCAATCGGCGCACCGGAAGTAATCTGCCGAAATGAAAAAAGAATGCTTCAGGAAGCGGTAGACACACTTCTAAACAACAGTGCAAGGCAAGGAAAAACAGTATTCTCATCAGGAGATAAACGAAAACTACGTTCGCTTTCAGACATGCTTAAAGGAAAACAAGGACGTTTCAGACAAAACTTGCTTGGAAAACGTGTGGATTACTCAGGACGTTCAGTTATTATCATTGGACCAAAACTAAAACTACATCAATGTGGAGTTCCGAAAATTATGGCTCTTGAACTATTCAAACCATTCATTATCGGAAGACTTATACGCGACGGATACGCTCACAACATTAAAAACGCAGAAAGACTTATCCAATCATCAAAACGTGAGGTTTGGGATATTCTTGAAGAAGTTACAAAAGATCATTACGTACTTTTGAATCGTGCTCCTACGCTTCACAGACTTGGTATTCAGGCTTTCCAACCGATTCTTATCGAAGGTAAAGCTATTCAGGTTCATCCGCTCGTTTGTGCAGCCTTCAATGCCGATTTCGATGGAGATCAAATGGCTATCCACGTACCACTTTCAAAGAACGCACAGATTGAAGCAAAAGCGCTTATGGTTTCTACAAAGAACCTGCTTAAACCATCAGCTGGAGAACCTATCGTTACTCCGATCCAAGATATGGTCTTGGGATGCTACTATCTAACAAGACTCATCAAAGATGCAAAAGGAAAAGGAATGGTATTCGCAAATGTTGAAGAAGCAGTTTTCGCTTACCAAAGCGGTCACGTAGAACTTCATGCGCCTATCAAAGCAAGATTCGATGGAGAAATAAAAGAAACAACAGTAGGAAGACTTATCTTCAACAGCTTCCTTCCAAAAGGACTTCCATATTGCAATGAAAATATGGGAAAGAAACAGCTTTCCAGTCTCGTCACAGATTGTTTTGAATACCTCGGAGAAGCAAAAACTGCAATCCTTGCGGATAATTTGAAAGACATCGGATTCAAATTTGCAACAAAATCAGGAATTTCAATCGCTCAAAACGATATGGTAATTCCAAAAGAGAAAACATTGATAATCGACGACGCGTCAGAAACTGTAAAACAGATTAACAACCAATACTGGAAAGGTCTTATTACAGATGACGAAAGATATCTGCACACAATCAAGATCTGGACAAAAGCAAAATCAGACATCATGGCCGTCATGGTCAAAAGTGTTGAGGAATCAAACAGTATTTACTACATGATCGACTCCGGAGCCCGTGGTAACTGGGGACAAATCACTCAGCTCTGCGGTATCAAGGGACTCGTTGCAAATCCTGCCGGAAAAACTATCGAACTTCCTGTAAAATCAAACTTGAAAGAAGGATTTACAATTCTTGAGTACTTCATCGCCACTCATGGAGGACGTAAAGGTAAATCAGATACGGCTCTTAAGACCGCTGAAGCAGGTTACCTTACACGTCGTTTGGTGGACTCAAATCAGGATACAGTCATCAGGGAATACGATTGTGGATGTTCACACCCACATAAGATTACTCGTGAAGAATCAGAAAAGATCGGAGAGAAATTTGAAACAAGAGTTTACGGAAGAACACTTGCTGAAGATCTAAAAGATCCAAAAGGCAAAGTGATCCTAAAAAAGAGCTCAATTATTGAAAAAGACACTCTAAAAGAAATAAAAGAATATGGAGTAAACGAAGCATTGGTCCGTTCAATCATGACATGTCAGACAGAAGGGGGAATTTGTATGAAATGTTACGGAAAAGATCTTGGAACAAACAAAGAAGTTGATCTTGGAACAGCTGTTGGAATCATCGCCGCTCAAAGTATCGGTGAACCTGGAACCCAGCTTACTATGAGAACCTTCCACATGGGAGGAGTTGCGGAAGGAGGAGATATCACGCAAGGTTTGACTCGTGTTGAAGAATTATTTGAAGCACGAACACCAAAAAGACCTGCAGTTATTTCTGAAATTGCAGGAAAACTAAGGGTTTCACAAAAAGGAAAACAAACAGAGCTTACAGTAACATCTCTAGACTCAGTTGAAGTTGAATACATAATGACAGGAGATCTTGAACCGATCGTAAAAAAAGGAGACAAAGTAAACGAAAAGACAATCATCGCAAAAGCCGACGGAGCAAAAAACACAATCAAAGCTGATGGAAGCGGAAAAGTTGTAGAAGCAGATGCTGAAAGAATCGTAATCAGAAGTGAAGGTCCTATAGAAAAAATATACAAGGTTCCAGCCGGAAGAAGCGTTATCGTAAAAGACAACACTCTTGTAGCAAAGGGCCAACCACTTACAAACGGACATCTTGACCTAAAACAACTGCTAAGACTTACAGACACATATACGGTTCAAAAATATATTGTCACTGAAGTACAAACAATTTACGCATCACAAGGACAAAGTATCAATGACAAACACATCGAAATCGTTGCACGACAAATGCTTTCAAAAATGCGTGTTATTGACAGTGGAGACACAGAATTCCTACCTGGAGAAATTTCAGACATCATAAAATTCAATAGAGTAAATGCGAAATCAAAGTCAAAAGCAAAAGGAGAACGTCTACTTCTTGGACTTACAAGAGTGGCGCTTCATACAGACAGTTGGCTTTCTGCCGCATCATTCCAGGAAACAATTCGTGTACTCGTTGAAGCATCTACAACAAGCAGAATGGACAACCTAGAAGGATTAAAAGAAAATGTAATCATCGGAAAATTAATCCCTGCAGGAGAAACATTCCGAAGAAAGAACAAAGAAATGGTGGAAGAAGTAAGAAAAAAGATAAAAACACTCGAAACACTTGAAGAAAGAGCCGAAGAAGTGGAAGAAGTAATTGAAGAAGAAAAGAAAATGTTACCTGTAATCTAGTTTTGTCTTGCTTTTAGGAAAAACTTAATATAAATTAGCCGAGCATTAAGCGAGTGTCGCAAAGACGACCAAGCATAAAACCAGGCATCACTATAATTATTAAATTCACATGCCAACAATAAATCAGCTGATCAGGAAGCCAAGAAGGAACTCTTCAGCAAAAAGCAAATCACCAGCCCTTCAATCAATATTCAACCATTTGAAGACAAAAGCAAATGCATTAACATGTCCACAAAAACGTGGAGTATGTACAAGAGTTACAACAATGACTCCAAAAAAACCGAACTCAGCTTTACGTAAAGTTGCCAGAGTTCGTCTCACAAATGGTATGGAAGTATCAGCATACATTCCAGGAGAAGGTCACAATCTTCAAGAACATTCAGTCGTGATAGTAAGAGGAGGAAGAGTAAAAGATTTACCTGGAGTTAAATACCATATAGTTAGAGGAAGCCTTGACGCACAAGGAGTACAAAAAAGAAACAAGAGTCGTTCAAAATACGGCACTAAGAAACCTAAGAAATAAAACCCATAAAATAAAGAAAATCCAATATGGCAAATTATAAGGCAATTAGAAAATTTATTCCGGAAGAATCTTCTCCAATGCAGGAGAAATTCATCAACTACATTATGCTTGCTGGTAAAAAATCTACAGCAAGAAAAATTTTCAATGAAACATTAAAAATTATCAGCAAAAAAACTTCAGGAGATCCTGAGAAAGTATTCAAAGTTGCGATTGAAAATATCAAACCTCAGCTTGAGATCAAAGCAAAGAGAATTGGAGGTGCGGTTTACCAGATTCCGATGGAAGTTAAACCGGACAGACAATTGGCCGTAGCGTGCAGATGGATCATTCAGGCATCAAGAGGAAAGAAAAGCGGAACTATGGCACAACGCTTGGCAAATGAGCTCGTTGAAGCATCGAACGAACAAGGAACAGCCTTCAAGAAAAAAGAAGATACACACCGAATGGCGCAGGCAAACAAAGCATTCGCTCATTTAGCGAAATACTAAAAAACTTTTTTTAAACTTTAATATCCCACAAACAATGGCAGATGAGTTAAGAAATTTACGCAATATTGGTATTATTGCCCATATTGATGCAGGAAAGACAACCGTTTCAGAACGTATTCTATTTTACACAGGAAAATCATACAAAATCGGAGAAGTTCACGAAGGAGCAGCTGTAATGGACTGGATGGAACAGGAAAGAGAAAGAGGAATTACTATCACATCTGCCGCAACAACTTGTTTTTGGACTCTGCCTAACGGTGAAAAATACAAAATCAACCTTATCGATACTCCAGGACACGTTGACTTCACTGTTGAAGTAGAACGTTCTCTTCGCGTACTTGATGGAGGTGTCTGCGTTTTTGATGGAGCCATGGGAGTTGAACCACAATCCGAAACAGTATGGAGACAAGCGGATAAATACGATGTTCCACGTATCGCTTTCATAAACAAAATGGACAAAATAGGAGGAGATTTCTACATGAGTTTAAATTCAATCCACACAAGATTAAATCCACATGCTGTAGCAATCCAGCTTCCAATCGGATTTGAAAAAGAATTCATGGGAATGGTCGATCTTATCGAAAGAAAAGCATACACATTCGAAGGAGATAAAGGAGAAAAGATCATAGAAATTCCGGTTCCTGAGGACATGAAAGACAAGATGGAAGAGTATCGTGCAGTACTTGTCGAAAAAGTTTCAGAACACGACGATGCATTGATGGAAAAATTCATCAACGGACAGGATATTTCAGTTGAAGAAATCAAAGCAGCTTTAAGAAAAGCCACAATTCATACAAAACTTTTCCCTGTTATGTGCGGAACAGCTCTGCAAAACAAAGGTGTTCAATTACTTTTGAACGCAGTTTGTGCATACCTTCCAAGCCCACACGATCTACCTCCAATCAAAGGAACAGACGTAAAAACAGGTGAAGAAATTTTGAGACATCCTGACAGTAAAGAACCGTTCTCAGCATTAGCATTCAAGATCGCAACAGATCCATTCGTCGGATCACTTTGCTACTTCCGTGTTTACTCCGGAACACTTGAGTCAGGAAGCTATATCTTAAACGCATCAAAAGACAGCAAGGAAAGAGTAGGACGTATTCTTCAAATGCACTCAAACAATAGAGAAGAAATCAAAGTCGTACATGCCGGAGATATTGCAGCATTAGTCGGACTAAAAAGCACAACAACAGGAAACACACTTTGTGATCCTGCTCATCCCCTACTACTTGAATCAATCACATTTCCAGAACCTGTTATCAGAATCGCAGTCGAACCAAAAACAAAAGCCGATCAAGAAAAAATGGGACTTGCTCTTCAGAAACTTGTTGAAGAAGATCCAACACTAAGAGTAAATTCAGATCAGGAAACAGGACAAACAATCATTGCTGGAATGGGTGAACTTCATCTTGATATCATCATTGATCGTATGAGAAGAGAGTTCAAAGTTGAGGCAAACATCGGTGCACCACAGGTTGCATACAGAGAAACAATTACAAAAGAAGTAAGATGTGAAGAGAAATACGCAAAGCAATCAGGAGGACGTGGACAATACGGACACGTAGTTCTTAAACTTTATCCACAAGCTCCTGGAACAGGATATGAATTCGTAAATTCAATTGTTGGAGGAAAGATTCCTAGAGAATTTATTCCAGCCGTTGATAAAGGTATTCAAGAAGCACTTACAAGAGGAATCTCTGCAGGATATCCTGTAGTAGACATCAAAGCAGAACTTATCGATGGAAGTTTCCATGAAGTGGATTCATCAGAAATGGCGTTCAAGATTGCCGGTTCGATGGCTTTCCAAAGTGGAACAAAAGCAGCTAGCCCGGTTATTCTAGAACCTGTGATGAAAGTGGAAGTGGTTGTTCCTGAAAATTATTTTGGAGATGTAATGGGAAATATCAGCTCACGTCGTGGACAAATCCTTGAAACTGGAGACAGAACAATGGTTAAGTTCATCAAAGCAACTATCCCATTGTCTGAAATGTTCGGTTACGCAACAGACCTTCGTTCAATGACACAAGGCCGCGGTAATTACACAATGGAATTCGGTTTCTACGAAAAAGTTCCAAACTCTGTTGCTGAAACAATCATCGCAAAGAGAACAGGAAACAAATAAAGAAAACCAATCTATTAAAAAGTGTCGTTGGGTAACCAATGACACTTTTTTTTGTTGACCTACAGAAAAACCAAGTCCATAATTACAACCAACCTTTTAACAATATACCATATGGAAACAGACGCAAAAGGTCCACTCCCAAAAAATCAGGAATCTCCAAAACTCAAACTGCCAAAAACCCCTGAAACAATTAACAAATTACGTGACAAATTAACATGTTACAGGGACATTCTATCAACAGATAAAGCACTTCACGAAATAGGCATGGGCAAAAAATTAAGCCCTTTCTTAGCACCAGAACAAGCATTTCAAGTATTTCCAAATATTAATAACAATCATTATATCGTTTATATATTGGAAAAATTGCTTGCAGAAGGAGTAGTTGATACACAGGCATGCTCGAGAGATCTAGCTGCAAAAGACTATGGATCGTTTGACGCACAAGCTTTTAATCATGCTTGTGCAGAAATTGATGCATTAATAGCGGAAACATAAGAAAATATTCTTCAAATATACCCAACATTCTACCAACACAAACAAGACAAAAATTTCTCTTGCATTACCCTAAATTCTCGTATATATTTCCGGAGCTGTCGCGTGCGACTAATCGTCGCAAATTTAAGTCGACATCAAATTATTTTATATATTATTTTAACAATTACCAATATGGCAGAAGGAGTATTTGTGAGAAATAAGCCACACGTGAACGTTGGTACAATAGGCCACGTTGATCACGGTAAGACTACACTCACAGCCGCAATCACTACAGTTGCAGCAAAAAACTTCGGAGGCGGAAACAAGGCTGTATCATATGCCCAAATCGACAACGCTCCTGAAGAAAAAGCTAGAGGTATCACGATCGCTACCTCACACCAGGAGTACGAAACAGCAAAGAGACATTACGCTCACGTTGACTGTCCTGGACATGCCGATTATGTAAAGAACATGATCACTGGAGCTGCTCAAATGGATGGAGCGATTCTAGTAGTATCAGCCGCAGACGGTCCTATGCCACAAACTCGTGAACATATCCTTCTTGCCCATCAGGTAAACGTTCCATACATCGTTGTTTTCTTAAACAAGATGGACATGGCGGATCCTGAGATCGCAGACCTTTCAGAAATGGAAGTTCGTGAACTTCTAAAAAAATATGAATATCCTGGAGATGATGTACCTATTATCAGAGGATCAGCTCTAAAAGCACTTGAGAATCCAGAGGATCCGGTTGCAGCAAAACCAATCCTTGATCTTCTTGACGCTTTGGATACATACATCCCGGAACCTGTTCGTGAATTAGACAAACCATTCTTGATGTCAGTTGAAGATGTATTCTCTATCAAAGGTAGAGGAACAGTTGCAACTGGAAGAGTTGAAAAAGGAGTTGTTAAAGTAAATGAAGAAGTTGAAATCGTTGGTATTAGAGATACAAGAAAAGTTACAGTTACAGGTGTTGAAATGTTCAAGAAGAGTCTTGATCAAGGACAAGCCGGTGACAATGTAGGTCTACTTCTACGTGGAATTGAAAGAGAAGAAATTGAAAGAGGACAAGTTATTGCAAAACCTGGATCAATCACTCCTCACACAGCATTCGAAGCCGAAGTTTACGTACTTACAAAAGATGAAGGTGGAAGACATACTCCATTCTTCAAAGGATACAGACCACAATTCTACATCCGAACGACAGATGTTACTGGAGCATTTGAGCTGCCAGCAGGTGTTGAAATGGTCATGCCTGGAGATAACGTAAAAGCGGTTGTTACTCTTGGAGCTCCTATCGCTCTAGACGAAGGAACACGTTTCGCTATCCGCGAAGGTGGAAGAACAGTCGGAGCAGGAGTAGTTGCTAAGATTATCAAATAGTCTTAGAGAACAAAAACTCACAAATCAAAAAGACCTTCCCTAAAAAGAAGGTCTTTTTTGTTGTATAAAATTAAACACTAAAACTCATACTATCATCATCACTTTTACCTCCACCTTCAGGTACAGATGGCGGCGGAACCAAAGCAGAAGCCTTATCATTAACACCTTTAGATATAGATCCTGGAGTTATCGCTGGCAAAGCCGGTCTAGTCAATCTCGTAAGTTCACCACCGGGTTGCTGAGACACAGAAATAGGCTTTTCTTCAAAAACATCAGTGGAAACTTCCAAATCAAAAACACCATTTTTTGGTTGCGTAATCCTAAATCCCTCCGCGGAACAAAGGACAGAAAACAAAACATCATGTCCTTCAACATGAACGACATGATCATTCAATCCCTCTATTCTCAAAAATTGTCCGCTCTCACCATTAATCGAAGAAAATTTTAAATTTTCAAAATTAACCTCTATAGGGGCAGTTTTAAAAATTCTTGAAATAAAAGACTTAAAACGTGAAACTAATACACTTTTTGCAGCATCAATCCTTCTACACAATTCAGCTACTCCAACATCGGAAGAAATAGTCTCGACTCATCTATCACCAAGATCAAGTCTTGGAGGAGGTATCGGAGTCCCCCTTTGAGTACTATATTCATGTGCAGCCTCAACAGGAAAACCGGCACTCGACGGCATACTTAAACGCCCGGGCTGCTCTTCTCCATTGGACACATCGGCATCAATAGCACCTGGAGCAGTAGGATGCGCTAAATCTTCACCACCGGTTCTTCCGGTAGGACTTTCTTCATCTCCAGGCTTCATAAGATTACCTCTCATAACATAAGCTTAATAAATACCATAGGGTATTATACCACAAAATAGCAAAAAGGTAAAGACGCTGAAAATCAATATTTTTCTTGACTTAAGCCTTTAATACATATATAAATCCACTACAAAATTGATTTCCTGTTTTTAGGAAATCGCTCGCAATGCGGGACAGCTCAAATTCATGTTAAGGATCAAACCTTTGACCGAGCTGTACAATCTCGGTTTTTTTAAAATTATTAACCCACAAAACCATGGCAACAAAGCAAAAAATCAGAATCAAAATCAAATCATTCGACCATAGAGTAATAGATGAAACAACAAAACTTATCATCGACACAGCTGAAAGAACAGGAGCAATGATTGCAGGTCCGATTCCGTTGCCAACAAAAATCGAAAAATTCACAGTAAACAAATCAACATTCGTTCACAAAAACGCACGTGAACAATTCGAAATCAGAACTCACTCACGCCTTATCGACATCCGCGAAACAACACCAAAAACAATCGAATCTCTTTCCAGCCTAAACCTTCCGGCTGGAGTACAGATTGAAATAAAAATGTTATCAGAAGAATAAATCGGCTGATTTAGCCTTACTCTTCACTTTTTGGGACATCGGCCTTATCAGCTTTCTCATTTTTCGGAGCATCAACTTTAGCTCCGTTTTTCGCCATTTTAAACATTGTCGCAGTAAAAGCTGTATCCAATACCGCAATAGATGCAGGGCTTAAATCCATTTTAAAAGTACCATTCATCAAGGCATTCGTACCAAAATAGTTCAAAGCCAATGATTCAACAAAAAGCAATGGACGATCCATTTTTCCAAGTTTTTTATCAATATCTTTCGATCCCTCATCTCCATATTTTTTATGAAGCATTTCCGCACCCTTAAGCGCCAAAGCCGCAACAAGTGAAACAGTAAGACCACCAATCACAATACTTGTAAGAATATTATTGTGTCCCCATTTTGCAGTTCTAGCCTGCTCCCATTTTGCCGGACCTGAAATAGCTGCATCAACAGAAACAGACCAAACCGCAGCAATATATTTCAAAAAAGACGCATCCAGAGAACCTATCACATCCACATCTTCGCCCTCGCCTTCTTCATCCCCTTTAATTTCACCATACAAAAACTTCGCCAAGATAGCAAAACCAGCGGCAGAAAGCCCTCTTTGGGCAATTTCACCGTAACCGATTTTTTCACCACCTGTTTCAGCACCGGCAGTGGCCGCACCAGAAAGTACAGGCAAAAGAATATGACTCGCCCCTACTCCAAATATCCATGCTGACTTCGCCCTCGAAGATCCAAATTTTCTATACATCGCAAGCGTAGCAACGGCTACATCTACAGCAATTCCAAGCCCCATCATTACAGAAACACCATAAAAATAAGCATCACGGGTTTCAGCACTATCTTCAGGAATAACCACACCAGATTTTTCAACAACTTTCACGTCCTCAGGAGTCAAAGCCGGAGTTTTACTTTTCATGGAATCTTCCAGAGAATCTCCAGATGGCTTATCTGCAGTATAAGCAGGCAAAAGAGTACCCATAGCCGCAAGTCCGACACCTTTACCAAGCCAACCCAAAAATTT
Organism: Candidatus Peribacteria bacterium; assembly: GCA_943356465.1. GTDB lineage: Bacteria > Patescibacteriota > Gracilibacteria > UBA1369 > LOWO2-01-FULL-3 > UM-FILTER-38-24. The sequence goes on from CALREX010000007.1 coordinate 42,469, forward strand.
GCGCCTTGAATTATCAACAGCACCTTTAATCATATCACCGCCTTCAGTAGCTTTTTCAATACCTATGCTACCCTCCACTACACCCTTTTTTACTCCATCTAAATCTCCCATACTATTTTTAATTAAGTTTTATATTAAATCATGAAGCGAAGATATTGTCAAGGCCGTTGGGTAATGTGCACACACTTTTTGCACTTTTTTGGGAGAGAAGTAGGCTGAGGGCATGACAAAAATCATGCCAAACACA